>JAAVEC010000020.1 GCA_014801485.1 Bacteroides sp.
AACTTTGTATTACAATTTTGTTGAACACCATAAAATTACAAAATTTTATGGACATAAGAAAGCCTCAGCTTGTGAAAGTTGAGGCTTTTGTCATTGTTGTGAGGTAGTTCTGCAACACCCTCCGTACTTTTACTAATGTACTAATGCATCGTGATTTCAGCTTGAGCCACATTGCCCAATAAAGTACCCAATAAAGTGCCCAATAAAGTGCCCAATATATCTGTAACCTACAAATTGCATCTTCGGAAGCTCTGATTCGCACCGGCTTCAAATAAAAAAATCGATTCATAGGCTGCATTACAACGAAAATTAGTATTTTTGCATAAAATACCACAGCTGTGTATTGTCTATGAAACGAACCACAATATTATCGCTCATTGCGGCAGCCTCGGCTCTGGCTGCGCAAGCCGGCGTGAACAATCCCGGCAACAACGGCTACATGGCTCGCGGCCTGGAAATGCTCGACGCCCGAAACTACACGGGAGCAATCGACCAACTGGGGCATATCGACCGGCAGGGTCTCACGCCCGACCAGCTTGAAGAAGTGGACTGGGCCCTGGCCCGGGCTGCCTTCGGCAACAGCGGCGCGGCGGCCATGACGCATTTCAAGCGGTTTATCGCCGTTTACCCCTACTCGGTGCATCGCCAGGAAGCCCTTATGGGCGTGGCCGACTGCCTCTTCACCCGCAGCTATCCCGAAGCGCTGGCGGCCTACAGGCTCGTGGACCGCGATGCGCTGAATCTCTCGCTGCGCGACGACCTGGACTACCGCATGGCCTATTGCCTGATGCAGGTGGGAGACCTGAATGAGGCCGACGGCATATTCGCCGGTCTGCTCGGCAGCAAGGAGTATGGCGCGGCCGCCCGATTCTACCGCGGCTACATCGCCTATGTCCGCGGCAATTACGCCGAGGCCGAAAAACTGCTCTCGGCGGCAGCGTCGAACGTGGCGCCGGGCAATATGGCGCCCTACTATCTGGCACAGATCCATTACCGCAACAAGCGCTACGACAAGGCCTTGAACGAGGCCCGCAACCTGCTGCGGCGCAACGACGCTCCGGCATCTTTCCGCGCCGAGGCCGAGCGAATCGCCGGCGAATCGCTCTTCTGCCTCGACCGGCCCGACGAGGCCATTCCTTATCTGCGGCGCTATCTCGCAAGCACCGCGGAGCCGCTGCCGTCGGCGCAGTATATCCTGGGCCGCGCCGAATACGAGGAAGGCGACTTCGACAACGCCATCGCCCACCTCAAGGCTGCCACCGACGACACCGACGCCATGGCCCAGAGCGCTTATCTCTACATAGGCCAGGCCCTGATGCACACGGGCGACACACGCGCCGCGCTCCTGGCTTTTGACCGGGCGGCAGGCATGGATTTCGATCCCGAGGTGCAGGAGACGGCGTTCTACAACTATGCCGTGGCCGGCCTGCAGGGTGGAAGCGTGCCCTTCGGCAGTTCGGTGGCCACGCTTGAGCAATTCCTCACGCGCTACCCCTCCAGCCCGCGTGCCGGGCAGGTGCAGGACTATATCGTCACCGGCTATCTCACCGACAACGATTACGACCACGCCCTGGCCAGCATCAACCGCATGAGCCGTCCCTCGCAGCGCGTGCTGGGGGCCAAGCAGCACATCCTCTATACCCTGGGCTCGCGGCAGCTCGCCGCCGGCGACGGCGCATCGGCCCTGCCGCTGCTGCGCGAGGCCGACGGTCTGGCCTCCTACGCCTCGCCGGAAATGGCGCGCGAAAACCGTCTGGCACTGGGCGAGGCACTCTATCGCACCGGCGACTACGATGCCGCCGCCACTGCGCTGCTCGACTATATACGCCGCGCCCCGGCCTCGGCATCCAACCTGCCCGTGGCACGCTACGACCTGGGCTACACGCGCTTTGCCCAGAAGCGCTACGAAGATGCCGCCACAAACTTCGGGCACGTGACCTCGGCCCCGGGCACGCTCGCAGCGGAGGTGGTGGCCGATGCCTATAACCGCCTGGCCGACACGTACTACTACCGTTCCGACTTTGACTCAGCCGAGAAATACTACGACAAGGCCTATACCACCTACCCTGCCGCCGGCGACTACTCGCTCTTCCAGAAGGGCGTGATGCAGGGCTACCGCCGCAACCACCGGGCCAAGATTGCCACGCTGGCACAGATGATGGAGAGTTTCCCGTCGTCGGCCCTCGTGCCCGACGCCATGCTGGAGACCACCGAGAGCCAGATACAGACCGGGGCCAACGACGACGCCATTGCCACCTACCGCATGCTCGTGGCCACCTATCCCAGCACCGCACAGGGCCGCAAGGGCCATCTGCAGCTGGCCCAGACGCTGCTCAACGCCGGGCGCCGCAAGCAGGCTGTGGAGACCTATAAGGAAATAATCACGGCCTACCCCACAAGCGGCGAGGCCATAGAGGCATCGGAGGCCATGAAACGGCTCGCCGCGGAAGACGGCACCCTCGACCAGTACATGGCCTTCCTGGCCGGCGTGGACAACGCGCCCAAGATGGACGTGGCCGAGGCCGACCGGCTGAGCTTCGAGGCCGCCGACCGCGCCCTGGTGGCCGACGGCAATGCCTCGCGCATGGAAAAATATCTGGCCGACTATCCTGAAGGAGCCCACCGCGCCCGGGCTCTTGAGGGCCTGATGCAGCACTACCTCGCCGCCGGCGACGAGGCTGCTGCCTACCGCTGCGCCACCGCCCTGACCGATGCCTTCCCCGATAATGCAGCAAGCGAAGGCGCCCTGCTGGTGAAGGCGCAGGCCGACTACGAGGCCGGTCGCGGCGAGGCTGCCCTGCGCGCATGGCGCGAGCTGGAGCAGCGTGCGTCCACGGCATCCCGCCTCAACGCCGCCCGCCTCGGTATCATGCGCGTGGGCAGAGAGACGGGCGACTTCGAGCTGGTGCTCCGTGCCGCCGACGACCTGCTGGCATCGTCGACGACGGGCGCCGAGAACCGCAACGAGGCCATCTTCTCGAAGGGGAGTGCGCTTGAGGCCACCGGCCACCGCGCCGAAGCCCGCGAGCAGTGGCGGAGCATCGCCGGCCACACCGACGATGTATATGGTGCCAAAGCCGCCTACTACCTGGCACAGAGCCTGCTCGACGACGGCCACACCGCCGAGGCACGTGCGGCAGCCGACGCTCTCACCGGAAGCGGCACGCCCCACGCCTACTGGCTGGCCCGCGGCTTCATAGTGCTGAGCGACGTATATGCCGCCGAGGGCAAGACCTTCGAGGCTCGCGAATACATCAAGGCCCTGCGCGAAAACTATCCGGGCAACGAAACCGATATCTTTGAAATGATAGACAGCCGACTGAAATGAAAAAGACCGCATATCTCCTGCTCTTTGCCGCAGCATCGGCATCGGCGCAGAACCTGAGCACCGAAATCACAGTGGACCGCACCGTGGTGCCCGCCGAGCGCGCCGCCACGCGCCCGGCATCGGTGCATCCCTCGATTGCAGCAGCCACTATCGAGCCCGCGCGCCTCGACATGGCCGAATACACAGGATTGGGCACCGTGACTCGCTCGGCAGCCGTGCTCGCACCGGCAGCCTGGGCCGACACCTTTGCCCTCTCGCCCTACCGCGGCTATGCCACGCTGGGATATTTCCCGGTCTACAATCTCGCCGTCTCGGCCGGCTACGATATCCTGCGCAACGCCGACACCCGTCTGGGGCTGTGGGGACAATTTGACGGCACGTCCTACAAAGCACCCGACGAGTACTCCTGTCCCGATAAACTCAGCTATAATATAGGAACGATAGGCGCCAACTTCGACCATCGCTTCGGACACGCCGGAGTGCTCACCACCTCGGCCTCCTATGGCTTCGGAGGAGTGAACTCGCCCGAGGGCGACCCCTACCGCACGCTGGGCATGGCCGATGTGGATGTGGCCTGGTATGGCCGCGCAGGCCGCGTGGGCTACCACGCCGACGCATTCCTGCACACCTTCGGCTATTCTCCCCGCAAGGAACTTCTTGGAGCAGGAGCCCGGCCCGACGGCACCGAGCTGCGCTACGGCGCGGCTCTGGGCGTAATAGGCCGCATAGGCGACCGCCACAACCACAGCCGCCTGGGACTCGAACTCAAGGCCGACATGCTATCGCGCCCCGCAGTCTATACCGGCAGCTATCCCCGCCTGGAAACGGCGGCCGGCACCATCGGCCTCGTATCGGCCACGCCCTACTATGCCTTCGGAGGCAACTCCGGGGCTTCCGTGAAGCTGGGTGCCCGCATCGACATAGCCACCGGCGGCGAAGGCAAGACGCTGCACGTGGCTCCCGACGTGCTGCTCAGCTACTCGGCACGCGCCATATCGGTATATGCGCGCGCCGGCGGTGGCGAAGTGCTCAACAGCGAGCGCTCGATATTCGACATCACGCCCTTTGCGCCCACCGGCGTGCGCTACGGCCGCAGCCACGTGCCCGTAGTGGTGGAGGCCGGAGTGAACATAGGCCCCTTTGCCGGTGCATCCGTGGAAATCTTCGGCGGCTGGGCCAAGGCCAATGACTGGCTGATGATCAACGGCTACTACACGACGGCCAACGGCAGCAGCGAGGATGAAGGCTTCGGGGGCGGTTTCGCCGCCGCCGACATCAGCGGTGCCCACGTGGGACTGCGCGCTTCCTACGACTGGCGCGACGTCGTGAGCGTGAGCGCCACGGCCGAGTTTGCGCCCAACAGCCGCAACGGCGCATGGTATCTGTGGCGCGACCGGGCCAAGACCTCAGTGAAGGCCGAGGCCTCCGTGCGGCCCATCGACCGGCTGGAGCTCACGGCCGCCTACGAGCTGCGCTCCGGCCGCCGTGCCTCCGAGCTGTTCTTTGCCGACGAAAGCGCCACGCCCGTGCTCAGGAGCATGAAGAGCCTGAGCAAGCTCGACTTCGGCGCGCGCTTCAGCGTGAGCGAGGCTCTCGACGTATTCGCCCGCGGCGAGAATCTGACGGGCAAGCGCTGCGATATAATCCCGGGCGTGCCCTCGCAGGGCGTGCACGGCCTCGTGGGCGCCACATTTAAATTCTGATTCAGGATGTTCAATTTCTTCAGTAAAAAAGAGACGCCGAAGCTGTGGTTCGGCACCGATATCCACTGCCACATCCTTCCCGGCATCGACGACGGTGCCCAATCCGTGGAGGAGTCGGTGCAGCTGGTGGAGCGCATGCAGGGCTGGGGAATCACACGCATATTCGCGTCGCCCCACGTCACGCGCAACACCTTTGAAAACACTCCCGAGACCATCTCCCGGGCCCGTGCCTCGCTCCAGGATGCCCTCGACGCCGCCGGCAACGGCCTGAAGCTGGGCAACTCGGCCGAGTATCGCCTCGACGACCTCTTCGACGAGCACCGCAGCCGCGGTATTCTCCTCACCCTTCCCGGCAACCGCCTGCTCATCGAGAACTCCTTCATGCAGGAGCGCATGGGCATAGAGCAGCTGGTATTCGACCTGCAGATGGACGGTTTCGTGCCCATCCTCGTGCACCCCGAGCGCTATCACTACTACCGCACCGCTCCCTCGCGCTACCGCGCCCTGCACGATGCCGGCGCGCGCTTCCAGATCAATCTCCTGAGCCTTGCCGGCCACTACGGCAAAGACGAGAAGCGCACGGCCGAAATGCTCATCGAACAGAAACTCGTGGACTACGTGGGCACCGACCTGCACCGCTGCGCCCATGCCGACAGTATCGAGGCCTACCTGGGCTCGCGCGACTTCCGCCGCCATGCCGCCGCGCTTCAAAACACCATAAAGAATGATGCGATACGCTGACCTTGCCCCCCGAATCATCAGTGCCTCCGAGGCTGCCGCCGTGCTTGCACGCGGCGGCGTGATAGCCTACCCCACCGAGACCGTGTGGGGTATAGGATGCGACGCCACGCGCAGCGATGCCGTGCGCCGTATCTTCGCCATCAAGCAACGCGCCGAGGCCAAGGCCCTCATCACCCTGGTGCAGAGCGTGGCCATGCTTGAGCGATGGGTGGACGACATCCCCGATGCCGGCTATCAGCTGCTGGAGGCTGCCGTGGAGCCGCTCACGATTGTGTACGACTCTCCGCGCGGCCTGGCACCGGAGCTGCTGGCCGAGGACGGCTCGGCCGGGGTGCGCGTGGTGCCGCTGCCCATATTCCGCAGCTGGCACAAGCCACTGGTATCTACATCGGCCAATATCAGCGGCAGGCCCGCCCCGCGGAGCATCGACGAGCTCTCGCCCGAGATTGTGGAAGCCGTGGATGCTATCGTAGACCCGCGCGACGCCCCTCCCGCAGCCGGCCGGCCTTCCACCGTGATCAAGCTCTCGGCCGGAGGCCTCTTCAAGATACTCCGCCCATGACCACGACCACACGCCTGCGCCTGCGCTACGCCATAAGCGACTATCTGCTGCTCAATCTGGGATGGTGCATCTTCAATCTGGTGCGCTATCGCTCGCTGCCCGTCGACTGGCCGGGCACGACGGATTTCATGCTCTCCGGCACCGTGCTGCTGGGGCAGCTGCTGGTGCCGCTGCTGGGCGTGGGTCTCTACGCGGTATCGGGCTACTACAACCTGCCGAGGTATAAAAGCCGTGTCGACAATGTGCTCAACACCGCGGCCGTCTCGACCGTGGCGGCGCTGGTTATCTACTTTGCCGTGCTCGTGAACGACGATATCCCCGAGCGCCTGCTCAACTATCAGCTGCTGGGCATCCTGTGGCTGCTGCTGGCAGTGCCCGTATATGCCGGCCGCCACGTGATCACCGCACGCGACAAACGGCGCCTGCTGGCCGGATGCGACATCCCTGCGGCCATCGTGGCCGGATGCGGCGAGAAAGCGCGCGAGGTGGCACGCCGCGCGCAACGGCGCGGTGGCGGCAGCTCCTTCCGCGTGGTGGCATTCGCCGGCTCCGGCGAGGGCTGCATCAGTCTCGACGAGGCAGAGGCGATGGTGCGCGCCGGCGAGGTGGCCGATATCATTGTGGCCGACGAACACGCCGATATCCCGGCACTGCTGGGACGCTTCGTGCCGCTGGGATGCAACGTGTATATGCCCGCCGATTCGGCCAACGTGCTCACCCACCGCCCGCGCGTGCTCTCGGTGGTGAACGAGCCGCTCATCAATATCAGCGCCCCGGGCATGAGTCCGGCCACTGCCAATCTCAAGCGGCTGAGCGACGTGGTGGTGAGCGCCCTGGCCATGATAGCCCTCGCGCCCGTCTACGGCATCATAGCCCTGGCCGTGAAACTCGACTCGGGCGGCCCGGTGCTTTATCGCCAGGAACGTGTGGGGCTGCACGGGCGCCCGTTTGAAATCATTAAATTCCGCAGCATGCGTCCAGATGCCGAGCACGGGGGGCCGCAGCTGAGCAGCGACGGCGACCCCCGCATCACCCGCGTGGGCTCCTTTCTGCGCAAATACCGCCTGGACGAGCTCCCTCAGCTGTGGAACGTGCTTCGGGGCCAGATGAGCATTGTGGGTCCGCGCCCCGAACGGCCCCACTTCGAGCGCCTGATAGCCGAGCGCGCGCCCCAGATGGCGCTGCTCCACACGGTGCGCCCCGGCATCACCTCCTGGGGCATCGTAAAATACGGCTACGCTTGCAGCGTGGACGAAATGGTGGAGCGCCTGCAATACGACATCCTCTACGTGGAAAACGCGTCACTCGGCCTCGACATGCGCATTCTCCTTCACACTATCAACACGGTAATCACCGGAAAAGGAATATGACAACAACCACTCCACATCAGGGCGCCGACAGCTACGGCTTTGCCGACGACGACGAGGACACCGGCTCAGTGCCCGGTGCCGAAGAATGCACCGGCCTGCACGCCGCCCTCATGCGCTTCATACAATGGCGCGAGCACCACATCAAGGAAAAGAACTTCGTGCTGGTGCTGGCCCTCTTCGTGGGCATCTTCGCCGGCCTGGCCGCGATGGTGCTCAAATGGCTCATACACACCATAAGCGGCCTCCTCACCACCCATATCAACGTGGCCCGCGGCAACTATCTCTACATCCTGCTGCCGGCAGTAGGCGTGGTGCTCTCCGCCCTCTACGTGCGCTACGTGGTGAAAGACAACATCAGCCACGGCGTCACTCGCGTGCTCCACGCCATCTCCCAGAACAAAAGCCGACTGAAGCGCCACAATATCTACACCTCCGTGGTGGCGTCGTCAGTGACCATTGGCTTCGGCGGCTCGGTGGGCGCCGAGGGCCCCATCGTCTACACCGGCGCCGCCATAGGCTCCAATCTGGGCTCGATGTTCAGGCTCTCACCGCGCATTCTCATGATTCTCGTGGGCTGCGGCGCCGCCGCCGGCATCGCCGGCATATTCAAGGCTCCCATCGCAGGAATGCTCTTCACGCTTGAGGTGCTTATGCTCGACCTCACCACCGTGAGCGTGATGCCGCTGCTCATCGCCTCCATCACCTCGGCCACCATCGCCTATGCCTATACGGGCTACGACTTTGAATTCTTCTTCGTGCAGAGCGACGAATTCTACGTGGCCAAGATTCCCTTCGCCATCGTGCTGGGAGTGGTGTGCGGCATGGTGTCGCTCTACTTCACCCGGGCCATGAACATGATGGAGACCTTCTTCGGGCGATTCCGCAACCGCTGGCTGCGCACCGCCGTGGGCTGCACCATCCTCTCGGCCCTGGTATTTCTGCTGCCGCCGCTCTACGGTGAAGGCTACGGCTCCATCAACTGCCTGCTCAACGGCGACCCGTCGTCTATCGTGAACGGTTCCATATTCTACGGCGAGGGCAACGAAACGTGGTTCATCGTGCTCTTCATCGGTATCATCATCCTGGCAAAATCTTTCGCCACCTCGGCCACCAACGGTGCCGGAGGCGTGGGCGGCACCTTCGCGCCGTCGCTCTACGTGGGCTGCATGACGGGCTTCCTCTTTGCCTTCGTGGCCAATATGATAGGCTTCGATACCGTGCTGAGCACCAAAAACTTCGCCCTCATAGGCATGGCCGGAGTGATGGCCGGAGTGATGCATGCGCCCCTCATGGCCATCTTCCTTACGGCCGAGCTCACCGGCGGCTACGACCTCTTCCTGCCCCTGCTGGTGGTGAGCACCATCGCATACGGCACCATAAAATTCTTCGAGCCCTACAGTATCTACACCATGCGACTGGCCAAGCGCGGCGAGCTGCTCACCCACCACAAAGACAAGGCCGTGCTCACGCTGCTGAAAATCGACAACGTGATCGAGACCGACTTCCTGAGCGTGCGCCCCGAGATGTCGCTCAAGGATATGGTCGACACCATCGCCCGCAGCTCGCGCAACCTCTTCCCCGTGGTCGACGGCGAGGGCCAGCTCAAGGGCATAGTGGTGCTCGACGAGATCCGCAATATCATGTTTCGCCCCGACCTCTACCGCAAGATGTACGTGAGCAAATTCATGTCGATGCCCCCGGCGCGCATCGAGGTGGGGATGAGCATGGACCGCGTTATGAAAATCTTCGACGACACCGGCGCCTGGAACCTGCCCGTGGTGGACAACGGCCGCTACGTGGGCTTCGTGAGCAAAAGCAAAATCTTCACCTCCTATCGCCGCGTGCTGCGCCACTTCAGCGAAGACTGACGCGCCCGGGAGCGGTGCGGGGCTGTCCGAGCGGCGAAGCTACGATGCAGTGGCGGCGATGCACAGGCATCGCTCCGCTACTTATGGGCCCTGCGGTTATGCTCTTTTGAGCACAACATCGGGCCGCAGGCCCTCCAGATACAATAATGGCACCTGCGGAAGCAGAATTATCGGGCGGCATTTGGCCGGACGGCCGAAAAGCAGTATATTTGCGTATGAAACAACCGGTTATACTCTTTGCTCTTCTCATAGCCCTCGCGGCAGCTTCCTGCGGGCGCAACGACACTTCGCGCCGCCTCGATGCCGCTTCGGAGCTCATGTGCGACCGCCCCGATTCCGCCCTCTCCATCCTGGCCGCGATCGACACGGCCACCCTCTCGCGCGACGCCCGTGCCCGCCATGCCCTCTACACCATCTGTGCCCGCCACAAATCCGGGGAAGAAATCGATTCTACCTTCACTGAGATGATCAAGTTGGCGGAAAATCGGTATCTGAATCCGGCCGATATGAGTATGGAGAGCATGCACACCTATTATATAAAAGGTTTGCTTCAACTTAACGATAGTCTGTATGCCAACGCCATAATCAATCTTCTATTTTCAGAAGAGCGTGCCGCAGAATCGAAGGATGATACTCAACTGGGATTAATATACAGAAATTTGGCAGATGCATATAGTGCGGTATGCGATAATGTGACAGCATTGCACTATTCCCAAAAATCGCTTGATGCGTTCACTCGGGCGGATGCACGGGTTTATATACCATACGCTGTATATGATCTTGCCCGCATGCACAATAACGCGCTTAATTTTGATGAGGCGTTGAAATATGGCAAGGAGGCTTTCAATCTTGCCAGCCGTGATTCCGACAGCTTGATGATCGCCGAATCAATTTCTCTAATGGGAATGTCGTATTGCGGCAAGCGTGATTATATAAATGCAAAAGCTAATTACGAACTTTTTGACTCATTGAATCTTCCCTATATCGAGCCTGCGGATATAAGGCTTCGAGGTATCTCTTATATTTATAACGGAGATATAAATAAGGCGAAGAAATATGCAGAATATTTATCTGAAATTAAATCAGATAACCGCTTGCTGCTGGCAAATATCCTCGAGGTAGAACATGATTATGAGAATGCGCTCGGAATATTGCTTAATCTATATACGGAAACCGACGAATCATTGCGTGAGTTATATAAACAAGATGCGTCCTTCATCCTCACGCAGCATTATCAGCTTCAGAAGACTACAGCCCTTAAAATTGCACATAAGGAACGAAAAGATGCCGCACTCACCATGATTGTTTGCGCCCTGGCATTAATCTGCATGATTCTATTTGTACTATGGCGGCGAAAAAGGCACGCTTTTGCAGAGATATCTTTCATGCAGCAAATTAAAGGATTATCTGATGAACTTGAATTTTCTCATAGAAATAGCGATTTACTTAATTATCAGCTTGAGCTTGCAAATACTAAGAATGAACTTGCTAAAGTCCGTTCTCAAGAGACCTTAAGCGCTTTGAAAGAGATATTCGCATCCCGGTCGGAATTTCTGAACAAAATATGTAATGCCTATTATGAGGGTAATATCACCACAAATGCAAAAGTGAAAGTGTATCACGAAGCCTTAAAGCATATTGACGAATTGCGAGACGATTCCCGGATGTTTTCCAAAATGGAAGGGATGGTAAATAAATACTTCGATAATTTGATCACTCGCTTGAAGGCTACCCCGATAAAACTGAATGACGACGAAATAAAGTTTTATATATTTGTTATTGCAGGAATGTCCAATTGCTCGCTTGGAGTATTATTTGAAAAAAAACCTGAAGCAATTTCCCGTACAAAAAACCGGTTGAAATCAAAACTCGCTGCGTATGACGCTCAGCACAACACCAACTATAGTAAATTCATATAACACACTATGAATCAGGTCATACCATAAGCAGTTGTATCACAGGCTTTTACCTCTAGTGGAATATTTTACATTTGTTAACAATTGCAATATTCTATTATTCAACAGCTTGCAAGCCGCGGGCGGGATTTTTATTTAATCGTTTTATATGGCTTTCGGTTTATGTTTGCTTAACTTTGCAAAAACGAATCAAGCTAAAAAATGATATTAAAACGAGCTATCTCTTTATTCCTATCAGTAGCCGCTGCGCTTTACATTAGTGCAGACGAGCCCAAAATACAACCGAGTGTTGGGGAACTTAAAAAGCGCCCTTCAACCGGACGTCATCCCGGCCAATCAAGCGTTTCCTGGAATATATATTATGATGGCGAGCACTTCATCGTGCCGGGCCTTCTTGGCGAGGGGCAGAACGCATCAGTCACGATATCCAACAGCTATGGAACTATAGTATTCCAGGGCGAAATCTTGGGAGACGATCCCACAATTGATTTTTCCCCTGAGCCCGGCGTGTACACAATCACAATATTTATTCCGTTCGAAGGTGAATTCTCAGGTGACATGCTTATTGTGTAAGACCTCTAACATTTAAATAATAAAATAAACCAATTATGAAAAAATTACTTTTTGCAGCCCTTGCAGCCTTCGGGCTCTGGGCGTGCAGCTCGCAGGAAGAGCCGCAACTGCCAGTGCTGAACGAGGGCACGCCTCAGACGACACTCACCTATGCTCGCACGCCGGAAGAAGCAGTGAACTTTACGCTCGATGCGTATAACCATTTCTATGGTGAATCACGCTCGATTCCTGAAATCAAGAACGTGCGCACGTTCAAATCTCAGCAGGGTCGCTCGAACGAAAGCCCCGACACCTCTTTCTATGTTGTAAACCTTGAAAATAATGGTGGATATGCTGTGATTGCAGCGAATCCCTATATCGAGCCGGTTCTCGCCATTACTGAAAACGGCAATATCGAATCGCTCGATGATATCGAAAACCCGGGAGCCGCCATGTTTTTCAATCAGTTATATTCATTTCTTATTTCCCCCAATATAAAACCGGCAATTGGCGACAGTCTTACAGATTTACGGTGGAATTATGATATTGGCTATGGTCCTATTAATAATACCGGTGAAAATGAGTACAGAACTGTAACATACGTTGACGACGATAAGAGCGAATTGCGTACGCCTTACAACTGGGGGCAACGTTTTCCGGAGGGAATCTACTGTCCTAATGGTCTTTCGGGATGTACAAATACCGCAACTGCTCTTGTGTTCAGCTACTTTGCATACCCATCGGAGTTTGATGATTTGCATGGTAATGTGGTGGCTATAGATTGGACTTCAGTGAGAGCACATAAACAGAGCACTAATGAAGAGCAGATGGATGGCTGCACAACGCAAGCTGGCCACACATCGCTGGCTCGTCTATGCAAAGCGTTGGGAGTACGGAATAATAGTACATATTCTATTAGTCCATGGGGTACAGGAACGGCATTGGAACCGGCCTACAATACCGTCACAGCGTACTATGGAACAGTTTCCGACATATACAATGGTATGCCTAACGCATATCGAGATATGCAAAGGGGTGTGATTATGGTCTTCGCGTTTGCTAAAGATAAATATGGAAGCAAATACGGGCACACATTTATAATTGACGGATTTAACCATCAGGAAATTATTACCGAGACACTAATGAGAAAGCCACTGCAAAAAAACTGGACCACAATAAGTAAATCCAGCAGATGGGCCGACTACAACCACGTAAACTGGGGCTGGAACGGCTCGGACAACGGCTACTACAGTATCGGATGCCTCGACCCCAATAATGCCTACTCTTACGATGGCAGAAAGGAAGAGACCGCCTATTCTAACTTCAACATCGATACCAAATATTTCGTCGTAATCCATCCTTTTGCAAAAACTGCCGACCCCATTCGAAAGTAAAAAGCAGAGGTCGGACTGTTTATAATAGAAGGTTTATCCGCAACTGTCACCTCTAATCCGAATTTTGCGACAAATTGTTTGCAAATTCAAAATGAATCACTTACCTTTGCAAGCGTAGCCGCTCAAAGTGGCGATGCTTGTAAAGGTAACAAACCAATTCACTAAATATAACAATACTCCTCCCATGAAAAGAATCACATTTCCCATTCTCGCCCTAATGCTCGTGCCTATCGCCGCGTGCAGCGACGACAGTGAGCAGCCCGAGGGCACCGGCGGCGTCGATACGCCACCGACGGTTATAAACGTAACAGCAGCGGAGTCGCAGGCGGTTGAGGCGTCCAATGACGCGGCTTATGCCTTGTTTGACGAGCTTTATCGGGCCGACGATGCTTATACGGTGTTTTCTCCCCTCAGCCTACATATGGCAATGACGATGGTGGCCAACGGCGCCACGGACGAAACACAGGATGAATTACTTGCCGTACTGGCCGGCGAGGGGGCCACGATCGACGACCTGAACTCCCTAAGCAACAAGCTCTACACCACGCTGCCCGCAACTGATCCCAAGACCACGGTGAAGATAGCCAACTCTATGTGGCACGGCAGCGGCCTGGCCTTCCTCCCGTCTTTTTCTAAAAAGATGGACGAAGTGATGGGCGCGAGTGTCAAGGCCTATGATGTATCAAATCCTGCGCAGGCGGCTGCTGAGGTGAACGGATGGATTTCGCAAAACACGTCGGGCCATATCGACAAGCTGGTGAGTCCTGACGACATTGGCGATTTTATGCTTGCCAATGCACTGTATTTCAAATCTGTGTGGGCTCACAAATTTAATAAGTCAAATACTCGCGAAGAGTCGTTTGTCAACTCGGATTTCAGTACCACTAAGGTGCCTATGATGCATCATAGCGCCATGGAAGGATTCTATGCCGAGGCCGGTAGTACGCAGGTGGCAGTTGTTCCTTTCGGTAACCATGCTTACTACATTGTGCTTGCGCTCCCCGAGAGAGGCAAGAGCGCAGCCGATGCCGTGCACGACATGGCCAGCATTTGTCATGTGGCGTTGCCCGCGTTTGGCAATGCTGAGATCGACATTAAGTTGCCGAAGTTGAAAGCCAAAATGAGCTCAGAAGAAATTATAGACGCGTATAAAAATATGGGTGTAACTCGCGTGTTTGATGCTACAAAAGCACAAGTTTCCGACATGTGTGATATCCCCGTAAGTGTTGGCAAGATTATGCACGAATGCGTGGTGGAGCTTGATGAAGATGGAGCAGAGGCTGCTGCGGCCACCTTAGTGGGGGTGTTCGTAACCGCTCCCACCCCGGTATTCCTGAAGCCCAAGATGGTATTCGACCATCCTTTCGCGTTCATGATTGTGGAAGCATCGTCGCGCACAATCCTCTTCATGGGAGCGGTGAACCGTATGTGAGCCGCATTCCCCCAGGTTGAATAGCCCAATGATGCGCCATGCCGCCACTATGCGGCGTGGCGTATTTATTGGGATATAGCAGGCGTGCCCGCTCCTTGAGTAAAATGCGGCACAGTAGAAAATGCGACGTCCCGCCCGGAGAGGGGCAGGACGTTTCCACTTTAAATACTATGGTTTACTTTTCGGCAGTCTTGTTTTTCTTGTCGGGACGGGGATGCTGCTTGTGCATTCCCTTGTTCTTATCGGCGCGGCCGGGCGCGGCCTTCATATCCTTATGACCATGGCGGGGAGCCTTGCCATCCATCCGGCCCGGGGCTGGAGCGGAGGTGACCATATTTTCGAGATACTGCACATACTGCTCGGGGGTGAGTATCTGCTTCATCTTTTCAAGATCGGCCTTTATCTCGGCCTTGCGGGCATCCATACGGGCTTTGCCGAACTCGGCGCGGGCCTGCTTTTCGGCCTTGGCGGCATCGGCGCGGGCCTGTTTTTCGGCCTTGCGGGCTTCCATGCGTGCCTTGGCCTTATCGGCGCGCAGCTGGTTGATCTTGGCCTGCTGGTCGGGCGTGAGCTGGATGCCGTCGAAGAGCATGGTGGCGCGGAGACTGTCGGCCTGGGCACGGTCGAGGCAGGGAGCCTCTTTTTTATCGCAGTTGTCGCCGTGGCCTTTCTTGCAGCAGTCGGGGGCGGGATTCTGAGCCATAACGCCTATTCCGGCGGCAGCGATGAGGGCGAGAGCGAGGGTGGAAAATTTCTTTTTCATAATAATTTTTGTTTTTGAAGCTGATTGTTTTCGTTTTGTACACTAATAAGACGTCACGAAAGAGAAAAGGTTTATCCCGGTTCACTTTAATTAACAATTGACAGTTTTGCCGGCGTGCCCGATTATGGGATTTTTACTAACTTTGCAACCACAACGATATGAGTACGAATCCCGATATTATACGGCTGCTGCCGGATGCAGTGGCCAACCAGATTGCCGCCGGCGAGGTGATCCAGCGCCCCGCCTCGGTGGTGAAAGAGCTTGTGGAAAATGCCGTGGATGCCGGCGCCACAAGCATTACCATAGTGATTAAGGATGGCGGCCGCACGCTCATTCAGGTGATCGACAACGGCAGCGGAATGTCGCCGGCCGATGCCCGGATGGCCTTTGAGCGCCATGCCACCAGCAAGATATCCACAGCAGCCGATCTATATGCGCTGCACACGATGGGCTTCCGCGGCGAGGCCCTGCCCTCGATAGCCTCGGTGGCGCAGGTGGAGCTGCGCACGATGCGCCCCGGCGACGAAAACGGCACATGCCTGCGCATCTCGGGCTCCCGCTTCGAGGGCCAGGAGCCGGTGGCCGCCACTCCCGGCAGCAACTTTATCGTGCGCAACCTGCTCTTCAATCAGCCCGGGCGCCGCAAGTTCCTGAAAAAAGACAGCGTGGAGACCGGCCACATCCTGCGCGAATTTGAACGCCTCGCACTGGTGAATCCCCATATCGACTTCACGCTGGTGAGCAACGACGTGACCCTTTACCAGCTGCTGCACGCATCCGAGAAGCAACGCATCGTCGACCTCTTCGGCAAATCGCTGGACCGGGCGCTTCTGCCCATATCCACGGCCGCGCCCTTCGTGCGCATCTCGGGCTTCATCGGGCTGCCCTCGGCGGCAAAGAAGCGCGGATTCCAGCAATTCTTCGGGGTGAACGGCCGCAACATGCGGCATCCGTTTTTTCACCGTGCCGTGATGGGCTGCTATCAGCCGCTGATTGCTTCCGACGCCCAGCCCAGCTACTTCATAAACTTTGAGGTGGCCCCGGAGAATATCGACGTGAACGTGCACCCGCAGAAGCACGAAATCAAATTTGAGGACGAGCTCATCATCCGCGACGTGCTCGTGGCCGCCATCAAGGAGAGCCTGGGGCGCTTCAACGTGAGCGGAGCCATCGACTTCGACGTGGAGGATGCTCCGGAGATTCCGGCATTCGACCCGCGGGAGGCACTCGTCGAACCCGCGCCGGCCGAGGCCGACTTCTACAATCCCTTCGCTCCCGAAGCCTCCAAGCCACGCACCGAGGCCCGCACCGAAAGCCGCATCAACAGCGCTCCGGGTGGCACCGCGCGCACCCACGCCGCACCCTCCGACTGGCAGAAGCTATACGAATCCTTCTCGCGCGAACGCGCCGCCGGCCTCGACGAGGTGCGCGGCAGCGCACTCAACGACGCACCCGACACCGGCGGCGACTCCACCGCCCAATCGTCGCTGCCGCAGATGCCGGCCGCCGAAGGCGCCCTCACGCGGCACTGCATGCAGCTGCGCGGCCGCTACATAGCCATGCCGGCCTCGACCGGGCTGATGCTCATCGACGTGCATCGCGCCCACGTGAACGTGCTCTATGCCGCTCTCATGGCTGCCCACGCCGGCGAAGCACCGTCGCAGCGGTTGATATTCCCCGACACCGTGGAGCTCACGCCCTCGCAATCGGCAGCCGTGGCCGCCATGACCGACGTGCTGGCCGAAATGGGCTTCGACATATCGCCCATGGGCGGAAACGCCTGGGCCGTGAACGCCGTGCCGGCCTCGGTGGCAGGCAAGAACGTGGAGGAAGCCCTGGCAGCCATGGCCGACGAGATTGCCACCACCGGCACCCTCGACCCCGCATCGCTGCGCTCAGGCGCCGCCCTGGCCCTGGCCCGCGCGGCTGCCATGCGGGCCGGCCACGTGCTGAGCGACGACGAGATGGAGGCTCTCGCAGCCGACCTGCTGCGCCTGCCCTCGCCCACCTACACGCCCGACGGGCTGCGCGTGATCGCCACCATCGACAATAATTCCATCGACTCCCTGTTTCAATGAGATCTATCGCCGCCGCAATATTGCTTGCGCTTGCCGCCGTGGCAGCCACTGCCTCGCCCGGCGGAGGAGCNACTGCGGCCGACGTGGACGAGGCCCTGCGCAGGCTCGACCGCGAGCTGCNCAACCGCCCNCACTANATCGAAAGCCGCCAGCAACGCCTCGACAGCCTGCGCCTGCGATGCATGCANGGCGAAGCCACGCTTGTGGAACTGGCNCATGCCTATGCCGGGTTCAACAACGACTCGGCTCTCTACTACCTGCGCGAGGCGCAAACCCGGAGCAGCGGCGCCGAGCTGCAGGAAGCACGCCTGCACATAGCNTCGCTGCTGCCTCTGGCAGGCCTCTTCAAGGAGGCGGAGAGCAAGCTGGCAGAAGTGGACACCACGCAGCTATCGNAGGAGCAGATGAAGGTCTACTACGACCACGCCCGGCAGATGTATAGCTATTTAGGNGCTTTCTACGAGCGCTATCCCGACCTGCACGCNGCCTACTCCGGCCTGGCCATCGACATGCAGCGGCGGCTGCTGGCAAAGCTCAAACCGGAATCCGACGAATATCTCTTCAACGAAGGCGAACTGGAATTTCTCGACGGCGACAAGTCGCGTGCGCGGGTGGTGCTCAACGAATTGCTCTCGCGCCCCGGGGTGGACCACACCACNCGGGCCCGTGCCACCAACCACCTGGCCGCCATAGCCCGCACCGAGGGCGACACGCTCACGCAACAATACTACCTGGCCGAATCGGCCATAGCCGACACACAGGCCGCCACGCGCGAGGTGTCGTCGCTTCAGGCCCTCGGAGCAGCCCTCTACACGGCAGGAGATATCGATCGCGCCTACGCCTATCTCTCTACGGCGCTGGTAAATGCTGTGGAGTGCGCAGCCGAGATGCGCATGCTCGAAAGCGCACGCTCGCTGCCCTACATCGAGCAGGCCTACGCCCGCAAGACTGCCGCCTCGCAGCGCAATGCCATGTGGGCCGTGGCAGTGATGGGGCTGCTGGTGGTGGTGCTTATCGGCACACTGCTCTTCCTGCGCCACGAGATGCGCCGCATGCGCCGGCTGCAGGAGCGCCTGAGCCAGGCCAACCACAGCAAGGAGGTCTACATCAGCCAGTTTCTGAGCCTATGCTCAGTGTATATGGACAAGCTCAAGCAGTTCAGCAAACTGGTGACGCGCAAGATAGGCGCCGGACAGGTGGAAGACCTCTACCGCATGGCCAAGAACGGAAAATTCGTAGAAGAGGAGAGCCGCGAGTTCTTCGAGGTGTTTGACANCGCC
Organism: Bacteroides sp.; assembly: GCA_014801485.1. Classification (GTDB taxonomy): domain Bacteria; phylum Bacteroidota; class Bacteroidia; order Bacteroidales; family Muribaculaceae; genus CAG-873. Next base: position 18,988 of record JAAVEC010000020.1, read on the forward strand.
TTCCTGCACATGTATCCCACATTCGTGGACGATGTGAACGCCCTGCTGAGGCCCGAAGAGCGTTTCGAGGCCACCATGCCGCCACGGCTCAACACCGACCTGCGCATCCTTGCCTTCATGCGCCTGGGCATCGAGGACAGTTCGAGCATAGCGCAGGTGCTCAACTACTCGCTCAACACCATCTATACCTACCGCAACCGCATGAAATCACGCGCCATCGACCGCGAGAGCTTCGAGGCCGAGGTGATGAAGATTTCCTGACGGCACGGGCTGCGGGCCTCAGCGCTCCATGAGGTAGCGCTCGGCATCGAGCGCCGCGCGGCATCCCATGCCGGCGGCCGAGATGGCCTGCTGATATATGGGGTCGGCCACGTCGCCGGCGGCGAACACGCCCGGCACATTAGTGGCCGTGCCGGGGGCGGCCACCTTTATGTAGCCGTTTTCGTCCAGATCCACGGCGCCCAGAAATACCTCGGTATTGGGCTGGTGCCCGATGGCAAGGAAGAATCCGTCGATGGCAATATCGTAGAAGCTCTCGTTGTCGGTNCCCTTGTGGGTGGCCACNTGGGCTCCNTCCACCACTTCCTCGCCNAAGAGGCCCATGGTCACGGTGTTGAAGAGAATCTCAATTTTGGGATTATCGGCCACGCGCTGCTGCATCACCTTGGAGGCGCGCAGATAAGGCTTGCGCACAATCAGATACACCTTTTCGGCAAGGTTGGCCAGATACAGGGCCTCCTCGCAGGCGGTGTCGCCGCCGCCCACCACGGCCACCGTGCGGCCGCGATAGAAGAAGCCGTCGCAGGTGGCGCATGCGCTCACACCNAGGCCCAGATACTTGCGCTCGTCGGGCAGGCCCAGGTAGCGTGCCACGGCGCCGGTGCAGATAATCACGCTATCGGCGGTGAATTCCTCGCCATTGGATAGCGTCACGTGCTTCACGGGGCCGCTGAAATCCACTTTCGACACCAGGCCGGAGCGAATCTCGGCACCGAAGCGCANNGCCTGCGCGCGCAGGTCGTCCATAAGNTTGGGGCCTTGCACGCCCTCGATATATCCGGGAAAATTCTCCACCTCGGTGGTGGTGATAAGCTGTCCGCCGGGCTGNGGTCCCTCNATCACTACGGGGCTGAGCATNGCGCGGGAGGCATAAATGGCGGCGGTATAGCCGGCAGGGCCGGAACCTATGATAAGGCATTTGGTGTGGGTGGGAGTCATATTCTTGGATTCTTTTTGGAGAGTTATTATCTTAAATCAACGATTTCGTAGCCGNGAAGATCGGCCTGCCTGAANGTGAAGGCCGAGCGTGGCTGCCGCGGCAGCTCGCGGCATTGGCTCACCGTGGCCGAGGCTGTGGCCCCCGATGCCATCGTCACCACGATGCGGCGCGGCCAGCGGGTGGCNGTGTCGATGCTCACGACGGCACGGCGGATGTCGCTCGCGGCTGCATTGCGCGGAGTGAGNTCCACCTCGCGCACGGTGGTGGCTCNGGAGCCCTTGGCAAGCGGCAGCAGGCGGCAGTTGTAGCGCCCTGCATATCCTGAGATGATGGCAAATGGATTGGTCGACAGCAGNTCCTCGGCATCGGGCTCCGTGACGTTCACTTCCTTGAGCGCGGCGAGGGCCGTCCATTGCGTGCGTCCGTCGAACCANATCTTGAGCTCCGGCGACGAAAGACGGAAACTCTCNCGCGCCATGAGCACCTCGCCGCTGAGTTCCTCGCCCTGAACCGTGCGCAGCGTGAAACGCGCACTCACGGCCTCAGGGCCGAACAGCCGCGCCGAGCATTGCTCAAGCAGGCCCGAGGCCGTATCGGCAGCAGAGGCTGCGAGGGNCCATAGCATCAGCCATATCAATATAATATGCTTNTTCATGACATTATAACACGCAAATACTACGCATTGTTGTTGATAATCTCCTCCACGGTGATTCCNTCGACGAGAATCGCGCGCGGCTTGGCCCCGCAGGCCGGACCCACGATNCCTGCCGCTTCCATCTGGTCCATGATCTTGCCGGCCTTGTTGTAGCCNATGCCGAAGCGGCGCTGGAGCATGGATGTGGAGGCGGTGGTCTGCGTCACGATAAAGCGCGCGCACTGGTCGAACATNGGATCGCGCTTGCTCAGATCCACCATTCCGCTCATATCGCCGGCGCCTCCGCCCTCCTGNGGTATTTCNGGCAGNAGATAGGGCTCGGAGTAGCCCATCTGGTCGTTGATATGCTCCACGATGGCNTCCACCTCCTCGGTTTCGATGAGGGCACACTGCACGCGCGTCATCACGCTGTTGTGGCTGAAGAGCATGTCGCCGCGTCCTATGAGGCGGTTGGCGCCCGGGCTGTCGAGGATGGTGCGGCTGTCGACCATCTGCGACACCTTGAAGGCGATACGTCCCGGGAAGTTGTTCTTGATCATGCCGCTGATCACGTCGGTGGAAGGGCGCTGCGTGGCTATAATCATGTGCATNCCCACGGCTCGTGCCTTCTGGGCGATGCGCGCGATGCTGAGCGACACCTCCTTGCCGGCCTGCATGATGAGGTCGGCAAACTCGTCGACCACCATCACGATATACGGCATGTAGCGGTGGCCGTTCTCTGGATTGAGGCGACGCTTCATGAACTTGTCGTTGTACTCCTCAAGGTTGCGCACCTGCGCCTGGCGCAGCAGCTGGTAGCGGTTGTCCATCTCTATGCACAGGGAGTGGAGCGTGGCCGCGGCCTTGAGCGGGTCGGTGACGATAGCCTCCTCCTCGTCGGGCAGCTTGGCGATGTAGTGTCGTTCGAGCTTGCTGTAGAGGCTGAACTCCACCATCTTGGGGTCGATGAGCACAAATTTGAGTTCGGCCGGNTGCTTCTTGTAGAGCAGCGAGGCCAGGATGCAGTTGAGNCCCACCGATTTGCCCTGACCCGTGGCACCGGCCACGAGCAGGTGGGGCATCTTGGCCAGGTCGGCAATAAAGATGTCGTTGCTGATGGTGGCACCCATGGCCATGGGCAGGCGCATGTTGCACTCACGGAACTTGCGCGAGGCAAAGACATTGCGAATCGACACGATCTGCGGGTCGCGGTTGGGCACCTCGATGCCCACCACNTCCTTTCCGGGGATGGGCGCGATGATGCGTATACCCAGAGCCGAAAGGCTCAGGGCTATATCGTCTTCAAGGCGCTTGATCTGGGCGATGCGCACNCCCTCGGCAGGCTTCACCTCATAGAGCGTGACGGTGGGGCCCACGGTGGCCTCGATGCGCTCGATGGGTATCTTATAGTCGAGCAGCGTCTTCACNATCAGGTCTTTATTGGCCGTCTGCTCCTCCATGTCCACCACGGGGGCGCTATCGCGGGCGATGAGCAGGTCTACGTCGGGGAAGCGGAAGTGCGAGAGGTCGGCACGAGGATCGTAGGGNTCGGAATCCAGCACGTCGGCGGCGGTGCGCGGAGCCGCATCGGCGTCGTCTTCGTCNNCGGCCGGGTCTTCGTCCACGGGGTAGTCGTCGCTATCGGTTTCGGCGGCACGCACCACAAACTCCGCGTCCTCCCCGGGCTCATCATCGGTGGCCGCATAGTCCTCGCGCTGCNCGGCAGGAGTATCATCCGGGGCGGGGGCAAGGTATTCCGGGGCGGGGACGGCTTCCCTCACGGGAGCGGGAGCGGGAGCAGGAGAGGGCTCNGGCTCGGCTTCCTGGTCATAGAGGCCGTGCATGGCTCNGCCGGGGGGCGGCACATCCTCGTCGTCTTCTATTTCNTCGTCGATGTCGAAGCCNCGGTCGGCCAGATGGGGGGCANGAGCGGGAGCNGGCGCTTCCTCGGNATCGGGCGTGCGGGGTNCCGCGTGGCTCTCCGGNCCGGCTTCCNCCTCGCCATGCTCCGTGGCCACGGGCATGGCGTCNAGGTCGCGTCCGTCGAGGGGNNCGGCGGCTGTCGCCTCATATTCATCTTCGTCGGGTGCTTCCACGTCGGCCAGTTTNTGGCGGCGCGCCCGGTCTTCGGCACGCATCCTGCGCCATTCGTCGCGGCGCTTGGTCACGGCGCCGGACACGCTGCGATAGGCCACGGTGAGCTCATTGATATANATACAAGCGGCGATACCCACGAGACACACCGACACTCCCACGGCGAGCAATACATTGCCCACGCTGAANAGCCAGGTGTTGACCTCGCGGCCGTGGGCACCTCCCCAGTGCACATAGGAATCCGTGCCGTAGAACACCAGTCCAAGGACGATACTCAGAGAGATGGCCGAGAAGAGACACTTGGCCGTGAGCGACCAGAAGTTGATCTTGAGCCAGCCCAGCAGGCCTGCGGCCACCATTCCCAGCCACAANGCGATGATGAAGGCACCGGCACCCAGGCCGTCGGCAAAGAGCCACTGGCTCACCTTGGCACCGAGCGGTCCGCCCACGTTCTGCACGGNNGTGCCCTCGGCAGCCATCTGCGCCACGCTGCGNCCCTCGATGGCGCTCTGATCGGCGGCGCCTTCGTAGAGGTGGCTCACGGTGAANGCGAGCACCAGCAGCGACACCACGAGGAGCACCACGCCGAAGGCGCGATGAGTGCGTCTGTCGGCCAGGAAGCGCAGCCACGCGGGCCGTCCGCCGGGATTGGGGCGCTTGGGGCGGGCACCGGGACGCACGGCNCCGCTGCGGCTGTCGCGTGCCTGCCCGGCGCGGTTCTCGCGCTCGTCGCGCTCGTCGTCGTCATCCCGACGGCGNTCCCGCGGCCTGCGGGTTTCGCCGCGCTGCTGTTGCTGCGGCGCGGGCCGCTCGGCGGCCTGCGTGCGGCGTGTTCCGGGCCGCGGCGAGGGCTCGAAACCGTCCATACTGATATCTATATCGTAGTCGTTGTTGTTGCGTGAAGGCATATTGTGCTACAGGCTATTGTAATAAGCAATTTCGGCTCGCGGATCCGACGCGCGGAACACTCCCGTGCCGGCCACCACGGCATCCGCGCCGGCAGCGAGCACGGCGCATGCGGTCTCGTGGTTGATACCTCCATCCACTTCAATGAGCACCGGTGCCGTGGCCTCGTCGATGAGGTGGCGNAGGCGCTCGATACGTCCCAGGGTGGCAGGGATGAAACGCTGGCCGCCGAAGCCGGGGTTGACGCTCATGAGGAGNACCATGTCTACGTCGTTGATGATATCGCGCAGCACCTCCACGGGNGTGGCCGGACACAGCGTCACGGCCGGGCGCATTCCGGCGTCGCGGATGGCCTGCACGGTGCGGTGCAGATGCCGGGCCGCCTCAAAGTGCACGTTCATATACTCGGCGCCCAGCGCGGCCACCTTGTCGATCCACAGCTCCGGCTGCTCCACCATCAGGTGTACGTCGAGNGGCTTGCGCGCCACGCGGCTCACAGCCTCGATCACCGGAAAACCAAATGAGATATTGGGCACGAAGCGGCCGTCCATCACGTCGAGGTGCAGCCAGGAAGCGTCGGAGGTNTTCACCATTTCGACCTCGCGGCCCAGATGCAGAAAGTCGGCAGCGAGAAGAGAAGGAGCTACTATCATTTTGATTCTTTCTTTTTGAGTGCATTATAGATTATCACGCCCACGCAGGCGGCCAGCAGGGCCATGCCGGCCCAGGAGAGGTAGCTGTTGTAGCGCTCCACNTGCTCGAAAAGCGAGCTCAGGGGCACGGTGCGGCCCAGCCACCAGCCCAGGGCGGCGAGCACGGAGTTCCACACGGCCGCACCCAGAGCGGTGTAGAGCGCAAACGACCCGATATTCATCCTCGCCAGGCCGGCGGGGATGCTGATGAGCTGGCGCACGGCGGGAATCAGGCGCCCCACAAAAGTGGACACAGCGCCATGATCGTCGAAGTATTTCTCGGCATGCTCCACCTTGGCCCGGTCGAGCAGGCAGGCGTGCCCCACGCGCGAATCGGCGAAGCGATAAACCAGCGGACGGCCTATCCACAACGCCAGCACATAGTTGACCATAGCTCCGGCCACGGCGCCGGCTGTGGCGGCAAGCACCACTCCGGCCACGTTCATGTCGTGGCCCGGCTGAGCGGCCAGATAGGCGGCCGGAGGCACCACCACTTCCGAGGGAAAGGGGATGAACGAACTCTCAATCATCATGAACACGAACACCAGCAGGTAATTGGCATTCTCCACAAACCACCCGAAAAACTCGGCGGCGTCAAACAAAGCAAGAGGCAACATCAGTTGGGTCATTAACGCGTTATTTCTATAGCGCAAATTTACAACAATAAATCGAAAGCAACGCAGTGTTTACAAACAAAAATAGCGGAAAAATTATAGCAGAGCGCCTGAACCACCCGCGCCACACCTGCGTTATCAATTCATGAAACCACCTCTCCGCATATTATTCATTCTCATAGCGCTCTCGATGTCGTGCATCNCGTGGGCAGCTCCCAAGCACGAGGTCGCCGAATCCTCCGAAAAAATNGAGCGCCCGGTGCTCTCGCTCAAGAAACTCATGCCTTCTGCCGAAGAATCTCTCAACATTCTGGGCGCCGAGCTGCACGAAATCGTGAAGCATCCACTCAACGAGCGCTGCGAGGTGGGTCTCTCTGCCGCAAAATCATGGCGNCCCCTCCANAACTATGGCGACACCGACAACAAACTGCGCGTCTACAATCCCACTCTGGGNGTTGCCCTCAGCTACCGGTTCTGAACAACGGTGACNCTGTCGAGACCAAGCNNNCGCCACATATAGGCGCTNNNNAGNACTNTACAGCTTCCCANGTNCCTCCATCAATCANATCAGNNTCCANTNNCACCGGNNTNGATTTATATTTGCGCCTGATNCCGCCAATTCCGATTGAATGNTGACTGATAAATTNACNATTATCCCCCTTNGGNCGCACNCAAATCCANNNATCTTNANNCANNTGCCGNGTATANGGNNACACNANNNTATCATTCATTNCCGGNAGNNCTTCNGGGANAAGNTCNAGNGGTTTGTNATNNGGGAANTCTGANCGCAAACANGCACGCCANGANTNNTCNGTNANAANNGGNACTNNTATNNCTNTATGCTNTGNNTNAGNANCATTTCTTNATGNGNNANNGANGTNCGNACCAATCCACCGCCATTGCTNATAAACTCTGATCGTATTCTATCGTATTCATGTCGCTGAAATTCAATAAAGTNCACGTTTTGCGACAAAACCACAGATGTGAATACCAATAGACACGCGAGCCANAAGTTGTTGAATCCATGCCTCGGCAGTATNCTAATTATCAACACCNTGGCCGCCAGAGCCGCTCCCAGGAACAATCTGTTGGCCCAACTACCCAATAAAAGTCCTATAGCCAGGCATAATACAATTGTCGCGCGAACCATCGTTGACGAGCAGCACCTCCCAGTCGTAGGGGCGCACCCGGCGGCCGTCGGGCAGCAGGGTCATGGCATTGTCGAGCAGCGGCAGCAATGCCTCGCGCAGGCGCTGCAGCCCCTCGCCCTCGTTGTAGACCGGAATCACCAGCGACACCTTGCCGCGCGCGGTGGCCCGGATATGAGTATCTTCCGCCTGCTCTATGTTCATCGTCTTATTGCGTATTTTNTGGAAATCGCNCCCTGNCGCAGCACGTAGATGCCGGCGCCGAGGGCAGCTTCGGCATCGGCCACGGAGCTGAAAGTGCCGTGGCTGCGGCCCGTCATGTCNATCACCTCCACGGGCNGCGACGGATCCACGGCCTGCAGNGCNTCGGCCGTGGCATCGGTGATGCCGCTTTCGTCGGTCACGGAAGANATGATCACACGCCGGCATCCCACGGGCACGGTGAGTGCCAGCGAGCTNCCGCTGTAGTGGGTGGTAGTGGCGGCGCCGCTACCGGGAGTCACCTCCACGGTCCAGCCCTTCACGGGGGTGCCGTCGGAGTGCTCGCCCTGCACGCGGAGCACCCTGCCCTGGTAGTACATGCCGTCGAACGAGCGTCCGCACAGGGGCACGGAGTTCNCCGTGAGGCGCACGTCGTCGGTGCGGCCGCGGTCGATCGTCACGACACGAGGCGTGCCCAGCTGATAGTAGCCGGCCAGGTGAGTGTAGAAGAAGGACGTGCGGTTTCTCACCCAGGTCTTGGCACTGTTGAATTCCGCGTTATAGTCGGGCCACCAGGGGTTGAAGAGCTGGCGGTGGTGGGGATACTCATGGCTTATCATATCGCGCATCTTCTCCATCTGCTCGATGGTGGANGGGCCGTTGAGGAAGTCGCCCATATACACGGCGCAGCGGTCGACAAACATTGTGCGGAACTCCGGCACGTCCATCAGGCGGCGNAAGAGGCGCGTGTGGTCGCTGCCGTTGGCCCATGCGCGGTCGGCGTCGAAGTCGGGGTTGTGCAGCCAGTTCAGGGTCTCATAGTCGTAGCGCGAACCGTAAAGACCCATGCCGAANTCGGTGTCCTTGGCCACCCAGCGCCAGCGGCCCCCCTCGGCGCGCGGGCGCCACATCACGATATTGTTGCCGGGGAAGTCCTGGTTGTTGTAGAATAGATTCATGATCATGAGGTTGGCAAACTCGCCGGTGTCCATCCACTGCTCGAATTCCTCCATGGTGTGGCCCTTGGCCGAGTAGAACTCCTTGAAGGCGTTGTAGTTGTCCCAGTCGCCCTCTTTGAGNTCCCACCAGTTTTCAAACATATCGATATCCTCCTCGCCGTCGTAGAAGGTGTAGATATGGTCTTCATTGCTNCGNGACCGGATGTTGAGTATGCCCTTATACTCGCCGTTGATCATGAAGATTGCCGGCTGCCAGGGCTGCCAGTCGAGGTCGGCATGCATTCCCATCATGCGCTGGATCAGCGCGTCGCGGAAGTATAAATAGTCGAAGTCGTTTCCGGAGTTGCGCAGCTCCAGCGACTTCCAGTCGGTGAGGCCGGGGGCCTGCTCCGGGAAGAACTCATGCTCGAAGCGCTTGACACCGAAGCGCTTATTGGCGTATAGCACCAGCGACTTGAGGGCCGCACTGCGCGAGGCTCCGCCCTTGACGCGGGTCTCGCACAGCTGGTTGATCACGGCTTCTCCGCCGGGCGTCTCGAATATCTCCAGATTCACGGGGCGGCGCCAGTCGTAGTTGTAGTTGTGGGTGTCGGGGGCGGTGCTGTAGCTGCCATCCACGTAGATACCTATCTTGTTGTCGTAGAAATACCCTGCGGGACACACCATCGACACCACCGGCAGCGTCATCTCGCGCGGGAAGAAGATATAGCTCTGCACCGTGGAGCGTGGCGACATCCAGCCGTCGCAAAACAGGCGCGCGCGCACCACCGTGGTCTTGTTCACCTCCACACCGTTCACGCACAGCCGGCTATCGGGCCCGGGCTCGGTGCCGTCGGTGGTGAAGCGCACCTCGGTGCCCTCAGGAGCATCGGCCGGCGCCGAGATCCGGAGCGTGAAGCTCTCGCTGCCCACGCGTCCCGGCACGCTGAACACCGGCTCCGGCAGGATATCCTTCACCAGCCTGCCGCAGTTGGCCGCTCCGGGTGTGGGCTCGGCCTGATAACCCCATTGGTCGCCGCCATCAGTGGCGCGCCCATAGGCAATATTGGGTGCCGGCTGCTTCTTCATGCCTTCGAGCTTGTCCACAGCCTCGTCGCCGAGAAAGAGATACACGGCTCCGTCCTTGCCCGATTCCAGGCGGAACGAGGTGTGCAGCCCCTGCTCTTCCTTGTCGCAGTACACCACTACGTACTCGCCGGGCGCCACCGTGCGCTGCGGCAGGGTGTAGGCCTTGGAGCGCTTCTCTTTCACGCCCAGGGCATAGTCGGAGAGCTGCACGGCCTCCGTGCCGGCATTGTAGAGTTCTACCCACGAGTCGGGAAATTCATTGAGGTCGTCCATGATGCAGTCGATATTAGACTGCATCAGCTCGTTGATCACGAGCGTGGCTCCGGCCTGCGCGGGCGCGAGCACCGCCGCGGCTGCAATTGCTGATATGAGAGTGCGTTTCATGATATTTATTGGAAAATGCAAATGTAGCAATTACAATCCTTATCTACAAATTTTTCGTCATAAAGCACGCGCTCCCCGATATGCGACGCGTGCCGCTCTCCGGTGGGGGGAGCGGCACGCGCGATATGGGGGTGGTGCTATCAGGCGATAACGCCGTATTTGCGGAACACTTTCTGAATCTTTTCGAGGGCCTCGGTCACCTGCTCCTTGGTGTGGGTGGCCATGAGGCTGAAGCGGATGAGGGTGTCTTGGGGAGCCACGGCGGGCGAAACCACGGGGTTCACGAAGATGCCTTCTTCGAGCAGGTCGTGGGTGATGGCGAAGGTCTTCATGTTGTCGCGCACGAAGAGGGGGATGATAGGCGTGCTGGTGTTGCCTATCTCGCAACCCATATTGCGGAAACCGTCGAGGGCATAGTTTGTGATCTCCCAGAGGTGCTCCTGGCGCCAGGGCTCGTCGATCATGATATCGATGGCCTTGAGGGCGGCGGCGGTGGATGCGGGGGTGATGCTGGCCGTGAAGATGTAGGAGCGCGAGTGGTGGCGCAGGAAGTTGGTCACCTCCTTGTCGGTGGCGATGAAGCCGCCGAGCGATGCGAAGCTCTTGGAGAAGGTGCCCATGATGAGGTCCACGTCGTCGGCCACGCCGAAGTGGTGGCAGGTGCCGCGGCCGCCGGGGCCGAACACGCCGATGGAATGAGCCTCGTCTACCATCACGGTGGCGTCGTACTTCTTGGCCAGGTCTACGATGGCGGGCACGTTGGCCACGTCGCCTTCCATGGAGAAGACACCGTCGGTGACGATGAGTTTCACCTTATCGGGGTCGCAGCGCTGGAGCTGCTTTTCGAGGCTCTCCATGTCGTTGTGCTTGTACTTGAGCGACTGGGCGAAGCTGAGGCGACGGCCCTCGATGATGGAGGCATGGTCTTGCTCGTCCCAGAGGATGTAGTCCTCGCGGCCGCAGAGGGCGGATACCACGCCCAGGTTCACGCCGAAACCGGTGGAATATACCATTACGTCTTCCTTGCCGATGTACTCGGCGAGGCGGTGCTCAAGCTGCTTGTGGAGCTCAAGGGTGCCGTTGAGGAAGGGCGAACCGGCACATCCGGTGCCAAACTTGCGGGTGGCCTCGATGGCGGCCTCTTTGATACGGGGGTCGTTGACCAGACCCGTGTAGCAGTTACTGCCGAACATCAACACCTTGCGGCCATTGATGTCGACCACGGTGTCCTGCTCGGAGGCTATGGCGCGGAAATAGGGATAAACGCCTGCTGCCTTGGCCTCCTGCGGAGCGGTGTACTTGGAAAGTTTTGCTTGTAAAAGCTTCATATGATGATTGGTTTCTTTGATTACATTGTTTGCAACGTGCAAAGATAACACTTTTTGCTCATAAGAGAGCACATTTTGCCAATAATTATGCACACGAGGTGATTCAGCGCACGATTTTGTGCATTTCTCCGGCCAGCGGGGCTGCGGTGCTACCGCGTGCCACCACGATGCCGGCAGCGTCGAGCAGATAGATGCCGGGCAGGAATTCGGGGCTGTAGAGGTCGGCGCCATACACTCCCGTGCGGTCGAAGGCCGCCGCAAATCCGGCGGGCACCTCGGCCAGGGCACNGGCGCGCAGGGCNTCGTCGGGCTCGGCATAGACTGCCAGCACGCGCAGCCCGGGAGGCACGGTGGCCGCCAGGTCGCGGAGCACGGCNGCGCAGGTGGGNCAGTCGGCATCGAAGAGCACCAGCAGCATAGGCTCGCCGCGCATGGCGCTCAGGGAGCAGGCGGTGCCGTCGGGCAGTTCGAGGTCGAAGTCGGCCGCGGGCGTGCCGGGNGCNTTCATGGCCATCTCCCGGGCCATGATGGCTGCCCGCAGGCTATCGGNGTCNTCGGCGGCAGCCGGGAGGGCGCAGCCCAGCAGCGCGATGATTATGGCAAGGAGANNNCGCATCAGAAGCCGCGTATGCCCATTATGCGGCGCACCTCTCCCAGGGTGGCGGCGGCGCGCTCGCGTGCACGCTCGGCGCCCCGGGCCACCACGCGGCGCAGGTAGGCTTCGTCGGCCAGGATGTCGTTCACGCGCTCGCGGATGGGCGTGGTCACGGCCAGGATATCCTCGGCCANCTGTTTCTTCAGGTCGCCGTAGCGGATGGAGCAGTCGGCATAGGCGTCGCGGAAGTGCTTCACNACGTCGGGGGTGCTCGTGAGCTCAAGCAGCGTGAAGAGATTGGCCACGGGNTCGCTCATGGGCGAATTGGGTTCTTTNGGGCCTTCGTCGGTGGTGGCGCGCATCACCTTCTTGCGNAGCACCTTGGGGTCGTCCACGAGATAGAGGCAGTTGCCCTCGCTCTTGCCCATCTTGCCGCTGCCGTCGAGGCCGGGCACCTTCACGGGCTTGCCGTCGAAGTTGAAGTTGTAGGGCTCGGGGAANAGNTCCACGCCGTAGAAGGAGTTGAAGCGGCGTGCGAAGCGGCGCGTGAGCTCCAGNTGCTGCTCCTGGTCTTTGCCCACGGGCACCTTGGTGGCCTTCTGGATGAGGATGTCGACGGCCATGAGCGTGGGATANGTGAGCAGGCCGGCGTTCACGCGCTTATTGGTGGCGGCGCCAATGATTTCTTTCTCGAANGCTTCGTCGTCGGCGGCGTCGGATGCGCCCTGCTCGGGGGCTCCGATGCCCAGGGCCTTGCGGGCCTTGTCCTTGAAGGATGTGGTGCGCATGAGTTCGCCTATGCCCACGTGCATATTGAGCAGCAGATACATCTCCGATATCTCGGGCACGTCGCTCTGCACGAATATCGTCGACTTCTCCGGGTCGATGCCGGCTGCGAGGTATTCGGCCAGGATATTCTTCACATTGGCGTGGAGCTGGGCCGGGTCGGGATTGGTGGTGAGGGCGTGGAGGTCGGCTATGAAGAAATTGCAGTCGTAGTCGTCCTGCAGGCGCACGAATTTGCTCAGCGCGCCATAGTAGTTGCCCAGGTGCAGATTGCCNGTGGAGCGAATGCCGCTGAGCACTATTTCTTTTTTGTTTTCTGCCATGTTGTGCGGTAATGTTTATTTCTGCTGCAAAGTTAAGCAATCGCGGCCACATCTGCAAATCACCGCACGCCGGCGATCCACTCGGCAGCGTCGCGCAGCACCTCGNCGGCCATAGTGGTCTCTATCGTGCCGTATTCCGTCACGGCTCCCGTNGNGCATGGCTGAAACAGATGGTTCAGACCCGGGTAACTGCGCACGATGCAGTCGATGCCGGGCGGNACGGCCGCCNGGATGGCGGCCAGATTGGCCGCGGCCTCCACCTGCNTGTCGAGNTCTCCGTTCAGCGCCAGCAAAGGGCATTTAAGGCTCCTCAGANCCTCCGANGGGTCGNCGGCGGCAAAGTACCTCAGCCACGGCGACANATTGGCTGCAACGCTGCGCAGATTGGCCTGCAGCGGCTCGGGNAGCGTCCCTTATGGCCNNGGCATCAGGNTCTTCTCCGGCAAGCACCGGAGCCAGGGCTGCGCAATAGGCTTCGGCCACGGCGCTGTCGTAGCCGGCATCGGCCAGCACCCGGCGNTTCTGNGCCATCAGNATGTCGCGCCCCGGGATTGCGGCTCCGGCGAGGCTCACGGCNAAGTCTATAAGTCCGCGCGAGCCCAGGATGAATGCTATCGTGCCGCCCTCGCTGTGGCCGGCCACGCCCACCTTCCCGAAANGGTCGAGGGAGCGCGCGAAGTNCACNGCCGCNGCNGCATCGGCAGCNTAGGTGAGCGTGGTGGCGCTGTCGGTAGCACCGGTTGAACGCGCATAGCCGCGGTCGTCGTAGCGCAACGTGGCCACGCCGTGGCGCGCGAGGTAGTCGGCGAGCACTGCAAATGGCTTGTGCCCCATAATCTCCTCGTCGCGGTTCTGCAGCCCGCTGCCNCTCACGAGCACTGCCAGCGGAGGCCGCATTCCGGGGGCATANCCCTCAGGATATGCGATGGTGGCGCTCAGCACGGCATCGCCGGCNGGAATCGTCACGTCTTCTGTGGTGTAGGGAAAAGGCGGCACGGGCGTCTGAGGGCGCTTGAGGCCCACGGCGCCGGGCTTGAGAGTGAGTGGCAACACGTAGGGCCCCTGCCTGAAGCGGCCCGTGATTGTGCTCGGGCCGATCTTGCCTCGATACTCGGCCTGNACGGCGGGNATGGCCACNGCCACGCTGTCGGTGCCGCATGGAAGCANCCGCGCCTGAAGCCCCGTCGCGCCCTGGTCGGGAGAATCGACGGTGCAGGTGCCGTCCGGCCCGAAGTGAAACACGAGGCTGATGCGCTGGANGCCGGCCGAAATGCGGCCGTGCCAGGGNCCGGANGGCACTTCGGCGNCGGCATGCACGGCGGCGGCGAGCAGAAGCGCCGCTATAGGAGCTCGCTTAAGTTGCATGTGACGTTGAGCATGAACGTGGTTGCGCCCGTGTGGGGCTGGGCGAAAGCTGCGCCTATCGAGAAGCTGCGCACGTTGAAGCCGCCNCACAGCGAGAANCCCGAGAGGAAGCTGCGCGAATAGGTGCTCATNTCGGTGCGCGTCTTGTAGTTGTAGCCTATGCCCAGGTAGTAGTTGGGCGACGCTATGATGTCGGCGCCGAACACCAGGTGGCGCAGCAGATTGCTCTTGAACGAGTCTTTCACCACGGGCTCCGTGGTGCCGTCGCCGGCCTCCACGTAGGGCAGATGCCACTTGGTGAGATTCCAGGCCGTGACGCTGAANCGCACCGGGAAGGCCCCGAAGCTCTGCGACCATCCCAGCCTCACGTCGATGGGCAGCTTGTCGTAGCTCTCGTGGAAGCGNTTGATCTGGCCGCCCAGATTGGCCACCACCAGCGATAGCGACAGGTCGTGNTCCTCGTCGTAGTAGTTCACGCCCAGGTCGGTGCTCAGCGCAAAGGCCGTATAGTCGGCGTAGGCGCTGTAGAGACCGCGCAGCTGCACGCCGCCACGCCAGCGGCCGGCGATGTCGCGCGAATACGTGGCGCCGAACGACACATCCTTGGGCGAGAACTCGCCCACCACGGAGCCGTCGGGCAGCGTCTCGCGCATGCTGCCGTAGCCAAAGTAGCGCACGGCNGCGCTCCATGCGCCATGCTCGCCGGCGGCATGGGCATATCNCAGGCCGGCAAAATTGCTGCCGCCAATGTAGTGCATGTAGTTGAGCCCTATCTGGTTGTTCATTTCGGGCCCCAGCAGNGCGGGGTTNCCCTCGGTGCTCATCACGTCGTCGTCCACCAGCGAGATATTCACTCCGCCCAGGCCGTAGATCTTCGACGACGACGTCACGTTCAGCCANCTATAGGCCGACGTCCCGTCCTGAGCCGCCACCGGGATCCATCCCATAGCAGCCGCCACNATAATTATAATATACCTCAGTGCGTGCATTTTCACAAATAAAAAACGCCGCCNCCGCCGATTTATTGCCCCACCCCGCCTCAAAACGGCCAATATTTCCNNCGCCATNGCCTGAGCTCCATGGTTGCCTGTCAAGATTTCAATATGGGGATAACTCGCGCAGAGCCACAGAGACAATTTAAAGCGCTAACAGCCAGGCAGTAGGGACGCTTTTCAAAGCGTCCGCCACCGAGATAGGAAACTCGCGCAGAGCCGCAGAGAGAATTTAAAACGCTAACAGCCAGGCAGTAGGGACGCTTTTCAAAGCGTCCGCNAATGTATATTCAGAAAATTTGGCGTAGAAAGANGATGCGCCGAAGAGCGCACCCCGCGGGTCGCTTGCGCCTCCCCACCCTTTCCCCTGCATCGTGCCGCGATGCAGGNGGAAGGGGCAACAATTTATNCCATTATATTCCGTGGATTATGAATAAATTTGCTTAACTTTGCGCGTAGACTCACGCCNTGGGTNTTCCAAGAGTGGAAGCGAGGCGGGAAGTCATTAAATAAAAGGCGTTTACTCGCGCTTTATTCTTGCNGNACTNAAATGNGNCAANTTNTTTNANCNNTCAAGAATNNAGTNNNGNTNGACGCNCACGGGTATGTATNTACCTATCCGGGCTCATTCTATGCCTTAANCGGCATGGAGTGGGTTTGGGGTATTNNCATATCGGCGTGAGTNTCTGCGTTGTNNNNCTNACTNCTANGGATTAGNTNGNCNNNACCTNNGTACCNGAAGNNAGCAACGGTACAGATACCCACTNCTTTTTTNNTNNACCCTGTCGCAGNGGGGTATTGGCGACAAGAAAAGACAAATTCTGTCGCCATGAATAAGGCGGAACTTGCNCGNAAAATACAAGCCCTTGAGGGATTGAGCNNCGAGGAAAAANCNGCGNTGCTNNANCTCNTTCGAGNNCANAAAAAGTANGGNCTTGTATGGGAGGATAANCCCGAAGACATNGNGGAACGACTTCGGGAAGACTTGCCTGTACTCGTCGAGCGCAACGATGATAAAGTCCACCCGATAATTTCAGATAATCCCGATGCTCCAAATCACCTCATAATCGAGGGTGATAATCTCGCTGCACTGACGGAGCTTTCTTACACACACGCTGGCAAAGTAGATATTATCTACATAGATCCGCCCTATAATACAGGGAAAAAAGATGAATTTAAGTATAATGACCATTACGTTGATAATGAAGATGATTTCAGGCACAGCAAGTGGCTAAGTTTTATGAAACGCAGATTAAAACTTGGTCATAGTCTGTTGTCGGATAATGGCATTATGTTTATTTCAATAGATGATAACGAGGTCGCTCAGTTAAAATGCCTTTGCGATGAAATTTTTAACCCATCTCCTAATGCTAAACTATCTAATTGTCTGGGTGTACTAATATGGGATTTGGGAACAGGAACTCAAGCCGGACATTTTACTCGGTCTCACGAATATGTTCTTGCATATTGTAAAGACAAAAACGCTCTTCCAAATTTTTCAGGTGGAGAAGGTGTTATTGATCACTCTGCACTCAAAAAAATTTCAAAAAAAAATCCGCCAGTAGAATATACGTTTAAAGCAGGTACAGTTTTCTTAGCACCTAATGAAACTGAACTTTTTGACTCCTGGGGTGGATCTGAGAAAACTGAACTCATAAGTGGGCGCATGGTCGCTGAAAATGGTAGATTAAAATATGATGTTACTTTGAAAGCCGGGTTCGCTATGATTTCTCAAATGAAATCATGGTTTGACGGTAAATTTACTCTGGATTCAAAAGGACAAGAAGTAACTGATTTCTATTTTAATTCTTCGGGTGTACTTCATTATAAGAAAAATAGGTCAGTGATTAATCCACCATCTACCATTAAAGATGTAGGTTCTACTAAATCTGGGACTACGGAATTATCGAACATATTAGGTTCAGCCGATAGCTTTGGATATCCAAAGCCATCGGAACTTATAAAGTTTCTTTTAAGTCTCAAATCTTCACCATTATATATTTTTGACTTTTTCGCCGGTTCAGGCACTACGCTTCATGCGGTTATGCAGCTAAATGCTGAGGACGGAGGTAACCGTACTTGTATTCTTTGTACCAACAACGAGAATGGTATCTGCGAGAACGTAACATACGAGCGTAATAAACGAGTTATCGAGGGCTATACGAAACCAAACGGAGAAGAAGTCGCCGGACTTACCGATAACAATCTTCGCTACTATCGCACTGAATTTTTACCGCGTGAACGCTCTGTTAAAAATATGCGCGAACTCGTTCAGGCTTCCACCGGTCTTCTCTGCATAAAGAATAACCTTTACACCGAGGCACCGTTTGGCGGCAGAAAGATGAATCCTAAGTATGCTCGCTATTTCGAGAATAACGGTCAGCGTATGCTTGTTATCTACGAGGAACAGGCAATACCGTTCATTGCCGACATTATCAAGACAATGCCGGAGGGCGAAAAAATCAAAGTATATGTTTTCTCGCATGGCAGTTATGCCTACGATGATGAATTTGCAGAAGTGGCAGACCGCGTAACGCTCTGCGCCCTTCCCCAAGCCATCTACGACGCTTATCAAAAAGTGCTTCCTAAGCGCAAGCCTAAATTNCTCGTTGATNATCTTGTGGAAGAAATNGNTGAANNNGACAAGCNGCCGAAACNNAAGCNACNNTTGACTTCGGNNNTNACGATACNGAGGAAGGAGGCGACGAATGAAACAAATACNNTANCANCANAAAGCNGTCGATGAACTGGTAAACAAGACCATTGANTTACTCNGTTTGCGTGGCAACCGCCACACACTCGTNTTCAAGTCGCCCACTGGCTCCGGCAAGACCGTTATGGCATCGGAAATGCTTATGCGNCTNAATCAGGAACTCGCCGAGCGNCCCGATGCACCGTTCACTGAAGTAGCCTATATTTGGATTGCTCCAAATAAACTGCATGAGCAGAGCTACTTCAAGATGAAGAACTATTTTACNGAGAANTGCGCTTTGCGTCCNGTNATNTACGATGAACTCGACCATTCCGCCGACGGCTATATAAAGCCGGGCGAAATTCTATTTGTGAACTGGGAGAGTATCAACAAAGATAANAATTTGATGGTGCGCGAAACCGAAAACTCAGCTTCGCTATATGATATTACTCGCCGCACACAAGACGATAACGGCATACCTATCGTGCTTGTGATNGACGAGGAACACATGTTTGGCGGNANNAACGCNAAAAAGTCTGAAAANGNGCTCGCCACTATTCAGCCAAAGGTTGAAATTCGTGTGTCGGCTACTCCNCAGACCAACGGCGAGCAGCANGTNAACGTGCCGCGCGAAAAGGTCATNGAAGAAGAAATGATTAAGGAGAATATCGTCCTTAATCCGGCACTCGACTTCAAAGACNCTCACGGCTCGCTCAATCAGCACCTGATTTGGCTCGCTATGCAAAAGCGCGAAGAACTCGCCAAAGCCTATAAGGATCTTGGCGTTGACATNAANCCGCTTTTACTTATTCAGCTTCCCAACGATACGAGCGAAAGCCTTACTGCTGATGAGACCAGGATAAAAGATGAGATTATCACTACTCTTGACNCTTACGGAGTAAATACAGCTAATGGCAAACTTGCAATTTGGCTCTCCGGCGAGAAAACCGATAATCTCGATATGATAGACCGACCCAACGACCCGACCGAAGTTTTGCTTTTCAAGCAAGCAATCGCGCTTGGATGGGATTGNCCTCGTGCNGCNGTNNTNCTNATNTTNCGNAAGATTGAGAGCTTCCAGTTCTCAGCTCAGACTGTTGGGCGTATTCTACGAATGCCGGAGCAAAAGTATTACACCGACCAACGGCTTAATCAAGGNTACGTTTACACGAACCTCTCGAAGGATATAATAGAAATCGTCAAGGACGATATGGATTATCTCGCAACCAATGTGGTAGCCNAAATGNNAGAGGGGCTGCAAAATATTGTGCTNGACTCTGAATATAGCGAGCGACTTTCAACCGANCGCAACCGTCTCGGTACAGACTTTAAAGACGTACTGAAAAGGACTTTTATCTCTGAATGGGGAATGGAGACCNGCCAGTTGTCGCTCTTTACTGAAGANATGCTTTTCGGTGAGGGTGAAATCGGANCGGAGCCGGGAGATGTAACCAGTGAAGCATACCGTAACCGNGAAAAGGCTATCTGTCAGCGTGGAATAAACTTCAATGTTCGCAATATCAGTACTGATATTGTCCGCGACCTTGAAATGACTGGAGAGGTCGGCACTCGAATTGTTGATAGTAAGGCAACTTATGTCAATAATATGAATGATCTTACCGCTCTGTATCTCGCTTTTTGCAAACGGCTTCTCGGTAATGACTACGAACAGCGGAGCGTCAAGACCCTTGGCGGTGCACTCAAAGAAGTTATGGAAGAACTCTTTGAAGTGTTTGAGTGGGATGCGATGAAGATTGTGCTCTCCAATGACAATGTGCATCACAATCGGCCCAAATTTGAACGGCTTCTTGCTAAGGCTATTCAGAAATATACGGATAAACTACGTTCACGTCAAGCAGCGGCAAAACGCCGTGCGTTCAAGCATTATGACTGGAGTGTTCCCNCTGAACGTGCGTATCCTATCGACACATATACNGAGCANCCACAAATCGAAGANCACGCGTTGCTGCCTTTTATGGAGAAGAATGTAGCATCAGACACCGAACACGCNTTTGCTGCTTTTCTTGAATCACAGAGCAATGCTATCGAGTGGTGGTACAAGAATGGAGATAGCGGAAAAGCACATTACGCCATTGGNTATACCAACTCGCAAGGCGAAAAGGCTCTATTCTATGTTGATTTCATTATAAGAATGAAGAACGGCGAAATTTTCCTTTTTGACACCAAAACGGAAAACAGCGACCCNGAAGCNCCTTATAAACACAATGCCCTTTGGGAATATATGCGTTNACCCGAAAACAAGAATAAACATCTGCATGGAGGCGTTATTGTTCCCGACGACTTTGGCAACTGGGTATATTCACCTGCAAAACTTGATGTTAAACTCGGTACGTCCGATACCACCAACTGGGATATCTTCGACCCTCAAAAATATATCTAATCTATGGCAAAAGGCATAGACCAAAAATTCGTTCACTACGGCATACGTCGCGACGACCTCTCGATGATTGAGGCTATCTGCGCCGCCGAGGGTATAGACTTCGACTGGCTGAGCGAGGAAATCCTGAAAGCCTACCACGCCAGGCGCGTTGACGTGATAGAGATTGACGATGCGACAACGGAAGATATTATCCGTGCGGCAATTCAGAAAATTAAACAATAAATTTCCTCGCAATGCTTATTCAAAGAATCAAAGTGGGCAACTACAAGACCTATCTTGACCTNGACCTCGATTTGACAGTTGACGAGGAACGCCCCATTATTCTGATCGGCGGCTCAAACGGTGGTGGTAAAACCACCTTGTTTGAGGCTATTAGCGGCGCGCTTTATGGCCTCAAAATAGAGAACCGCGACCACTTNATGGAACTTGTCAATCAAGGTGCCGTNGGGCAAGTCAAGCCCGAAATCTCATTGCAGATCACTTTCAGCGGCAAGGTACTCGGTCAGGAGCAGAAATATATCCTCAAACGCACATATGTTCTCAACCCTGCNGGGAAACCACTTGAGAGCGTCAGCCTGAACATGAACGGCAATATGTTTGTGTACGGCACAATGACGGCACCCAAAGAACGCATCAAGAACNAGCAGGAGGTCAACAAGATTATCAAGGCTAATCTTCCACAGGAGTTGAGCCAGTATTTCTTATTTGACGCNATGCAGTCGAGCGAACTTCTCAAAAAGAATGTTTTCGCCCAGACTATCCGCGACAACTTCGAGAATGTGCTTGGTTTCAAGAAATACCTGCAACTCCGCCGTGCCGCTGAGAAATTGCAGCAAGAGTGGGCGCAACTTCGACTGCAGGCAGAGCAGGAAGCCGCAGAGTATAACGGACTCGTCAGCCAAAAGGATAAACTCACGGCCGACCTTAACGCCTGCGTTGCCGAGCAAGATACTCTCTACAAGTATCTGACCTCGATGGAAACCGAATATCAGAAAGCGAAAGAGGGAGCGCAGCAAAGCGCCGCCCTTAATAAACGCATTGCCGATATTTCGGCTAAGGTCGATGATATTGTTCGCCGTGCCGCTTCTTACGCTGAGGACATCAAGGGCTTTATGGAAAACATCGAAATCAATGTTTTCCTGCCCAAAATGGCAGCGAACCTATCGGTTGANATCAACAATATTCTCCGCATCAAAGAAGAGCTCGCTAATTCCACCACCGGCGCATATCCATTGGAGACGCTTCGTGATGTTACTGCAAAGATTATCGACTATCTTAAAGAACTGTCGCTTTGCTCGCCTGAAGTTGACGAGGAGAATGTAGTGAAACATATCGTAGCAGTTCAAAACACGACGAATCGTCAAGATCCATTCGACTATCTCGACAATGCAGAGATAGCCGCNCTGAAATCGATTGTCAATCGTGGAGCCAACAATCAGTTTGTAGCTCTCTATCGTCAGCGCCAAGACATCGAAGTGCTTCTCGCCACTATCGAGGACCTGCGCACTGAAAAGAATAANCTCGAACAGACACGTGCCGGAGGCAACGAGTTTATCATCTCCAGCTACGAAGAAAGTAAGCGCAAGCTCGACAAAGCCAAGATTGCCGAGGGACAACTTAAACAGGAAATCCTGAAACTCGACAACCGCATACACCGCTACGACGTGCAGATNCAGCAAGAACCNGATTTGAAATACGACACTCTCGTAAAACTCAAACCGTTCTTCGAGAAAGTTGCCGACAGCCTCTTGAAAAAGAAGAAAGCACAGATTGAAAGCGAGATGCAACAGCAACTCAACCGCTTGCTCGTTTCCTATAAAGGACACATCGGGCGCGTGGAATTGAGCGACAGCATGGAAAACTTCGATATCAAGGTTTTCCACACCAAAGGAAACCAAATCTCGCTCAATCAACTTAACGCTGCTTCCAAGCAGATTTTTATTCAGGTACTTCTGAAAGTACTCCGCAATCTCGGCGACTATAATCCGCCGGTGATGATCGATACCGTGATGGGCGTTCTCGACAATGAGAGCCGCGAGATGCTATTTGAGGAATACTTCCCCAACCTTGCGGAGCAAACAATCCTGTTGTGCACCACCTCCGAAGTTCGCCCCGACAGCGATTATAAGAAACTCGAAGCCTTCATCTCCAAGACCTATACGCTTCATCGCGACGTNGAGGAACAGAAAACTACCGTCGGCGACGGCTATTTTGGAATCGATTTAAATCAGTAACGCCATGCCATTACAATTTGGAGATATCTACATCCCGGAAAACTTCAACACGGAGTTTGCAACGCTCAAAGATAAGATTGAATCGCTTATCAATCTTTCGCGCTCTGCCGGCAANGAGCGTCGCTATGCTATTCCCAACAATAAGCTGATGCGTATTTGTTTGCTCGTGGGNCTTTCGACTCCCGGCAAACGCGACGAAGCCATAGTAGANACAATGAAGCTGCAAACCGGCAACCGTTTTGTGCCGAGCTTCTTCACGCATCAGGAATTATCGCCGCTATACTCGGCTCTAATCAAGTTGCGCTATCACGATTCTTCTCTCGACCTGTCGAACAANCGTGTGCTATCGCGCATCATCGGTGCTGAAATGTGTCGCGGGCGCGACCTGCTTCTCACCGACAACAACCTCGAAAATTATCTTTTCTCGCAGGGGGGCAGGGCTGCTCTTACAAAAGATATACCGGCNCTCAATCTGCTTATCGGAAACTATGGCGATGCCGAGATGGAAGCCACACTCGACATCAACAGCCGGGCAATTACAAACGCNCAAATCATCATCGCNGGTGCCACCGGCTCNGGCAAGACTAATCTTCTTGCCGTNNTGATGCAGCAGATTCGCGCTCTTTCTTCGGAGAGCAGNTANCCNGTNAACTTCCTNTTGTTTGACTANAANGGNGAGTTCAGCGATATTCAGAACAATCACTGGCTATCGNTTTTCGACGTTGACCGCTCTTGCATTCTCGACCCTATAGAACGCCCCCTGCCGTTCACTCCGTTTAAGGACTTCACCGGGCGGCCAATAAATGAAATTAACCTCTACTCTACCGAAATGGCATCGGCTCTCGCNTCGCTCGACCGTCTTTCCCCAAGCTCGAATATGAGCAACCGATTGAGTGAGGCTATTGTGGAATGTTACAANCGCGCCGATGGCGCACCCATAACATTCACTGATATGCTCAAAGAATATCAGTCGCGGATGAAAGACCCGGAAAAGGACGACTCAATTTCTTCAATCCTGAAACAGCTCGACCGTGCCAATATCTTTGACACGGAGGATAAAGCCGACCTTGTGGGCGACAGCTTCATCGTCAAGATGGACGGCTACCCGAANGACGGCCCGATTGCAAAGGCTATNGTGTACTTCCTGATGTCGAAGCTCAACAACATCTATGAACAGCTCGACAAGCAAGCCGTNAATGACGATGTGGTGCAAATTCGCCACTTCTCGATTATCGACGAGGCTCATTATATGTTGAGCTTCGATAACCGCCCGCTCCGCAACCTTATTGCGGTGGGTCGCAATAAGGGATTGTCNATTATTCTCGCNACNCAGAATATGGCCGACTTCAAAAACAAGGGCTTCGACTTCTACGCCAATGCGCAGTACCCCTTGATTATGAAGCAGCAGACAATCGACGACAAGGTTATCAAAGACCTGTTCGGTGTNAGTGGCACGGAACTTCAGGAGATACGCACAGCCATCGCGGGGCTGCAAAAGGGTGAGCTTATCATNAAAGACCAAATGGCTTTTGCACTCGGCATGGGNAGCAAATACAAAAAAATAAACGTAACACANCTGATTTAGTACACTCTCAGGCCTTACGAAATCACCGGGNACAATAAGCAAAGAAGCTCCGCATCGTGCGATGCGGAGCTTCTTTTATCGTTTGAGCGTTNNTGCTTATTCAGCTGCGGGTGCTTCTGNNACGGGAGCCTCGGCTGCAGGTGCTTCGGCTGCGGGAGCCTCGGCCTTCTTGCTGCGCGAGCGGCGGGTCTTCTTGCCCTTGCCGGCTGCGGCGCTATCCTTCAGCATGGCTTCGTTGTAGTCNACGAGCTCAATGAAGCACATCTTGGCGTTATCGCCCAGGCGGTTGCCCGTCTTGAGGATNCGGGTGTAGCCACCGGCGCGGCCTGCNATCTTGGGGCCCACTTCNGTGAAGAGCTCCTTGACGGCTTCCTTGTGGTTGAGGCGGCTGAACACGAGACGCCAGTTCTGCATGTTGTATTCTTTGCCGCGGTTGAGCAGGGGCTCGGCATACATGCGCAGAGCCTTGGCCTTTGCAAGCGTGGTGAAGATGCGCTTGTGCAGGATCAGCGAAGCCGTCATGTTCGACAGCAGCGCGTCGCGATGGGAGTGCGTGCGGCTGAGGTGGTTGAATTTCTTATTGTGTCTCATCGTTGTGATTACTCTTTGTCTAATTTATATTTGGAGATGTCCATTCCGAACGACAGGCCGAGGTTGGTGAGGAGCTCTTCGAGCTCGGTCAGCGACTTCTTGCCGAAGTTGCGGAACTTTAGCAGGTCGTTCTTGTTGAAGACCACGAGTTCGGCGAGCGTTTCCACCTCTGCGCTCTTGAGGCAGTTGAGGGCACGCACGCTCAGGTCCATGTCGACGAGCTTGCTCTTGAGCAGCTGTCGCATGTGGAGCACTTCTTCATCAAACTCTTCGTTTTCCACGCTCTCGCTCACTTCCAGCGTGATCTTCTCGTCGGAGAAGAGCATGAAGTGGTAGATCAGGATTTTTGCAGCCTCCTTCAGCGCATCCTTGGGCAGGATGGAGCCGTCGGTGGTGATCTCAAGGGTNAGCTTGTCGTAGTCGGTCTTCTGNTCGACGCGGAAGTTCTCGACGGTATACTTCACGTTCTTGATGGGCGTGTAGATAGAGTCGATTGCTATCTGGTCGATCGCGTCGTTGGGNGTGCGGTTTTCGTCGGCAGGCACCCACGAGCGGCCTTTATTGATAGTGAGCTCGATGTTGAAGCTTGCGCCGGGATCCAAGTGGCAGATCACAAGGTCGGGATTGATTACCTCAAATCCCGTAAGCACCTTGCCTATGTCTCCGGCTTTGAATTCCTCCTGGCCCGACACGGTGATGGTAGCCTTCTCGGATTCCGTATCTTCTACCACACGCTTGAGGTTCACCTGCTTGAGGTTCAGGATGATGTTGGTCACATCTTCCTTAACGCCNGGAATGGTATCGAATTCGTGGCGCACGCCGTCGATCTTGATCGAGGAAATCGCAAAGCCTTCGAGGGAAGACAGAAGCACACGACGAAGTGCGTTGCCCACAGTGATGCCATAGCCGGGTTCCAAAGGCTTGAACTCAAACTTGCCGTAGAAATTGTCGGCTTCCAACATGAGGACCCTGTCGGGTTTTTGGAATGCTAAAATAGCCATGGATCTTGCGTTTATAGATTATTACTTAGAGTAGAGCTCGACGATGAGCTGCTCCTTGATATTTTCGGGGATATCCTCGCGTGCAGGCACGTGCAGGAATTTGCCGCTCTTGCTTGCTTCGTCCCACTCGATCCAGGGATACTTGCTGTGGTTGAAGCCTGCGAGATGATCGGCAATCACCTCAAGAGACTTGCTCTTCTCGCGCACACCCACTACGTCGCCGGGCTTAACCTGGAACGAGGGGATGTTCACTACGGCACCGTTCACCGTGACGTGGCGGTGGAGCACCTGCTGGCGGGCAGCGGCGCGCGTGGGAGCGATACCCAGGCGATATACCACGTTGTCGAGACGGCTTTCAAGAAGCTGAAGCAGGATTTCACCGGTGATACCCTTCATGGCGCTTGCACGCTCGAAGAGATTGCGGAACTGCTTCTCAAGCACGCCGTAGGTGTATTTGGCTTTCTGCTTCTCGCGCAGCTGAACGCCATATTCCGAAGTCTTGCGGCGCTTGTTCTGGCCATGCTGGCCGGGGGGGTAGTTGCGGCGCTGGAGGGTCTTGTCCTCACCGAAGATGGGCTCGCCGAACTTACGTGCGATTTTGGTCTTGGGACCTATGTATCTTGCCATTGTGTTTAAAATCAGTTTTGAGGGCGACATGCCTGTGGCGCTTCATCGTGCAGCCGCGACCATAGAGAGGTGATAAAAATATGGTCTATTCATTCCGAAGCTGCCACTGTGATTCTCGTCGTTGGCGACGGGGCCTGTCCACTCTCGGTTGTGTTGATATGAGGGTGATTTAGAAACTAAAAGCTGAAAGCAGAGGGTTGCCGCCTCATGAGCCGGTCGCGGCCGGATATGCGCGGCACCAACTGATTTTTAAACTCTTCTGCGCTTGGGAGGACGGCATCCGTTGTGGGGCAGCGGAGTTACGTCGATAATTTCTGCCACTTCGATACCGAGACCATGCACGGTGCGGATTGCAGATTCACGACCGTTGCCGGGACCCTTGACGTAGGCCTTCACTTTGCGGAGACCCAGGTCGTAGGCAACTTTGCCACAATCCTGAGCAGCCATCTGGGCTGCGTAGGGAGTGTTCTTCTTGCTGCCGCGGAAGCCCATCTTGCCTGCGCTCGACCAGGAAATCACCTGGCCCTCGCTGTTGGCTAAGCACACGATAATATTGTTGAAGGAGGAATGCACGTGAAGCTGGCCTTCAGCACCAACTTTGACGTTACGCTTCTTTGCTGCGACTGTCTTTTTTGCCATAATTTCCTATTATTTAGTAGCTTTCTTCTTGTTAGCAACGGTTTTCTTGCGGCCTTTGCGGGTGCGTGCGTTGTTCTTGGTGCTCTGACCGCGAACGGGCAGACCGTTGCGATGGCGGATGCCGCGGTAGCAGCCGATATCCATCAGGCGCTTGATGTTGAGCTGGATTTCGCTGCGCAGGTCGCCTTCAACCTTGTAGTCGGCGCCGATCACTTCGCGCACCTTGGCTGCCTGCTCGTCGGTCCAGTCTTTTACTTTGATGTTTACGTCTACGCCGGCCTTCTCCAGGATAGACTTAGCGGCGCTCCGGCCAATGCCGAAGATGTATGTCAAGGCGATTTCACCTCTTTTGTTTTGGGGGAGGTCAACTCCCACGATACGTACTGCCATGTTTGTTTCTTCTTATTGGTTGCAAAAATAGCAAGAATTATCCTTGACGCTGTTTGTACTTAGGGTTTTTCTTGTTGATGACATAAAGACGACCCTTGCGACGCACAATCTTGCTGTCCGGGGTGCGTTTTTTGATTGAAGCTCTTACTTTCATATCTCTTAGTGTTTCTGATTATTTGTAGCGGAAAGCGATACGACCTTTGCTCAGGTCGTAGGGCGACATCTCCACGCGCACCTTATCGCCGGGCAGGATTTTGATGTAGTGCATGCGCATCTTGCCGGAAATGTGTGCGGTGATTTCGTGGCCGTTTTCGAGCTCCACGCGAAACATTGCGTTGCTCAAGGCCTCGACGATAGTGCCGTCTTGTTCGATTGCTGACTGTTTTGCCATAGCTGGTTTAAATAAATCTATCCTGAAGCACCTCGCTGATGTAGTCGAAGGTTGTGAGCACCTGAGGCTCATCGTCGACCATCGCTATCGTGTGTTCGTAATGGGCGGAAGGCTTGTGGTCGCGCGTGCGGCATGTCCAGCCGTCGGCGTCGATCGTGATATTGCGGCTGCCCATGTTGATCATGGGCTCGATGCAGATGCACATGCCGTTTCGAAGCACGGGGCCGATTCCGCGGCGCCCGTAGTTGGGCACCTCGGGATCTTCGTGCATGCTGCGGCCGATACCATGACCGGTCATTTCGCGCACCACGCTGTAGCCGCGGTGCTCGCAATAGCTTTGCACAGCATTGGAGATATCACCGATGCGCTTGCCCACCTTGGCGGCGCGGATACCTTCATACAGGGATTCCTTGGTGGTGCGGCAGAGGTCGAGCATCTTGGCATCGACTTCGCCCACGGCGAAGGTATAGCACGAGTCGCCCATGAAGCCGTCGAGCTCCACCACGAGGTCGGTGCCCACGATATCGCCTTCGCGCAGTGCATAGTTGGAGGGGAATCCGTGAACCACCACGTCGTTCACCTCAATGCACAGCGTGCCGGGAAAACCCTGATAGCCCAGGCAGGCAGGCCTGCCACCATTGTCGAGAATGAATTCCCGTGCAATGGTGTCAAGCTTGCGTGTCGTAACACCGGGAGCGATCCAGCGTGCCACTTCGCCGAGTGTGCGCGAAGTGAGGTCGCATGCGGCCTTTACTTGCCGGATTTCCTCGGGTGTCTTCAGATAAATCATTTAGACTTTACTTTGGGGCTAATTAATATGCCTGACCAGTGGTGCGACCCTTGATCTTGCCTTCTTTCATGAGGCCGTCGTAGTGGTGCATCATCAGGTGTGACTCTATCTGCATGAGTGTGTCGAGCACTACTCCCACCATAATCAGCAGCGATGTGCCGCCGAAGAACTGGGCGAAGTTCTGGCTGATGCCGAACCAGCGGGCAAATGCGGGCAGGATGGCAACGATACCGAGGAAAATCGAACCGGGGAGTGTGATACGGCTCATGATGGTGTCGAGATACTCAATCGTGGCTTTGCCGGGTTTCACGCCGGGGATGAATCCGTTGTTGGCCTTCAGATTTTCAGCGATGTCTTTGGGACGCACCGTGATTGCGGTGTAGAAATAGGTGAAGGCAACTATGAGGATAAAGAACACGAAGTTGTACCAGAAGCTGTTGATGTCGCCGAAAGCAGCCATGAATCCCGAGTTACCGCCGCGGAAACCGGCAACGGTGATGGGAATAAACATGATTGCCTGGGCAAAGATGATGGGCATCACGCCTGCGGCATTCACCTTCAGGGGAATGTAGTTGCGTGCGCCGCCGTACTGGCGGTTGCCCACGATGCGCTTGGCATATTGCACAGGCACTTTGCGAGTGCCCTGCACCAGAAGCACAGCGCCCACGGTGACAGCAAACAGAAGCACGATTTCTACAAGGAACATCACAAGACCACCCTGGCTGCCGGTGCTACCGGGCAGACGGCTCGTGAACTCAAAGAAGAGTGCTCCCGGGAGACGGGCGATAATACCCACAAGGATGATGAACGAGATACCGTTGCCGATACCACGGTCGGTGATACGCTCGCCCAGCCACATGATGAACATGGCGCCGGCGGCGAGAATGATCGTGAGATAGACCACGGTCCAGAAACCGAACACCATAGGTGCCGAGCCCTGGCTTGCACTGTTCACCTGCACCTGGAGGTTGATCAGATAGGCGGGTGCCTGCAGGAAGAGAATCAACACAGTGAGGTAACGCGTGTACTGATTCAGCTTCTGGCGGCCGCTCTCGCCCTCGCGCTGCATCTTCTGGAAAGAAGGCAGAATCATGCCGCACAGCTGGATCACAATCGAAGCCGTGATGTAGGGCATGATACCGAGAGCAAAGATGGAAGCCTGCGAGAAGGCACCACCCGAGAACATGTCGAGGAGCTGCATCAGGCCACTCTTATTGGTGAAGTTGGCCAGAGCGTCGATTGCTGCCGGCGATATACCGGGGAGCACCACGTAACAACCCAGGCGGTACACAAGTACCAGCCCGAGCGTTACGAGGATGCGCTTGCGCAGCTCTTCGATTGTCCAGATATTCTTGAGTGTTTCGACAAATCTCATTATGCGTCGAGTTTATTGACGGAGCCACCGGCGGCTTCAATAGCTGCCTGGGCAGCCTTCGAGAAAGCGTGGGCTTCGACGTTGATAGCGCGGGTTATCGTGCCAACGCCGAGAATCTTCACCAGCTGGTTGCGATTCACGAATCCGGCGGCACGGAGCTCCTCAAGGCCGATCTTCTCGAGATTCTTGGCCTCGGCGAGCTGCTGGAGGGTAGCCAGGTTCACGGGCTTGTACTCCACACGGTTGATATTCTTGAAGCCGAATTTGGGCAGACGGCGCTGCAGGGGCATCTGGCCACCTTCAAAACCGATCTTGTGCTTATAACCCGAACGCGACTTGGCGCCTTTGTGACCACGGGTGGATGTACCGCCCTTGCCCGAGCCGGGACCGCGGCCGATGCGAGTCTTGCGCTGTACGGAGCCCACAGCGGGCTGCAAATTACTTAAATCCATAGTCGTTGATGTATTAAGCGTTGGTCACTTCTACCAAATGACGAACTTTGTTAACCATACCCATCACGCTGGGGGTGTCTTCCTTAACCACCGTGTGGTTCATTTTCTTGAGGCCAAGTGCATCCAGCGTGCGCTTCTGCACGGCGGGGCAGTTGATGCGGCTCTTGATCTGTTTAATCTTTATCTGTGCCATTGGTAGTTTAGCCTTTGAATACTTGTTCGACACTGATGCCACGGTTCTGAGCCACCTGGGCGGGCGAACGCATCTCGCCGAGAGCGGCGATAGTGGCCTTTACGAGGTTGTGGGGGTTCGACGAGCCCTTGCTCTTTGCAAGAACGTCGGTGATGCCCACGCTCTCAAGCACGGCACGCATAGCACCACCGGCCTTCACACCGGTACCGTGGCTTGCGGGCTTGAGGATGATGCGCGAGCCGCCGAACTTGGCCACCTGCTCGTGGGGGATGGTGCCCTTGTGGACGGGCACACGGATAAGGTTCTTCTTGGCAGCCTCAACGCCCTTGGCGATGGCGGCCTGCACTTCGTTGGCCTTGCCGAGGCCCCAGCCTACGATGCCGTTTTCATTGCCGACAACAACGATGGCTGCAAAGGTGAACGCACGGCCACCCTTGGTGACCTTGGTAACGCGGTTGATGGCAACGAGACGGTCCTTGAGATCGAGGTCGTTGGTGGTCTTTACGCGGTTATTCATTGCTTTTGCCATATTGAATTAGAATTTAAGTCCGCCGTTGCGAGCAGCATCAGCAAGGGATTTTACGCGACCGTGGAACAGATAGCCGTTACGGTCGAAAACAACTTCAGTGATACCGGCTTCCAGGGCTTTCTTGGCGATGTTTTCGCCCACCTTGGCTGCGATTTCGCTCTTGGTGCCTTCCTCGATGCCTTTCGACGAAGTCGATACGAGGGTAACGCCGGCGAGGTCGTCGATGAGCTGAACGTAGATCTGCTTGTTGGAGCGGAACACGGTCATGCGGGGACGCGCAGCGGTGCCGGAAATTTTGCCGCGGATGCGGGTCTTGATTTTATTTCTTCTTTGAATCTTCGTTTTCATAGCTTCAGTGTTACTTATTTGGCACCAGCCGATTTACCGGACTTGCGACGAATAACCTCGCCGACGAACTTGATACCTTTACCCTTGTAAGGTTCGGGCTTGCGGAGGGAACGAATCTTGGCGCACACCTGGCCCAGGAGCTGCTTGTCGTCGCTCTCAAGGATGATCAGGGGGTTCTTGTTGCGCTCGCTCTTGGCCTCAACTTTCACTTCGGGGGGAAGCTTGATGAAGATAGCGTGGGAGAAACCGAGCGAGAGCTCCAGCACCTGGCCGGTAGCGGTAGCGCGGTAACCTACGCCTACGAGTTCCATTTCTTTGCGATAACCTTCGCTGACACCTACAACCATGTTATGGATGAGGGCGCGGTAGAGACCGTGCTGGGCGCGGTGCTCGCGATCATCGCTGGGACGGGTCAGAGTAACGTGACCGTCTTCGATTTTGATGTCGAGTTCGGGATTGACTGCCTGTGTGAGGGTGCCCTTGGGACCCTTTACAGTAACCACATTGTCCTTCACATCGACGCTTACGCCTGCGGGAATGGCGATGGGTGCTTTACCTATACGTGACATATTATTCGGATTTTGTGGTTGATTAGTAAACGTAGCACAGTACTTCACCGCCGATCTTCTTCTCGGCGGCAGCCTTGTTGGTCATCACACCCTGCGAGGTGCTGAGGATGGCGATACCAAGGCCGTTGAGAACTCGGGGCATGTCCTTGTAGCCGGTGTACTGGCGCAGGCCGGGACGCGATACGCGCTTGAGGCCCTGGATAGCGTTGACACGGTCCACGGGATCGTATTTAAGGGCAATCTTGATGATGCCGGCGGGGGTTTCACCCTCTATAAACTTGTAGTTAAGAATATAGCCTTGTTCGAAGAGAATCTTGGTGATTTCCTTCTTCAAGTTTGAGGCAGGCACCTCCACCACGCGGTGGTTGGCCTTGATAGCGTTCCTCAATCTTGTCAGATAGTCTGCTATAGGATCTGTCATTGTGTTGATGTTTAAATTGATTGGGCTGTTCCCAACAATATTTAATACTCGGAGTTGAAAAGCTCGTGAGAATTACCAGCTTGCTTTCTTCACACCGGGGATGAGGCCGGCCGAAGCCATTTCGCGGAACTGGATGCGGCTGAGGCCAAACTGGCGCATGTAGCCCTTGGGACGTCCGGTGATGGAGCAGCGGTTGTGAAGGCGCACGCGCGAGGCGTTTTTGGGAAGCTTCTGCAGTTCCTGGTATGCCTCGTAGTCGCCCTGGGCCTTGAGTTCGGCTTTCTTGGCGGCGTATTTGGCAACGAGTTTTGCACGCTTAACCTCGCGGGCTTTCATTGATTCTTTTGCCATATCTTCTGTTTACTGTTTTTTGGCATTCTTGAAGGGCAGGCCGAATTCCTTGAGAAGGGCATAGCCTTCTTCGTCGGTGTTGGCGCTGGTCACGAAAGTGATGTTCATGCCCATAAGCTTGCTGATGGAATCGATGTTGATTTCGGGGAAGATAATCTGCTCGGTGATGCCGAGGGTGTAGTTGCCACGGCCGTCAAGCTTGCCTTCGATGCCCTTGAAGTCGCGGATACGGGGCAGTGCCACACGGATCAGACGCTCCAGGAACTCATACATGCGGTCGCGACGGAGAGTCACCATCACGCCCACGGGCATTTTCTTACGCAGCTTGAAGTTCGAGATATCTTTCTTCGAGAGTGTGGCCACGGCCTTCTGACCGGTGATAGCGGTGAGCTCGTTGATGGCTGTCTCGATGATCTTCTTGTCCTGGGTGGCTTCGCCGAGACCCTGGTTGATGACAATCTTCTTGAGCTTGGGCACCTGCATTACGGTGCTGTAGCCGAACTCTTTCTCAAGAGCGGGGACGATGCGCTCGTTATAGTCCTTTTTAAGAGTTGCAGTCATTACTTAATCTCCTCTCCTGATTTTTTGGAAATACGAACGGTTTTGTCGCCTTCCTTGCGGATAGCGATACGGGTGGGCTTGCCGCTCTTGGGGTCGATGAGGGCGAGGTTCGACAGGTGGATGGGAGCCTCAACCTTCACGAGACCACCCTGGGGGTGCTTTGCGCTGGGCTTTGTGGCCTTGGTCACGATGTTGACGCCTTCGACGATGGCACGCTGCTTGTCGGCCTGCACCTGGAGCACACGGCCCTGCTGGCCGCGGCTCTCGCCGGAGAGAACGTAAACGGTGTCGCCCTTTTTGATATGAAGTTTCATTACTTTTCTTGAATTAAGGGTTGATTAGAGAACTTCCGGTGCGAGGGAAACAATTTTCATCTGGTTGGCGGCGCGGAGTTCGCGTGCCACAGGACCGAAGATGCGTGTGCCACGAAGTTCGCCGGCGTTGTTGAGAAGCACGCAGGCGTTGTCGTCGAAACGTATGTAGGAACCGTCGGGACGGCGGATTTCTTTCTTTGTGCGGACGACTACGGCCTTGCTAACGGTGCCCTTCTTCACGTCGGAACTGGGGATGACGCTCTTGACAGAGACAACGATGATGTCGCCTACGGAAGCGTAGCGGCGACCGGTGCCGCCGAGCACATGGATGCACAGGGCTTCCTTTGCTCCGCTGTTATCGGCGACGGTCAGGCGGGTTTCAGTCTGTATCATGATTGTTACTTAACTTTTTCTACGATTTCTACTAAGCGCCAGCGCTTGGTTTTGCTGAGGGGGCGGGTCTCCATCAGGCGAACGGTGTCGCCCACGCTGCACTCGTTGTTCTCGTCGTGTGCGTGGTACTTCTTGGACTTGTTCACGAACTTGCCATAGATGGGGTGCTTCTCCTTCCACTTCACCATAACGGTGATGGTCTTGTCGCCCTTATTGCTGGACACCACGCCGATGCGCTCTTTTCTGAGATTTCTTTTTTCCATAGTGGCGGTGGATTATTTATTGTTGAGCTCGCGCTGACGCAGTTCGGTTTTCACGCGTGCGATCATGCGGCGGTCGGCCGTGATCTTTGCGGGGTTGTCGATGGGCGACACAGCGTGAGTGGCCTGAAGCTGGAGGTATTCAGCTTCCATCTGTGCGAGACGCTCGCGCAGGTCGGCCGTGGTCATTTCTTTGATTTCTTCCTTTTTCATGATGCGTTAGACGTTTTGGGTGGGGTCATAGTCGCGACGCACCACGAATTTTGTAACGACGGGAAGTTTCTGGGCTGCCAGACGGAGTGCCTCCTTGGCAATGTCGTAGCTCACGCCTTCAACTTCGATAATCATGCGGCCGGGAGTAACGGGGGCCACGAAACCTTCGGGCGAACCTTTACCTTTACCCATGCGGACCTCAGCAGGCTTCTTGGTGATGGGCTTGTCCGGGAAGATACGGATCCAGATCTGGCCCTGACGCTGCATGTAGCGGGTAACTGCGATACGTGCAGCTTCTATCTGACGGCCGGTGATCCATTTGGCCTCCAGGGTCTTGATGCCGAAGGAGCCGAAGGCGAGCTCGTTACCTCGCTGGGCGTTGCCCTTCATGCGACCCTTTTGGGCGCGACGGAATTTAGTTTTCTTAGGCTGTAACATCTTTTCTTACTAATTCGAGGGAGGTTAACGATTTGTTTTGGCGCGACGGAATCCACCACGACGGGGAGCACCGTTGCCACCTGCGCTGCGGCTCTCTTTCTGCTGGGAGAACTGGGGAGCGAGATCGCGCTTGCCGTAAACTTCGCCACGGCAGATCCACACCTTTACGCCAACGACACCCACCTTGGTGTGGGCCTCAACGAGAGCGTAGTCGATATCGGCACGGAGAGTGTGGAGGGGAGTGCGGCCTTCCTTAAACATTTCGCTGCGGGCGATTTCGGCGCCGTTGAGACGGCCGCTCACCTGCACCTTGATGCCCTCGGCACCGGCGCGCATGCTGCTCTGGATAGCCATCTTGACGGCACGGCGATATGCCACCTTGCCTTCGATCTGGCGAGCGATATTGGCTGCTACGATTTCGGCGTCGAGCTCGGGGCGCTTAACCTCGAAAATATTGATCTGGACGTCCTTGTCGGTGATTTTCTTGAGTTCTTCGCGGAGTTTTTCAACATCCTGGCCACCCTTGCCGATAACCAGACCGGGGCGGGAGGTGCACACGGTGATGGTGATGAGCTTGAGAGTGCGCTCGATTACAATACGGCTTACGCTGCACTTAGCCAAACGGACGTTGAGGTACTTGCGGAGCTTGTAGTCTTCGAGGATGTTTTCACCCTGCTTGGTGCCGTCGGACCAGTTGGAATCCCAGCCACGGATGACACCGAGACGGTTGCTAATCGGATTTACTTTCTGTCCCATTTGATTATGCCTCGTTGTTGTTATTGTTGTTGATAGTGTCCACGATTACGGTAACGTGGTTGGCACGCTTGCGGATGCGGTAGCCGCGGCCCTGGGGGGCGGTGCGCAGACGCTTGAGCATGGGAGCGGGATTAACGAAGATGGTGCTGATATAGAGCTCGCCGCTTTCGGCTTTCTTTTCGTTCTTCTCTTCCCAGTTTGCCACTGCAGAGCGCAGAAGCTTTTCGAGCCGGGCAGCTGCCTCCTTGTTGGAGAACTTGAGCATGCCCAGGGCGCGGAACACTTCCTTGCCGCGGATCATGTCGGCAACGAGGCGCATTTTGCGGGGCGAAGTAGGAATGTTGGTGAGCTTGGCAAAAGCCACCGATTTACGTTCCTGCTTCTTCTGATCGGCAGATATTCTTTTTCTTACACCCATTGTATGTGTTGCTTTTCTTTGTCAATTAAATTGATTAGCTTGGGCCCTTATTTCTTCTTGTTGCCGGCGTGGCCGCGGAAGTTGCGCGTGGGAGCGAATTCGCCAAGCTTGTGGCCTACCATGTTTTCGGTGACGTACACGGGGATGAACTTATTTCCGTTGTGCACGGCGAAAGTGTGACCGACAAACTCGGGAGCGATCATAGATGCGCGGCTCCAGGTCTTGATGACGTTCTTCTTGCCGGAAGCATCCATGTCGGCTACTTTCTTCTCAAGCTTCACGCTGATGAAGGGTCCTTTCTTTAATGAACGGCTCATATTTGCTATTTTATCAGATTACTTTTTGCGACGTTCGATGATATACTTCGAAGACTGCTTCTTCGGGGCACGTGTCTTGAGACCCTTGCTGTAAAGACCCTTGCGCGAACGGGGATGACCACCGCTGGCGCGGCCTTCGCCACCACCCATGGGGTGATCGACAGGGTTCATAACAACACCGCGGTTGCGGGGACGGCGACCGAGCCAGCGGCTGCGGCCTGCCTTGCCGGAGCGCTCCAGGGAGTGCTCGCTGTTGCCGACAACGCCGATGGTGGCTTTGCAGGCACACAGGATCTTGCGGGTTTCGCCCGAAGGTAATTTGACGATAGCATAGTCGCCTTCGCGGCTCACGAGCTGAGCGAAGGTGCCGGCCGAGCGTGCCATGAAGGCTCCCTGGCCGGGACGCAATTCGATGTTGTGGATAACGGTACCAACGGGAATTTTGCCGAGGGGAAGGGCGTTGCCTACCTCGGGAGCTGCGTCGGGACCGCTCACAACGGTTGCGCCTACTTCGAGACCGTTGGGTGCAATGATGTAGGCTTTAGCACCGTCTACGTAGTACAGAAGAGCGATGCGAGCCGAGCGGTTGGGATCGTACTCGATCGAGTGCACTACTGCGGGAACTCCGTCTTTGTTTCTCTTAAAGTCAATGAAGCGGTATTTGCGTTTGTGACCACCACCAAGGTAACGAGTGGTGAGGTGGCCTTCGGCGTTACGACCGCCGGAGGCACGTTTACCGACTGTAAGAGATTTTTCCGGCGTGGTAGCAGTGATTGTACCTTTGAACACGCCGATAACTTTGTGTCGCTGCCCAGGAGTTGTGGGCTTGAATTTTCTTACTGCCATTTTATTTATCAGATGTTGCTGTAAAAGTCGATGGTTTGGCCTTCAGCGAGAGTGATAAAGGCCTTCTTCCAGCGGGCGGTAGCACCGCGGAGAAGTCCGCTCTTGGTCCAGCGGCTCTTGTTTTTGCCGCGCACCACAGCGGTGTTTACGCTCTCCACCTTCACCCCGTAGAGCTTTTCAACAAGGTCCTTGATCTGGTACTTGTTGGCTTCGGGGGAAACACGGAAAGTGTAACGGTTGAGCTTATCCGTCAGGCGGGTTGCTTTTTCGGTTACGATGGGTTTGATTTCGATTTCCATTTCAGTTCCTCCAGGGGGTTTACAGGTTGTTAATCACAGCAAGGCCACCTTCCGTGAGGATGATAGCGTTGTTGTTCATGATTGCGTACGTGTTGATGTCCGCGGCATTCATGAGATTGACGCCGGGCACATTTCGAGCAGACAAAGATACAACATTATTTCGTTCTGCCGAAACGAGCAGCAGCTTTTTGCCCTCTACTTTAAGATTTTTAGCAAAATTTACGAAATTTTTAGTTTTGGGTGCGTCGAAAGTGAAGTCTTCAACCACGATGATCTCGTTGGCCTGGCACTTTACGGTGAGAGCCGAGCGACGTGCGAGCTGCTTAACCTTGCGGTTGAGCTTGAAGCGATAGTCGCGGGGACGGGGGCCGAACACGCGGCCGCCACCTACGAGCACGGGCGAGTTGATGTCGCCGATACGGCTGCCGCCGCCGCCCTTCTGCTTGTGGAGCTTACGGGTGGAGCCGCTCACTTCGCTGCGCTCTTTGCTCTTGTGTGTGCCCTGACGCTGGTCGGCAAGGTACTGCTTAACATCGAGATAGATGGCGTGTTCGTTGGCCTCTACTGCGAACACCTGATCGTTGAGGACAGCCTTGCGGCCGGTGTCCTGTCCTTCCTTATTGTAGATTGCAACTTCCATTTTACTTCTCAATTAATACGATGGAACCTTTGGCGCCGGGGATGGAGCCCTTAATCATGAGGAGGTTGTGCTCGGGGAGAACCTTAACAACCTGGAGATTCTGAACGGTAACGCGCTGGTTGCCCATCTGGCCGGCCATGCGCATTCCCTTGAATACCTTGGCGGGATACGAGCAGGCACCGATAGAACCGGGTGCACGCAGACGGTTGTGCTGACCGTGGGTGCTCTGACCCACGCCACCGAAACCGTGGCGCTTTACCACGCCCTGGAAGCCCTTACCTTTGCTGGTGCCCACGATGTCGACAAAGTCGGCCTCGGTGAACATGTCGACGGTGAGGGTGTCGCCTGCTTTGTGCTCGCCTTCGAAACCTTTGAACTCGGCCAAGTGACGCTTGGGAGCTACGCCGGCCTTTTCGAAGTGGCCGAGTTCGGGCTTGGTGCAGTGCTTTTCCTTCTGCTCCTCAAAGCCCAGCTGGAGGGCGTTGTAGCCGTCCTTCTCGGTGGTCTTCACCTGCGTAACAACACAAGGGCCTACTTCGATAACAGTGCACGGTACGTTCTTACCGTCGGCACTGAAAACGGATGTCATTCCGATTTTCTTTCCAATTAATCCTGGCATTTCTGTGTTTGTTTTGAGTGATGATATCTTATATTGTATAGTCGTTGTCGGTGGCTCTTACACCTTGATTTCAACCTCCACACCGCTGGGGAGTTCGAGCTTCATGAGGGCGTCGACGGTCTTTGCGGTGCTGTTGTAGATGTCGATAAGACGCTTGAACGACGAGAGCTGGAACTGCTCGCGGCTCTTCTTATTGACGAAGGTGGAGCGGTTGACGGTGAAGATGCGCTTGTGGGTGGGCAGAGGTATGGGGCCGCTGATCACTGCACCGGTAGCTTTCACCGTCTTTACGATCTTCTCGGCGCTCTTGTCGACGAGGTTGTGGTCGTAAGATTTAAGTTTGATGCGGATTTTCTGACTCATATTGATGTTTTGTATTGACAGAGTTATTTAACGAGGTCGACACGGCCCTGGCACTCGGTGAGTACGTTCTTGGCGATGCTGGAGCTCACCTCGCTGTAGTGGCTGAAGCTCATAGTGCTGGTGGCACGACCCGAAGTGATGGTGCGGAGGGCGGTAACGTAGCCGAACATCTCGGCCAGAGGAGCCTTGGCCTTCACGACGCGTGCGCCGCTGCGGCTGGTTTCCATGCCTTCTACCTGACCGCGACGCTTGTTGAGGTCGGAGATCACGTCGCCCATGGATTCTTCGGGAGTCACCACTTCAATCTTCATGATGGGCTCAAGAAGCACGGGGCCGGCCTTTTCGCTGGCCTTCTTGAATGCCTGGATGGCGCAGAGCTCGAAGGAGAGCTGGTCGGAGTCGACGGGGTGGAACGAACCATCGATCACGGTCACCTTCAGGGTTTCCACGGGGAAGCCGGCGAGAACGCCGTTCTTCATTGCCGTCACGAAGCCCTTCTGGATGCTGGGGATAAATTCCTTGGGAATGTTACCACCCTTAACCTCGTCAACAAACTGCAGGCCGCCTTCGAACCCTTCGTCGGCAGGTTCTACGCGCACGATAATGTCGGCGAACTTACCGCGACCACCGGTCTGCTTCTTGAACACTTCGCGAAGCTCGACGGGCTTGGTGATGGCTTCCTTATAGGTAACCTGGGGACGACCCTGGTTGCATTCTACCTTGAACTCGCGACGCAGACGGTCGATGATGATATCGAGGTGGAGCTCACCCATGCCGCTGATAACGGTCTGACCGGTCTCCTCGTTGGTGGCAACGCGGAAGGTGGGGTCTTCTTCGGCGAGCTTCTGCAGGCCCACGCCCAGCTTGTCGAGGTCTTTCTGAGTCTTGGGCTCTACGGCGATACCGATAACGGGATCGGGGAAGTCCATAGCTTCGAGCACGATGGGAGCATCTTCGGCGCAGAGGGTGTCGCCGGTGCGAATATCCTTGAAACCTACGCCGGCACCGATATCACCGCAACCGATCATTTCCTTGGGGTTCTGCTTATTGGAGTGCATCTGGAAGAGGCGCGAGATACGCTCCTTCTTGCCCGAGCGCGAGTTGAGCACGTAGCTGCCGGCGTTGATGTCGCCGGAGTAAACGCGGAAGAAGCACAGACGGCCCACGTAGGGGTCGGTGGCAATCTTAAACGCGAGGGCACACATGGGTGCATCGCTGCTGGGCTCACGAGTGATGATTTCATCGGGATTGCCCACTGCGTGACCTTCCACGGCACCGGCATCGGTGGGGCTGGGAAGATATGCACACACGTTGTCGAGGAGGCACTGTACGCCCTTGTTCTTGAAGGACGAGCCCAGGGTCATGGGCACGATTTCCATGCTCAGGGTGCCCTTGCGGAGAGCCTTCTTGATTTCCTCTTCGGTGATGGTGGAAGGATCGTCGAAATATTTTGCCATCAGATCGTCGTCGAATTCGGCGATCTTCTCAAGCATTTTGTCGCGCCATTCCTCGGCTTCCTCAACCAGGTTGGCGGGGATATCCTCGATGGAGTAGTCGGCACCCATGCTCTCGTCATGCCAGAAGATAGCCTTCATGCGCACGAGGTCCACAACGCCCTTGAAAGTCTCTTCAGCACCGATGGGGATCTGAATGGGACAGGGGTTGGCACCGAGCACGTCCTTGAGCTGACGCACTACCTCGAAGAAGTTGGCACCGCTGCGGTCCATCTTGTTGACGTAGCCGATACGGGGCACGTTGTACTTGTCGGCCTGACGCCACACGGTCTCAGACTGGGGCTCAACGCCGCCAACGGCACAGAAAGTGGCCACCGCGCCGTCGAGAACGCGCAGAGAGCGCTCCACCTCGACGGTGAAGTCTACGTGTCCCGGAGTGTCAATCAGGTTGATTTTGTATTTTTCGCCGTTGTAGTTCCAGAAAGCGGTGGTAGCGGCGGAGGTGATTGTGATACCGCGCTCCTGCTCCTGCTCCATCCAGTCCATGGTGGCGGCGCCATCGTGCACCTCACCAATCTTGTGGGTCAGACCGGTATAGAAAAGAATACGTTCGGACGTAGTGGTCTTACCGGCATCGATGTGGGCCATGATGCCGATATTGCGGGTATATTTGAGCTGTTCGTCTGATTTTGCCATTTTGCGTTAGGATTTACGTTCAATGAAACATTAGAAGCGGAAGTGTGCGAATGCACGGTTTGCTTCTGCCATTTTGTGCATATCCTCCTTGCGCTTGAAGGCACCGCCCTGCTCGTTGAATGCGTCAACGATTTCAGCTGCGAGCTTGTCGGCCATGGTCTTGCCACCGCGCTTGCGGGCGTAGAGGATGAGGTTTTTCATTGATATGGATTCCTTGCGGTCGGGACGGATTTCGGTGGGCACCTGGAAGGTGGCACCGCCCACACGGCGGCTCTTCACCTCCACCTGGGGAGTAACATTCTCAAGGGCCTTTTTCCAGATTTCGAGGGCCGTCATCTCCTCGTTGGGGAGCTTCGACTTCACGTTGTCGAGAGCGGTGTAGAAGATTTCAAAAGCAATGCTCTTCTTACCGTCGTACATGAGGTGGTTGACAAACTTTGCCACGCGCACGTCACCGAACACGGGATCGGGAAGAACTTGACGCTTCTTAGGCTTAGCCTTTCTCATTTTTGGTCAGTGTGTTGTGTTTTCGGATTGCTTGGTTGTGCTTGCATCTTTTTCTTCAGCCCCACCCTCCGGCGGCGGCTTACTCAACCGGGCAGCTTTTCAAGAATCAAAAAACGAGTTTAAATTGAATAAGTAATTAAATCTCGCGGTGCGTTCAGATTACTTCACTCGACAGTTCTGTGTCGAATTACTTCTTGGCTGCACCGGCCTTGGGACGCTTGGCGCCATACTTGGAACGACGCTGAGTGCGATCCTTCACGCCCGAAGTATCGAGAGTGCCACGCACGATGTGGTAGCGCACGCCGGGAAGATCCTTCACACGACCGCCGCGCACCAGCACGATGCTGTGCTCCTGAAGGTTGTGGCCTTCGCCGGGGATGTAGGAGTTCACTTCTTTGCCATTGGTGAGGCGCACACGAGCCACCTTACGCATTGCCGAGTTAGGCTTTTTGGGAGTTGTGGTGTAGACACGAACGCACACGCCACGACGCTGGGGGCAGCTGTCGAGAGCGGGGCTCTTGCTCTTGTCTACGAGCGCCACGCGACCCTTACGTACTAATTGCTGAATAGTAGGCATCTTAGTTGTTTGGTTTAACTTGGGTTTATTTCTATCAGTTTTCTTACTATTTATTTCGACTCAACATGCGCATCATACGCCCCGTATCGCCGTAACTGTCACGCAGTTAGCAATACACGAAGCGCAGACACGCCATAAAATCGATGCAAAATTACTAATTAATCGCCTATTTTCCAAATATTTCACTGAAATTGTTTGAAAGATTTTTTCAGGCCGTCCTNCNTATTTCAGCAGCAGGCAAGCGTCGCCATANCTGAGGAAGCGATAAGGCACCTGCAGAGCATGGTCGTACATACCGCGCCACCNCTCACCCATGAAAGCCGAGACGAGCAGCAGCAGCGTGCTCTGCGGCTGATGAAAATTCGTGACCATACCGCTCACCACCCGGTAGCGGTAGCCGGGGGCNATAATTATGCGAGTAGATCCCACAATGCGGTCCTGGCCGGCNGCATCCAGATATCCCAGAATAGCCTTCATAGAATCCTCCACGCTCAAGGCCGGATGCGACGGATCGTAGGCCCACCACTGCGGCACCTCGCCATCCCATGCACCCTGAGCAATNAGGCAGCCAATGTGGTAGAGGCTCTCCAGCGTGCGCACCGAAGTGGTGCCCACGGCTATCACCGGCCTTTCCGTGCGCGCCAGGTCTTCGATGAGACTGCGCTCCACGGCAATAAACTCGCTGTGCATCGCATGGTCGCCCACCGCCTCGCTCTTCACGGGCTGAAAGGTGCCGGCACCCACGTGCAACGTCACCTCGCGCCGCTCGATGCCTCGCGCCGCTATATCGGCCAGCACGGCATNCGTGAAATGCAAGCCGGCCGTGGGAGCTGCCACGGAGCCGTCGATTCGGCCAAACACCGTCTGGTAGTCCCGGCCNTCGCTTTCCTCCGTGGCACGGTTGAGGTAGGGCGGAATNGGAATCTCGCCGATAGCAG
Organism: Bacteroides sp.; assembly: GCA_014801485.1. GTDB lineage: Bacteria > Bacteroidota > Bacteroidia > Bacteroidales > Muribaculaceae > CAG-873. The sequence continues at coordinate 62,484 of JAAVEC010000020.1, forward strand.
CGATGATGCGGGCAAACGTGAGCCGCGGCTCGTCCCACGAAAAGCGCACCTTCGAAGCATTGTCCGAGCGCTCCACGCGCTCGGCACGCAGCGTGGCCGGCAGCCCGTCCACTTCNATCTGAGCCACGAGCTCTCCTTGCTTCCAGCGCTTGCTGTTGCCCACGAAGCAGCTCCACGTGCAACTGCCGGTAGCTGCGAAAGCCTGCTCATAATCTGCCGGAGCAACAGGCTCCAGACAAAAAATCTCAATGAGCGCCCCACTCTCCTTGTGCATACGCAGGCGCGCGTTGATCACACGCGTATTATTGTAGACNAGCAACGCATCCTGAGGCAGCAACGAGGGCAGGTCGGTGAACACGCGATCGTCAAGGCTGCCGTCGGGCCTGCGCACCAGCAGACGGCATGCATCGCGCTGCTCCAGAGGGTGCTTCGCGATCAGCTCGTCGGGCAGCGGATAATTATAATCTGATATGTGTATTTCTTTAGGATTCATAGTGCAAAATTACACAAATTTCCGCGATATTGCACCCCTTGCAGGAAATTGAAGGCCGCTCTACAGGGCGGCCTTCTTGATATACCAGGAAAGACGGGCTACTTCTTGGGGATTACCACNTCATGGGNGGNNGGGCCGGCGGGNGTGCCGTAGTGGCGCCATTCGATGTGGTCGAAGTCGAGGTCCTCGGCGTGGAGGGCGGGCTTGACGTGGGGNATGGAGGCGCCGTCGCGCACGAGGATGATGCACTGCAGNGGGCCGTCGGCCTTGATATGCTGCCAGCCGGGCTGATAGACGCTGCCGGTCTGATAATCGTGCCAGGGCTTGTCGCCGGGCAGATAGACATCGCGCTCGAAGCCTTCCTCAAAGAGTGGCGCCACGAGCATGTCGGAGCCAAACATGTATTGGTCGTCGATGCTCCACACGCCCGGATCATTCGGGAATTCCAGCAGCATGGCTCGGAACATGGGCCAGCCGTTGGCGGCGCTCTCTGTGGCCTGGGTGTAGATATAGGGCATGAGCGAGTATTTCATCTCGGCGCAGCGGCGGAAGTAGTCGGTAAACTCCTTGTTGTCGTAGAGCCAGGGCTCGGTGGGAGGCGCGCCGTGGGCGCGGGTGTGGGACGTGAGGAAGCCCACGGGGAGCCAGCGGCGATAGAGGCTCTCGGGCGTGGAGGTGACGAATCCGCCCATGTCGTGGCTCCAGAAGGGGAAGCCGGAGAGACCGAGCGACAGGCCGGCGCGCACGGTGCCCTGCATGCCGGTGTTGGTGGTGGCTGCATCTCCGCCCCAATGCAAGGGATAACGCTGGCTTCCGGCCCATGCGGAGCGTGCCCAGATGATGTTCTCGCCGCTCACGTCGCGGGTGGCATCGGCCACTGCCTTATTGTAGCGCAGGGGATAGAGATTGTGCTCATACCAACCGGTGCGACCGTTGTGGTACACGCCCTCGATGGGCGCAGCCTCGCCGAAGTCGACCTTGATAGCGCCCACGCCCATTCCGATGAGCTTCTTGATCTTTTCCTGATACCAGTCTACTGTGGCAGGGTTGGTGAAGTCGAGCACGGCGTCTTCATAAGGAATCGTGCCTCGGCCGTTCTTCACGGCCAGGCCATTCTCCACGAGCTCGGGGAAGTACTTGTTGCCCGGCACGAAATAAGGGAGTTGCCACAGCGAAATGTGGTAGCCCTGCTTGAGCAGATCCTGCACCATCTTGCCGGCATCGGCAAAGCGCTCGGGCGAGAATTCGTAGTCGCACTGCCAGTCTACGTCGAACCATCCGGTGTCGAGATGAATCACATCGGCCGGAATGCGGTGCTTCTTGAGCTGCGCGGCCACGTCGCGGGCCTCGTCTTCGGTGAAGTAGCTTATGCGACTCATCCAGGTGCCGAAGCTCCACAGCGGGGGCACATCGGGACGTCCCGTGAGAGCGGTGTATTCCGAGAGCATATCCTTGGGCTCGCCGAAGAAGATGAAGAAATCCATATCTTCGTCGGCCATGAATATCTTATTGGCACCGATGTAGCTGTTGCCCATATCCATAGTCACCGGGGCGGAGGTGTGCATAAACATGCCGTAGCCGCGGTTGCTGAACCAGAAGGGGATGGGCTTATACATATCGCGCCCCTCCGGGCCCTGCGGATCTGTGACGAAGAGGTTCAGCTTCTGGCCGGCCTTGTTCAGCGCCGTAGGACTCTCGCCCAGGCCATAGATTTTCTCTCCCGGAGCGAGCGAAAACACCGGATTGATGCTGCGCGTGTTGTCGCTACCTCGCTTGATGAAGCTGAACGGGGGCACCTTGATCTGCGTGCTGTCGTTGTCGCTCCAGGTGCGGGTGTGGGTGAGTTCGCGGCCGGAGGCATCCTTGAGCACGATACGCCATGGCGACGACTTGATTTCGAGAATACCGTAGGGCGAGGCATACTGCACATCACCCGAAGCGGTGCGCACCGCCTTCCACGCACCGGGCTGCGCCTGAGGCTCAGCCACGAGCATTACTTCGTCGGCGCTATCATCGGGGAGCACATTGGATGTGTGCACCCTCANACGCAGCGTGCGCTCATTGACGGGNGTNACGCTGATACCCAGCTCGGGNTCCTGCGGATATGCCGTGCCGGGAAAATCGAGACTCTGCAGCGGTTGATGCAGATAAGTATTGGCATTGAAGGCCTGGCGCGGCATGAGTTGCTGCCGGCGCCACTTGAGAGTGCCCGTGCCGGTGGTGGTATCGAAGTCCACAAGACTATCGGCAAAGAAATAGGTGTTGCTCATGTCGAGAAAATCCTCGCTCATGTCTTTGGGCATGGAGAGGAGATAGGCGGCACCTCCCACCGTGCGCGTCTCGGCATGCGCCTGAGGTACCGCAAGCATAGCCGCGAGAGTAGCGGCAATCGTTAGTTTCTTCATGGTATCAGTAAAATTTCAACAGGTCTACAATTCAAGGGCGCGAATCACGGCAGCCGTATCCGCCACGGCCTGCGATGGCGACATATCAAGGCGTCGCATCTCGGTGACTTCCGCGCCGGGGATTATCATCTTCATCAGCTGCTCGGGCGAGGGTGCCTGCTTGAGCCGGGAATATTCCTCATAGGTGAGGCTGATAAAGGCAGTGTTGGGGCCNAGACCGCGGCGGTCGAGATACCAGCCGCCGGGCAACTCCACAGGAGCGCTCGCAGCCGTCACATCGCCGGGTGCCGGATAGCTCTGCACAGCATTGCCGGCGGGATTCAGNCTGATCGCCACATTATCGGCGCACGGCACGCTCGTCTTATACACGAGTGCACGGGGCNGCATNGACACAGTGCGCTCCGGAGCTTTCGCGGGAGCGGCCTCAGGCGCATCAGCGGCCGGCTGTGCCTGCTGCGGGGCATGACACGCTGCGGCAGCGAGCGGAAGCATAAGTGCGAGTATTTTAACGATTTTCATAATCTGCTTAATAAAACTGCGCCCCGTGCCCACATCGGGCCCGGGGCGCAGCATTATGATATTGAAAATTATGGCTTATTTCACGAATTCTTTCGTGGTCTTGTCGCCGCGACGAACGATGTAGATTTCGCCGGCAGCGGGCTGAGCCACACGGATACCCTGGAGGTTGAAGTACTCGGCGGGCACGTTGGTGTCGATTTCTGCGTCTTCAATACCGCTCGAGGGAGTGCCGTAGTGGAACTTCACGAGGCGGCTCACGATCTTGCCGTTTTCGGGATTGTAGAAGCCATAGTAGTAGTCAGTGCCGTCTACAAGACCGAAGGCATTGGTGACGCGCTTGGTGGCCGACCAGTCGAGCGTAGCTCCGGGCTCAAGGCTCACGGTGAAGTTGGGGAACTCGTAGGACACGCTGTACTCACCATATTCCTTAGTGAAGAGGGCCGGAGCGATGTGGCCGTAGTAGTAGAACTCACCGTTGTTCTTGATGGTGCCCTGCCAGGTCACGCTGTTGTTGCGTTTTACCTCATAGCTTTCTTCCTTACCCACGAGCATGATCATGTCGTCGACGGTCACGTCCAGACCCACGGGCTCAAGAGTGCCGTTGAGAGTGCTGGTCTTGAGGATATACTGGCGCACGCCGCTATAGGGGAGCTCCATGCTGTAGATCTGATCGTTCACGATATCGTCGCCGGAGGTGTCGCCTTCTTCAGGAGCGTCGCCCACCTTATAGACGGGAGTGAGGGTGTAGGTGGCGTTCTCCTTCACGCCGGAGAGAAGCACGTCGTATTTGCTCGCACCATAGAGGGTGGTGAGATCTTCCTGCTTGGAGGAGCTCCAGCGATAGAAATCCTGGCCTTCGCCCACGATGTGGAGACCAAACTTCAGCACAGGCAGCGTGTACCAGGTGTAGCTGTAGAAGCCACCGCCTTCATAGGCCACGGTCACTTCACGACCCAGGTTGAACGTAGCGGGCGACATAGTGAGACCCTGGCCGCCGGAATTCGATGCGGCAGCCACCACGGGCTTGCGCTGGCCGCCCTTGTCGGGCATGGCGTTGATNGTGGCGTTCTGGTCGTAGTTGAAGCCCAGACCGGAAGCTGCGCCGCCGGCACCCATTGCAGAGGGATCGAGAGCACCCACGGCGAAGTAGCCGTTGCTCATGCCGCTCCAGCCCCAGTTCACATGGAAGAAAGCGTTGCCTTCCTCATCTTCCTGATAGCCGTCAAACACGAAGGCGTGGCCTTCCTGGTTGATGGTGGTGCCGTCGTAGAGCACGGGGCCCACGGTGGAGAGCTGNTTGTAGAGAATTTCTTCCCACTCGTTCTGGGTGTAGCACTCACGCGCGATATACTGGATCGACTGGTCGTAGCCGAAGTTTTCTGCCAGGATTTTCGACACGCGCCAGGTCTGTGCGCCGGAAGCTTGTGCCGNGTAGCTCATCTCCACGCCATAGCCCAGCACCTGCATCAGGGTGGCCACNGCATTCTTCTGCGCTGCGGTGGCGCCTGCGCCGTACTGGTCGAGCATGAGATCCCACTGGAGGGGAATAGAATCGAGGTCAACCTTGAGTTCTACAGTCTGACGGCCCACTGTGGCGGCATACTTGAACTGGCCGGTGCCCACGGGGGGATAGTTGTGATACTTCATCACCTGAGCGGCAGCCGTGGCCACGCAACCGGTGGGAGCGGGCACGCCGTCGATTTTGGGTGCCTTATCGTTATAGGGTGTGCCCTGGTCCCAGAGGGTAGAGAGCAAGGGAGCTATCTCGGCACGTGCGGCACGTGCCAGGCGAGGNGTTTCCTCGTCGTTATAGAGGCCGTTCTCGCGGGCATAAGCAATCTGGCGTGCGTATTCACCCAGCCAGTATTTGAGGCCGGGAGCCATATTCTCGGCGTCGAAATTGCCCTTGTCAACGTAACCCAGAAGCGCATTGGCCTGATCATCGGCCGAAATCACCATGAAACCCTTGTTTTCTTTTGCGAACACATACACGGCAGGGAGCTCATCGGCTTCGGCCGTATACACCAGCTCGGGCTTGGTCAGGCCGGGAGCAGCAAGACGTGCCTGAGGAAGGGCACGGCTCAGAGCCTGCTCGGGGCTCAGGACCTCCGCCTGCGCGGTAACACCCGCAGCAGCTACCACAGCTGCCACAAGGAGGCGTTGGGAAATCTTTTTCATAAGCTGTACATATTGAGTATTAATTTTTTAAGCTATACGAAACACCACCGGTTCGAAGCGATCACAACCGCTACGACACCGGCAGCCGCCCCTTTGTCATGGGGCTACACGCTGCAAAATTAGTATTTTTGTGGGAAATTATAAAATTTTTTGAGCAAAATTTGTAATTTTGCATACAATTCAGCAACAAAAACTTCTAATTTCACAAAAATAGTAAGAGCCAACACATGAAACCACCCTACATATATCTCTGCTTCTGCGCAATGAACATTCAGGCATTTGCAGCCGCGCCGGGAGCGCCCGCTTCCTACCCGGCTGCACCCACCGACAATACCGTAGACCACTACTTCGGCACAGCCGTGCCCGACCCCTTCCGTCCGCTCGAAAACGACACCGCCGCCACCACTCTGGCCTGGGTGGAAGCCGAGAATGCCGTGACACGAGGCTACCTCGACGCTATCCCCTTCCGCGGCAAGCTGCGCGAGCGCCTGTCCGCACTCAATAATTATACAAAGAAAGGGCTGCCCTCGCGCGAGAACGACGGCAAATATTATTTCTCGGTGAACGACGGCCTGCGCAATCAGTCGGTGGTGTATCGCTCAGACAACCCCGACGGCACCGGCGCCGAAGTGTTTCTCGATCCCAACACCCTGAGCGACGACGGCACCGTGGCGCTCACCGGCCTGTTCCAAAGCCGCGACGGACGCTACACGGCATATACCATCTCGCGCAGCGGCAGCGACTGGACCGAAATCTATGTGCTCGACACCGCCACCGGCAAACTGCTGCCCGACCACATCGAGTGGGCCAAGTTCACGGGCGCCGCATGGCACGGCGACGGCTTCTACTACAGCGCCTACGCACGCCCGGAGGCCGGCAAGGAATTTTCAAACGCCAACGAATACCATAAGGTCTACTACCACCGGCTGGGCACACCGCAGGAAGCGGATGCCGTGATATACGAAAACCCCGCCGAGCCCCTGCATTTCCACACCGCCGACGTCACCGCCGGCGAGGGCTTCCTCGTCATCACCGGCAGCGGAGCCGGAAATGGCAACTCGCTGTACGTTAAGAATCTCAAGCAACCCGACGCGCCATTCGTGACCATCGAGCCCTCGCAAGACCAGATTATTGAAGTCGTGGAGGCGCTTCCCGGCGGCACACTCCTGGCCTACACCGGCATAGGCGCGCCCAACTATCGCCTGGTGGAGATAGACCCGGCCGCGCCCGCACAACAAAACTGGAAAGAAATCGTGGCCGAGCGCCCCGACGCCGTGCTCAAGGGCGTAGCGCCCTCGCAAGACAAGCTGGTGCTCATCTACGACAAAGATGCCGCCAACCGCCTATACATAGCCGACGCCGCCGATGGCCGCAACATGCGCGAAATCGCGCTGCCCGCACCCGGCACCGTGGACGTATCGGCCTCGCGCAAATACCCCGAAGTATTCTATAGCTTCACCAGCTTCGTGCATCCCACATCCATCTACGCCTACGACAAAACCACCGACGCTTCGTCGCTGCTCTATAGCCCCGTGCCCGAGGGCTTCGACCCGGCGCGCTACACCACGGAGCAGGTGTTCTACACCTCGGCCGACGGCACGCGCGTGCCTATGTTCATCACTTACCGCAGCGACCTGAAGCCCGACGGCACCAATCCCGTCTATCTCTACGGCTACGGTGGCTTCAACATCGCTCTGGGGCCGTCGTTCAACCCCAATCGCCTGCTGTGGCTCGAAAACGGAGGAATCTACGCCCAGGCCAACCTGCGCGGCGGCTCGGAATATGGCGAAGCCTGGCACGAAGCCGGCACCAAGCAGCAGAAGCTCAACGTGTTCAACGACTTTATCGCCGCAGCCGAATGGCTCATCGCCAATGGCTGGACCAAGCCCGGCCTGCTCACTATCGAGGGCGGCAGCAACGGCGGACTACTCGTGGGAGCCTGCACCAATATGCGCCCGGATCTCTTCGCCGTGGCAATTCCACGCGTGGGCGTGATGGACATGATGCGCTACCATCTCTTCACCATAGGATGGAACTGGGCACACGACTACGGCACGTCGGCCGACTCGCCCGAGATGGCCGCCTACCTGCTGGGCTACTCGCCACTCCACAACATCAGCAACGACGGCACACCCTACCCTGCCATCATGGTGACCACCGCCGACCACGATGACCGCGTGGTGCCCGCCCACTCCTTCAAATACGCCGCCACACTGCAGGCGGCCGACACCGGCGACGCACCCAAGCTCATCCGCATCGACAGCAAGGCCGGCCACGGAGCAGGCAAGCCAATCGCCAAGGTAATGGACGAATGGGCCGACATCTATAGCTTCATCTACCACAACCTGGGCATCAATCCCACAGAGAAATGACCGCACCGGCCCATCGCCTGATCACGGCAGCCATAGCAGCCACCGCACTCTCCGGGTGCTTCACCGGCATCGAGAGCACTCCGCGCATCACCGCCGGCGAGGTGCGCCGGCAGGCGGCCGCCACGCCCACGCCCGAGATGCGTTTCCTGGCCGATGTAGGTCCCGAAGCGCCTGCGGCATGGGTGCCCGGGAAGGAATTCCACGTGGCCGACTCCCGCGTGGCCCGGCTCTTTGCCTACAACGATAGCCGGGCCGAGGGCCTTGAAGGCACCACGCTGCGCTTTGAGTGCTTCGAAGACGCGCCCTCGCTCACGGGCACAGGGGCCACCTACGTGGTGCTCACCACCATGCGTGCCGATACGCTGCGCTACCGCATAGACACTCCGCGACCCGCGTTGCTCGCGCGCGAACGCCTTGAGATCCCCTTTACGGTGGAGATGCAGCCCGTGCAACGGGCCGACAGCCTCATGCGCTCACACATATATTATATAAGCACGCCGCTGTGGCGGCGCACCGACGGGCGCTCTCGTCCCGGAATGCGCCACGTGCCCGTGAAAATCCTGGGCGTAAAACCCGGATCCGACGGCATTTATCCCGCCGCTGTGGTTTTTACACCTCAGCACTCCCCCACCGACACAGCCATGGTGATGATGAGCCTGAGCGGCGACAAAGCNCCACGCAGCTTCGCCACGCTATTCTCATTCACCAATCCGCGCGACCGCTTCCCTCACATCACCGACAACGTGTGGCAACTCATCATCAACTCACGCGTGCAGGAAGGCATGACGCGCGACGAGTGCCGCCTGGCCCTTGGCGCGCCATCGCGCACCGAGCAGATACCCACGCGCGGAGGCATGATCGAGCGCTGGAGCTACGGCGAAGGCATCTATCTGATTTTTGAAGACGGCACATTATCTTCCTACAGATTATGAAACTCACATTTCTGGGCACAGGCACCTCCACAGGAGTGCCGCAGCTGCGCTGCCACTGCGCCACCTGCACCTCGCGCGACCCTCGCGACCGCAGGCTGCGCTGCTCGGCGCTCGTAGAAACCGGCGGTCGCAAACTGTTGATCGACTGCGGTCCCGACTTCCGCGAGCAGATGCTGCGCATAGATTCTCCCGACCTCGACGCGCTACTCGTCACCCACATTCACTACGACCACGTGGGCGGCATCGACGACCTGCGCCCCTGGTGCAGCGACGGGCGCCACTTCCCCGTGCACTGCACCCCCGACGTGGAGCGCGACCTGCGCGCACGCCTGCCCTATTGCTTCGCCCTCAACCCATATCCCGGAGTGCCGGCTTTCAAGATGGAATCCATCGACCCATGCCATCCATTCATGGCCGCGGGCATCCGCGTGGTACCCCTGCCCGTGATGCACTTCCGGCTACCCATTATAGGCTTTCGCATCGGACGCCTCGCCTATATCACCGACGCCAAAACCATCCCCGACGAAACCTTCCGCCTCATGGAGGGCGTGGACACACTCGTGATCAACGCCCTCAGGCCGCAGGAGCACCTCTCGCACATGAACCTTGAGCAAGCGCTCGCCGCCGCGGCACGCGTGGGAGCGCAGCACACTTGGCTCACCCACATAAGCCACCACATGCCGCCCCATGCCACCGTGCAGCTTCCCGAAGGCGTGCAGCTTGCGCATGACGGACTCACTATCGAAATACCCGACTGACAATCCGGAATGCAAAAAAATAGCGAAAAATTTCCGTAATTCACATTTATTCGCTAACTTTGCACCCTGAAACGTGAAAAAGAATCACTAATCATTTTTAAATCATACAACTATGTCTGAAATTGCAGATCGCGTAAAAGCTATCATCGTCGACAAGCTCGGCGTAGACGAAGGCCAGGTTACTGAAACCGCAGCATTCACCACCGACCTCGGTGCTGACTCCCTCGACACCGTAGAACTCATCATGGAATTCGAAAAGGAATTCGGCATCAACATTCCCGACGACCAGGCTGAAAAGATTGCTACCGTCGGCGACGCCGTTGCCTACATCGAAGCCAACAAGTAATATCCTCTCCCGCCAAAAACCCCGCGCCTCCGCCATCAGGCGGAGGCGTCGGTGCGCGAGAATAACCCCACACTCATCCCACACAGTTTATGGAATTAAAAAGAGTTGTAGTGACCGGCCTCGGCGCCATCTCTCCGCTCGGCAACGACGTGGAAACCACCTGGAACAACGCTCTCCAGGGCAAGAGCGGCGCAGGTCCCATCACACATTTCGACGCTTCCAAGTTCAAGACTCAGTTTGCCTGCGAGGTCAAGGATTTTGACCCCAACGCACACTTCGACCGCAAAAAACTGCGCCAGCTCGACCTCTACGCACAGTATGCCATAGTAGCTGCGCGTCAGGCCGTGGCCGACTCCGGACTCGACAGCGACGAAAGTCTCAACAAAAACCGTGTAGGCGTTATCGTTGCTGCCGGCATCGGTGGCCTCCACACCTTTGAAGAAGAGGCCGGATACTATGCCCTCAACGAAGCCAACGGTCCGAAGTACAACCCGTTCTTCATTCCCAAGATGATTGCCGACATTGCCTCGGGCCACATTTCCATGGAATATGGCTACCACGGGCCCAACTTCGGCACCGTGTCGGCTTGCGCATCATCCAACAACGCCATCATCGACGCCTTCAACCTCATTCGCCTCGGCAAAGCCGACGTGATTCTGAGCGGTGGCGCCGAAGCGGCCATCTTCCCCGCCGGCGTGGGCGGCTTCAACTCCATGCACGCCCTTTCCACCCGAAACGACAGCCCCGAAACGGCATCGCGCCCCTTCAGCGCCAGCCGCGACGGCTTCGTGATGGGCGAAGGCGCCGCCGTGCTCGTGCTTGAAGAACTCGAACACGCACTCGCTCGCGGAGCCAAAATCTATGCCGAAGTTGCAGGCGGCGGCCTCTCCGCCGATGCCTACCACCTCACGGCCACTCACCCCGAAGGTCTCGGCGCCATCCTGGCTATGACCAACGCGCTTGAAGATGCCGGAATGAAGCCCGACGATATCGACTACATCAACGTGCATGGCACATCCACTCCCGTGGGCGATATCTCCGAGGTTAAAGCAATCAAGGAAGTATTTGGCGAGCACGCCTACAAACTGAACATCTCCTCAACCAAATCCATGACCGGACACCTCCTGGGTGCCACCGGCGCGCTTGAGGCAATGTTCAGCGTAAAATCCGTGCAGAACGACGTCGTGCCTCCCACCATCAACCACGCGCCCGACGATCTCGACGAAAACATAGACTACAACCTCAATTTCACCTTCGACCGTGCGCAGAACCGCCCCGTGCGCGCCGCACTGTCCAACTCCTTCGGCTTCGGCGGACACAACGCCACCGTGATAGTCAAGAAATTCGAGAAATAAACGGTCTATAGATCATCATCCCCAAAAAAAAGCACACATCCGGGAGCGCCCAACCGCGCTCCCGGACTTTTTTTTGCGCGGCTCCACGTTTTTTTTCAAGAAATACTTGGTCAATTCAAAAAAAGGTCGTAACTTTGCAACGCTTTCGGCGATAACGGGCGCTTAGCTCAGCTGGTTCAGAGCGTCTGCCTTACAAGCAGAGGGTCGGGGGTTCGAATCCCTCAGCGCCCACAACCTAAACCCTATCGCACGAAAGCCGTTGAAAAAACGTTTTCAACGGGCGCTTAGCTCAGCTGGTTCAGAGCGTCTGCCTTACAAGCAGAGGGTCGGGGGTTCGAATCCCTCAGCGCCCACAACTCCATAATTTACTGCAATATATTCAGTCTTGGCTCATGCCGAGACTTTCTTTTTTCAGGCCCCACCTCGTAGACCTCCTCCCAAAATTTCGATAATAATCTGAAAAACAGGCAGTAGGGACGCTTTTCAAAGCGTCCGCCCCTCAAAATCCGGATCAGTCGCAAAACCCGGTTGAATTGTTAAAAAACTACCCGAGTGTGGAATATTTTTAGGCACATAGTTTTGTTAGCCTGAAAAGGAAGAAAGGTATATCTGTTACGCCCCTGAAC
>JAAVEC010000021.1 GCA_014801485.1 Bacteroides sp.
AAAGCCTCAGCTTGTGAAAGTTGAGGCTTTTGTCATTGTTGTGAGGTAGTTCTGCAACACCCTCCGCCCATGAGTGAAGGAGCGTCGGAGACGCGACATGTCATCAACCCCCATGACGAACGCAGTGAGGCATGGGGTGTGGAATGCCCCCGCGGGGTGGCGCCTCGGAGAGGTGCCGGTTTTTGCAGTAATAATCGTCACCTCTCCGAGGCTCCGCCGTTTATTGTGCCCATGCCCCCGGGCCTCGGTCGCGCGCTCCCTCGTGCCGGGGTTTCCAACCATCTCGCGTCTCCGACGCTCCGTTTACGTTTCGCGCCATTATGCCACTCTGCGCCTCTGCGCGAGTTTCCGCCCCCAAAAAAATTACTTATGTTTCTTCTGTCGTTTTTGTCCTTTTGTATCTATTTCGCCTGCTGTGGACGCTTTGAAAAGCGTCCCTACTGCGCTGATGTATAGCCTCTTAAATTTGCCCTGCGTCTCTGCGCGAGGCCTCTCAAAAAAAATGAGGGAGATTGCGCGAATGTGGCAATTCCGGGGCCGGATGGGTCGTAACTTTGCGGCACAAAACAAATTTAATCTACAATTCTATGAGCAAAATTTATAAGGCGGAGGGGCTGGGAGCCTCGCACGTGAGTGAGTGCCTGAATCTGCGACCGGCCGACGACGGGCGCGGACTCGTGGCCGTGGGAATGCCGCAGGTGGTGGCGCCGGCAGGTGATGTGCCTTTCTATGAGTTTTCGGCAGCGGATGGCGTGCATCTGCTCTCGTGGGGTCGCGGCTGCGTGTGGCTCGACGGCTCTACAGCCGTGGCCGAGCTTGACACTCAGCCATTAACGGCGCTTTATGATGGAGCCGACACCTTGTATCTTATGACCGCTACGGGGCCGCTCCTCTTCTCATGGCCCGGTCTTGAGCCGGCCGGCTCCGGCGACTATCCGGCGTGCACGCTGGCTGCTTGCGACGGCCCCGTGGCACCTTCCGTGGTGGTGCCTCCCAGGCAGCTCGCCGAGGATTATCGCCGCGCCACGGCGCTGAGTGCCGCCGATGCACGGGGCCTTGCGGCCGACCTGGAAGATGCACTGTATGTGCTGGCCGGCGAGGCCCGCGCGCAAAACTGCATGACGCAGCCGGCACTGGCGCGCTACAAGCTGCTGGATGCCGGCGGCAGGGTGCTTTTCACCTCGGCGTCGCTGCTGCTGGGCAGTAGCCACAACTATCAGGGCGTGCGGCTTGCCGTAGACTCGCAGGGCGTGGCTGAAGGCTACACGCTGCGGGCACCCTCGTGGCGCCTGCAGCTCACGGTGCCGCAGGGGATGCCCGGCCGCGTGCGCTCGGTGCAGCTGTGTGTGTCGCCGCAGCTGCATCCCGTGGCCTGGTGGAAAGATGCAAGGGTGGCACTGGTGCACGGCTCGGTGTCGGCGGCCTCGACGGTGACGGTGCAGCCGCCCGTCAATCCTGCGGCAGTGGTGGCCGGCCGATACGGAGCGGCAGAGACCACGGTGGCCGCGCTGGCTGCCCGTATTGATGCGCTGGAGAGGGTGGTGGCCACGGTGCCGGCCACCGCCGGTACCATTGAGGTGGCGTGCTGCGGCGATTCCGAGCCCCGCGAGGAGTGTGAGGCCGTGGAGGCGGCCCTCGCACGCGGCGTGGAGGCTGTTCCTGCGCATGAAGCCCGGATCATGGCTCCCCACTGCTTCACGGCCCGCTGCGCGGCACGGGTGGCCGATACGGTGATGTGGGGCGACGTGGCCGCGCTGCGCTATAGCGGCTATCCGGCCGGGATGCTCGCCGCGCAGCTCGCCGCCGGGCAGGCGTGGACGGCTTTCGTGGCCGTGGACTTTGCCGACGGCGGCCGCACGGTGTGGCGAGGAAGCGGTAGCTCGGATGCTCCCGTGATGTTCAATGCCCTGCTATCGTATCCCTCGCCGGATGCCGTGCGCATCAGCATCGGCGTCACGGCCGCGGGCACGAGCCGCTACGGCAGTTATGAGCTCTCGCCGCTGGCCTCGGGCCTCGGAGCCGTGTATGTCCACCCCTCCGCGGCGCCTTTCGAGCTGCCTCAGGCGGCTTATGCCGTGCCGCAGCCCCTGGAGGCGGCCTGCCGCTACAGCGGCATGGTGGTGGCCGCCGATGCTGCAGCTCCGCTGGTGCCTCTGGCCATGCGCGATGCCTGCGGCGGACGCGTGCTGCGCCTGCTGCCCGCGGCAGGCTCCACGGCCGCATGGGACTTCGGCCGCACGCGTTTCCTGGCATTCGGACACGGCGGCATACGCAGCGTGGCGCTGGCCTCGGGGCGCAATTCGCTGGCCATAGGGCGTATCGACGGCCGCCGCGTGGAGCGCGCCGGGGCCGTGGCTCCCGTGGCCGGCAGCGAGGTTTACGTCGTGGCCGGCGGCGACCTCGTGCGCCTCTCCGGCACCCGCGTGGTCACGGTGCTCCGCCGCTGCGGCTATGCGGATATAGCATGGATTGCTCCCTACGCCGAGTTGCTGGCCTCGCCGGGCGATGAGGCCCGGGCGGAGGTGGTGTGTGCCTCGTGCCGCGCGCTGCGGCGATATCATCGCAGTATCGTGCCCGGTGCCATGCTGGCCGGAGAGCACGGCGCCTACGCTGCCACGGCCTCGGGCTTGATGGCGCTGCACCGGGAGGTGGCCGCCACGCTCGACGTGGCGTGGCGCATGCGGGCCTCGCCGGCCCCTCAGCTCCGCGCCCGCGGGCTCCCCTTGCGCTCGCTGCGCCTGGTGGCGGCAGGCAGCGGGCTGAAGCTCAGGCTGGCGGTGGCTGCGGCGTCGAGCCTCCACGCCGAGCCCCTCGCCTCCGCCCAGGAGCACCTGAGCGGCCGCCTGGCCACGCCGCACGAGCTGCGCCTGCTCATGCGGCAAGCCGTGGAGGCGCATATCAGTATCGAGGGCACAGCCGGGCCCGATTTCGTTCTTGAAAGTATTGAGATATGAATAGCGAAGTGAACAAGATCCTTGAAGAAGATGCCCGCCGCCGGGCTGCCCGTGCCGCTGCCGAGCAGGGCTACGACCCCATCGCAGGACGCGGGGCCTGCGGACCCCGCTGCCGCGTGTCCACCCCCGTGCCGGGCCTGCCCCATGCCATGGTGCCCGAGTCTATGAAGGCTGATGCCGATTATGCCGCCGCAAGCCACGAGCCCCTGCTGTGGCAGCAGCTGCGATGCCGCCACGACTTTGAATACTGGTGTGCGCGCTGCGTCACCATTAAGCACAAGACCACGGGCTGCATGGTGCCCTTCGTGCTCAATGCGCCGCAGCGGCGCCTGGCCGCGCTGCTTGAAGCCGACCGCCGCGCCGGGCGTCCCATGCGCGTGATCATGCTCAAGGCGCGCCAGTGGGGAGGCAGCACGCTGGTGCAGATGTATATGGCATGGATGCAGTGCTGCGTGCGCCGCAACTGGCACTCGCTCATCTGCGCCCACGTGAAGGATACGGCTGCGGCTATCCGCGGCATGTACACCCGGATGCTCGAAAACTATCCCGCCGATCTCTGGACCGAAGATGCCGCGCCGCGCTTCAGCCCCTTCGAGCGCTCTATCAACACCCGCGAGATAGCCGGCCGAGGCTGCCGCGTGACGGTGGGATCGGCCGAGAATCAGGAGGCCATCCGAGGCTCCGACTATGCTATGGCCCACCTGAGCGAGACGGCTTTCTGGAGAGACAGCACGCGGTCGTCGCCCGACGATTTTATACGCGCCATCAACGGCGCCATAGCCCTCGTGCCCGACACGCTGATAGTGATGGAAAGCACGGCCAACGGCGTGGGAAGCTACTTCCACAACGAATGGATGCGCAGCCGCGAGGGCCGGAGCGACAAGCACGCGGTGTTTGTGCCCTGGTACGAAATCGAAATATACCGGCTTGAACCCCACGATCCCGCTGAGCTGGCCGCCTCGCTCACGGATGCCGAGCGCGAGCTATGGCGGCGCGGCCTGTGCCTCGACCAGATCAACTGGTATCGCCACACGCTGCGCGCCTACAGCCATCCGGCACGGATGCAGGCGGAGTATCCCGGCACCGACACCGAGGCTTTCCTCAACAGCGGCAGCGGTGTGTTTGCGCCCGAGGCCGTGGAGCGCCTGCGCCGCGGATGCCTGGATGCGCCCGAGGCCGCGCAGGGAGAGTTCACGGCCGCCGGTTTCCGGCCCGACAGTCTTGGCCGCGCCCGCATGTGGGCCGTGCCTGCCGCGGGCGCAAGGTATGTGGTGGCCGTGGATATAGGAGGCCGCAGCGAGGGGGCCGACTGGTCGGTGGTGGTGGCGATGCGCACCGATGCCGGAAGCACTCCCGAGGTGGTGGCGCAGTGGCGTGGCCATATCGACCACGACCTGCTGGTGGAGAAGGCCGAGTGGATGGCGCGCCACTACAACAACGCCATGCTGATAATCGAAAGCAACACCCTGGAGACCGAGAGCGAGGGCGACCCCAATCTATTCGTGCTCTCACGGCTTGCCGACCGCTACACCAACCTCTACTGCCGCCGCAGCTACGACAGCCTGAGCGGAAGCTACAGCAGCCGCGTGGGGTTTCACACCAACAGGGCCACCAAAGCCATGATTATCTCGGAACTGATTGCGGCCGTGCGCGACGGCGGCTATATCGAACGCGACAATGAGGCCTGCAACGAGCTGCTCACCTATGAGCAGCAGCCGGGCGGCAGCTACGGGGCACGCCGCGGATGCCACGACGACATCCTGATCACCCGTGCGCTCGCGCTTCATGCCGCGGGGTCGCTGCCGCCGCCGGCACCTCCGGGCGTCAGGCCGTGGCGTTCGCGATGGTAGTGAGCTGCTGCTCGATGCGGCGTGCCACGGTGGCGGCCGTGGTCAGATATTTGCCTGCGTCGGTCTTGTGGCCTGTCTCGGTATCGGAGCTGTATATCTGATAGTCGGCCACGAAGGCAAAGGCATCTTCCATGAGTGCGGGCCATAGAGAGAGGTCCACGCGGTCGGGCAGGCTGTCGAGAGCCAGCGCGAGGCGGCGTGCGGCAGGCATTCCGCCGTTGTCGATGAAGCGCACGGCCAGGTGGAGCAGGCCTGGTGCCATCTTCCGCAGCTTGCCGTGCTCCATGGCCTCGTGCACGCGGCGCTGCTTCTCAAGCTCGCTCTCCACGTCGATCTCGGATTTCATGGAGCCCACGGCATTGAGAAAGAATCCCATGATGCTCAATCCCAGCATCACTTCCACGGCGGTGACGCCCTGGGCCGCGCCGCCTGCGGGGGTGTAGTCGCCGAAGCCCAGGGTGGTGATGGTGACGATGCTGTAGTAGAGCCACGAGCCGAAGTCGGTGGGGGTGTCGCCGGGGATGCGGAACTGCCCCGGGGGCAGGGCGTTGTATATGACGGCGAATACGGGCACGAGCGCCACATAGACGAGTATCCACACGATGGGGCGGATATTGGACACCACGTGGAAGAAGTGGCTGAGGCGGATAGAAATAGCGTGAAACATGGATATTCTTTTTGTTTATAGAACGGCCTGCGCGCCGCTGCTGTTCATAGCCCGCTCCGGGAGGCGCAAAAAAATAGTCCTTGCTCATTATCTCAACGGGCAAGGGACTAAGCCAAATAAATCACGTCGATACGTGATGATAAAGTAGAGATTATATCATACTTACGATACGATACTGCTGCCCGATGGCGCGTTTCGCAACGCATGCTCCGGCGGCATTGCCTTCAGCTTAGTCCTTTTTGATGGATGGGGTTGTAAATAATTGGGCCAAAGATTCAGGCACTGTGTCGTAGATGTTGCAAAGGTAGGCCTTTTTCAAGGGATATGCAACGTTTTTATGTTTTTTAACATAAATTCAGGGATCCACGAAGATGTAGCCGCTGCCGGAATGGTTGTGGATCGACGGGCCGAGCTCTTCGAGCTTGCGCCGCAGGCGGCTGATATTGGTGTCGACCACGCGCTCGTTGCTGCCGGCCTCGGGGCTGTTCCACACCTGGCGGAAGATTTCGATGCGCGAGAGATGGCGGTCGCGGTTCTTGAGGAGCATGGCAAGGATGGAATACTCCGTGGGCGAGAGATTGAGGGGGCGTCCGTGGAGGGTGGCCGTGCGCGTGGTGAAGTTGACGTTGAGCGGTCCCACGCTGCATATAGCGGCGGAGCCTGCTGCGGGCATGGGCCTGCGCCTGCGCATCACGGCGCGCACTCGTGCGATCATCTCGCGCAGGGAGAAGGGCTTGGCGATGTAGTCGTCGGCGCCGTCGTCGAGAGCGGTGATTGCCTCGCCGGGGTTTTCGCCGGCGGAGCACACAATCACGCCCACGTGGGCCGTGGCGGGCCGCAGCGTGAGGTTGCGCACCACGTCGTCGGCTCCGGGCTGCCCGAATTCGTCGATGATCACGACGCGCACGTCGCTGTAGTCGAGTTTGAGAGCGGTGGACGCATCGGGGTGGGTCTGCACTTCATATCCCTCGGCTGTGAGGTTGTAGCGCAGAAGCTCGGCGATGTGTGCGTCGCTGTCGATAACGAGTATTTTGCCTAATGTAGATGAAGCCACTCTTGAATGTGCGGATAGTTTTGCAATGCAAATATACCTAAAAGAGTCGAGAGTGGCCTCGGTTGTAACGGAGTTGTAGCCGAATTTTGTTGTTTTTGCTTTTTTTCGGGGTTGTTCAGGCTATATACCGGCGGAATTGGTCGCGGATGGTGTCGATCACGTTGATTATATAGTCGCCGGTGCGTTCGAGGTCGGAAATGATGTCCATGTAGTAGATGCCGGCCTGGTAGGAGTAGCGCTTGGCGTTGATGTTTTCGGGGTTGGCCGTGCGCAGGGTGTTGCGCATGTTGTTTATCTCGCGTTCCTTATTATAAGAGCGAATGATTTCTTTTTCGGTGATGGTCTCGACGTTCCGCAGCTCGTCTATCATCATGTCGGCGGCTTCCTTGACGTAGCTGTACATGGTGTCGATATTGGCATAGATTTCGTCGGTGAATTCCGCTCCGGCCTGAGTCTTGCGCAGAAGAATCTTGCCTATGCCGAGGCAGCTGTCGGCGATGCTTTCGATTTCGCTGATGATACCGAGCATGGCCGCCACGCGCATCTTGCCGTCGTTGGAGAGGCGTCCTTCGGAGCATTTGTGGAGGTAGTCGGCGATTTCGATTTCCATGCGGTCGCTGATGTCTTCGTACTTTTCTATGCGCGAAAGCAGGGTAGTGAAGTCTTCGCTTCCTTCCTGTGTGTGGATGAGTTGCTGTCCCATGCTGATCATGCGTCCCACGCGCTCGGCATAGACGGCGATTTCTTTTTCGGCCTGAGCGAGGTTGAGTTCGGAAGCGCCCACGAGACCTCCGCCGATGAAGCGCAGGTTGAATTCCTCGTCGTCTTTGTTCTTATTGGGCACGAGGCGCTCGACGATTTTGACGTAGAGCTTTGTGAGCCATATCATGATGGAGACGTTGACGAGGTTGAAGGTAGTGTGGAACATCGAGAGGCCGAACGATACGCTGAGCTGCATGGTGGCGATTCGCGCGAGCACGTCGTGGCCTGCCGGGAGGGAGTTGTCGAAGAGGTGGTTGTAGAGGTCGGGGTCGGTCTGCTCAAGATTATTGACGAATGCGTAGAGTGCGTCGGGGTCGCCCATTCCCAGGAGCTCGGTGAGCCAGGCGTTGAACTGGGAGAAGGGGATGAAGATGCAGATGCACCAGAGAGTGCCCAGGACGTTGAACAGCAGGTGGCCCATTGCGGCCCGCTTGGCGGCCACGTTGCCGCTCATGGAAGCGAGCAGGGGGGTGATGGTGGTGCCGATGTTGCTGCCCAGCACGAGGGCGCACGCGAGCTCGAAGGTGATCCATCCCTTGCTGCACATGATGAGGGTGATGGCAAAGGTGGCGGCCGACGACTGGATAACCATCGTGAGGACGAGGCCCACGAGGGTGAATAGCAGCACCGAAGCGATGCCCATCGATGAGTATTGCTTGAGCACGGCAAACATCTCGGGGTTGCTCTGTAGATCAGGCACGTAGGTGCTGATCATGTCGAGGCCCATGAAGAGGAACGAGAAACCTATGAGGAATTCGCCCACGCTGCGCGTGCGGCTTTTCTTCATGAACAGGAGCACCACGGCCAGGGCGATGAGGGGCAGAATCATGGCCGAGACGTTGACCTTGAATCCGAAGATGGCAATGATCCATGCTGTGAAGGTGGTGCCCACGTTGGCTCCCATGATCACGGCCATGGACTGGGCGAGTGTCATCAGGCCTGCGTTGACGAAGCTCACGACCATGACGGTGGAGGCGGATGAGCTCTGGATGAGTGCGGTGATTACGATACCGGTGAGTAGACCCGAGAACCGGTTGCGTGTCATGGCTCCGAGGATGTTGCGCAGGCGGTCGCCGGCGGCTTTCTGGAGGCCTTCGCTCATCACTTTCATGCCGTAGAGGAAGAGGCCGACGGCACCGAGGAGGCCAAGGAAGTCGAGAATGCTGTAGTCCATTCGTGTGGATTATAATTGAGAGTGCAAAGATAGGACTTTTTGCAATTTTTAAAAGAAAAATCGCGTGATTTTTTTGATATCGGTCAATGGCTATGACTTGACGCGGGCCGGGCCGAAGAATCGGTCGATGATGGCGGCGAGGGCGCCGTCGCCGGTGACGTTGCAGGCTGTGCCGAAGCTGTCCATGGCAATGTATAGGGCAATCATCATGCCCTGCATCTGAGCGTCGAAGCCCAGAATGGAGCCGAGGAGTCCGAGGGAAGCCATGATTGCGCCTCCGGGGATGCCCGGTGCTGCGATGATGGTGATTCCCAGCATGGCGATGAAGTGGAGATATAGGGGCAGGGGGCAGCCGAGGCCGTGCATCATCATGAGGGCCATGGCGCAGGCTACGATTTTGAGGGTGCTTCCGCTCATGTGGATTGTGGCGCAGAGCGGCACGGTGAATCCGGCGATGTCGTCGCTCACGCCCATCTTGATGGTCTGGCGCAGCGTCACGGGGATTGTGGCGGCGGACGATTGTGTGCCCAGGGCGGTGAGATATGCCGGCAGCATGGTGCGCAGCATCCTGAGGGGGTTGCGTCCGGTGATGGCTCCGGCGATGGCGTATTGGATGAGGAGGATGAGGATGTGCATCAGGAAAATGACTCCGATGATGCCTGCGAAGGTGGCGAGGATTGATCCCACGCGTCCTTCGAGGGTCATGACCAGGAAGATACCGGCGATATAGGGTGGCAGCAGCGGCAGGATCAGGCGGTCGATAGTGAGGGCCACGATGTCGCGCAGCTGGTTGAGGCCGCGCAGCATGGCGCCGCCGCCGGTGGCTGCCGCTCCCAGGCCCAGGAGGAATGCCAGAGCCAGGGATGTGGTGACGGGCAGGATGGGCGGCAGGTCGAGCTCGAAGAAAGCGCTGATTTCGGCTCCGGCGGCTTCGGTCTCGGCACCCGGAATGGTGTGGCGGAGAATGGGCGGGAAGGTGGCGTGGCAGATGCCATAGCTCATGAGGCCGGCGAGAAATGTGGCCACATAGGCCAGCAGGGCCGTGGCCACGAGAAGTTTCCCGGCCCTGGTGCCGGTGCCTGCGATGGCCGGTGCCACGAATCCGACGATGATGAGGGGAATCATGAAGCCCAGGAAGCGGGCCATGAGCATATTGAACGTGGCGGCGAGGCGTGCGAGCCATTCGGGGGCCACAAGGCCCACGAGGATGCCGATGATGATGGCGATGCCAATGCGTGCCGGGAGGCTGCGGGGGATTAGTTTCATGGTAGGAATGGTGAGGGGTTTATGGCGGCGGCCCGCTCAAGCAGCTCCCGGGCTTCCGAGTCGCGGCCGAGCCGGCTGAGGAGGGCGCCCAGGCCGCAGAGTGCCGGATGGTAGGAGGGGTCGGTGGCGAGGGCGAGGCGCCACGCTGCTTCGGCGCCGTGGGTGTCGGCCTGCAGAAGGCGTCCGCGGGCAAGGAGGTCGAGATAGCGCGGATCTCCGGGAAGACCTTCAAGCATGGCGGTGGCGAGAGCCGTCATGCGCTCGCCGTCGTTGCGGAAGGCGTAGTAGTCGAGAAGGCGTGCGTCGATGGCGCGTGCGAGCCATGGCATGATTGCGCGTGAGCGTGTGAGGAAAGCCGGGTAGACTGCGGCATGGCCTGCGCTGAATGCGGCTGAGCGCACGCCGTCGACCACGGTGTCGAAGGGCACGCCGTGGGCCATGGCGCGTTCGAGCAGGGATGATGCGCGGAGGGAGTCGTCGAGCACGGCGGCTGCCACGATGGCGCGGGAATAGGTGGATGCGCTGTCGGGGCGCTCGTCGAGCATGAGCTCGTAGAGGGCGGATGCCTGCGCCCACTCGCCGAAGCCGAAGGCACGCGATGCGCGGGTGGCGTTTAGCTCGTAGGAGTTCTGAGCCGCGCCGGAGACTGCCGCAATGGCAGCCATGATCAGGACTATGAGGAAGCGGGATTTCATGATGCCGGATTGGAGGGATTATTGGAGGGATTGGAGGAATTGGAATTATTGGAGTTATTGGAGGAATTGGAATTATTCTGATTAATCTGATTCCTCTGATTATTCTGATTATTCAGATAATTTTGATTATTGCGATAGGCGCGGCGGGCATTGCTCATGGCTTCGCGAATGCCGCCTTGCTCCAGGAAGCGGCGCTGCTGGGATTGCAGCATTCGGTCGAGCAGGTATTGCGTTTGCTTGATGAGGGTGATTGCCAGATTGCAGAATTCTTCTGCGGGAAGGCGCCGGCATAGCGCTTCGTATTCTGCATCGAATCTATCTGATTTAATAGAGTCTCTCATCTGCAAGGTGCGCGGATGGTCTTTGCTCCAGAGGTTCAGGTGGTTAAAGGCAAGATAATCCACGTAGTCTTCTTCTAATTCGCTTAAAGATGCCCGGGCTACGTTGGTGAGCTTGATTTCGGTCTCTTTGGAAGTGGCGGAGGCGCTGCTCCCTTCCACGATGTTCTGCTTGCAGCTGCGGGCGGCTTGCTGCATCTGGTCTATGGTGCGGGATCCGTACCGGATAAAGCGTTTTACGAAGATCTCGGTAATCACAGAAATCTTCACGGCCAATTTATAGGCAAGCAAATTATGGTAGTCGCCGGCTCCTTTAAGAAATGCATTCATAAGCTGTCGCAGTTGTCACGCGCAGGCAAAGTTAGCAAAAAATCAGCTAACAATCACACTTTATTTTATTGGTGGAGCCGGTGTAATTTTGTACTTTTGCAGAAAAGATATCTTAAGATGGCAGGAATTAAAAGTTTGGCGCGGGATACGGCNGTNTATGGCCTGAGCAGCATAGTGGGGCGCTTTCTGAACTGGTGCCTTGTGCCGCTCTATACGATAATGTTCACGCAGGCGGAGTATGGCGTGGTTACGCTGGTGTATGCAGTGGTGGCGGTGGCTCTCCTGGTGCTCACCTACGGCATGGAGACGGGTTTTTTCCGCTTTGCCAATCATGAGCGGTGGAGCNATCCGATGGAAGTGTACAGCACGGCTCTGATCTCGCTGGGAGTGTCGTCGACGGCATTCGTGGCTGTGGCGCTGGGCGNTCTCGGGCCCGTGAGCCGATGGCTTGAGTGCGGCGGNCATCCGTCGTATGCGGCGATGATGATCGTGTGTGTGGCCATAGATGCGTTCACGGCTCTGCCCTTCAGTTATCTGCGCTACCGCAACAAGGCTGTGCGCTTTGCGGTGCTGAAGCTGGTGTCGATAGGGGTGAACATAGGGCTGAATCTGTTTTTCATCCTGCTGTGTCCGTGGCTGATGCGCGAGGCTCCCGGGACGGTGGATTGGTTTTACCGGCCGGATTTCGGCATAGGATATATATTTCTGAGCAATCTGGTGTCGTCGGTGCTCACGCTCGTGCTTCTGGTGCCGGAGCTTCACGGATTCCCGCGGCGCTTCAACGGGCGCCTGTGGCGCGAGATGATCGTGTACTCGGCTCCNCTGCTGGTATTGGGCGTGGCCGGTATCATGAATCAGACGATCGACAAGATACTTTTTCCGTATCTGGTGCCCGACCATGCCGAGGCGATGGCGCAATTGGGCATCTATGGCGCCAACTACAAGATAGCCATCGTGATGGTGATGTTTATTCAGGCTTTCCGCTTCGCCTACGAGCCTTTTATATTTGCGCGCAGCCGCGAGCAGGGCGAGAACCGCACGGCGGCCTACAGCGACGCGATGAANTATTTCGTGCTCTTCGCCCTGATGATATTCCTGGGGGTGATGTACTACCTGGATATTATCCGCTACTTCATCTCGCCCCGCTACTTCAGCGGGCTGCGCGTGGTGCCGGTGGTNATGCTTGCGGAGCTGTGCTTCGGCATCTTCTTCAACCTCTCGCTNTGGTATAANCTCACCGACCGCACCATGTGGGGCGCGTGGTTCTCGCTCATGGGCCTGGCGGTGACGGTGGCTCTGAACGTGGTGCTGGTGCCGCGCATCGGCTATATGGGCTGCGCCTGGGCCGCTCTGGCCAGCTACGGCACGATGATGCTCGCAAGCTATGCCGCAGGGCGCAAGTATTATCCNATCGACTATCCGCTGGGGCGTATCGGGGCCTACTGCCTGGCAGCCGCCGTGCTCTATGCCGCCGGCGTGTACGGGCTTGANGGATTGCCCCGGGCGGCTGCCTACGCGGTGCGTGCCCTGCTGCTTGCCGGCTATGCCGCGGCTGTGGTGAAATTCGAGCATATTCCTCTGCCCACCCGTATAACGCGCCGCAGATGAAGGTCACGGTGATAAACCACAGCGACAGCCGGGGCGGAGCGTCGGTGGTGTCGATGCGCCTGGTGCGCGCACTGCGCGAGGCCGGGGTGGATGCCCGCATGATTGTGGCGCGNCCCGACGGTGCTCTGCCGCCNTACGTGACCACGGCTGCATCACCGGCGGCCACCAAGGGCGCCTTCCTGCTGGAGGAAGGCCTGACGTGGCTCGACAACGGTATGAGCCGCAAGAATCTATTTGCGCTCGACGCTGCCCGTGCCGGGCTGCCGCTGGAGAAGCACCCGTGGGTGCGGGATGCCGATGTGGTGTGCCTGAACTGGGTGAACCAGGGGATGCTCTCGCTGCGCGGAGTGGAGCGGATAGCCGCTGCCGGCAAGCCGCTGGTGTGGACGATGCACGATATGTGGAACGCCACGGGGCTATGCCACCATGCGGGGGAGTGCACGCGCTACCGCGAGGAGTGTGGCCGCTGCCCTCTGATGCAATGCCGGCGGCATGCCGATGATCTCTCGCACCGGCGCTACCTGAGGAAGAAACTGTGCTATGGCCGCGCGGGCATCACGTTTGTGGCCGTGAGTTCGTGGCTGGCCGATCGCTGCCGCGAGAGCGGCCTGATGCAAGGGCAGCGCGTGGAGGTGATACCCAATGCTTTTCCGGTGGACGAATTCGGCCTGGAACCGCTTCACAGCCGTGCCGAGCTGGGCCTGCCCGACGACGGGCGGCACATCGTGGTGATGGGCGCGGCCCGGCTCGACGATCCCGTGAAAGGCCTGCCGCTGGCGGTGGAGACGCTCAACCGCCTTGCCGATGCCGGATACGGGCAGAAGGTGGTGGCGGTGTTTTTCGGGGCGATGCGCGATGCCCGGGCGCTGGACGGGCTGCGGCTGCCCCACGTGCAGATGGGTGCGGTGGCCGATGCCTCGCGGCTGCGCTCGCTCTATGCGCATGCTCGCGTGGTGCTCTCGACCTCGCTCTACGAGACGCTGCCAGGCACGCTCATCGAGGGACAGGCCGCNGGGGCTTATCCCGTGAGTTTCGGGCAAGGCGGCCAGCGCGACATCATCGATTCACCGCGCACGGGCTACATTGCCGGCTACCTCGACACGGCCGATATGGCTGCCGGAATAGCGCGCGCAATCGACGGCGAGCCCTGCCGCGAGGAGCTGCGGGCCTCGGTGGCGGCGCGCTTCGCCGCGCCGGCCGTGGCTGCGAGGTATATCGAGCTTTTCGAGGGACTGCTCCGCTGAACAGTGGCCACAGACGCGTCAGCGATTTTAGTTTTTCGGAAAAATTTGCTATTTTTGTGGCGATAATCAAATCTCCTAAATTCAAGTCAAGCATGAATAAGAAATTTATCTGCGTTGTGTGCGGCTACGTGCACGAGGGTGCCGAAGCTCCCGAGAAGTGCCCCATCTGCGGTGCTCCCAAGTCGAAGTTCAAGGAAATGGACACCGAGGCCGAGCTGCAGTTCGTGACCGAGCATGAGGTGGGCGTGGCCAAGGGCTGCGATGAAGAAATGATCAAAGACCTTACGGCTCATTTCAATGGTGAGTGTGGCGAGGTGGGTATGTATCTCGCAATGGCCCGCCAGGCCGACCGCGAGGGTTATCCCGAGGTGGCAGAGGCCTTCAAGCGCTATGCCTGGGAGGAAGCCGAGCACGCAAGCAAGTTTGCCGAGCTTCTGGGCGACTGCGTGTGGGACACCCGCACCAACCTTGAGAAGCGCATGGCCGCCGAGGCCGGTGCCAACGCCGACAAGATGCGCATCGCCAAGCGTGCCAAGGAACTGGGCCTGGACGCAATCCACGACACCGTGCACGAAATGGCCAAGGATGAGGCCCGTCACGGCCAGGGCTTCCAGGGCCTCTTCAACCGCTTCTTCAAGAAGTGATTTCCTGTTCTTTTAAAAAAGGAGGGCTCCCTGCAACGCGGCAGGGAGCCCTCTTTTGTGATTATAGGGCCAATAGGCCCAATGGGAGGGGAGCTGTTTTCTTAGGCTTCCTTGATTTCCTGGAGGCGCGCGAGGTATTTGCCGATGATGTCGAATTCGATGTTGACGCGCGTGCCGGGGGTGATACGGCAGAAGTTGGTGTGGTCGAAGGTGTAGGGGATGATGGCCACGCGGAAGGAGCGTAGCTCGCTGTCGCACACGGTGAGGCTCACGCCGTTGACGGTGACGGAGCCTTTTTCGACGGTCATGTAGCCCCGGGCAGCCATTTCGGGGGTGACTTCGTATTCAAATTTGAAGTAGCGGCTGCCGTCGACTTCTTCCACGGCAGTGCACACGGCAGTGGTGTCGACGTGTCCCTGGACGATGTGGCCGTCGAGGCGGCCGTTCATGAGCATGGAGCGCTCAAGGTTGACGAGGTGGCCGGGGGCGAGCAGGCCCAGGTTGGAGCGGTCGAGGGTTTCCTGGATGGCGGTGACGGTGTAGGTGTCGTCGGGGTTGATGGAGACTACGGTGAGGCACACGCCGTTGTGGGCCACGGATTGATCGATTTTTAGCTCATCGACAAAGGAGCAGCGCATGGTGAGATGCAGGTTGCCGCCTTCGCGCTCGGTGCGGATGACGGTGGCGGCTTCTTCTACGATTCCTGAGAACATTTTTATTTACCTGGTTTTGTGGGTGAATATCGCGCAGAGGCGCAGAGTTTTTTTTTGATNGGTGGAGGACGCACCATGGTGCGTCNNTACNTNGAGGTNTTTTNGGGGTGGACGCTTTGAAAAGCGCGTACTTTGGGGGGATTTTTGGGGTGGAGGACGCACCATGGTGCGTCCCTACATTGGGGGGTTATATGGCTGCGAGGGTGAAGGCGCTGGAGTAGAGGAGCATGGCGAGGGCGGTGAGGCCCAGGAGGGGATTGATTGCGGAGCCTGTGCGGCGCCCGAGCATGTGCCACAGGGCGATGTGGAGGGCGAGGTAGGCTACGGGGATGATGCGGGCCGGGGCCGGGAGCATGCGCCATGCCGGGAGGCAGAGGGCAATGGCCACGCAGCCGTTGAGGAGGTAGATGGAGCGTGTGGCGCGGCGGCCGCATGCCACGGCGAGGGTGTGCTTGCCCACGGAGCGGTCGTCGTCGCAATCCCGGTAGTTGTTGACGATGAGCACGTTGGCGCCCATCAGGCCGATGGCCACGGAGCCGAGGACCACGGGGATGGTTACGGTGGCGGCCTGGAGGTAGAAGGTGAGGGTGACGGGCACGATGCCGAAGAATACGACTACGGCGGCTTCGCCCAGGGCATGGCGCGAGAGGGGGTAGGGGCCGGTGCTGTAGGCGAGGGCGCCGAGGGCTATGAACACTCCTGCGATGATGAGCCACCATCCGCCCCAGGCCACGAGTGACAGACCCACCATGCAGGCGCATGCGAGAGTGGCATAGGTGGCGCGGAGCATGGCCCGGGGGGTGATGTCGCCCTCGGTGACACCGCGGCGGGGTCCGTCGCGCCCGGCACGGTCGAGGCCTGCGGTGAAATCGTAGTATTCGTTGGCGAAGTTGCTGGCTATCTGTGCGAGCACGGCGAAGATGGCGCAGAGGATGGCCGGCGCGGGGCTGAATGAGCCGGCGAGCAGGGCGTAGCCGCAGGCGGCTATGACTCCGGCGAGCGACACCGGGAGGGTGCGCAGGCGCATGGCTTCTATCCAGGCTTTCGTGGAGGTGGATTTCATGTGGTGATGAAGGAGTGATGGGGGGGTTATCGGCGGATGCCGCCGGAGCCGGCGCTCTGCAGGCCTCCGCGGCCGAAGGCGCTGCCGGTGGAGCTGTTGCGGTTTCCGGTGTTGTTGATGAACGAGTTTCCGCCGAATTCGTCGTCGTCTTCCTCATCGTCGTCGCCGTCGCGGCGTGCTTTTTCGCCGGGCTTGAGTTTGGGCTTGTTTTTCTTGATGGCGAGCGGTTTCTGCATGTCGACGGGCAGCTCGTTGAGGTCCCAGTCCTGGTTCACGTCCCAGTTCTTGCGCAGCTTGAGAGCCTTGGCGAAGTAGTAGACGTCTTCGGGCTGGATGCTGTCGGCGATGCCTGTGTCCCAGCGGCCGTTGTCGTTGCGGTCGACGATGAGGCGTGCGTAGTAGGTGGATGGATTGACGTGGGTGAACACGGCGCGTCCACCGGGGCCCACGGGTGCTGAGTAGGCAGGCTGGTCGTTGCTGCCCAGGAGCTGGACGAATGCCGGGTGGCCGCCCTCGGGGAGGCCTGTGATGGCAAAAGTGATACCGCTGTAGTCTTCGAGAGGCCGCACGGTGAAGTCGTGAGTGAAAGGCTTGTTGTGGAGGCCGTAGATATCGGCGACGGCGGCGGAGTCGATAGTGAGGCGGTATTTGGCTCCGGGCTCCCAGTCGAATGCGATGTTGCGCCGCAGGATGCTGAGGGAGTCGGGCGAGAGCAGGGGCGTGGAGAGGGGTTCGTAGACGGTGTCGCGGAGAACGGCGAGGTGGATCGCGGCGGTGTCGATGGATGCTATGGGGTCGTCGAACTCGATGCGCACAGGCAGGTGCATGTCCTGGCTGCCGCTGCTGCGCGCGCGCATGTTGATGAACGCGGTGGGGGCAGGCGGCAGGCTGTCCGGGCGGATGCTGTCTGTGGCGGCGATGCTATCGGCGAGGGGCCGGTCGTCACGGTCGTTTTTCTTCTTCTTTTTCTTCTCGGGCTTGGGGGCGGGGTCGCGGAAGAAGAAGCGCAGAGTGTCGGTGGTCCACTTCAGTTGCTCGGCTGAATCGGGGCGCATGTAGCTCACGGCGAGGCGGAGGCTGTCGGTGGCGTAGACGGCGGAGTCGGTGATCCAGTAGCGCAGCGAATCGCGGCCGGGGTTGATCTGGAGCACGGTCCAGGGCCCGGCGGGTGTGATCCGGCGCGAAGAAAGCGAGTCGTTGACCACTTCCAGGCGCGGGAGGGAATCGAGCGGCGCGCCGAAGTCGAGGGTGATGGTGCGTCGTGTGGGGCGCTTGTAGTCCTTGAGGTACTGGGCGCGGTAGTTCTGGTTGAACCAGGTGAGGAGCACGTCGTTCGGCAGATATCGCACGCCCGGGCGTGTGGCGATGCTGTCGGAGCCGTCGCGCGCGCGCAGAGTGTCGGTGACTTCGATGTGTTCGACGGATGGCACGAGGTCGACGTCGAGGAAAGCCACGTCTTCCGATCGGTCCCAGTGGTAGTCGCGGTTGATATCGTTGATGGCGTAGAGGCGGTATCGCCCGGGAGCGAGTCCCCTCACGGTGAATTGTCCCAGCTGATTGGTGCGCGCCACGCGCTGCAGCGGTGTGGTGGCGAGGGTGGTGTCGGGGAGCACGCTGTCGGCCCGGTAGACACCCACGAGCATGCCCTGGGCCGGTTCAAGGTTCTCGGCGGCGAGCACAATGCCCGAGATGCGCAGCGAGTCGATGGCCGGGCCCGTGGAGAAGTCGAGGGCAAAGCCGTCGAGCACGTTGCCCTCGTTGAGGTCTTTGATGGCGTCGCCGAAGTCGATGGTGTAGGTGGCGTCGGGCACGAGAGTGTCCCGCAGCTCCACGGTGAGGCGCCGTCCGTTGGCGCTCACGGAAGGCGGCGTAGACTGCACGGGCGAGACGATGACCTTGTTGAAGGCGTCGTCGAGCTGGATGTTTTCGTCGAAAAAGACGGTGAATCGCGTGGCGTCGACTCCTGTGGCTCCCATGGCGGGGCGCGACGACACGTAGCGCGGAGGCTGCGTGTCGCGCTCGCCACCGTCGGGGCGGCCGATGCTGGCGCATGCCGGGGCCAGGAGGCCTCCGGCAATTGCCAACAGTGCGGAAATTTGTCGCCAGCGCATGGGTAGAAGGCTTATTTGGTGGCGCGTTCAAGCCAGCCCACCATTGCGAGCATCGCACCCATGGAGATAACGCATACGGCCACGAATACAGCCCAAGCCACCCAGATGGGATTGTTGTTGTAGATGAGCGGGCCGATCCAGAGCAGGAGATTGCCCAGGGCGGTGGCTCCCAGCCATAGGCCCTGGCAGAGTCCCTGGAGATGGCGCGGTGCAACCTTTGAAACGAAGCTGAGGCCCAGAGGCGAGATGAAGAGCTCCGCCACGGTCATGAAGAAGTAGTAGACGATGAGCACCCACCATCCGGCTTTGACAACGGGCTGCCCCTTGGCCATGAGCTCGTTGAATTCAAGGCCGGAGGGGTAGTTCATGATGAGCGAGAAGATGGTCATGAAGAGATATGCCACGCCTGCGAGACCCATACCTATCGCGATCTTCTTGGGGGTGCTGATCTCGCGGCCGCGCCTGCTGAGGCTGCTGAACAGCATCATCACCAGGGGAGTGAGCACAATCACGAAGAAGGGGTTGACGGCCTGCCAGATTTCCGGTGCTATGGCCGAGGTGTCGACAAAGTCGCGGGCGAAGAGGCTCATGGATGTGCCGTTCTGGTGGAATGAGAACCAGAAGAAAATCACGATGCCCAGCACGGCGAAGAGTGCGAGCATGCGGCGGCGAATTTCGGCGGCCATGGCGCGTCGCTCCTCGTTGGTGATCTGCACGGCTTCTTCCTTGGCCTTGGCGGCAGGGGTGGGGAGGCCTTTCTTGGTGCAGATGAAGATGGTGAGAGAGATGAGCATGGCAGCCACGGAGGCGATGAAGGAGTAGTGGATACCGGTGTTGAACACGTTGAGGTATTGGGTGCAGAACTCCTTTATTTCCATGCCCTGGGTGAAGCCCACGGGGGTGGCGAGGGCATAGAGCTGGTTGATGGTTTCGGTGCCGGGCGTGCCCGTGATGCTGAGGAATTCGTGGCACATGCGGGGGAAGTTGGCGTCGTAGATCATGCCGTTTGTTTCGAGCCACCAGCTGCGGAGCATGGGTGCCACGAAGGGCGCGATGAGTCCGCCGATATTGATGAACACGTAGAAAATCTGGAAGCCGGAGTCGCGCTGCGCGGCGTAGCGTGGATTGTCGTAGAGCTGACCCACGATGGCCTGCAGGTTGCCCTTGAAGAGGCCGTTGCCGAAGGCGATGAAGAAGAGGGCTGCGGCGGTGAGCGCCAGCAGGGCGTCGGTGTTTTCGCCGGTGGCCATCACGGGAATAGCGAGTACGACGTAGCCGAGTGTCATGACGATGAGGCCCCAGATGATGGTGCCCTTGTAGTTGCGGGTGCGGTCGGCGATAAGGCCGCCCACGAGGCTGAGCACATAGATTCCGGCGTAGAATACGGAGTAGATGAGAGCGCTCTTTTCCTCGGAGAGACCGAATTTGGAGCAAAGGAAAAGCACGAGCACGGCGTTCATGATGTAGTAGCCGAAGCGCTCGCCCATATTGCTCAGGGCTGCAGGAATAAGGCCCTTGGGTTGGTTTTTGAACATAATATTTAGATTCTTATTAGTTTTTTGCTTTGAAGGCGAGAGCGTAGACGCGCATTTGCTTGATCATGGCCAGGAGGCCGTTGCTGCGCGTGGGGGAGAGGTGGCGGCTGAGGCCGATCTCGTCGACGAAGTGGAGCTGCGCATCGAGGATTTCGTCGGGAGTGTGGCCGGAGAGGACGCTCACGAGCAGCGAGATGATGCCCTTGACGATAATGGCGTCGCTATCGGCGCGGAAGTTGATGCGTCCCTCGGCGTCCTGCTCGGCGTCGAGCCACACGCGGCTCTGGCAGCCTTCGATGAGGCGGTCGGGGGTCTTGAGAGCTTCGGGCAGCGGCGGAAGGGCGTTGCCCAGGTCGATTATGTAGCCGTAGCGGTCCATCCAGTCGTCGATGTCGCTGAATTCCTCTACGATTTCCTGCTGGCGTTGTTCGATGGTCATTTTTCGTTATATAATAAGCTGAGGACGGTGCGGCCCACGCGCCCGAGGGTGGCGGGGTCGATGTTGTGGATGTTGTCTTGGGAGGTGTGCCACGTGGGCGGGAAAGAGCCGGTGGCGGGGTTGAGGCTCTCGATGATGTCGACGGCCGGTATTCCGGCGCGGCGCAGGTACACGTGGTCGTCGATCACGGCGCCGCCGGGCTCGTTGACGAAGGTGTCGGCGTAGCCCAGAGCTGCCGCTTCGGCCCAGATTCGGTCGACGATGCGCGGGGCGAAGGCGTCGGAGAACTGCTCGCGGTGGAATCGTGCGCCTTGGCCGCCCACCATGTCGAGCAGAATGGCGTAGGCCGGCGAAGCGGTGCCGGCGTAGGGGGCGGAAGCGGTCCACATCTGGGTGCCCAGGCACCATGAGTCGCCGTTGTCGCGGGTGCCGGGTGGTGCTGTGAGCTCGCCGTAGCCGCTGTCTTCGGCGTCGACCAGGAGGATGTCTACGCCCACGGGCGCCTGCTGCAGGCCCAGGCATCGGGCAATTTCCAGGAGCACAGCCACGCCTGATGCGCCGTCGTTGGCTCCGTCGATGGGCTCCATTCGCTGTGCGGCGTCGGGCTCCATGTCGGCCCAGGGGCGGGTGTCGTAGTGGGCCGCGAGAAGCACGCGCCTGGAGGCCTGCGGGGCGAAGCGTCCCAGGATGTTGCATGCCGGCAGAGTAGTGCCGTCGTAGCGGAGCACGCTGCCCTGCTGGAGCATCACGGTGTCGGCTCCGGCTGCGCGCAGGCGGCTCTCTATCCATGCGGCGCAGCGGCGCGAGGCCTGGCTGCCGGGCGTGCGCGGTCCCATCTCCACCTGGGCAGCCACGAGGGCGAAGGCAGAGTCGTCGCTGAAGGTGTGCACGGCGGGTGCAGGCTGGCGTGCGGCAGGCGCGGATGCGGCGGAAGTGCCGCGGCCGGAGCAGGCCGTGAAAGCGCAAGCGGCGATGGCGGCCGCTATGAGCAGTTTTCGGTTCATAGTGCGAAATTACTATTTTTTTCAAGAATGAGGGGCAGAACAGGGCTGTTTTGTGAATTTTAAGGAAAATTTTGTAATTTTGCGGCCATGGATGTGCAGAACGTAAAGCCATACGCGGCCGATGGGGCCAAGGGAGAGCAGGTGCGGGAGATGTTTGACAGCATCGCTCCGGCCTACGACTTCATGAACCGTGCCATGACCATGGGCGTGGACCGCCTGTGGCGCCGGCGCGCCGTGGATGCGGTGGCGGCCGCTGCGCCTGCCCGGGTGCTGGATATAGCCACCGGCACGGGCGACGTGGCCATAGCTCTGGCGCGGCGCCTGCCCGAGGCCCGCATCACGGGCGTGGACCTGAGCGAGGGCATGATAGCCGTGGGGCGCCGCAAGGTGGCTGCCGCCGGGCTTGAGGGCCGCGTGGAGCTGCTTCAGGGCGACAGCATGGCGCTGGAGCTGCCCGATGCCTGCGTGGACGCCATCACCGTAGCCTACGGCGTGCGCAACTTCGAGCACCTGCTGCAGGGCTATCGCGAGATGATGCGCGTGCTGCGGCCCGGCGGGTTGCTGTGTGTGCTGGAGCTGTCGACGCCGCGCGGCACTATCACGCGTCCGCTCTACAAGCTCTACACGCGCTACGTGATTCCGGCCGCAGGGCGGCTGGTGAGCCGCGATGTGCGGGCCTACAGCTACCTGCCCGAGAGTATCGCGGCCGCGCCGCAGGGCGAGGCCATGTGCAGGCTCATGCGCGAGGCCGGTGCAGCCGATGCCGCGTTCCGCTCCATGACTTTCGGTGCCTGCACCCTATATTTAGCTCATAAACCACTCTGATATATATGCGCATATCCCTGCTTCTGGCCACGGCCGCAATCTGCGCCGTTCCCGCCACCGCTCAGTTTCATTACCGCGACTCGGCCACCGTGCCGTCAACCGACTTTGTGGAGGTGACGGAAGAGACGGAGCCCGCTGAGGCAGCTGCCGACACGCTGGTGTCGCTGGCTCCGCTGCCCGACTACTTCTTCCTGCCGGCCGTCTATGACCACTACGACTTCCCCGACACGGTGGCGGCCACCGGCACCGACTTCAGCGGCACGCCACAGCTGCGATGGCTGGAGGAGCAGAATGCGCTGGCGGCCCGAATGCAGCGCATGCGCCACCGCTTCTTCTTCGGCTATCCCGACTATACGCCCTATATACGGGCCGAGCTGCCCGAGGCTCCCAAGCAGTACTCGGCGGTGGTGAACCCGGCCGACTTCACGGTGGATATCGTGGAGACGGTGACAGGCCCGGCAGAGGTGCCCACTATCCAGGCCGAGGAGGTGAAGAAGCGCCACTGGATAAGGCAGTTCAACGTGTCGTTGCAGTTCTCGCAGGCCTATATATCGCCCAACTGGTATCAGGGCGGCAACAACAACCTGAATATGCTGGGGCAGATATATTATAATGTGAAGCTCAACCAGGAGTATCATCCCAAACTTCTCTTCGAGACCACGGCGCAATACAAGCTGGGCATGAATAACGCGCCGGACGACGAGCTGCACAAGTACAATATCAATGAAGATGTGTTTCAGGTGAACTCCACCTTCGGTTACAAGGCTATGCGCCGGTGGTACTACTCGCTCACGGGCCAGTTCAAGACCCAGCTGCTCAACAGCTACGAGAAGAATACGACCACGCTCACCTCGGGCTTCCTCTCGCCCGGCGACCTGACGGTGGGTGCCGGTATGACCTACAACTATGCCAACAGCAAGAAGAGCTTCACCTTCGACGCCAATATCTCGCCGATATCCTACAACCTGCGCATCTGCACCAGCGACCGCCTGAACCATGAGACCTACGATATACGTCAGGACCGCAAGACGGCCAGCAAGTTCGGTAGCAACGTGGAGCTGAAGGTGTATTGGAAACTGTGCTACAATATCTACCTGCGCTCGCGCCTCTATGCGTTCTCGGACTACCACACGGTGCAGGCCGATTGGGAAAACACGATGGTGTTTGAGATCAATAAGTTCCTGACCACGCAGGTTTTCTGCCACCTTCGCTACGATTCGTCCACGCCTCCGGTGGAAGATAGCAAATGGCGCAAGTTTCAGCTCAAGGAAATCCTCTCGATAGGCTTCGCCTATAAGTTCAGCTCGCTGTAAAGAGCGGAGAGGTATAACACAGTAACAAAATCAGCCGTGGCTCGCATCCTGTAGCCATGGCTGATTTTTTTGAGTGATTTTGATGAGGTTTTCAAGTTTGTTTTGTAAATTAAAAAATAAATATTATCTTTGTGTAATAATCATAGCATATGTTCAGTGGTAAGTCTTTTAAGCAGTCGATAGGATGGATAATTGCCATTCTTGGAGTTCTGTGCTATTTCATAGGCTACTACTTTAAATCTATTTACGATTCATCTATATGGCCCGATTTCATAATAAAAGCCGCGGATGTTATGATTATAGGTGTGGTCGTGGGTTATCTTACAGGTATAGCTCAATGGGCCGGTATTTTCAAGAAAGAAATTCAGGATATCATTTATGGAAAAGAGTTTCTTCAGAAAAGGAATGATATAGAGACAATATGGTATAATGTTACGAAGCAAATGTTTAAGTCTAAATTTGCTGATATTCATAAAAACATGTTGACGGCTCTTAAGAGTGTGTTACCATCAGAGGATGATATCAGCTATTATGAGGACTATGATGCTGATTCAAGAATAGAATGGGTTGATAAAGATAAGGGTGTTATCAAATGTATAGATAACTACTCTATGTATATTGTGGTAGAGTCGGAAAAACAATTTGACTATGTTATAAATAAGTGGACTATTGAAAATTCAGAGAACCCAGACGATGATATATTAGAATCGTTGGAAGTAGTTGTTGATTCAAAGAAGCAGAATGATCTGATTACAATGACTACAAGGAATGGCTCTGAGATATGTACGGAAACGAAGGTGTCTTTATCAGGAAAGAAAAGATATTTTCTTCAATATTCAAGAGTTCAACAGTATAATATCAATGACGACTATTATATTGGTTTTAAAGCAAAATATATCACGAACAATCTGAAAGTATCCCTTGAATTACCTCACGATATAGAAGCAATCTTTATTGAACGAGGAACTGTAAAGGGATTTCAAAATGTTAATAATACAAAATCACATATTAAAAAGATATACAAGGGCGTTATATTTCCAAAGCAAGGATATATATTTGCGCTTAATGTAAAAAAGTAATATAAACGAAAGGACACCACTATGAAAATTCTTCGAGGCGACACAGAATTCTAATATCACAACTTGACTCGAAAACGTGATTTTCAAATCCGACAGTGACTAACCGGGCTGTGCAGCATTGCACGGCCCATTTTCATTTTGATAAAATGGGATTGTGTCGTAATGAACGGAACCCTAAAAGTTAGACAAAAAACTTTTGGGGTGCAGTTCATTTTTGACACAGCCTCGAAGTTCAATATGGCATACCGCCGCTTCCGACATTTAGGCAAAGACATGATCGCAATTCGAACATTATGGATAAATCCTCAAAAACGATTGCCTGAAAAATATCTGATCCACAGACGCCACTATTTTCGGGTGCCCATTTTACACTTTATACCGCGGGGAGGGAGGATCCTTCGAGGGTGCGGTATAGGTTGAGGGCGTAGACGTCGGTCATGGCCGAGATGTGGTCGAGCACGGCCTGGATTTTGCCGTAGAGGGTGGGGGCGGCGGTGTCGTATTGCTCGGGAAATTTGGCCAGCAGCAGGCGCGAGTAGTTGAGCTCGGGGTGGGTGACGGCGTTNATGAGCTTGTCCATCAGATANGTGATGATGCGATTGCCGGCGAGTTCTACGTCGACCACGGAGCCTGCGGTGTAGATACGGCGCCATGATAGCTCGGTGCATCGGCGATAGCCTTCGCGCTCAAGAGGGTCGATGTCGCTGAGCAGGGGTGCCTGGAANGTGCCGGCGAGTATGTCGGGCTCGCGTCGNAGGAATGCTTCGGCGCAGCGGTCGGCGAGGGTGCCGATGACGCACGATCGCAGGTAGGCGATTTTTTCGTTGGGGTCGTCCACGCGNTTCATGATTTNGTGCATGTGGTTCCGGCGCTCGGCTGGGAAGAAAGCGAGGAAGGAGTCGATTACTTCGTCGGTGGACAGGATTTTGAGCTTGTGGGCNTCTTCGATGTCCATCACTTCGTAGCAGATGTCGTCGGCAGCTTCAACGATGAACACCAGCGGATGGCGGGCGTAGCGCACGGTGCCTTCCGGGGATGGCAGTCGCTTCATGCCCAGCTCGTCGGCCACGCGTATGAAATCGTCGCGCTCGCTGTCGAAGAATCCGAATTTGCCATGGGTGGCGAGTGATGATTCGTAGGGGTATTTGGCAATGGAGGCGAGGGTGCTGTAGGTCATGGCGAAGCCTCCGGCGCGGCGTCCGCGAAACTGGTGGGTGAGCACGCGGAAGGCGTTGGCGTTGCCTTCAAACGATGTGAAGTCGCGCCACTGGGCCGGTGTGAGTCCCTGGCGNAGGCTGCGTCCCGCNCCTTCGCTGAAGAAAGTGGATATGGCTTTTTCGCCGCTGTGGCCGAAAGGCGGGTTGCCCAGGTCGTGGGCGAGGCATGCGGCGGCTGTGATGTCGCCGATGGATGCGAGGGCGGCGCCNTCGGGGGTGCCGGCGTATCGCCCCTCGCGGAGGCCTTCGGCCACGCGGTCGGCGATGCTCTTGCCCACGCACGACACCTCCATGGAGTGGGTGAGGCGGTTGTGGACGAAGATGCTTCCGGGGAGGGGGAATACTTGTGTCTTGTTTTGGAGGCGGCGGAAGGGCGATGAGAATACGAGGCGGTCGTAGTCGCGGCGGAAGTCGGTGCGCAGGGTGCTTTTCTTGGGGTCGTGGTAGTGTTCGAGGCCGAATCGCTTGTCGCAGATCAGTCGGCTCCACTGCATCATATCATCCATATCGCTAAAGATGTGAGTGCGCTCATGATTATCAGAATCCATGCGAGGNCGGGACGCTCGCGACCGCAGCGCAGCGCAGCCCATCCGTAGACCACGATGGCCGAGGGATAGATCCAGGCGAGTGTGGCGCCCGGGTTTCGNGCGATGAGCGATGGCCATGCGAGCAGGGGGAGGGCCGTGGCTGCNGCAGCCAGCTTGAGGGCGGTGTTCATGAGCGATTTTTCTTGTTTCGTTTCCGTTTTTTCTCGTCGAGGTAGGCCGCGATGG
Source organism: Bacteroides sp. (assembly GCA_014801485.1). Lineage (GTDB taxonomy): Bacteria > Bacteroidota > Bacteroidia > Bacteroidales > Muribaculaceae > CAG-873. The sequence goes on from JAAVEC010000021.1 coordinate 26,659, forward strand.
TGGCGTCGAGTCCTCGCTCAAGCGACCATTGCGGGGTGAAGCCCAGGTCGCGGCGCGCCGGAGTGATGTCGCAGTTCCAGTTGCGCTGGCGCATGATGCGGTATTTGTCGCGGTTGAGGGTGGANGCTTTTCCCTGAAGTGCGGCAATCTTCTCGGCCACGGTGCTGGCGGCGTAGACANCCCATAGGGGGAGGCGCACCGGAATCACGATGCNGCGGCCCAGGCGCTTGGCCACCATGCGCCGAAACTCGGCCTGAGAGTAGGCCCGGTCTTCGCTGATGATGTATTTGCGGTGGAGTGCCTGCGGGGNGTTGAGTGCNAGGAANATNGCCTCGACGAGGTCTTCGACGTAGACGAATGTGAGCATCTGGCGGCGGTAGCCCACGCCGAAGTCCCATCCGGCGTCGATGCTCTTTATCATCATCAGATAGTCGCGCTCGTGGGGGCCGTAGACGCCCGTGGGGCGNAGGATGGTCCAGCGCAGCCAGGGCTGTGTTTCGAGCCAGGTTTCGGTCTTGATTTTGGAGAGCCCGTAGCGCGTGTCGGGAGCCGGGATGGTGTCGGCCGAGAGCGGAGCGTAGCCTTTTTCGTCGCCGGGGCCGAGGGCGCTGAGTGAACTCATGTAGAGGAAGCGCTCCGGGGCGAGGGAGGCCTCGCGCAGNTCGGNGACGAAAGTGCGCACGTATTCAAAGTTGATGCGGTTGAAGTCGGAGAAGCGCGCGCATTTGGTGGCACCGAGGTTCCACACCACGTAGTCCCAGCCGCCCTGCGGTGCCTCGCGGCGCAGGGTGGCGGCGATGGCTTCCGGGTCGTCGTAGTCGAATTCCACGATGTGCAGGCCCGGCAGGTCGAGCCANCGGCGCGAGGTGGACGGGCGCACACCGGCCCAGGTGTCGTAGCCCAGGCTGATGGCGCGGCGTGCGATGAAGCCTCCGATGAAGCCTCCGGCGCCCACTATGAGCAATGTCTTTTTCATTCGGCAAGTAGATTTGCCACAAAAATACAAAAAACTTTGCAGAGCAGCGAAAAAATCGTAACTTTGCAGCCGTAAAGCGCCCGGATGGCGGAATTGGTAGACGCGTCGGTCTCAAACACCGATGGAGCAATCCGTACCGGTTCGATCCCGGTTCCGGGCACGTTCAAATCGTGGAGNNGATTNATNTGCTCCACGATTTTTTTGATTCTTGCCGGATTTATCGGCCAATCCAGCGGTAGCGCAGGCCGCGGGCGATGGTGGCGATGCGGGTGCGCAGCGTGCGGCCCTTGCGCCAGGAGGCGGCGTAGTGGTGGATGGCGAGGGTTTCGGGTGTGATCACGGCGCTGCCGTCGGGCAGCAGGTCGGGGTAGAATACGTCTTTGGGATAGATGCGGGGCATCTCGTGGGGGCTGAGCTGCGGCAGCACGAATCGCTGGAGTATCGTGGGGTTGGGNTTGCGGTTTNGGTGCCCGAAGGGATTGATGAACTGGTGGCTGTTGTAGTAGTCAAGCATTATCTTGACCCAGCGCTCGCCGGGGCGGGCGGCCATTATTCCGCAGCACGGGCCGGTGGCTTCCTCTCCCAGAAAAGACTCCCCGTGCAGAGCGTCAATGCTTTTTAGAAGCTCCATGTCGGTGTCGAGATAGATGCCGCCGTACTTGTCGAGCGCGTGCAGGCGGCACACATCGGCCACGAAAGCCCACGACTTCATGCGTGCTGCCTGAAGTGTGTAGCGGTTGAAGTCGAGTGGGAAATTTGATTCGTCCCAGCGGCGTATCTCATAGTCGGGCATCAACCGGTGCCATCCTTCGATGTATCGTGTGGCGTCGGAGGGCAGGGGATTCGTGCCGAACCAAACGAAGTGTAGAATCTTGGGTACCATTGCGGGATGGGTTGTTATTTTGACGTTTGCTCCAGGTGCTTGCCCAAGAGGGCGGCCTGATAGGCCATTTCCATATATGCGCGGATNATGCCGCGNCGCCCGTCGCGGATAGAGCCTTTGAGAATGAGCATCTTGAAGAAGAACCACCATGGACGCACGAGCAGAGATAGCGTGGAGTAGCGGCGCGAGAGNCGCTTGGGCACTTCGTTGTCGCTGTAGCGNTTCAGCTTGTCGATGCGCCGTGCCAGCGACGGATCGTCGAAGTGCTCTATCTCCAGCGCGCGGCGGGCCGGAATCTTATCNGTGCGTCCGTCGATCTTCACGCGGGAGTGGATTATCGGCGGCCAATAGGCCTTGTCGCGGCGGAAGAAACGCACGTGGCGTTCGGCTTTTGTGGAAGTAAATCGCCCCATGAACATGGAGGCAAACGGCACCGAGAGCGCATCGGCCGCGTCGGGACGGCGGATATAGTCGTAGAGCCAGCTGCGCAGCGTGGGTGGCACAGCCTCGTCGGCATCCACCACCAGCACCCAGGGGTGGGAGGCCGAGTGGATGGCGAAGTCGCGCGCAGGCTCGCATATATTATAGTTGCCCTTTGGGAAGGTGACCACCCGCGCACCGTAGCTGCGGGCCAGTTNCACGGTGCCGTCGGTGCTCTCCATGTCGCACACCACCACTTCATCGAAGTCGCGCACCGACTCCAGCGCCCGGCCGAGCTNGGCCGCCGCGTTCCAGGTGTTGATCACTACGGATATCTTGCAGGCTTCGGAGCTGTTCATTGCAAAGTAAAGCTATAGTTTGTGCAAATGTAGTATTTTTTTCATAGTCAAGGCCAATAAAAAATAATTTTTGTAACTTTGCGGCTGTAATTACATGCTACCAACACATATATTATATATATAATGACTTTTGAAGAATTAGACCTGAGCGACGACATTCTTGATGCGCTCGATGCGATGCACTTCAGCGAGTGTACGCCCATTCAGGAGCAGGCTATCCCGGCGGTGCTTGAGGGTCGCGACCTCATAGCCGTGGCNCAGACCGGCACAGGCAAGACGGCTGCTTTTCTGCTGCCGGTGATCGACCGCCTGGCGTCGCAACCCGAGCCGGATGCGATCAATTGCATAGTGATGTCGCCCACGCGCGAGCTCGCGCAGCAGATCGACCGCCAGATGGAGGGCTTCTCCTATTTTCTGCCCGTNAANTCCGTGGCCATCTACGGCGGCACGGATGGTGCTACCTTTGCCCAGCAGCAGCGAGGCTTGAAGATGGGTGCCGACGTGGTGATAGCCACTCCCGGGCGCCTGCTTGCCCACATGAGCATGGGCTACGTGGACCTGAGCAAGGTGCAGGTGCTGATTCTGGACGAGGCCGACCGCATGCTCGACATGGGCTTCTACGACGATATAATGCAGATTGTGGCTGCCACGCCGGCCACTCGGCAGACGCTGATGTTCTCGGCCACGATGCCCCCCAAGATCAAGCAGATGGCGGGCAAGATACTGAACGACCCCGTGGAGGTGAAGATTGCCGTGAGCCGCCCGGCCGACAGCATCGACCAGTCGGTGGTGATATGCCCCGAGCGCAGCAAGACGGGAGTGCTCCGCCACCTCTTTGCCNCGAAGGCGTCGAAGNGNGTGATTGTGTTTGCGGCGTCGAAACTGAAGGTGAAGGAGCTCACGCGCGAATTGCGCCGTGCAGGNTATAATGCGGCCGAGATGCACTCCGANCTGGAGCAGGCGCGGCGCGATGAGGTGATGCACGATTTCCGCACGGGAAAGCTCGACATCCTCATCGCCACCGATATNCTGGCGCGCGGCATAGATATCGACGANATCGCNCTGGTGGTGAACTACGACGTGCCTCGCGAAGCTGAGGACTACGTGCACCGCATAGGCCGCACGGCGCGTGCCGGCATGGAAGGCTCGGCGGTGACGCTCGTGGGCGAGCGCGATCGCGGCAGTTTTGCTTCGATAGAGCGCTTCCTGGGCAAGCCCGTGCGCCGCGAGGATGTGCCGGCTGAGTTCGGCGCACGCACGGAGCTCTCCTCTCCTGCCCGTGANGGCGAGGCCAAGGGCGGCAGGGGNCGCGGCTCGAAAGGTCGCGGCCGTGGCGGGCGTCATGGTCGCGGCGCCGAGAAGCGCGAGGCCAAGGAGCAAAAAACGCCTGAGGCAACGGCCGTGNCGCCCGAGGCTCCGGCGGCAAAGCCCGAAGAGCAGAAGAAGCACCGCCGCCGTGGCGGTCGTCGCCATCGCCGTGGCGGAGGCCAGAAACCGGCAAATACGGAAAAGGCATAAATATCNGTAGGATGTATTCGCCTGCGACGGTATTGTGGTGGCTTAGGCATCGCCTGAAACTAAAGTTCAAGGGTGCCAAAGGGCGGGCTGAGGTTTATTATCGCGACGCTTTCGGGCGTGATATCAACTGGGAGAATCCGGAGGATCTCAACCAATGGATTAATAAGTTGGCATTTACCACCGATACGCGGGAATGGTCTCGACTGGCNGATAAATATGCCGTGCGCGANTANGTGGAAAGCAAAGGGCTGGGNCACACGCTGGTTCCGCTGCTGGCAGTGTGGGATCGACCCGAAGATATCGATTTCAATGCNTTGCCGGATAGTTTTGTGCTGAAAGCTACCAACGGTTCCGGCGATGTGCGTATCATTAGTAATAAGAGCGATGCGCACGTGNATGAGATCAGGAGTTATTTCAAGCACCTTTTCCGTCACCCCTTCGGCAANGCTTCCGCNGAGCCGCATTATCTGCNGATAAANCCNCGCGTGGTGGCAGAGCGGCTTCTCGACAAGAACGNGCAGNCNNTGGAGTCGACATCTCTTATAGATTATAAGGTGTGGTGCATCGGAGGTGAACCTCAGCTNGTGTTNGTTGNGGCCAACCGCAGTGGCAGGNATTATGAAACGGCGGTCTATGATATATGTTGGNNGCGACGTGAAGAATGGGTCAATCANTCTGATNGNAGTCNCAAGGCTGCTTCCGATGTNCCCCGGCCCAAGACTTTTGANGAGATGCTTGANTGTGCGCGTGTGCTGTCNANGGGTTTNCCGCAGGTGAGAGTAGACTTTTATGAGGTGGCCGGGCNTCTTTATTTNGGTGAAATGACATTTACGGCAGCGTGCGGAAGGATGACGTCGCTATCGNATGAGTGCTTGAAAATGCTTGGCGATAAAGTAGGGCGCTATATGCATGAACATATTTTAAGATATCAGTGTTAATATAGTTGTTAAAGGATGAATAGCGCCCGGGGGAGACTTCGGGCATTTTTTGTGTAGAAAATGTATTTCGTTAAAACGTTGATTTTCAGCAATGATTAAATTTTATTGAAATTTTCTTGCAAAAATATTTGGTGGAATNGAAAAAGTGTTGTAACTTTGCACTCGCTTTTCGGAGGAAGGGCGCCGGCNGNAAGCCGGCAGGGGTNGAAAGAGGCTCTGAAATTAAAAATTTGTTAAAAGTTTCGCTAAAATTTGGTCAATTCAAAAATTGGTTGTAACTTTGCAAAGCCTTTCTGAGGAAACGACGAAATGCGAGAACATTGAAATTATTACAATAGAATATAGACGAAGTAGTACAAGAGAACGACTTGCCGGGCGACCGGCAAGGGAAAAGATCTCTGTCAATTCGGCCAGGCGATTCAATAGAGCGGCCAAGACGGACTCGTGACCTGAAAGTCGAAGGCATTGCAAGAGCAATGATTTTGAAAAAGGTCTTTGCTTTCTTANAGAAAAAGAATAAGAAAACAAGATACAACAACGAAGAGTTTGATCCTGGCTCAGGATGAACGCTAGCTACAGGCTTAACACATGCAAGTCGAGGGGCAGCGGGGGTGGAGCTTCGGCTCCACCTGCC
>JAAVEC010000022.1 GCA_014801485.1 Bacteroides sp.
CTCAAAGTTCTCCGTGATAACTTCCGGAAATATCGTTTTCAGTACCTGCATTTGTTTCATGCTGCAAAGTTACCGATATTACCCATATTTTAACAACCTACTTTTTACATTGATCCGTTAAAAAGTAAAGTGATAATTATGAAGACTACTCTATATACCTACAGGCGCTTCGGCGACCGTTACGTTGTGAGCGTGGCAAATCATGCCGAGCTATCCGAAGCCATAATGAGTTTCTGCACCGCCACGGGCATCGCTGCCGGAAGCATCACCGGCATCGGCGCCGTGAACGAAGCCACCCTCAGATTTTTCGATCCCGCGACCAAGCGGTACGTCGACAAGACATTCGCCGAACAGATGGAGGTGGCGAATCTCACCGGCAACGTCTCGCAGATGAACGGCCGCCCCTACATCCATCTGCATTGCGTGCTGGGACGTGCCGACTACAGCGCTCTCGCCGGCCATCTGCTCACGGCGCATATCAACGGCGCCTGCGAGATTGAGGTCTCGGCTCTCGACGGCTCCGTAGGGCGCCGCTACGACGAGGAGACGGGGCTGAACATGTATGATTTCTGAGCTACCCGTTGCGCTCCCGCCATGCGCCCGTCACGGCCTCGAAATCGGCAATCATTGACTCGAAACCATAGCCGCATTTGCCGTTGCGCACGGCTATTCGCCGCAGGGCCGTGCAGGCATATTCGGCTATGAGCCCCCGCTGCCGCTCAGGTGGCAGAAAGCTGAATTCGCGCTCGAAGGATATCGTCACGTTGATCTCGCCTGTGGAGCGGCGCAGCGGCCCGATGGCAAAGCGCGGGCGCAGGTAGAGCTGCTCGCGCTCTATCTGCTCGGCGCTGTGCATTGTCAAGAGGGTGGGGTAGTACTCGGCGGGCCGCAGCTTCATGCCCTCGGGAGCGATTATCAGATTGGTGCGACAATGGGGACCATCGTCAAAGCTCATCGCCAGATAGATGTAGATGCACTTGATTCCGTGGCCATAGGAGCACGGCCGCAGCCCCGTGGCCAGCATCTCGTTGAGCTCGTGAAACACGCTCCGGAGCACCTCGGCACTTCCGGGATAGCAGTTGGATATGGCTCTCACGAACCACACGGGGCACTCATCGCGTTGCTGCCGGGTGCTCATCCTCACCATTCCTTTTTGGGATATATGAAGCGCGCCAGGCCGTAGATATAGCGCCTGAAGCCGGGACGATAGCGCAGCAGGCGGTCAAGCCATCCCAGGTGCGGGTTCACGAGCTTGACCACGTAGCCCACGTAGCCCATGGCAAACAGCGTGCCAGGCCCCACTACGGTCCACGGCCATGTGCCGAAGAAGCAGAATCCGGATACGACGGCCAGCACCACCAGAATAGTGTCCACGGCTATCTTGACCATGGGGAAAGGCTTCCCCGTGACGCAGGCCACCGCCACCTGAATGCCCTCGCCGGGCATCGTCACCGAGCCGCAGCGAATCTCGGCGGCCACCGCGCATCCCAGGATGGTGGCTCCCGCCAATTGGGCAATTATCTGATTGGGCAGGGAGTCGTAGGATAGGAACGACGTGAGCCACATATTGGCATCGAGAAGGCATCCGAATACGAAGCCTATCACCAGTTGAAAAAACTGTAGGGGATCGAAGCGGCGCCGGAGAATCGCCACCTGCGCCGCCACGAGAATCATATTCATGATATTGGTGTAGCCGCCGATAGTCCAGCCGGGGGTGATACCGGCCTCGCCGGCAAGGGCAAACGACATGGGTATCGACGAGATCACGCCGCTACCCAGATTGGATCGCACGCACAGCGCCACGCCCAAGGTCATGAAATACATCGACAGAAGCAGCAACACGTGCTGCCACACGAATCCTATAATCTTTTCCTTAGCGATCTTCATTCTTATATGCTTTGCGAGTGCAAAGTTAATGATTTTCGGGCTAAGCGTGAAATTGAATCTATTTCGGCTCTCCGGTCTCTGCCGCTACTTCGGTCATCGGCCGGGGCGTCAAAGCGATATTTTCCCCGGCGAATGAGGCGGAGTGGACAAAATTTGTGTACCTTTGCATGAAATATTGTCCAAATCCGGCGCGATGCTATTCAATTCCATTGAGTTTCTTTTCTTTCTGCCAGCAGTGTTTCTGGTGTACTGGCTGGTGCTGAAGAAGCGTCTCTCAAGAAATATTTTCATAATTCTCGCCAGCTATGTGTTCTACGGCTGGTGGAGCCCCGTGTTTCTGCTGCTGATTTTCATCACGTCGGTCAGCAGCTTTCTCTTCGGCATTGCCATCGAGNGCTTCCGNGGCCGNGCAGCCGCGCGTATAGCCTTGTGGAGCAGCATAATCCTCAANCTGGGCATCCTGGGCGTGTATAAGTACTTCGATTTCTTCTCCCANAGCTTTGCCGCGCTGCTGCGCTCCGCGGGCATTACGGCAGATGCCGTGACACTCAACCTCATCCTGCCCGTGGGTATATCGTTCTACACCTTCCAGGCTCTCGGCTACGTGATAGACGTGAAGCGAGGAACCATCCGGGCCACACGCGATATCGCCGCTTTCCTGGCNTTCATCAGCTTCTTTCCGCAATTGGTGGCGGGGCCTATNGAACGCGCCTCCAANCTCCTGCCGCAGTTCATGAGCCGGCGCGGCTTCCACTATGGGAGGGCCGTCACNGGCATGAGGCTCATACTCTGGGGATTATTCAAGAAAATGGTGGTGGCCGACAATTGCGCGCCCGTGGTCGACGGCATATTCGACAANTACACCACGGCCGGCACGCTCAATCTGTGGGCCGGAGCATTCCTGTTCACTATGCANATCTATTGCGACTTCTCAGGATATTCAGATATTGCCATAGGCACGGCCAGGCTCTTCGGNATCGAGCTGATGAGCAATTTCAAGAAGCCATACTTCTCGCTCAGCGTGGCGGATTTCTGGAAGCGGTGGCACATATCGCTCACGTCGTGGTTCCGCGACTATCTCTATATACCGCTGGGCGGAAACAGAAAAGGGAAANTGAAGAAGGCACGCAACACCCTGATTGTGTTTCTCACGAGCGGATTGTGGCATGGCGCCAACTTCACTTTCATCGCCTGGGGTGCCTATCATGCCATCCTGTTCATGCCATCGGTATTCCGNCCGGNACGCTCGCCGCGAGAGTCCTCGTCCATAATAAAATCCACATTGGCCATGGGCACCACCTTCCTGCTGGTGATGATGGGCTGGATATTGTTCAGAGCCCATCATATCAGGGACGCNTTCAATTACGTCGCCGGCATGTTTGCGCTGTCGCCGTCGGTGGTATTGGAAGGCAAGAGGGCTCTGCTGTGGTCGGNGCTGCTGTTGATGGCCGAGTGGAAGGGGCGCCATTGCGAGACGCCACTGCAGCTGCTTCCTTCCGGAGGCGGAAGCAGGATGGTGCTTCGCCGTGCGGTCTACCTCGTGCTGTTNNTCGTCACTCTGATTTTCGCCGGCACGCCCGGAGAATTCATCTATTTCCAGTTCTGATGAAAAAGTTTCTTATCAACACGGGTGTGTTCGCCCTTCTGGTGGTAGTGCTGCTGATATGCGGCGAGTGGGTGGTGGGGAATATCGAAACATCCTACTCATTCAAATATCNACACGTGCGGGANCGCGGAGAGGGGATAAGCACCGTGATACTCGGNTCGTCCCACACCTACTACGGNCTTAAGCCGGAGCTGCTGGGCGACAGCGTGTTCAATCTGGCCAACGTGTCGCAGACGCCGGAATACGACCTGCTGATTCTCAAGAACTTCAAGCCGTGGCTTCCGAATCTGAAGCGAGTGGTGGTGCCCGTGTCCTACTTCACCTATCGCGATCCCACGATGGAAGATATAGACAGGGGCCTGGCCGTGCAATACAATAGAGGAATGCATCTCTCGGCCCATTCCGGCTTCTCGCCGTATAATCTCTATCTATACGATTTCAAGGCCTATGCCGGGCGCTTGCGCAGCCTTTTTCTGGACGAAGAGAAAAACGAGTGCGACTCCCTGGGATTCGGGCTGGGATTCGACAGCGCGCGCACGCTTCCGGGCTGGAAGCAGAAAGCGGCGGCCAGGGCACGCTCCCTCACACGGCAATCACCCGGACGCGCGCAGCAAGTGGGCAGCGTGCTCGAAGATATCGCCGATTTCTGTGCCGGGAACCACATCGAGTGCGTATTCGTCACCACGCCCGTGTGGCATGGTTTCAGGGATGCCATGGACAGCGGTCAGTACGACGAAATGCAGCGCCTGACGCGCTTACTGGCCCGGCGGAAAGGCCTCAGGTACTACGATTTTTTTGATTCGCCGGTTTTTGCCGACGGCGATTTTCACGACTCCGACCACCTCAACGACATCGGTGCCGCCAAGCTCAGCGAAATGCTTCGCGACAGCCTCCGGACAGTGTCGTTATCAAGCAGGTAGATTGGGCCTGAGTCCCTTTATAATCTATTCGTGAAGAGCATCCACGCGAAGCGCCAAAGATGAATCTGACGCTTGAGCCTTTTTGGCTGACTGATGAGCCTGTAGGCGAACTCCATATTATGGTCAATCCACCATTTAGGTGCGCGCTTTACTCTCCCGGTGTAAATATCGAAGCTACCTCCCAATCCCATATATACGGCCGGATGAAGTTTGTGAAGTTCGGCCATAAATAATTCTTGCCTGGGCGAACCCATAGCTACAAAAACCACATCAGGTTTCGTACGGACTATGTCGTCGATGACCTCCGATTTACTCGATTCGTGTGTGAGGTAGCCGTCGTGATATCCGGCAATAGCAATACCGGGGAAATCCACGCGCAGACGTCGTGCGGTCTCCTCCACGACCGGTGCGGTGCCACCGATCAGATAGAACGAGCGGGTATTGCAGAAACGTTCAATTAATTTCAGCCAGAGTTCACACCCCGGAATTTTACAGGCCTCCGATGCGCCCTTTCTCCGAGCGGCCATTACGGCTCCTGCGCCATCGATATAGCCAATGTTGCTATTAATAATATCTATTATCTCCGGTGCACGATTGATGATTTTTTCAGCATTGATGCCCACGAGAATCTTTCGTTTATCAGCTACGTAATCGAGCAGATCCGTGGCGGAAGCAAATACGTTGACTCTTCGCCCGTTTAGTTCCATTCTGTTCATCCTAACATGGGTATTATTCTTGCGCAAAGAGATGATGAATTAAATATGAAGGCATTTACCGCTTGATTCATAAGCCCTCAAAAAAATTACGGTAAAAAGAAATCACCGAGTTCTGAGAATAATTATCCTCAACCACCTGCCTCGGGGTATAGGTCTCGATTTTGTTGATGGCCTTCACTACCGCATCGAGATAAGCTCGGTATTGATCGGTCTCCGAGGTTTTGAGCTCAACGAGCTCGCCCGACACTCCGGGCTTTATATATTCGGGAAAAGCACACATATTGTGGGCCACCACCGGCACTCCACAACTCATAGCCTCCAAAGCAGCCAATCCAAGACTTTCCCCGAGGCGTTTCGACGGAAAGACGAGCANATCGATTTTCTGATAGAAAGCAGGCATCTGCGTCTTATTCATTCGGCTTAATACNCGGCAGGAGTCAGTGCCGGCTCTTTGGATACGGTCTATATAATACGCGGCCTGATTGCCATAATTGATTACTTGAAAAGTGACTGCACGACCTGTGGCAGATTCAATTTCATGCTTATGCTCAATGAGATAAATAAGAGTGTCGGCTCCTTTTTCCGGGGTAAGCGCCGAGGCGAATCCTATTGTNATATCATTGTGGGGCNTTGCATGTTCTGAAAATANAACCGTATCGACTCCTCCGCTCGGAGAAATATATACTTTGTGCTTGAGACGGGGATATTTCTTTTTGAGTTGGGTTAAGAAATACCCGGAAGGTACGATATTTATCGAATTATTGATAAATCTCTTNAGAAAGAAATAGGTAAATACGGCAGGAATGCTTTTCACAACCAAATCACCACCGTGCCAATGAACTATCAGTCTCTTCTTNCGCATAAACGGATTGAATATCAAGGGGCACGCATAAGGAAAGTGGTTGACATATATAGTGTCGCAAGTGGATCTTATCGTGANGCATTTAAACCAGAACAGAATATGTTTATAGAGTTTATAAACAGGCGTGGCGGTGCGTTCAAAGCGNATTACAAGTTTGTCTACCTCCCNGCCGGAGGCTATGATACACTCCTCAATGCTTCTGATATAAGAAGTGTATTCGGGATTGCGCTGTGACGGATACCCGTTATTTATCAACAAGACGTTTTTTCTCATAATACAATAGCGAGACTATGTAGGCGTATATAGGGGCGACCATGGTATTGCGCAAGCAGTGGCCGGCCGCATAGGCAAGGACGAGAAATGAGGCTGTGACGAATATCACGGCAAAGAGTGTGAAGCCGGGTTGTGTGAAATATCTTTTTATAGCCTTGATCATAAAATACACAAAAGGCGAGATTATTACGATAAAGCCCGCGAGACCATAACCGCCCAGCAGTTCATGGATATCCGCTTCAATCATGCGGTGGGTCGTAAAAGTGCCAAGTGATTGTGCCACATAATAATAAATGGACGACACACCTTTTCCGAATACAAATTCGTACCATTCAAGATTGCTTATGTATTCCACTGTGGGATCCGTGAGCGGGCTTCGCGCATTCATCATGGACTCAGAGGTGTACTTGAGTAGCATATAGCTGTCGAACGCCGACATCAGAAACTTAATCACTTCATACACACAGATGGCATATCCCAGGATAATCACAGGTCGATAGAGTGCGAATCGTTTCTGCAGGCGACTGTCGGCCGGGCGATAAATGAACACGACATAACACACCAGGANAGTGAGCCACAATGCGGTTCCGATCAATCCCACCCTGCTTCCCACTAAAATAGCGCCTGCCGATATGGCGAGNGTGATAAGTGCCCGTTTCCATCCAAAGCCCGACATCAAATTCAGGCTGCTCACCACGATAGCATATAATAAAGTCAAACTCAAATCATTGCCTGCCTTGAAATAGCTTTTGGAGCCGAACCCGTAATNCGCGCCATAAGTGTGGTTGCCATATCCGGTGAAGAATGATATNATCACGGCCAGGGCTATAGCCAAGCCATAATTGGAAATCATCTTTGATGGATTGAGCTGCTTAATTTCCCGGGCATATACGATAAAGAAAGCTACGATGATAAAGAAATAGAGAATCTTGCTGAAACTTTCAATTTCCATTCTGAGATCATAGCCGTTGAACGGCTCGATTCCACATATAATCAACCATAAAGGGAAAGCCAGAATGAAAAACGAAAGCGGAAGCAGTGTGGTCCATACAAGAATTGAGTTCATTCTCTTGGTGAGCAGATATACTGCACACGCCATTATGGTGATTCGCAGCAACTGACAGACGGGGATGTAGATGTGGAGCTGAACCGTGAAAAATCCCGAGAGAAGGTCCACAAGTATGCTGACCGGAAAAATCAATATCAAAAGCCGCCTTACGGGCGTCAATATGAGATTTTCNTCGGGATTCATCGTTGTATATTCAAATGTGCGGGCTTCTATCACGCNGAGCGGCCAAAAAAGATCGTGGATATTGTCACATCAGCTACCTGCAATATCGATAAACCGAACGGCATTTAAAGATTATCGATTTGGTGGCGTTAAAAGCCCTGAGGTTGCCGTTAAACCCTAATTTCAGAGGCAATCTCCAATACCACGCCAACTCATGCCCGTATTTATTATACGACAACTGAGGATGATAGGCGAGAATCCGACGCTGAATTTCCAGCGGAGAGTGAATNAGGGCCATGGCTTTGATCCGGAACCGATGCGAATTTATAGCTTCTGTGATTTCAGNCGACCGCTCTCCAAAAAAGCGTGCCAGAAAGTCGCACACAGTAAAGCGTTTCAACACTTCCTGATATCCGGGGCTTGAAGTATAGGTGTTGAGATTGAATTTATTATAGTGCGGGAATGCCCGATCAATCTTGCATATTGAATNGGCATGAAACAGGAGTTGCGCCGTCACGATAAGATCTTCTCCGATATTTACGCCCGGCAGTGGCTTTACCGCGTATTTTTCGTACAGGTCGCGTTTGACCAATTTATTCCACACCATTCGTCCAACGCCTNCTTTATTACGTATAATANTGCTGATAAGGAGATTCTTGTCGCTATCCACAGGGCAGGAAATNTANATTTCCTGTTTTTTATAAGACAGATAGTAATCCGTCACCACGATATCGGCATTGTGTTTTTTTGCNGCCGCATACATAGACTCCAGCATATCCGTCTCGAAGTGGTCNTCGCTGTCGAGATTTATCACATATTCCCCTTTTGCAAGATTGAGTGCAGTGATTCTCGCAGCGGCAAGACCCNTATTTTCCTTGTGGTCGACCACCCTCACTTGCGACTGNCGNGANGGATATNGCTTGAGAGAGTCCATGAGAATATCCATGCTTCCATCTTTCGTGCAGTCGTTCACAAAGATGAATTCCACATCCTCAGTCATTGNTTGCTCAAACAGAGTGCGGACGCATCTGCCGATATACTTCTCTACCCCGTAGACGGGCACTAATACTGAGATTTTGATTTCAGAAGCCATATATGNACCGATATACTTTACGGATGGAAAAAATGAGAGTGCGCATGAACAGAAACATACCCACCTTGCCTTGCAGGGCATATTTATAGGGGATTCTCCAGTAGGGGTCCACGAGATGCTTATGCTTCTCATAGTCGAGCCACGTATACATAGAGAGGAATTCCTNAAGGTTATCCCTGTGGCAGTGGGCAATCCCGATCAGCTTTTCCCTGAATCTCTTTTCGTCAAACACCTCATCATAGGCCGGGGCATGGGGGGAAAGGAAGCGGGCCACGAATTCCGTAGCTTTCAACCGCTGGCGCGTATTTGATGTGGACTGCACCTGAGTGTAGGACCCCGGATTATGCTTATTGTAGTGCACGAATGCGCGGTCAACTTTCGTGATTACAGAGGCATGATATATAATCCGGGTGANAACGAGGAAATCCTCGCCATAATTTATCCCTTCNACAGGGTTAATGTTATGATCCNTGTAGATGCTTCTCCTGGTGAGCTTGTTCCACACGCTTGGTGCGATCGTTTTATTNTCGTATCTCCAGGGGGCGATGATACTCTTGAGTATAGNTTCCTTGCTGCTATACAANGGNCACTCCTGATAGACATCACGTTCTTTGAATGACCAGAAAAAGTCGGCCACAACAACGTCGGCATTGTTGGCCAAAGCAGCCTGATACATCACTTCAATCATATCAGGCTCGAAATAGTCGTCGCTATCCAGATGAAGAATATATTCGCCCCNGGCGGCATCAAGCCCCGTCTGCCTGGCGGCTGCCAGGCCGCGGTTGCGGTGGTGATCGATTATTTTNACCCGTGAGCTGATCTGCGGGTATTCATCAATAAGGTGTGACAGCAAATCAATGCTCCGGTCGGGCGTGCAGTCATTTACGAAGATAAATTCCACTCCATCGGTCATGGTCTGTCCGAAAATAGACCGNGCGCAGCGTTCGATGTATCGTTCCACTCCNTACACCGGAACAATCACAGATATCGCGATATTCTCCATTTAATACTGATTTCTATCGGGGATAGAGTCCTTAAGCAAAATTCGCAGTATATAATCCAATCTCAATCGTGCTAATATCACTAAAATCCGGGACCTCAGGTTTATGCAATCTCCNATCTTTAAGTGGGGCCATAAGCGGCGCCACCTGTCGATATCGTGAATCGCTCTATATCTCAACATTTTGTTNCTGACCCGGGAGAGCTGCCGGTTGAGGGCATCCCTGATNTCTTNATCTTCAGGCAGAGAGGAAATAAAAGTTTTCAAATAGTTCCAAGACTCGATGGCATCNTCGTAATCCCTNCGGGTGGAGCGTACGGTTATCGATCCTTGATTAGTGCGGTTGTAATGATAGAGCGGCAGGCTTATATAGCGCACGCCGGAACTCAGCGCATGAGCCAGGAAAGAAACCGGATAGTCTTCCCCGCGGTTGATATCCGGGGTGTCCATTCCGAATTTCAGATAAAAAGAGCGGCGAAACATTCTCATCCACACCATACTATGCAGTCGCCATTCAAGTAAATCAATCAATTGATTACGCTTGACCGGATTAAAATCCTGAATTACCGGCTCGGATGAGTTTTCGTATTCGTTTATATAGTTGCAAACTACCATATCCGCATCCGAACGTTTCGCCTCTTCATACATCAGACGGTACATATCCGGCTCTACCCAATCATCACTGTCGCAATGGATTATATACTCTCCGCGAGCGGTGCGCACTCCCGTTTTGCGTGTGGCGGCCAAGCCTTTGTTGGAGGAGTGTTTCAGGATAGTCACCTGTGCGTGCCGTTCAGGATATTCCTCAAGAGTATTCCGTAGAATTTCAATGCTCCGGTCCTGCGTGCAGTCATCGACGAAGATAAATTCGATCTCGCGGGTCATGGTCTGCGCGAAAAGCGAGCGAGCGCATCTCCCGATATATCGCTCCACACCATAGACGGGAATAATAACAGATACTTTAATCTCCGCCATAGGCTTTTACCTCAGGTAAATCGTGAAGCCATGTTTCGGCATAAGCCGATAGCTTTCCATAGGTGTTGTCGATATATTCCACGGGCTTATGCAGCAATATGGACAGAATCATAGGGTGCAGCCGAGTGGTGACAATGCGCGAGAACGGTTGCAGGAATTCGCATCCTTTTTTTGCCAAAGAATCTCTGATAAACCGGTCTCCACAAATTCCTATCGCTCTATCAACCAGTCCCGAACTTACGCCATAGTGTCTCAATTCTCTCGAAAGTCGCTTTGCAATGGTGAAGCAGTATTTCTTTCGCCTGAATTCCTCAGGGTTTTTCCAGTCGGATGTGACGTCGGCCTCTTGCAGAGCGGCGGGTGCGCCATCGGGAAGCTCTTTATCGGAGCGGAGCAGGAAAAGGGTTTTGCCCTCTTCGCGATTGCGATGAGGAGCCAGAAGGCGGGAGTCGATGCAAAATGCCATATCCGGGGCGAGATAGACGTGACTGCGGCTGAATCGGGCTGAAAGAATGCCGTAACTTGCCCGGTCGCGGGCAAAGAGATGCAGATCCGGGTGGCGAGCCATCAAATCGGAATCCATATCGATCAGGTCTTTATCCTGATAGCAGATCGACTGCGGGAGCATGACGATTCTATTCCCGGGATAGCGGGCAATGATTTCGAGTCGCGTGTCCTGAAGTCTCCGCCACAAATCTCCGAAATTGCCACCACCCGTGAGTATGATAGTGACATCCTTATCCAATTCGGGAAAGGGGAAGAATCCCTCTCCGTAGCACGCCAAGAGTTTAAAACCGTTTTCCCGGAGAAAATCCACGGTGCCCCGCCATATCAGTATATCGCCGATATTATCGTAATACGGTGCATCGGCAATTACAACCCTCTCACTTAAGAGGGGCTTGACGGAATCGGAGATAAGCTGCCGCAGTTGAGCTATTTTTTCGTCGAAACTCATTACCATCTACGGATCAGACCGGAAACAAGTCTTTTCAGAGAATGAGCCGCATTGTTGATGTTGATGCGGTTTTTAATCAAGATCCGCCGTTTTGCGCGAGCGGTCAGTTGCCCGTTGTTATCGGCCAGCTTCTGACTGAGAAACTTGCGCATCTCTTCGCCCACCCAGTGGCGCCCATCGGCAGTGACGCGGTCACGCATCTCCAGATATGTGGGAGTGACGAGATCGGGAATCATCCCGAGCGTGAGCCACGAGTGGCCGTTGTAGCAATGAGCCGTTTCACATTTTCCTACCGGGCAGAAATCAAAGGGTGACGAAGGATTGTCGAAAAATCTCACGGGTCTTAAACGATAGCATTGCGAAATCGAACCGGTGGCCAGATTGATACATCCGCCCCATAATCCATTATAGCAAAACTCTTTGCGAGGCTCTCCGAAAATCCTCATCTTGAAATCAAACAGAGGGGAATCAAACTGCCCCCACACCTTGATATACTCCTCTCGCGAGAGGGCGGATAGAATCGGAATCCCGGGCTTGCTCTCTTCTCTCGCCACGGAGATATGGCAAAGCGCCCCGAGGTTTTTGAGGCACACTTCCTTAATCTCGTCGATATACGGAATCTGGTCGTCGGAGGGCGTGAGTTCCACCGTGAACGAAATTCCGCTGCGCCGGATGAGGTCGATGTTGGCAAAATATTTGTCAAGAAGTCCTTGCGACTTAAGTTCCATAAAGTGAAACGAAATCTTGAATATCAGATGCTTTCGCAACTCAAGCGGAATGTGCTCTGTCAATTCCTTAATAGGCCGGGAGGGCAAGCCGTTTGTCACCAGCATCACATAATGCCCTTCTTCGAGTAATTCGCGTGTCAAGTCCACTATATAAGGAGCCAGAAGCGTTTCTCCACTTCCGCATAAGTTGAGCAGGCACGTTCCGCCCAGGCGCTCGCATGAAAGCGCTTGACGGATATGTGGCAGACTATAGGCCAGCGGCTTAATCTCTGCCAAGGCGGTGTGTTGCTTAGCCGCGTAGCAATAATCACATTGAAGATTGCACGTGCTCTGCGGCACGAAGATATCGAAATATCTTTTTAATGCGGCATTATTCAAGGAATGAGAATTCATATCCTGCTTCATCGAGCCATTTGATTGTTTTCTTGAATATCAACTGATTGAAGTGTTCCGTAGATCGCGTCATGATTTTCCGGGGAGCGCTTCTGAGGCTATCGCTCCCGGTGGAGTGCCATAGTTTCCATTCGTGAGCGAACACCACGAGTGTGTCCTTATCCTCAAGACGGTTCAAATCCCGGAATATATGATAGTTATCATCCAGCCTCAGGTGGGTTCTTATGTAGGCCACATCGTTTTTAATTATTCTTCCTCCGCGGGCAACGGTCCCGGCCTCTGCTGCCGTGAGGTCGTAGGACAAGCAGTCGCTGTGGTCGGCACAGAGAAGATTTCCGATGCCTGTCAAGGAGTTTAAAATCGAATCCGGAGCGAAGAAATAGTGAAANCTGAGCGTGGAGGCAACCATTGACGAGTCGGCAAACCGGGCAATCGCCGAATTGACGTTATTATATGAATCCCGGAACTCCGCTACCGAGACAAGACTGTCAAAAAGCGGGCGCCTGCTGTGAAAACCTATCCTNAGCCAGTGGGAAGCTTTCCGGAANTCGTCTTTGAATTTCGGCGGCATATCCTGAATGCAGGTAAAGCCGTCGCCGAANCGCTCGTAGGTGTAGAGCGTGATCCGCATGCCGTGCTCGCGATTCAATTCCCGGAGGAAAGCCATGAAAGGATGCCGGAAGAGCGAGTCATAATCCTGCTGATGGCGGATCAGGTCGGCAAATACTTCGGTGTCGTCGATGCTAAGATGCACAACCCGGCCGCTGCCCCGGGCGTCATTGCACCGGGCTTTACCGCATGAACAGAGGGTGGCGGTGATGAATATAGCTACAAGGATGATTAAATCTCGATGCATATCACGCTATTCTTCTGACCACAGTCTGATAAATGATTTTGCGCTCCCTGCCGCTCATACCGATTCCGACTTCAAGAATCACGACAATCAGCACACTTGCAGCTATGGTGATTACAGGATTTAAAATCTGCGTCAACTCCAGACGGTGACAGGCTGCGTAAAGAAGAGCACACACTGCGGCCAGCATCGCGGCGGGTAGAAAGACTGTGTGCAGAATCCCGGAAATGGAAATGCGGGGNATGTATATCTTGAGCAGCCACAATCTGACAAACANAGCAACGCTTGCAAACACAGCAATAACCACAAAGACCGCTTGCGGAGGCATCCCATGGCGCAGCAGCACATAGGCAATCGGGAGATTGAGCAGCTGGATGCCGCCAATCAATATTTCGTAAATCTTCACCCGGCCTGTGGCTCTGACCCCTGCGCCTATGCAATAACTGAAACTATCAATCTGCGAGATGATCAACACTAATTGAGTGAATGCCGGGGTATAGGCCGGATAATCTCCGAGCCAGAATTTGAGGATGGGCTCGGTGGCCATCAAGATAGGGAAAGACAATATCAGCAGCAGGTAGAAGGAAAACTTGCATCCGAATATAATGAGACGCTCGGTTTGCTTGACGTTGTCGGCTGAATAGGTTTTGGTTATCTGAGGGTTAATGGCAGTGGTGAAATTCTGGACAAAGCTGTTGACGGCCAGGTTTACCTGAGCCGAAAGACCGTAGGCGGCATTAACGGCCGGTCCGAAGAAGAGATTCAACAAAATGTTGCAACCCTGATTTTTTCCGACCCATGAGAGCGTGCCTATCGTGCTCCACGACATAAATCCGGCCATGGGTCGAAACAGATTTTTATCATATATCGCGCGAATCGAGCGGCATTCAGGGAACCGGTGCCTGCAATATATAAGATTGATCACAAAGAGAATCACCACAACAGCCAGGCTGAGAAGGGCATAGACCTTAAGTTTATCGGCCAATATGAAAGTCAGGGACAGCGCCACTATCAACTTCATCACGACATCCAAAACGCTCATCACGGCAAATACTTCCATCCTTTCGCGAGCTATAACCAGGGCATTGAACGGAGTGCGAAGGATTGTAAATACGATAGAGATCACGGCACATTGAAACACCCAGTTGGCGGCAGTGAGTTGATCGGCGGGAAACTTCATGCAGTGATTCAGGAACCACAGCCCTACCGTTTCGGCCAACAGCACGATAATCAGCGACAGAAACGAATGGAGGGCTAATGCCGTGCGGAAAACGCGGATTCCGCCCTCCGTGTCGTCGCGCCCAAGGGCGAACGATAGAAATCGGGTGGTGGACATAGACATCGCTCCGTTAATGAACGACAGCATCACAAGAAGGCCACCCACCACACCGTATATGCCGTAGTCTACGGCGCCAAGCTGCCGGAGAACTATCCTCGAAGTATAGAGCGAAAAGGCCATTATCAGAAACATTCTGAAGTAAAGAATCAGAGTGTTTCTGGCAATGAGTGAGGTGGAAGCCGATTGGTGGGGGGTGCTCAAAATTGCGACTGATCAGAAGAAAAGCCGGCTTTCCGGCCGATAAAATGCAGCCCTCCAATGCCGGGGGACGGGCTCTTGACAAATATCGGGGTGGGGTGTCTAAAGCACTTCAACATCAATTTTTTCAATATTCAGCCTGGCCGCTCCTCTGATACCAATGGGTACGGCCAGCTCCAGGTATTTGTCGTCGTAGTTCACGATATCCCCGGTCAAACCCATCAACGGCCCCCGGACCACGCGGACCTTGTCGTGAAGCTTAAAAGTCGCGGGGTCGAAGGTCACCGGATAGTCTGACTGCCCCAGAATGAACTTGAGTCGCTTGATCTGGTCGTCGGGGATTACGGCCGGAATGCTGCGGCCACTCGTAGAATATAATGGCTTGATTATAAGTGGTGTGTGGGGTGGGGTGAACGTTTCCGGAGCTTCCACGGAAACAAAAATCAGCATAGGAATGACCACCACCTCTACCCGCTTCTTTCTATCGGACCACTGCCTTAGCTGAGATTGAACCGGGAGGTAGTTTTCTATACCGAGGCTGTCGAGGATGGCCCGGACTTTTTTCTCACTTCTGGGGCGAGTGTAGAGAGCTATCCAGGATTTCGGGCGCGCTTCGCGGTCGTCAGTCCCATTAACCGACGAACCAAACCGGGGGTCTGTTGACTTTGTCATGCCCTTGGAATAACAGATACCATTATCTCCTGATATGGTGATAATGATTCAGTGCAAATATACTAATTTTTTCACAAACAGACATCAGTGATGCAAAAGTTAATGAGCGCGTTTTTGAAATTATCAATTTTAAATACGATGACAAGAACTGACCTGTGGGTTTGGATGTGATGAAGGATTTTTGTATTTTTGCGACAATACTTAATATCTCCTGTTATGAAATTTGAACAAATAAAAGTGGGCGAGGGTGACTATATCGTTATTCCGCAGGCCGAAAGTTATAGGGATTGTATTGAGTTGATACGCAGTGATATATACCGGCATCATGGCAGACGGACATCAGCTTTCAGGATGCTCGTCCATATGTTGGTTCATCCGTTTTCGCTGCTGGTGTGGCAACGGCTGTGCGGGTATAGAGGCGTGTGGTATTATCCGTCGAAGTGGATGCACAAATTGAGTTGTAATATGCGGCAGATTGACCTGCCGGTAGAAACGAAGATTGGGTACGGGCTGTATCTGGGCCACAGAAGATGCATGGTGGTGAATGGCGGAACGATAATAGGGAATAATGTGAATCTGGCTCAATTCCTGAACATTGGCACAGAGCATAATACTCCGGCAATCATTGGCGACGAAGTGTACGTGGGGCCCGGAGTGTGTATTGTCGAAGATGTGCGCATCGGTTCAAAATCGAGTATCGGCGCCGGATCCGTGGTGGTGAAAGATATACCGGCAGGGAGTACGTGTGTGGGTGTGCCGGCTAAAGTGCTAAATTATAATGAGCCGGCCAGATATATCAAGCATCGTTGGGAAATCCCGGTAAAGCAGGCGTGAGGGATCGCATAGCTGATTGATAGTAGGCGATNTGCCGTTCTTCTCCGACGGTTACTCAACCGCCTCGGAAACCTCTGTTTCCGTAGTGAGATATTACAAGATTTCCGCGAACCTCACAAGTGCGAGGGCTCATTTCAACTATTTCTCGGTCAAGTGTTAAGTATTCCCAGTTTAGCCGACATTCTCTCTATTTGCTCACGATATAAGCCTTGTTGTTCCGCCGGCAGGAAGGATTGTGCAATCATTTCTATCCATTTAGGGTATGCCCTTTCAAATTTTTTGAACAGGTTGGCGATTGACTTTTCATCCATTCCGCTGTCAGACATGGCTTTTTCAAAATCCTCTCTTTTTATCTTTTTCTTCTTACCGTTTAACGTTAAAGCCAGTTCTTCATCGTCTTCGGGCATCACAATTGAAGTTGATAACAGGTCGTANGCCGGTGTAAGCATATAATTCTCGGTCGGCTTAAACAGAGAGAANTTCTTCAGGTGCATATCCGCATTGCCNGTAAGCCATGAGAAGANAACNATNTCCCAGAANTTGATGACATCCAGCATGGGAGCAGATGAATGTTTCTTTATCAACTTTGCAATACGCTCGTATGAGCCTTTGTATTTATCTTCGGTCAGTCGCTCTGAAAGCTGGCACATATCTTCCATTGCGATTTTATCGCCTTTTTTAGTTCGGTCGACACGGCGTGTGATATAGCAAAGTTCACCATCGGCAAACCGTATCAGAGAGTGCGGAACAGTCTTTATTCCGGCT
This sequence comes from Bacteroides sp., assembly GCA_014801485.1. Classification (GTDB taxonomy): domain Bacteria; phylum Bacteroidota; class Bacteroidia; order Bacteroidales; family Muribaculaceae; genus CAG-873. Next base: position 17,301 of record JAAVEC010000022.1, read on the forward strand.
ATCTCTGCCAAGTGCATTGTCAAATCTTCGTTTTCGGGAAGATTGACAAAACGATCGGTCTGAGGTTTCAGTATAAAGCGCCCCCAGAGCCCGACAATAGTGAATCGCTGAGGTTCGTCTTTGCCACCACGAGCAATGTCAAGCGACAATTTAGCCTGCACTCCTGTTACCGTTGTGCTTGCTGTTACAATTTCGCGTGCTAACTCTTTGATATTATCCCGAGTATAAGGCATATCCGCCACAACTGTTGATTCAAAAATCTTTCGTGCACATCCGGGATGATAGTCTACCTCACCATCGTTCAACGGCTTATAACAAAATAGGCATTTACACATCTTTCACCTCACTTTCTTCCATAGGAATAACACTTACGTTCCCGATACAGTCTTTGCAGCAAGCCAAAAGTAAAGAGAATCGGTCGCGTGCTGATATTTTCCAACTCTGTTCTGCTATATCAAGCAGCCATCCTTCAGGAATAAGTCCATCAAAGAACGGAAACAGGACTTTGTCTCTGTACGGTTTATCCGACAGAGGNAANGTCAGACTGACGGGTATGGCCGAATCAGACGCTAAATACTCCGGCAGATACATGAACTCATACCCGGCTTCATCTTCGGTCAGTATGCCTGCAAGAGTAGTACTGATAAAAACCTTTGCTTGTTTCATACCTCAGAAAGCTTCATTGGAGCCATTTCCGCTCCAAACAGTGCAAGAACCTGATTGACTTTATCCAGTCGGAGAGTTTCCTTTCCTTGTTCCATTTCCCGCACAAATCGAAGTCCTACCCCTGATTTCTGAGATAAGTCTACTTGAGTAAGACCAAATTCCTTGCGCTTAGCCTTTATATATGTCGCCAAATTAGTCATATTATACCTTTTAGGGTGCAAAAATAATAAAAATATTCCAATTTACACCTTAAAGGGTATAAAATATTGAAATTAATCTTGTTTGGTACCCTAACGGGTATAAATAAGTCTATTATGGCCACTCGAAATTTAACTATGTGCCTCAGCAACCTGAAGAATAGGATAGCCCAGCACGTTTTCTATTGATGATATCGTATCAATAGTAAAGTTATGAGTACCTCTCATCCATTTACTGATTTCGGACTCCTTCTTACCAAGCATATTGGCAAGGTCCTTTTGTTTAAGACCGCGTTCTTCCAATATGGCGTGTATTCTATCCACAATAAGAAATGACAGGTTGACGCTTCTACGGACTTCAGGCGAAACTTTAGCCCGGCGAGCTTCGATAATACTACTTCTTTTCATCGCGGGTAAAATTTAGATTTCCTATAATTTCTTTATCTACTA
>JAAVEC010000023.1 GCA_014801485.1 Bacteroides sp.
GGCATGAGCAAGGAAATCTACAAATACGGTGGCGACTACACCGCCGGAAGCGTAGTGGTGGACGGCGAGATCGTCACCAGCGAAGGCCCCGCCACCACCCTNCCCTTCGCATGCGAGATNATCCGCCTCTCCCGCGGCGAAAAGACCGCCAACCTCGTGGCTCAGGCAATGCTTTCCAGATACTNATNNTCAAGACTCCTTAATCCTTATTATAAATCACACACACTTGAAAAAAGGCTGCCNNANNGGCAGCCTTTTTTCAGCTTATTATATGGCAACAGGCCTATAGCCTGAAAATCTTGTGGATACGGCGGAGGGCGGCGACGAAGGCGTCGACTTCCGCCTCGGTGTTGTAGGCNGCAAAGGACGCGCGCGCCACTCCGCTCACACCCAGTGCGTGCATCAGTGGCTGGGCGCAATGGTGGCCNGTGCGCACGGCNATGCCCATCTGGTCGAGCAGCATGCCTATATCGTAGGCCGAAGCTTCGGTGCCCATCAGGAAGCTGATTATCGCNCACTTGCCGGGGGCGCGACCGAAAATGCGCACTCCGGGAAGCGTGGCCAGNTCGCTCTCCGCGCGNTGCAGCAGGCTCTCCTCGTGGGCGGCAATGGCTTCGATGCCCGTGCTTTCCATCCAGTCGATAGCNTTGTGGAAGGCGGCTATACCCACGAAGTCGGGCGTACCNGCCTCGAATTTGAAGGGCAGAGCCGCCCAGGTGGAGCGATCGATATCCACGTGGGCAATCATTTCNCCACCACCCTGATACGGCGGCATNCGTTCGAGCAAGTCGCGNCGTCCGTACAGTACGCCCACNCCCGTGGGACCATACATCTTGTGCGACGAAAAAGCCAGAAAATCAGCATNCCACCGGCNCACGTCCACACGCTCGTGGGCCACAGCCTGGGCGGCATCCACCAGCACCACGGCTCCGGCGNCATGAGCCATATCCACCATGCGGCGCACGGGATTGACGGTGCCCAGCACATTGCTCACCGCAGTGAAGGCCACCANGCGGGTGCGCGGCCCCAGCAGCGCGGCATAGGCGTCGAGATCGAGAGTCGAGAGGTCGTCNCTCAAGGGCACCGCCTTGATGTGCAGNCCGTAGCGCTCGGCTGCGAGCTGCCANGGCACGATATTGGAGTGGTGCTCCATCACCGTCACCACTATTTCGTCGCCCGGCTGCAGCAAGCTGCAATAGCTCGCAGCCACGAGGTTGATNGCCTCCGTGGTGCCGCGCGTGAANATTATCTCCTCGTGNCTCTCNGCACCTATGAAACGCTGCACGCGGCGACGCGTGGCCTCCATGGCGTCGGTGGCCTCCTGCGAGAGGGTGTGNACGCCGCGGTGCACGTTGGCTTTGGTGCGCGTGTAGCCGTCCACTATGGCCTGCACCACGCATTGCGGCGTCTGCGACGTGGCCGTGTTGTCGAGATACACCAGCGGCGCTCCGGCCTCGCCCACNGTGCGCTGCAGAATGGGAAACTCTGCTCGCAGGGCTTCTATGTCGTAGCCGGCCGGGNTCATTGCACTACNGGGGATTGGCACGCTGCCGCGCAGTCGCCGCAGCCGCGGCGTTCGCCGCTGAGGCGGCGCTCCACGAGCATNCGCAGGCGCTCGTGCAGCGAGGGTAGCGTGATGGTGTCGATCACGTCGGCCATGAAGGCCTCCATGAGCATCTTGCGGGCCTCGGCTTCGGGGATGCCGCGGGAGCGCATGTAGAAGAGCGCACGGGCATCAAGCTGGCCGGTGGTGGCTCCATGGCCGCATTTCACCTCGTCGCAGTAGATTTCGAGCTGCGGCTCGGTGTGCATCGTGGCCCGGTCGCTGGCCAGGAGGTTGCGGTTGGTCTGGAACGCCTCGGTGAAGGCGGCTCCGTGGTCCACCCGGATGAGNCCCTGGAAGGCTCCGGAGGCATCGTCGTCGAGGATGTATTTGAAAAGCTGGCGGCTCACGCAGCGGGGCGCATGATGGCGCACGAGCGTGAAGTTGTCGGTGTGCTGGGCATCGGCTCCTATCACCATACCGGCCACGGTGGCCTCTGCGCCGGGCGCGTTGAGGTCGATATAGCAATTGTTGCGCGTGGCGCCGCCTTGCAGGGTGGTGGCGTTGATGCTGATGCGGGCGNCGGCGGCCAGGGAAGCCATGAGCGACGCGGCGCGGCGCGTGCGCGGCGTGCTTTCCTCAAGGTTGTAGTAGTCGAGGCGCGCGCCNTCTTCCAGGAAAATCTCGGTGACGGCGTCGGCCAGATAATCCACATCGNCCCGCTGCGAATGATCACACACCAGCAGGCGNGCCGAGGCTCCGGCTTCCAGCACCACCAGCACGCGGCGCGGCGCCANCGACGGCACTCCGGCGTTGAAAATATTCACAAGTTGCAGAGGCTTCTCGCATTCCACGCCGGCAGCCACGTGGAGNAGCACGCCATCCTGNGCAAGAAGCGTATTGAGNTGCACTGCCGCGTCGGTGGCGGCAGCGGCCGACAGACGCCCCAGATAGGCNTCGAGCACGCCGGGCATCTCACGCGCCGCCTGCGACAGNGAGCACAGCGTGACACCCTCGGGCAGATTGCGCAGCAACGACGCCGTGGGGCGGAATTCGTCGCCGGCCACCACGCCCATCAGGGTGCTGATATTGGGCACGTCGCAGCGCAGCGAGGCCGCTACATCCACCGGCGAGGNCACGCGCATGATGTTGATACCATAATCGGGGGCAAACATCGCCTCCACATCCGTGCGCGCATAGCCTTCGTCGCCCTTGCGCGGCAGCCTGCCGGCTGCGTGCAGCGCAGCCAGGGCCGCAGGGCGCAGCCGGTTGAGAGCCATGGGCGCGCGGGCATCGATAGCCTCGTGCTGCCCCTCATAGAGCTCCAGATACTGATCGAGTGCGTTAGTGCTGCTCATTGTCCACCTGTTGTTTGATCCAGTCATAGCCCTTTTCTTCAAGCTCCAGGGCCAGTTCGGGGCCGCCGCTGTAGACGATGCGTCCTTTATAGAGAATGTGCACGAAATCNGGNCGGATATAGTCGAGCAGGCGCTGATAGTGGGTGATCACGATGGTGGCGTTGTGCTCGGTCTTGAGTTTGTTGACGCCACCGGCCACGATGCGCAGCGCGTCGATATCGAGGCCGGAATCGGTCTCGTCCAGAATGCTCAGGCGAGGCTCCAGCACGGCCATCTGGAATATCTCGTTGCGCTTCTTCTCGCCGCCGCTGAAGCCCTCGTTCACGGAGCGCGACGCCAGCTTGTTGTCGAGCTCCACGATGGCGCGCTTCTGGCGCATGAGCTTGAGAAACTCGCTGGCCGACAAGGGCTCCTGGTGCAGATAGGCACGCTTGGCATTCACGGCGGCGCGCATGAAGTTGACCATCGACACACCCGGAATCTCCACCGGATACTGGAAGGAGAGAAACAATCCTTCGTGCGAGCGGTTTTCGGGCGAGAGAGCCAGCAGGTCCACGCCGTGGAGCGTGGCAGTGCCGCCCGTGACGGTGAAGCGCGGGTCGCCGGCCAGCACGCCGCTCAGGGTGCTCTTGCCGGAGCCGTTGGGGCCCATGATGGCGTGAACCTCGCCCGGGCGTATTTCGAGATTTATGCCCTTGAGAATCTCCTTGCCGTCGATTTCGGCACGGAGGTCGTTGACTTTAAGCAGTAATTCGTCTTGCATTATCCTATAGAACCTTCGAGAGTGATAGAAAGAAGTTTTTGAGCCTCTACGGCAAATTCCATGGGCAACTTGTTCATCACCTCCTTGGCATAGCCGTTGACGATGAGCCCCACGGCCTCCTCCGTGGGGATGCCGCGCTGGTTGCAGTAGAAGAGCTGCTGCTCCGATATCTTGCTGGTGGTGGCCTCGTGCTCCACGATGGCCGAAGGGTTGAGCACGTCCACGTAGGGGAACGTGTGGGCTCCGCACTCGCTGCCCAGCAGCAGCGAGTCGCACTGGGTGTAGTTGCGCGCGCCCTCGGCGCCGGGAGCCACCTTCACCAGGCCGCGGTAGCTGTTCTGGCTGTGGCCGGCGCTTATGCCCTTGCTCACGATGGTGGAGCGGGTGTTGCGCCCCACGTGTATCATCTTGGTGCCCGTGTCGGCCTGCTGGTGATTGTTGGTCACGGCCACGGAGTAGAACTCGCCCACGGAGTTGTCGCCCTTGAGGATACAGCCGGGATATTTCCAGGTGATGGCCGAGCCGGTCTCCACCTGCGTCCAGGAGAGCTTGGAATTGTCGCCGCGGCACAGGCCTCGCTTGGTCACGAAGTTGTACACGCCGCCGCGTCCCTGGGCATCGCCGGCATACCAGTTCTGCACCGTGCTGTACTTCACCTCGGCGCGATCTTCCACCACGATTTCCACAATGGCGGCGTGCAGCTGGTTTTCGTCGCGCATGGGAGCGGTGCAGCCTTCGAGGTAGCTCACGTAGCTGTCGTCGTCGGCCACGATGAGCGTGCGCTCAAACTGGCCCGTGCCCGCCGCATTGATGCGGAAATAAGTGCTCAGCTCCATGGGGCAGCGCACGCCCTTGGGGATGTAGACGAAGGAGCCGTCGGAAAACACCGCAGAATTCAGCGCCGCAAAGAAATTGTCGCGGTAGCTCACCACGCTTCCCAGATAGCGGCGCACCAGGTCGGGATAGTCCTTCACGGCCTCGCTGAAGGAGCAGAATATTATGCCCTTCTCGGCCAGCGCCTCGCGATGGGTGGTCTTGACGCTCACGGAGTCCATCACGGCGTCCACGGCCATGCCGCTCAGCGCCTTCTGCTCCTGCAGAGGAATACCCAGGCGGTTGAAGGTGTCGAGAATCTGCGGGTCCACCTCGTCGAGGCTTTCNGGCCGCTTGGCTGCGCGCGGGGCGGCATAGTAGCTGATGGCCTGATAGTCGATGGGTGGAATATCCAGATGTGCCCAGCGCGGCATCTCCAGCGTGAGCCAGTAGCGATAGGCCTTGAGGCGGAAATCGAGCAGCCACTCAGGCTCATCCTTCAGGCGCGAGATNGTGCGCACCACCTCCTCGCTGAGGCCACGATCGATACGGTGGGTGTCGATATCGCTCTCGAATCCGTATTTATATTCGCCGCGCGTGGCTGCGTGCAACGCGTCGGGCTGCTGTTTATCATTTGCGTTATCCATATAGGGATATAATGCCGTTTTCTTATCGTAAGTTCACCGCAAAATTACTTAAACTTTCCCACATAAACAAAATAAGGTCTCTAAGGCCTGAAAAGACCTCAAAGACCTTGAATTTCTTATAATCCGCCGTCATGCTTTCGCCGGGGAGGCCACTTCCAGGCTGGTGCTGGAGTGCATGGTGAGGCCGAANTCGGGGAGCGCCGTGGTGAGATGCTCAAGGATGGCGCTGTAGATGCCCTCGAAGGCCACCCANTCCGAGGTGTTGGCGAAGCAATAGATCTGCAGCACATAGCCGTCGGATGTGGGCGGTTTCTGGTTCACCATTATCATCTGGTCCTGGCTCATGTGGGGGTTGGATTTGAGATAGGAGGTGGCATAGGCGCGGAAGAGGCCCATATTGGTTTCGGTGGTGCCGTTCACCACGTANTTGCCGTTGTCGCATATCCAGCCGTCCTGAGTCTTGGCGGCACGGTCCAGGAATTCTTTCACTCCGGGATATTTGNCGGCCAGCGAGGTGGCCATATCGCCGGTGGCCCTGGCCACGGAATCGGTATTGATTATGATATTGAACATGATGCGTCGCGANCCCGTCTCCTGCATGGCGCGGTAGTTCTGGAATCCCTTGCTCACGAGNTCGTAGGGGGGCACCATCACCATCGTGTTGTCGAAGTTGCGGATTTTCACCGTCGAAAGCGACACATCTTCCACATTACCGTTGGCCAGCGTGCCGGGCACCTCAATCCAGTCGCCCACGTGNAGCATATCGTTTTCGCTCATCTGGATGCCGGCCACGAATCCAAGGATGCTGTCTTTGAATATCAGCATCAGGGCCGCTGCNAAGGCGGTGAGGCCTGCGAGCAGGGCNCCCGGCGACTTATCCACCACCACCGACACCACCACGATGGCCACCACTATCCACAGCACGCCCAGGGCCACGTTGAGGATTCCCTGCACGGGCAGGTTGCGCTTGTTGCGGCGCTCGTTCACCTGCACGAAGATGAAGCGCAGCACGGCTGCCACGCCATAGGCCAGNGCNATTATGGCATATATGAGCACGATTTTGTCGATGATGTGCAGCAGCAGGCTCTGCGAATCGAANGCAAANGGCACCAGGCCCATGAGCACCAGCGGCGGAATGAAGTGGGTGCACTTCTCGATCACTTTGTCGCGCAGGAGNTCCTTGCCCAGNTCGCCGTTGCGCAGGCGCACGATTTTGCGCACAATCCATCCCACGGCAAAACGCACTATCAGGCCCACGGCAAGCGCCACGGCCACGATTATCACCAGATAAATAATCTGCTCTACGACGGGATAACGGGCAAGGCCGANGCCGTCGAGCATGCGGTCGATGTGGCGCACGAGCCACAAGGCTGCATCATGCGATGGTATTATATTTGCTGCAATCATAAATAAATATTGTTGATGTTTTTCTATAAAAACCTGCCGNAGGGCCAAAATGTTTAATACCCGGCCGCACAAATATGGAGCAAAAGTGTTACTTTTGTAATATGAAAGAATTCGTAATAAGCAAAGAGACCACCGAGCGCGCCGTGCTCGTGGGACTGATCACGCCCCAGCAGGGCGAGACGCGCGTGCAGGAATACCTTGACGAGCTGGCATTTCTGGCCGACACNGCCGGCGCCACCACCGTGGCACGCTTCACCCAGAAGCTCGACTACCCCAACCCGCGCACATTCGTGGGCAAAGGCAAGCTCGACGAAATCAAGAATTTCGTGGAGGCCAACGACGTGGGCATGGTGATTTTCGACGACGACCTNTCCACCAAGCAGGTGAGCAACATCGAGCGCGAGCTGCAGGTGAAAATTCTCGACCGGTCCAGCCTCATCCTCGATATATTTGCAAAACGCGCCCAGACGGCTATCGCCAAGACGCAGGTGGAGCTGGCGCAATATCAGTATCTGCTGCCGAGGCTCACGCGCCTGTGGACCCACCTTGAGCGNCAGCGTGGCGGTATAGGCATGCGTGGCCCGGGCGAAACACAGATCGAGACCGACCGCCGCATAATCCTCGACAAAATAAGCCGCCTCAAAGACGAGCTCAAGGACATCGACAAGCAGAAAAGCATCCAGCGCAAGAACCGGGGAAAACTCACGCGCGTAGCCCTCGTGGGCTATACCAACGTGGGCAAGAGCACGCTNATGAACGTGCTGAGCAAAAGCGACGTATTTGCCGAAAACAAGCTCTTCGCCACGCTCGACACCACCGTGCGCAAGGTCACCATCGAGAATCTGCCATTCCTGCTCACCGACACCGTGGGATTCATCCGCAAGCTGCCCACCCACCTGGTNGAATCATTCAAAAGCACGCTGGACGAGGTGCGCGANGCNGANGTGCTCGTGCACGTGGTGGACATCTCCCACCCCAACTTTGAGGAACAGATCGAGGTGGTGAACAAGACGCTGCGCGAGCTCTGCGACGGCGCCGACAAGCCCATGATAATGGTGTTCAACAAAATCGACGCCTACACCCACACGCCNAAGGACGACGACGACCTCACGCCGCGCACNCGCGAAAANATTCCTCTGGACGAGCTCAANGCCACGTGGATGGCGCGCACCGGCGCCGACGACTGCGTGTTCATCTCGGCCAAGGAGGGGCTCAACATCGACGAGCTCAAGACCAAGGTCTACGACCGCGCCCGCGAGGTGCACCTCTCCCGTTTCCCCTACAACGATTTTCTTTATCAGAAATACGACGCTGAAGACGTCGACTACACCGAGGAATAAGCAATTCCCCCTTTTTCCCGGGTTCCGGANAAAAGGGGGAATTGCTTTATTCGGTNGCTCTGTCTTATTCTTCCAGCAGCCCNGGNCGGAGGCGGCGGGTGCGCTCCACCGCCTGCTCGTGNCGCCACTGCGCTATGCGGGCTTCATGGCCGCTCAGAAGCACGTCGGGCACGCGCCAGCCGTTGTAGTCGGCCGGGCGGGTGTAGATCGGCGGCTCCAGCAGGCCGTCCTGAAACGAATCCTTGAGGGCACTCTGCTCGTCGCCCAGCACCCCGGGCAGCAGGCGCACCACGGCGTCGGCTATGATNGCGGCAGGAAGTTCGCCGCCGGTGAGCACGTAATCGCCCACGCTGATTTCGCGCGTTATCAGATGCTCGCGTATGCGATAGTCGATGCCCTTGTAGTGGCCGCATAGGATTATTATATTTTCGAGCAGCGAGAGGGAGTTGGCCATGGGCTGGGTGAGCACTTCGCCATCGGGCGCCGTGAATATCACTTCGTCGTAGTGGCGCTCGGCCTTGAGGGCACTGATGCAGCGGTCTACGGGTTCCACCTGCATCACCATTCCGGCCTCGCCGCCAAAGGGATAGTCGTCCACCTTGCGGTGCTTGTTGGTGCTGTAGTCGCGCAGGTTGTGCACCTCTATCCGGGCCAGGCCGCGGTCTTGCGCGCGCTTCAGTATAGAGCAGTCGAGCGGGCCCTGCAGCATCTCGGGCAATACGGTAATAATATCTATTCGCATACGTGATGTTTTTTCCTCCGCAAAATTAAAGAAAAATCACTACCTTTGCAAACCATGCAGCGAATCCTGCACATAAACACTGCCGGCGGGCGAGGAGCTGCCGGCGGCATCCCGGAAGTGCTCAGCATCATGACCACAGACGCCGGCTGCGTTTCGGCACTCGCGGGCGGGCGACGAAACGGCTCGCAGGCGCGATGGATTCCGATAGGCTCCCGGGCCGATATGGCCGTGCACTGGATGGCCACGCGCATGGCCGACCGCCACGGACTGCACTCGCGCGCCGCCACGCGTAGCTTTCTGAGGCAAGTGGAGGACTTCCACCCCACGGTGGTGCACCTCCACAATCTCCACGGCTACTATCTGCACATTCCCACCCTCTTCGACTGGCTGCGCTCCTCGGGCCTGCCCGTGGTGTGGACGCTGCACGACTGCTGGACCATGACGGGCCACTGCGCATTCTTCCCTCCCGAGGGATGCCGGCACTGGGAGAGCGGCTGCCGCGACTGCCCCAACACGAGTTGCTACCCGGCATGCCACGGCGTGGCACGCGCGGCTGCCAACTATCGACTGAAAGAAAGCCTTTTCACCTCGCTGCCACGCGTGGTGCTCGTCCCGGTGAGCCACTGGCTCGACAGCGTGGTGGAGCATAGCTTCCTGCGGGAGCTGCCGCGCCGCGTGATCTACAACGGCATAGACCTCACCACCTTCGCCCCGCATCCCGGGCTGCGGGCGCCGGCCTCATCGCCGCTGCTGCTGGGCGTGGCCTCGCGCTGGGACAGCCGCAAGGGATTCCACCACTTCGCCGAGCTGCGCCGCCTGCTGCCGGCCCGCTGGCGCATCCGCCTCATAGGCCTCGACGAGGGCAAGATGCGCAAGTTGCCCCGTGGCATCGAAGGCCTGCCCCGCATAGCCGATGCCACCACGCTGAGCCGGCACTTCGCCGAGGCCACCGTATTCGCCAACCCCTCGCGGGCCGAGGGCAACAACATCACCAAGATGGAGGCCCTCGCTTGCGGAACGCCCGTGGTCACCTTCAATACCGGAGGAGCTCCCGAGGGTATCGACCCGCAAGTGGGTGATGTGATTCCCCACGGCCGGATCGACCTCATGGCCCGGAGCATAGAGGCGTGGGGCAAGACGCAGCCCGCAGAGGCTTGCCGCAATGTGGCGGCCGGCCTCTTCGACCGCCACAAAATGTTTCACCAATACATGAATTTATACAACGAGCTATCATGAAACCCTACATTTCCGCATTCATTATCGCCCTGGGCCTGCTGGCTCTGGGCCTGAGCATCAAAGCCGGTATGGACAACTATGGCAACCGCAACCGTGTGGTGTCGGTGCGAGGCCTGTGCGAGAGAGAAGTAAAGGCCAACGTGGTGACCTGGCCCATCGTGACCAAGGAAATGGGCAACGACATCACCGCCATATACAATAAAATTGAGCAAACCAACGCCGCCATCACCGCTTTTCTGCACGCCAACGGCATCACCGACGCCGAAATAAGCATGAACGCCCCCGACGTGAACGACACTCAGGCCAACGCCTACAACCAGCGCGAGCAGCTCTACCGGTATCTGGTGACCAACGTGATCGTGGTCAAGAGCGAGAAAGTGGAGCAGGTAAACGCACTCATCCGCAAGCAATCAGAGCTGCTCAAGGAAGGCATTGCCATCGTGGCCGGCGACTACAGCTACCCCATCTCCTACGACTACACCGAGCTCAACGACGTCAAGCCCGAAATGATTGCCGAAGCCACACGCAACGCGCGAGCAGCCGCCGATAAATTCGCTGCCGACAGCGACAGCAAGCTCGGCAAGATCAAGGACGCCTCGCAGGGCCAGTTCTCCATCGAAAACCGCGACCAGTACACGCCCTATATCAAGACCGTGCGCATCGTCACCTATATCACCTATTACCTCGAAAGCTGATGAGCGCATTCGACATCTTCGTGATGGTAGTGGCCGTGGCCGGAGCAGCGCTGGGATTCCGCAGGGGGCTCATAGCCCAGGCGGGGCAGATTATCGCCCTGATGGGAGGCATCATGGCATGCCGAGTGCTGGGCCCGCGGGCCGTGGAATTGCTATCGCCCGAGATTCCGGCACCGGTGGCCGACACCGCCTTAGCCTATGCCCTGCTCTTTATTGCCGCCTACTTCATCATCCTTCTGGTGGCCCGCCTCATACGCGGCGTCATCAGCGCCGTGCACCTGGGCGTGCTCGACCGCCTGGCCGGCGCCGTGTTCAAGGCCTTCGTGTGGCTCCTGATCCTGAGCGTGCTCCTCAACGTGTGGGCGGCCCTCATCCCCGGCAGCGACCTTACCGACACCCGCGCCCATCCGCGACGTGCCTTCATCATGCGCCTCGCCCCGGCCATCAACGGCTACGTGATCGAAAAAGCCTCCTGAGGAAGGGCCGGCGCTCACTGCAAAATACCCGAAGTCGTGCCCTGCTGCTGCGAGGCCTCGCCCCCGCGCTGGATTTTCTTGCCGAAGCCCAGGGTGCAGGTGGCGGAGAGGAGAATGAAGCAGTGCGAGCCGGTGTTGTAGCTTGTGCGCACCACGGAATAGGCCTCGGTATGCATCCGCGATGTGGCGGCGCGCCAGCTGCGGCTGAAAGGATTGGTGAGGCGGCACTGCACGCTCCACGTGCCGTTGCCCCAGCCGGCGATGGCCGCATAGGAGCAGCGCTCGCGGATGCGGGTGCCGTTCATGATTCCGTCGTCGTACATTAAGGGCGACTGATATTGGAGCCCGAAATTCCAGGGGCCGGTATAGTACCAGGCCTGAAGATGCCATATCAGAGCGCCGCGCGTCCAGCAGTAGGGAGCGCCGTGGTGCACGATGCGGTGGCCGGCCTGGCCGTTGATCATGAGCTTGCGGCCCATGAGATGCACGGTGCCGTTGGCGCCGTAGAACCAGTTGGAATAGCCGCCGGCATCCTGCGTGATGGTGCGGAGCACCCCGGAGGAAGTGGCCTCGTAGTCGAAGGCGAAGCGGTCCGTCACGAAGTTGCCGTAGCCGAAGATGGCGAAGCTCAGGCCGTTGCGCGGCATCCACACGTAGCGGGTGTTGAAATCGTAGCTGCGGTAGGCGTCCAGGTCGGGGTTGCCCGTGTAGCTGAAAAACGGGTAGGACTGTATCACGGCCGTGCTGCGGTAGGTGGACGAGGGTGTCCACACGGAGTGGTGGAAATCAAAGCTTATGGAACTTTTGTCGCTGAAGGCGTACTGCAGCGAGGCGTCGGCCCAGGGTTCGCCGGTGTGGTCGGAGGTGCTCCCGTAGCGCACGCTCTCGTAGTTGAATCCGCCGCAGAGCATGCCGCTGAATTTGCCTGCATGGTAGCTGTAGAGCAGTCCCGGGCCCAGGCGATGCGTAGTGAGGCGGTCGGTAGCGAGGGCGGTGCCGGAGTAGTGCGTGCGGCTGTGGTTCAGGTAGCCGTTGAGAATCACCGTGACGTCGCCGGCGCGCCCGAAGCTGTGGCTGAAGCGCAGCGAGGCCGTGGCGCGGTGGGTGCGGTCCTCGGCGCCGTTCTGATACTCCCCGGCGCCCTCGGTGTAGAGAGAGTTGCGGCTGGTGCGGATATACGAATAGTAGGGATTGAAGTTCAGGGTATTATTGCCGGGCAGGATGAAATTCCAGTTGCCCGAATAGGTCACGGAGCGGTCGCGGCTGTCCTCGGCGCTTGAAAAATCAGTGGCCGGAAAATAGGCCGGCTCATAGCTCACGCTGCCGGCCGAGGAGTGCACGGGCTGATAATTGAAATTGGCGCCTATGGTGTTGCTCAGCGTGGTTTTGTCGGTCTTGTAGAGCGCCTTGAACGTGGGCCACAGATTGCGGTGGCGCACGCGGGCCGTGGCGGCGTCGACGGTGGTGACGCGCTCGAATTCCTTCACGCCGCCATCGGCCTGCGGCAGGCGGAAGGTCTCGGTGGTGTTGCTGTAGAGATGGTCGTTGGCACTGTAATAGCCGCCCACCGCCAGGTCGAAGGTCATGCGGCCGCGCTGATACTTGGCGTAGAGATTGAGCTGGCCCGAGTTTGCGATAAAAAACTCGTTGGCATAGGCCTTCACGTAGCCGCCGTATTCATATCGCTGCATCACGAAGTTGATCACGTGGTCCTTGCCCAGGAAGCGTGGATCGGACGGGAAGTCGTAGTATTCTACCTTTCTCACGTCGGCCATGCGCATTCCGCTGAGGTCTTGCTCCGTGGCGGGCACGGAGTCGATGAACAGGGTCACGGCCTGGCCGGAAGCGGTGGTCACGGTACTGCCCGTGACCATTCCCAGCTGCGGGATGGCCATGTGGCCCAGGAGCTCCGGGCCGGTCTGGGCGGAGTTTTTCTGCCGCGATGTGGGGATGTAGGTCGAAACCGTGGCAGAGGTGCGCTGCAGCTGCGCCTCCACCACCACCTCGTGGAGCTCAGTAGCCGCTGCGGAGTCCGGTAGCTCCAGGGCAAGGGCCACCGGGGCGGCGAGCAGGAGTGCCGCCGCAATCATGGAATTTTTCATAAAAGTGCGTGGAATGGGCTGCCGGCGCCGAGATGCGCCGGCAACTGATTGTGTTGCAACGATGTGGCGGGGAAGTTTTATTTGAAGGCTTCAGGCTCGCCCTGGACGAAGAGGCGCACGCTGCCGTCGGCTTCCTTGTAGAAGCCCACGCTTATGATGTAGTTGCCTTTGCCTATATTCAGGATAGTGTAGTGGGTTTTTCCATCCCAGTGCTCCGTGCAGTTCACGGCATGGCGGCGATCCTGTTCCACGGCAGCTTCAATTTCTTTTTCGAGCTTGGGATCGTTGCTGAACGACACACTGCGGAAATAATTGCCCGGCTGCGTCACGATGGTGAGCTCATGCCCCTCTGTGCGCAATTCCTTCTTGTCGAATATCTTCAGGCACGCGAGGTCGGGAACTGCGGCGCGGCACACGCACGACACGAAAAGCACGATGGCTACGATAAGGATTCTTTTCATTGTAGATTATTTGTTTTAGAGGTTACACTTGTGCTTTGGGCCTGCAGTGCCCTTGCATTGTCGAGAGTCTTTTCCATCAGAGCCATGCACCTCGACTGCGTGGCCAGGGCGGCGGCGGCGGCAGCATCGGAATCGAGGCGCTCGCCGTCCACATATACTATATAGGGCGCGCTGTCGAGGCCGGCCGGATCGGCCGAGGCATGACGAATGAGCGGCACTGCGGCGCCTGCCGCAAGGGCCACGCACGCCGCCGCCACGCACCACCGCACCCACCGCGGCCGCTGCGTCTTCCGGGCAGCCCGGGCCGGGGGAGCCGTCTCCAGCATCGTGGTGGCGAGCATAGTGTCGCGGGCCTCGTCGATAATGGGCGACGAGAGATCGGTGGCCGTGAGCACGATTTCCAGCTCCTTCTCCTGCACCCTCGAAAGTCTGCAATCAAGATAGGCTCTGGCAAGGGCTTCCAGCTCCTTTTTTGTGAACATATTCTGATCGAGATTCATAATTCAAGTTTTTTATATTTTTCGCGAAGAATCTTGCGCGCGCGGCACATGTGGGTTCTCACGCCCTCTATGCTCATGCCCAGGCGCTCGGCTATTTCTTCATATTCCAGCTCATCGTCCAGGGCCAGACAGAACACCTCGCGCTGCAGCGGCGTGAGGCTGCCCAGAAGCTCGGCCCGCAGGCGCTCGGCGTCAATTGTGCCCGGCTGCTCCACAGGCTGTTCCGGCATCGCGCCCGACGCCACAGCCCGGCGCCGCCGCAGCTTGTTGATGCACACGTTTTTGAGCACCGCAAAGAGACGATAGCGGGCCTCGTCGTAGCTGGCCGGACTGCGGGCCTCAAGCAAGTTGCAGAAAGCATCCTGCACTGCATCGCAGGCTTCCTCCTCATCGTTGAGCAGACGGCTCGCCACGAAGTGTAGCTTGCTTTGCAACCGGCAAAATGCGTATGTGAGCAATTCTGTTGTCATACGCCTATAATACAACCAAGCGCCCCACACATTACAGCGCGCCCCCCAAAATTACAAAAAAAACTTCACGCGCCCATGATTGGGCGATAAATCCCGCACAACCACCAGAATTTCGCGCAATATTCGTAACTTTGCGGCATGATGAAAATTCCGAACCTCACTCCGCTGCTGCGGCCCGTATTTGCCGGGCGAGTGCGCGCCGCGCGCTCCTGGGAGGGCAATGTGCGCGGCGTGCAGGAGGAGCAGCTGCGCCGGCTGCTGCACCTGGCGCGCCACACCGCCGCCGGCGAGCGCCATGGCTTCAAGACCATCGACTGCTATGAGAAATTTGCCGCCACGGTGCCCGTGAGCGAATACGCCGACATCCGCGCCGACGTGATGCGCATGGTGGCCGGCGAGCGCGATGTGCTCTGGCCGGGCCGCTGCCGCCGCTTCGCCCAGAGCTCGGGCACGAGCGACGGCAAGAGCAAATTCATCCCCGTGACCGACCACTCGCTGCGCCTCAACCACTATCCCGGCGCGCGCGACGTGGTGGCCCACTACCTTAATCTGTATCCCGACAGTCGCCTTTTCGCCGGCAAGGCATTCATCCTCGGAGGCAGCTTTGCCAACGAGCTGCACGACGTGCCGCCGGGCGTCACCGTGGGCGACCTCTCCGCCAATCTCATCGACGCCATGAACCCTGCCGCCAATCTGCTGCGCGTGCCTTCAAAGCGGGTGGCTCTGATGGCCGACTGGCACGAGAAGCTACCCGCCCTGATCGACGCTGCCATAGGGCAGGATATCACCAATATCTCGGGCGTGCCTTCGTGGTTTCTCACGCTGCTGCGCCAGGCGCTGGAGCGCACGGGCGCAGCCACCGTGCACGACATCTGGCCGCACCTGGAGGTGTTTTTCCACGGCGGCATCTCTTTTGTGCCCTATCGCGAGCAATACGCCCGCATCACCGACCCTGCGCGCATGCGATATCTCGAAACCTACAACGCCTCCGAGGGATTCTTTGCCGTGCAAGACCTGCACGAGCCCGGCACGATGCGCCTGCTGCTCGACACAGGTGTGTTCTACGAATTCGTGCCTCTCGACGCCGCCGGCGAGCGCTTCCCCGAGGCCGTGCCTGCATGGGCCGTGGAGCCGGGACGCACCTACGCGCTGCTCATCACCGCCCCGAACGGCCTGTGGCGCTACGCCATCGGCGACACCGTGCGCATCCACTCCACCGACCCGCTGCGCATATCCATAGCCGGGCGCACGCGCAGCTTCATCAATGCCTTCGGCGAAGAACTGATGGTGCACAACGCCGATACCGCCATCGCCCGTGCCGCCGACGCCACCGGGGCGCAGGTGCTCAACTACACGGCAGCCCCCGTTTTTGCCACGGAGCGATCCCGCGGACGCCACCAGTGGCTCATAGAATGGGCCGTGCCGCCGGCCGATGCCGCCGAATTCGCCCGGGTGCTCGATGCCACCCTGCAGCAGCTCAACAGCGACTACCAGGCCAAGCGCTCGGGCACCATCTTCCTCGACCCGCCATCAATCACCACGGCCTCGCCGGGCCTCTTCGACCGCTGGCTGGCCTCTACGGGCAAGCTGGGCGGACAGCGTAAGGTGCCACGCCTCCACAACGACCGCTCCGTGATCGACCGTCTGCTGGAAATGAATGGCGTGTAGCATTTTTGTAACATAAAATTTCAAAATATTTCTCTTAGCTAAATTAGCTATATTCAGCACTTTATTATCGAATCTGAAAAATTTTTCAGATTCGATAATATTTTTTATACTCCTTTATGCAACCATTTTGTAACACAAGCGTTAAGTTTGCAAAGTCAAAACACAAGACACAACTCACAATTCTCAAAATACTCACAACTCACAAAATTCTCACACTATGAAAAAGATTGTCCTTCTCATTGCAGCACTCACCGCAGTTATCACCTCGGCAGCACGCAACTCTTATATTTTCCTGGCTCCCGGTTTTGACGAAATTGAGGCTCTGACCACCGTCGACGTTCTGCGCCGCGCCAATATGGATGTCGTAACCGTGGCCGTGGGCGATA
Source organism: Bacteroides sp. (assembly GCA_014801485.1). Lineage (GTDB taxonomy): Bacteria > Bacteroidota > Bacteroidia > Bacteroidales > Muribaculaceae > CAG-873. The sequence continues at coordinate 16,608 of JAAVEC010000023.1, forward strand.
GCAAGAATATTCCCGGTAGCACCGGTATCACCATTATGGCAGATTCACTCCTCAGCGAAATCAACCCCGAATGCGCAGAATGGCTTATCCTTCCCGGCGGAGAAGATGGCGTGAAGAACCTCCATGAGAATGCCGTAGTGAATAAGATGCTCCTCAAGCAGGCCAAGCACAAAGGTGGTATCGCTGCCATCAGCGCAGCTCCCGCACGCGTGCTGGCTCCCCTCAAGATACTCGAAGGCCGCAGCTGCACCTGCTATCCCGGCATGAGCAAGGAAATCTACAAATACGGTGGCGACTACACCGCCGGAAGCGTAGTGGTGGACGGCGA
>JAAVEC010000024.1 GCA_014801485.1 Bacteroides sp.
ATTCGTCCTCCTTCGACACCAAGACGTATGCAACCGCGAATATGCTTTTCATTGAGATCAGAAAGAGTCACACCTTCTGCCTGCCGTAATTCCCAAGAATATGTTTTCGGCTCAAAGGCTCTGATTCGTTCATCATACATATCCTGAGGCATGACCTTGGTGGTACTCTCAACTTTGTAGTAAGGGCAACCGTGGAAGGTATGAGGTCGTTCGCCCCACACCCAACCATCGAGGTGCATGGCAATTACTTTATTTCCGGGATGATACGGCACATCAATATATTCAGGACGCACATCGACAGCCGGCTGTAATCCGGCAATCGCCTGAGCAATTTCACGTTGGGTATCGTCTGTTACTTGCTGGCCGACAATCTTCAGTGACTTCGGCGTGATGCCGAAAATCAGCCATCCGCCCTCCGTATTCAGAAACGCACACGCCGCATGCATACCGTCTTTCAGTTCGCCGGTACTCTTCTTTAGCTCCAGAGTTCTCGACTCATCCGAAGCAATCAATACTTTTATATCTTCAATAGTCATAATGTTTTAATCATTAATCTGGATATCAAGGGCAGTGTCGCTTATGCGGACTTCGTAACGCTTACCGGTAGGAGTCGAAACGTTCACAGGAAGGTGGCTCTTCAATGAAGCATTCTTCGTAATGAATGTTTCATCGCCGAACATAATCTTCTCCAAAGCATGGGCGTGATGGAAGTTGAAACCGGCAGGGAGTTGTCTGAACAACTCATCATTCATGGGATATATAGCCTTTTCTCCTACTCGTTTTTCGGGACTCAAGAAGAACACATAGTCCTTTGCACGGCTCATGGCTACATTCATGATGTTAAGATTGTTTATGTTGGCATTTTCACCTGAATAAGTATTCGGGTAGTTCATCACAACAATCATTATGTCGCATTCACCTCCTTGAAATTTATGCACTGTACCGCAACTTACGCTGCATTTATCGGTGTCGATCTTACGGCTTGCGAGCATTTCCTGTATTGCAGAGGCTTGCTTTTTATAAGGGCTTACAATACCTATTGTATAATGCTCTTTCTCAGGGTAAACACTTACTATTTTCGCAATATGAGCTGCAAACTCATATGCGAAAATTGCCGAATATACGTGTACCGCTGAATTGTCAACTATATTGAAATCATATAAATGACTCATAGGAATTACTTCATATCCTATTACGTTAATTGGTTCGACATTAAGACCTGAGATTTGAAGCGTTTTAGCTTTGTCCTTATTTGGGTCGTTTTTAAGTATGCCATCGTAAGAGAATTTGCTTACGAGATTACCTATACTCGGCACTGAACGATGCTGAACGTCCAATGCCATTACAGGATAATTGAAGTTTCCTTCAGCAGCCTCCTTAAAGCTATTCAATCCCACCATATCGTAGATGTTGAACACATACTCCTCCGGATAATCGAAATTCGGTTTTACAGGACGAATCTGCTTAGGATCACCTGCTATGATGAACTTGTCAGCTTTATTGTTGACTAATAGGAGTGTTATTGGCACTATATCGATCATCGATGCCTCATCCACTATAATGAGATCCCATTTTAGGTCAAAGATAGCGTCACTCGGTTGCACGCTATCATATGGATAGCGTGCAATCGTTGTCACCATAACGTTCTTGCTGGATTTTCTCAAATCCATGGTTTGTCTGTTCTTAAGGACTTCTGGATGATTGCGAACCAAATCTCGGCTTTCTGTTACACCATAACGAGAAAGACAATCACCTGCGAAAACATCATTAACAAGACGTTCTGCAATCTCATCAGCAGCTCTGTTGGTCGGTGTGACTACAAGAATATTGTATCGAGGATTTACTCGCATCGCTTCAGATATTCGCTTTACAAGTTCGGTGGTCTTACCGGTTCCCGGAGGCCCATATATGAACTCTATATCTGCCGGAAGCTTTTGAACAAGGTTTGTACCCAAGTTCCAAACTCTGTTTAACTGGCTGAAGCGATTCGCCTGTGCCTCGGAGAAGCCTTTAATGTTTTGGTACTCAATTCGTAACCATCTTGTGGCACTTGGGGAGCCAAAATACTGGCTACATTTCATGTCGATTCCAGACTCATCAGATTCAAGAATCTGTGCGTCAAGTACTTGTTTCTTGCCATTGTTAACGACAAGGATTCTTACATTTGATGCCTCTGACAAGTTTGATGGAATAAATGAAGAAGGAGAAACTAATCGATAAAGATTTGAGTCTTTATCAACTAATGCCCAATCATATAAGTCAATATGTCTCTCTACCGATTTACTTTCATTCACAGCTTCGAGTTGCATATCGATTAGATAGTTGAACCATTCCAACGTATATGGAGTCAAATCGTAAAGTTTCTTTCTACGATCTTGTTTCTCTTCCTCCTCCTTGGCCTTCCTTCGCGCTTTGTCAAGTTCATTACCGTTTGAAGATCTTTGCAGATTACTGCTAGGTTTCGGATTTCTCTTAATTGATGCACGAGAGTTTGGGTCGAAGACATCTCCATAATTTGGAGTGTCATCGACTTTGTCTTCAATATCCAGAACATCTTCACCTCCCTTGTGAGTAGACTGTGCAGACGTTGGTGGCGTGACTTTTGCATCACGTCTTTGTTCCCAGCGTTTTCTACTACGATCCTCAAATGATTCTTCCGGAGTAGTCTGCTTGTCTGATTCTTTGGATGAGTCACATGTTTCTTTCCCTTGCTGTGAACGAGGAGTGCCTGTACCGGCATTCTCCCTTTTGCCAGTTTCAGGATGTTCCGTTTCATTAGGCTGACTATTCGCAGGCTTAACATTGTCATGGCCTTTCTTGGAATCATCTTCTGACGTGGGTTCTGTCGCGGCAGGTTTTCCGCTTCCTGAATCGGTCTTTGGCGAACTGTTCTCAACTTGCGCTGAGGAGCCATCCTCTGCATAATATTGAGGCGCTTCGACTTGTGGTTCGGCATGAGTTTCGGGAACAGAAGCTCTACTGACATAGCGTCCTTGGGTTTCTTCAGGTAACTCTTCCACAACATCAGCACCAATTCGTTCCTTGTCAGCCTCAGACAGATATGCCAATACGCTCGGAGGAAGACTACCGCCGTCATGCTTTTCTACATAATCAGAAAAATCGTCCAAGAATAGTTCCTGAAGAACTGATATATGGGAATTTGTGAGTTCAAATGTCTTTACAACCCAATTCAACCGGCTCTCAAACATTTGGTCCTTACGACCTTTCTTATATGCAAATCCGTTATCTCCATCATCCAAGAATGACAGAGTAGTTGAAAGTTTTTCGTTATCAGAATAGAAATATCTGATTTCGTCGCATCCTTGGATTTTCGCTTTATCCAGTTTGTTCTGACGTTCTTTGTACTTTTCTTCCCAATCGCCGTCTGGATTCTCGTAGTATGACAGATACACTAATCTTTTTTGGATCTCAGATATTTCTTTAGTATCTTCAAAGATGTTTCCATCTTCCTTATAATCAAAATCGTCTTTACGAAGCAAAGGAATACCAAAGATGGAGCATAGTTTTTGGAGAATTAGGTTTGATTCGGGCAAAGATGCCCCAAAACAAACGTATTCACTTCCGCCAAAATGGTCAACAATCAGTTTTGACTCCCTTGTACGTTCAAGTACACACAAGTCTTTCAACGGAACCCATTTCTTTGCTCCGTTTCGCCATAATGCATCTTCTTTAAAACGGAGAGCGATATTTTTGAAATTACTCTTAAGTATATTTTCCGGAAGTGCAGTTATCCATTCGCAAACCGTTATTCTATCATCATTATATCCTGCGAGATTTTCACTTTTACGTAAAAAGTCAAGGCAATCCTTCTCATCGAGTCTGTTCGCGAACCCCACAGAGTATTCAGATGGAATCTCCACCGTTGGGAGATATTCATCTTGTTTCCCCATGACTTTAATCATTCGCACCAACTGTCTATCGGAGGGATTATACACCTGTGACGGCTTTTTCATACCGCCTCCTGTTGGGATGCAACGGTACTTTTCCATCGTTTCTATTGATAGAATCCTATCAAAATGAGTTCTGTTCTCTTTATTCTTCAACTGCGACGGAAGGAATACACCCCAGAAATAAGTTGAGAAGGTGGAATCTTCCAAATATCTCATTTCGGATTCACCATGGAATCCCCATCTAACTCGACCTCTACTTTGACTTGTTAAAAACGATCGGATGCTTGCCAATTCCGCATACTTCCGATATTCATCACTAACATAATGAATATTTGTTATACCATTTGCTTGATAATCACATAGGGGATTATATATTGACCCAAGATAAAGATTACCTTTATCCATTGATATAAGACGGTTATCGGAGGAATAGAGTAACAGGCACTTATCTCTAAATACTGTTTCTGTCCAACCTACTCGTTGATAACAGTCTTCTGCCAATTCTCCGATTATGCGGTAATGCGCATCTGTCTTCGCATAATGCTGCTGATTGGCAAGGAATCGTTCAACCTTTCGAGCTGCTAAATCCGGTGCTGTCTTTATGACATCGACATTTGTCTTATCAATAAGGAATCGGAAGAAGTTGATGACATTGGAGCGTAACGTCGGATTATCCTCTAAGTCTATTATATAATCTTCTGATATTTGAGTAGGTAATTTGATGTCATTATATTTGCCACTCTCAATTCCCATGTATGTACCAGTAAGGATAGAGTCACCAATCTTATGGTATTCTCCATCATTACATTTCACATGCAGATTTTGTAAATAGTCTTCGATTTTCTTGGAATCAGAATTATGCGCTTCTTTTAGTTGCTCCAATATTCCAGCAAAAGCAAGTACGACATCATCATCTTCCGACGCGTATTCATTCAGTTTCGGAAGAACCTTATTAATCAGAACGTACTCTGCGCTAATGCTTATCTTTATATTTCTGAATAACCTAAGCCAATCAATTTCTTCCTCTGTTTCAATCTTGGCGTAGTCATCCAATATGAAATGTGCATCAGGTATAAATCGTCTAATTACATCCTCAGCCTCCTTGTCTTTAGAATATACCGCAGACGCATATAATTCATTAGGGAACATTAAATTACCATCAGAGTCTGACATTGGGAAGCAACGGAACGCCGTACGTTCGTCATAGGTAGTAGAACTTTGCGCTGCCCATTGCCAAAATCTAAGATTCCTATTATAGTCTTGAATATAGGCAATTATCTCTTCTTTATGAGCAATCAGATGCTTAACAAGTTCATTGTCTTGTAATTGCCTATTTCCAAGTTTGTCCTTGAAATAGGTTGTCATTTGCTCTGCATCCATCGCAAAATATTCAGTGCGAATGGTATGAAGAATTGATGCAGGTGCTATGTCAAGTTCTACCAACTTGCCGAGTTTATCAGAGGGCAAGAAGAATCCGGTACATACTTCACATAATCCCGTTTCGTTTTCCCCCTCTTCTTCACCAGGCAGGATCGTGAAAACAGGAGTATTCTTAAGTTTGTCGTAATCATCGTCACTCAACCGAAGTGATGGATTTGCGAAAAACTTATGGAAACTTATATTGGCTTCTAAAGCATTATCGGAATCAGAATAGTCTGTGTAGTTACCAAGGTTTTCCAGAATTTCATCCTCGATATACTCGTCCAAATCAAACTCTTTTATGCCAATCTCATCAAAGAATGTTCGTCTTTCGGCTCCATCGAAGAGGTCAGCATAGGCACTTGATACGGATGTCAATTCGTATGAAGGGAACCACGGTTCCTCTGATAAATCTATGAGGTCGTCAGATCGCTGATATACAGTCTCTGCAATATCCTTTAACGGCAGCATCTCAGATTCACCTTCCAATGAAAGAGGGATCTGATCTAATTTACCATATCCTATTTCACTTTTATACGCACGATTCTCAAATAAGAAATCAAGAAAACTTATACTCGTATCTGTTGTGGTAATATTCTTGATGATTTCCGGCCAAAGATGCTCCTTGACCATGCACTTTTTGATCCAGTTCGATACGGAGAAATCTTCCACGATACCATTCGCCTTGAAAATACGCTCTATGGCATCACGGTCTTCACCCAAGAATTGACCAAGATAATCATCATCTACTGCATAGCAAGCATTCGCCGGCAGCCAGTCCTTCTCCAGAAGTTCGTCACGTTCTTTAGAGTCAGACCAGTAAATCACAGACGAAAGCGGGACACATTCATCATTAGCACCATCATTTACCCAGATGTGATATTTATTTTTTAGTTGTTTGGTCTGGTCTGTAAACTTGACATCCTTCTCTATATTCGTAAGGAAATAGAAGAAGTCGATGTTCGTCTGTTTTTCATTAATAGCTGAGATTATATATTTTGATCTTTCATCATCCGCTATAAAAGAGTTCCAGATCATCGTAGAGCTTATGGCTGTAATTCCACATCTTGTTAAGAACCGGGCGAGATCTTCGGAATGGTTTGCATATCCGTAGTGGATAAAGTGTATCCATTCCGATTTAACCCATGGTTGTTCCGACAATAATCGCCCAAGCTCGTCCTCTTGATAAACATTCTCTTTTCCGATACTGATTCCTTCGTCTAAATACAGAGGCATTGTTTTGGGCATGCCCCCAGTGTACCCCTTTGCCGTTGCAAGAAAGTTTAAGAAATGGATACTGTCTCTAATATTTTCAATACGAGAACCATCTTCATTCTTATCGAAGTTTGCTGAAAGTTCTAACGCAACCGTGGAAGCGACAAACATTTTGAACTTCCCTTCAATACCACGGAATCCATCTGGTAAAGCTTCTCTTACTGATTTTTTTAGACGAGGTAGTATATCCTCGAACATATAGAGTTCTTCGAGGTAGTAATCGATATTGTGATATAGCTTATTAGGGGATTCAATCTCGCCCGACTCGGATAAGAAAATCTTATCGAATGAATTTAGGATCGTGTTGACCTTTTGAGATTCAAACAGGTATCGGTAAAGATTGATGGCATTAGCCTCATCTTTTACCCAACCCTCAAATCTTGAAGAACGCAAGATTGTCAATAGATCGATGTTGCCAAGAACCCTGCCAATATTATTCTTTGCTGAATAATGCTCAAGCAACATCTTGAGGTTTTGATGTTGTCTTATTTCGGGATGAGGTAGGTATTCGCTGACATTTTCGACTCCTAACAATTCGTAGAAATCGCTATCAGACATAACCGGTTTGTCGGAGACGACAAAGTCCATATTGTCGAATATTATTTCATTGATAGGGACCAATACTCGTTCTCCGTCACGCTCTATGGGGATACATTTGATTCTACCTAATTCTGCCTCGAATCCCTTCATGAAAGCAGTTCGATATTTATCACTCTCTCTGAAATCGGGCAATAAATCGAAGACTGATGAAAGGTCATAATTCTCTGGGTCAAGAATCAGCGAAGCCCACCATTGGGCATACTTATGGCCGGCATCTTCCAATACCTTAATATTCCATTCATGATCTGGGAGACTCTTTCTTGAAGCATCTGGCACAAAGTCTGCATTTATCAAGAATGGTACATACAAAGGTTGCTCTGTCGGCAGGTAATTGTAAACCTGAGAATTGCTTATAGGCAAGAGTCTTTTCCCGTCTCTTTGTACGGCAAAAGACAACGAAATCTCTTTTATCTGCTGGAACTTTTCCGGAATCTTTTTATCTGTTTTCAGGCTCTTTTCAAGGATTCTCTTATAGTTATCGTCAACTTCAATCTTTACGTCATCCTTTATAAGCCAACGTTTCCTGTCCTTATATCTGTCAAACCGAAGTTCATTCCCCACAAAAACCTCAACATGGTCAACATAAGGAATAAAGACAAGAATCCTGTCATCTTTGAATACAGTTTCAAGGTTGGGTATATTCTCTTTCGCATCACGCTGATGACGCAATGCGAAAAATACATTCATTCCTTTTGGGATACTTTGAAGAATATTCAGAACTTCCGAATCAAGTTCCGATTCTTCTGTGGCAATAGGCATGTATTGCCAATTTCTTTCTTCCGCTCCTGGCTTATTGATTTCTTTCTCGTCGAAGCGCAAACTCCAGCCGCCAGAGTTAAGATAGACGTAGTCATTGTTTACAAAGACGGACTTGAAGCCCATACCCTTGTATCCAATCGTCTTTGTATTATTTCTTTTCTCACCTTCATTGACAGTACAAATCGCAGCGATATTCCTGAGGCTGAATGGAGCACCGGAATGAATAAAGAACAAATAGTGTTCAGTGACAATGAATTTTACCTCTACAGGTATCTCAACATCATTGCGGTCCAAGCATGGATAGTCGTTTGAGTTTTGTAGAAGTTCGTAGATGTAAGTATGAGGAGCACCTGTGACCTCCTGATTTATCATCGCCTGATTCTGATTTGCATCATCAAGGTTGGTGCCTTGAAGTTGCATTTTCTCATCAAGTCGTATTTTAAGAAGCTTATTCTTGTCTACAGGACGTATGGCCCCGAGAGAGACGAATTGGCAAATCTGTTCTATGTCTGAGAGACTCTCCAGCTTGTAGGAAAATTCATAGAATTCATCTTCGACAAGTCCAGTCTCAGAAGTTATAGCATTAGATTTGATGGTTACCCCTTTGAAGCCTTTTATACGGGCTCCGGAGGGTCGGCGTAAATCATCAAAGTAGCATTCCGCACCGTTTTTATGAAAAGCACCAATGATGTATTCGCTGTTGATTGATTTGTGTATATTGTCGATAAAACTCATGTTTTATTTAATTTAAGTCGTACAAATGTATGACTTGAATCTATTGATTATTCTTCAAAGAAATCCAGATCCAGTTTCTTTAGTTCGTATATTGTTTTGATGCTTACACCGACATTATATTCTATCATTAGGTGAGCAAGTCTGTTGCCATCAATTCTTGCAATCTTTACGTTTGCCGGATTATAGTCCATAGCTTCCTTTGTAAAAGATGAGGTTGTAATAAATACACCTTTTCTACCACTTTGTCCAGCAAGAGCCCCAACAAAACTTTGTAGTTCTTTTCTTCCAACATTATTTCCTTTATCCCACCGTTTGGCTTGGATATGGATTACATCGAGACCAAGTTTATCTTCACCGATAATACCATCAATACCGCCATCTCCTGAGCGTCCAGTAACTTCTCCGTGTCCATATCCCATCGCTTCTAAAAGAAATATTACCAGCTGTTCGAAAAACGCTGGAGACATATCCAGTATTTTCTGTAAAATCTCATCAGCAAGATTTTGATTAATTATTCCGTACTGTTCTTCAAGTATTTCATCCGGGGTATTAATATCTACACTATCTTCAATTATGTTAGGTTCTGCCACATTTTTTGAATTGGCCTTATTTTTAGTGGATTTTGATTTGTAGAATTCCGCAAATTGTGGAATAGTAAGAAGATATTTTAAGTCAATGTTCCCCTTATGATTGTTGAGAAGTTTTTTACCAGAATCAGTTATAGCATATACTCCTTTGGATACAGTTATTACGAAACCTGCTTTCTCGAGATAGAACTTGGCCCATCCCGTCCGATTCTTAATTATTGTCTGATTTCCTTTTTTTAGTTTTGTGATTCGTTCTTCTGGTGATAAAGAAAATATTTCTGACATCAGGTCTGTACTTTTGCCTAATGTCAAAATATTATTTTTGTTCAATACTTCCAGAAGAGGTCGCAGGAGATCTTGATAAGTAGGTATCATGGTAATTTATGAATTTGCTGATCTTAGCAAGTCTTTAATGTTGATGTTAATAAGTTCAGCGATTTTAGAAAGAGTATATAAATCCGGTTGGGAAGTATTAGTGCACCACTTAGAGACCGTAACGGGATCTTTGCCTAATTGCTCGGCAAGCCATTTGCCGGTGTGTCCAGTTTCTGCCAATACTGCTTTTATTCTATTTAGTTTTTGACGTTCTGTTTTTGTCTCCATTGAATAAGAAATTTAATTTGAACGCAAAGTTACAGAATTTCCTGGTCATGGCCAATAATTGACCCTATGCTCTATAGCATATTTTACTCATTACGTGAATTTTGGTATAAAAGTCGTTCTCGTCCGGCCTACCTGAGATCGGACGAGAACGATAGTCATCGGAAGGGTGGGAGATAGTGTCGCTGGAGGAAGATTTCTACGTCTGAATCGGAGTAGAGGATCTTACCGGGGAGGTTGTAGTAGCCTAATGCTCCGTTGGCTCGATATGTAGCAAGTGTTCTCTTGCAGATGTTCAATCTCCTGCTAAGGGCTGAGTCCGTAAGATACCGTTTACCTTGAAACATCGGGGAGGCATTTTCTCTCAGTCTCTCCGCAATTGTTTTCATTTCGTTTAGCTCATCGAGAAGAGACCTGAGGTCGGAGGAGGTAATGATTTCGACTCTTTCACTCATCGCTGATGTAGTGTTGATTTAACATTCGGGCAATCTCGCTTTCTGGGTAGAACACCTTTCCTTCAATGATGCTGTAGCCAATTCGTCCGGAGGATCGTAGCGATTGCATGGTTCGGATGGAACGTTGGAGGATAGTCTGGGCGGTGGCATTATCAACCCAACCTTTTCGATTGATTCCGATGGAAGATAAGGCTGTCGATAGTGTAGAGCGACATTCGCGCACACTTCTTACAAGCGCATCAAACAGAGTGCGCTCAATCATAATATAGTCCATAATTGAGGGGGATTAGTGGTAAAACAATAAAACTTAGAGTGGCAACGTTTGCCATAGCCGCCCGGCTTGATAGCCGTGTCCGGGTCGAAGGCACACTCATTGACGCATAGGACCGGTCTTTCATTATTTTGGTCATAGGTGCATCTGTATCGTCGTTCGGCAACAGGCTCATTCATCCGTGGTGTTGCGTGCAGATGTGTGTTGTCACTTTATCATTATATCACACTATCACACGTCAAGTAACAAACTCACTTTATCACACATACACACCTGCAATCAGATGATACCACTTCTGAAGGAGTAGCATAGCCTGTGGTAAGAAACTTATGACTGTCCGTGATGCCGTGGATGATAATTTTTATTGGGGATATTATGCTCCCGTTATCTCCGGCACATCGGCTTTATCATTTGAGCCTCTGTGCAAGTTATACGATGGCTGAGTGATAAAAGATTTTGACTGATAGAAAATTGCCGAAGAATTCCGAATGATTGCCGAACAATTCCAAACAAATCTTTTTTCGGAGAATTTTGCCCTGTGGTCATATTGTTATAATGGCGCATACTTATTTAATGAGGAGTATGCTTTTAGGGACTATTCAACAGTTATATATGATATAATCGGCAAGGATCGGCGCCGCTTATATACTCGTTTTCTCTCATCGGAGTCTCTTTTATTGACTTTATCAAGGTCCGGGTGAATATCCGATAATCCACTCTTTTTTGTTATTCAGATTGTATGTTCACATGAACATTGCAAGGTATGTTTTGAGGCACGCAAAATTAAATTTGTGCCTCAAAACCCTTGCAATGCTCAGTGTTGCGATTACTCCGAAGTCGTAATCACCGATAGTATTTCAGAGGATTCTAATTTAGACTATTTGAACAACCTTTATTCACTGAAAAGAAAACTACCCCGGCTGATGAGGATTCATCGGTCGGGGTGATTGGCATTTCTTCGGTATGGTTATTTCTGGGAGCCGAATTTGGAGGCCAGGCCACTCATCTGTTCGGCAATGGACTTGTCTATTACTTTTGCGTAGATTTTCGTTGTGCGGATGTCGTGACCCAGCATTCTGGCGATGATTTCCATCGACACGCCGTTGGCGAGCGCGAGACAGGCGAAAGAGTGGCGGGCGATGTGCATGGTGAGTGGCTTCTTTATGCCACATATTCCTGCTATCTCGCCGAGATAAGAGTTCATACGCTGGTTGGAGATGACGGGAAGTAGGACGCCTCGTTTCTCGCAAAGGGGATGCCCCTTGTATTTTTCTGCTATGGCTCTTGCGGATTCGAGATAGGGGATGCTGCATACGTTCTTTGTCTTCTGACGTGCTTTATGAATCCAATAGTTGCCATCGTCATCCACCGACACATGTTCGGGCTTCAGTCCTTCTACATCGGAGAAGGATAATCCGGTCAGTGCGCAAAACACGAATATGTCGCGCACCTCATTCAGACGGCCAAGTGTAAATGTCTTGTTCATTATTGTGGACAGTTCCTTTTCAGTGAGGAACTGGCGGTTTGTGGCTTTGGCTTGAAAACGCACGCCCTGAAATGGATTTACATCCATCCATTTATTGTCGAGCGCAAGGGTAACGATTCGCTTAAGAATCTTACAGTATTTGTTGGCGGTGTTCTGCTCCTGTTTCTTGTCAACTCTGAGGAATAGATGGAAGTCGCGAACGAAAGCATTGTCGATTGCGGAAAAGGGAATGTCTTCAGCTTTGTACTTCTTCACGATAAACTCACCAAGATAACGCTCGGCTCTCTCGTTTCTGAGAACGGTATTGAGCACCACATCTCCAATTTCAAGACGTTGGCGATATTTTTCGTTGTCGGTTCTGAATTCCTCACAGAGCATCTTTGGCTTTTCGATTCTTCCTGCCCACTCATCAAGAATAGTCTTAGGATTGATGATTTTCTTCTCATCGGCAAAACGCTGATGGATTTTCAGAATCTTTGCTAACGTGTCATCAAGATAGTCGTTGAGTTCGAGCGACAGGCGGTCACGACCTGTGGAACGTTGCTTCTTCTCGTTCCATGTCTTAGGATTAACACCTCTTTTGAGGGACGCTTCAAGGAAACGGCCATCGACGGTGATGCGCATATATATCGGCGCATCGCCGTTTTTTAACGGCTTCTTCCTCTTAATGAAAAAGAGNATACTGAATGTCGATTTTCTTTGTTGCATGTCAAATAAACATTTTTGATTAAACAATGGTTCTTTGACAANTGAAGNAAATNTGCGNGCAAACAAAAGNAATTCAGATAGTTATCGGACAATCGTTGGACATTTCCCGGACAAATATCAAGTCCAATGAATAGTCCAACGCGGAATGTCTCGTTTTGCCNGATTTTGCGGTGTCGGAGAAAAATAAAGAATCCCGAAAATCATTGATTTTCAGGATTCTTNNGCGAATTNCTTTCGCTTTGNGTGGTCCCACTTGGGCTTGAACCAAGGACTCCCTGATTATGAGTCAGGTGCTCTAACCAACTGAGCTATAGGACCTGCATTGAATTGCGGTTACAAAATTAATATTATTTTTTTAAGTGGCCAAATTTTGGGACTTATTTTTTTGTTAATGATTAAATGTGAAGTGGTCGGCGTCGCGGGCGGCAGGGAAGCGGCTGCGGGCCTGGCGCAGGGCTTCGAGGCTGAATGTGGCGGTGGTGGAGTGGGGCAATAGGGCGGGGCGTCCCATGTGGTCGAAGGCGTAGGTGCAGCCATCGTAGGTGCCGTAGAGGTCGCTGCCGCCGCGATTGGCGCCCACAATGGGTGCCTGATTTTCGATGGCGCGGGCAATGAGCAGGTGTTCGAAGGCATAGGCGCGCGACTGGGGCCAGTTGGCCGGGAGGAGCATGATGTCGTAGGCGTAGTCGCGGTTGCGCAGCCATGCCGGNAAGCGAAGGTCGTAGCACACTGCGAGTGCCACGTTCCAACCACGGAACGTGGCGATGGGAATTTCTTGCGNGCCGGGGCTGAANACTTCGGTTTCNCGGCTCATGGAAAAGAGGTGGCGTTTGTCGTATNGGGCAAGCAGGGTGCCGTCCGGGNCTACGAGGAATGCCCGGTTGCACACTCTGTCGTTTTCTCTCGCCACAAAAGACCCTGCCACGGCGCACGAGTGCTCNGCGGCTATGGCACGCACGGCTTGCATCGTGGGGCCGGAATTGTCTTCGGCGAGCTGGTGCATGGCTTCCGGGTCGTTGACGTAGCCGGTGGAGAATAATTCCGGGAGTACGAGGATGTGGGCCGGGGCTTTAAGCTCGCGGGCCATCGAGCGTGCCGCCGCGAGATTGGACTCGCGGTCGGCAAACNCTATATCGATGGGTAATGCGGCTACGGTGAGGTCGCTCTGTGTCATTCGCTGTCGGCGGTGGTGAACTTATCAGGGTATTTTCCCTGATAGGGTGAGTAGTAGCGCTTTATGGCGCGAATGTCGGCATCTATATCCCCCGTGGGGGCGTAGGTGTCGTTGAGCATGATTGTCTTGGTGCCGAAGTCCAGAACGCCCAGCACGATGGGCACATGGGCTGCCATGGCGATGCGCAGGAAGCCCGTGTGCCATCGGGTGGTGCGACTGCGGGTGCCCTCGGGNGTGATTGCCAGCCTGAGTTCAGATGAGGAGCTGAATCGGTCAATCAGAGCGTCTACGAGCGAGGGGCTTCCGGGACGCCGGTCCACCGGCACGCCTCCCATGGCTCTGAAAATGGGGCCGAGGGGCCAGAAGAACCAGCTTTTCTTCATAAGGAAGCCGGCGGATCGACCTACGCTGCGAATGGCGAGTTCGCCCAGCAGAAAGTCTACGTTGCTCGTGTGCGGGGCTACGCAGTAGATGCACTTGGGCATGTCGGGAACCGTCACGCTCACCTTCCAGCCGGCGAGCTTGAGGATGCGTGCGGCCAGATTCATGCCTGTGCTTTTACGGCATCGCGCACGCTCTGGGGGAGCATGGCGTTCATTTCCTTGAGGATAGCGTTGACTTCTTCGCGGGTGTCGCTTGCGAGCTTGTTGAATGCAGCGCGGTTGTAGGCGCGGCGTGCTGCGTGATAGGCACGGGGAGTCTCAAAGTCGGCCGGGGTCTTGTCGAAATCAAACGAGCAGTGCGACAAGCCATTGACTTGCAGCGTGGCGATGCGTCCNACCAGNTCGTTGACGCGTGCTTCGTCGAAGCCGGGGATGCAGGCGGCTGCACTGAGGAGCTCGGCGGCAAGAGCGCCGCAGATGTTGCGTATTTCTTTCTTTACGTTTCGTTTGTTTGCCATATCGATTGTTATTTAGTTGGATTTCAGTAATATTTTTCTTAGGGCAGGGAGAGTGGGGTCTATTTTTTCCTTCACGTGGGGCCCGGCCATGAATCCCGTGAGCTGCAGCGGAAGCTCGATAGCATGGCCTGTGATGGCCGTCATGCGGTCGAGCACCTTGGCCGGGTGGGTGTTGACCATGGCTATGCATGGAGAGGCTGCTGAAGCACGGTGCATGAGCGACGCAATGGCCGAAGCGGAACGTGGCTCTGCCGTGTAGCCATAGGCTTCTTCCACGAGCCTTACGGCTTCTTCCTGCTGCTCGGCCGTAAAGACTTTAAAGTTGACGGATGCGCGCAGTCCCTCGGCGGTGTTGCCGCATAGGTCGAGCAGGCGGGGCAGATTGGCCGGGTAGCCTCGCGAGAGGTCGAAGGGTGGCACCGGCGCGCCCTGCATCACATCGGCAAAGACACCCGGCGAGCATGCNCCCGTGANTGTGCCCATNGGGGCTCCCATTTNGCGTGCCATGACNGCGGCCGTGACGTTGCTGAGNTTGCCGCACGGCATTGCGAAAGACGCGGCGCGAGGGTCTACGCCAGCTGCTTTCAAGCGGGCGCAGGCCTCGAAGAAATACACTATCTGGGGCAGTACGCGTCCCAGGTTCAGGGAGTTGGCGCTCGTGAGNTGGAGCGCGGCGTTCAGGCCGGGGTCGAGCANGGCAGTGTCCACGAGGCGGTTGCAATCGTCGATAGAGCCGCGCACTTCAATGGGGTGGGTGTTGCCGCCCAGGGTNGCAAACTGCGCNTCCTGCANGCGGGTGAGTTTTCCTCGCGGGAAAAGAATGAACACGTCCACGCCTTCGAGGCCTCGGAAGGCGTTGGCAATCGCGCTTCCGCTGTTGCCGGTGGTGGCAACGAGCACATTGATGCGCGACGCGCCCTTTTGCCGTGCGAGGTGGCGGTATAGCCTGGCGAGGAAGCGCGTGCCCATATCCTTGAACGAAAGCGAGGGGCCGTGAAACAATTCCATCACATACATGCCTGCTCCGATGCGCACCAGCGGAATCGCGAAGTTGAAGCTCTCGGCCGTGATCTGCTTCAGCACGGCCGGGTCTACGTCGTNGCCAAAGAACGACGTGGCCACCACGTAGGCAATATCGGCGAGCGANAGCTGGTCGATATTATTGAAGAATGCTGCCGGAATGTGTGGCACGACTTCCGGCATATACACACCGCCGTCGGGCGCCACGCATTGCGTCACTGCCTGTGCGAGCGATGCCCGGGGCGATTGGCGTGATGTGCTGTAGTATCTCATACGGGTATGGNGAGCATGGGNAGATCGGCATGAAACAGCAGGGAGTGGGCAGTGCCGGAGCTGAACACGCGGCTGAAAAGACTCTTGCGGCGTCCGGGCACGGTGACGAGTGCGAAGTGCTTCGTGTCGTCGAGGCGGCACACTTCCGCCACTATATCCGAGGCGCCTGCATCGGCCAGCTCAAAGTTGATTTCGGGGTAGTGGGCCCTGCAATATCCCAGCAGCGCGTCGGGCGCTCCGGCTATGCTGCGGGTGATGCGTTTGCGCTGAGCCACCGGCAGCAGGGTGATGGTGGTGCCTGCCGCAGGCTTTATCAGCCGCATGAGCGAGTCGAGCGTCAGCATATCGGCCTGGTCGAGGAAGCACAGCATCAGAATCTGCCCGGAGGGCTGCATGACGCGATCAGAATCCTCCGGCAGGGTGAGCACTGCGAAGCGGCCGGTGTCGATCACCTCGGCACTCACGCTGCCTATGAGCTCGCGCTGCTTGCGCTCGCTGCTGCGCGTGCCCATCACCACCAGCAGGGGCGGATTCATTTTGCCAAATTCGGCAATTGCATCCTCGGGCACGCCTTCGGCTATTTTCGTGGTGTATTTCACGGCCGGGATTCCGTGCTCCTTGATTCTGCGCGTCATGCGCGAGGTGAAGTGTTCCATGCGCGTGCGCGCGGCGGCTTCAAGGCGCTGACGCGAATCGGCATCGGCTATCTCATAGGTGAGCTTGTTGCTCAGCTGCATATTGGCGGCCACGTAGGGGTCGATATAGGCGTGGAGCAGGCGCATGGTGGCGCCCAGCTTGCCTGCCAGGGTGGCTGCCAGGGCGGCAGCCTGGAGCGAAAGGTCGCTGAAATCGGTGGGCACGATTATCGATTGGCCTTGTGCGGCGGCAGCGCTCTCGGCGTGGTGGGGCACGTCGTCGGCACTCTCGATGATGCGCAGCGCCAGGGGCAGATCTTGCTCCGGAATGCGCACTCTCACGCCTGAGGCCACTTCCGGATCGGTGAGGTTCACGTTCTGAAGCATTACCTCTATGCCTTCGCTTTCGAGCAACGACCTCAGCGCCAGGGCCCGGTCGAAGGTGTGGATCGCAACGGTGATATATCGTGTCATTCTGTGGTGGGTGGTTTTAGCTTTTATTCTCTCTCTGCTGCTGTAGAAGACAACAAAGAGAGCAACCTCGGTCGCGTGTGCGCCCCGGGGGTCACTCTCTTCGTTATGAGTGCATAATGGTCTTTATGCTTCTTTTTCTTTAAGAATTTCCACGGCCATGTCGTAGATGGTGGGGTCGTCGAGCACCACGATGCCGCCGTCGGGACCGGGCTCGATGTGCACGCCGCAGTTTTTGCCAAAATCGTAGTTCACGCCACCGAAGTAGTTGCGCACGGTCTGCACGGTGGTATTGAGTTTGTCGGCAATCTTGTGCATCGAGCCATCGGGCAGGCTGTCTTTGAGACGGCGCAGTTCGTTGAAGGATATTGTCTTAGGCATAGTTCGAAGAGTTATGGGGTTTGTTTTGATGCTTGTAAAGTTACGACATTACTTTGTAAACGCCAAGCCTCGGAGAATAAAAAAACTATGTTTTAAAACACTCCGTTTTTTAAAGCGCTGAGCTGTAACTATATACTTTGTCGCAGCGTTTCGACGAACGAGTCGATGCGTCGCATCTGCGCCGGGATGTCGATCTGCTGCGGGCAGTGGGGCGAGCATTGGTTGCAGCCGATGCACCTGGCAGCCTGCCTCTCCCGCGGCACAGCTCTGTCGTAGCTCACGAGATATGCCCGTCGCGCACGCTTGAAGTCGTCGTCCTGAAGGCCGGAGGGGATGTTGCCTTCATTCACGCATTTGTTGTAGTGCAGCAGCGTTCCCGGAATGTCGAGCCCATAGGGACACGGCATGCAATACTTGCAGTCGTTGCACGGCACGGTGGGATACTGCACCATCAGGTCGGCCGTGTCGTACAGAAACTGCATTTCCTCGTCGTTGAGCGGCTGCAGCGAGCAAAACGACTTGAGGTTGTCGTCGAGATGCTCCATGCGTGTCATGCCGCTGAGCACCGTGAGCACGCCGGGGTGTGTGCCGGCATAGCGGAATGCCCACGAAGCCACGCTTCGCTCCGGCTCCCTCTGCTTGAGGCGTGCCACGATATGATCCGGCACATTGGCGAGGCGTCCGCCCAGCAGCGGCTCCATAATCACGGCCGGGATGCCGCGCTTGGCCAGCTCGTTGTAGAGATACTCGGCATCGACGTTGCGCGGATTGATCTCGGCGGCATGTTGCCAGTCGAGATAGTTGAGCTGAATCTGCACGAAGTCCCATTTGTATTCATCGTGCTTGTCAAGGAGATAGTCAAACACTTCCACGTCGCCGTGGTAGGAGAAGCCCAGATTGCGGATGCGCCCGGCCTCGCGCTCCTTGAGCAGGAAGTCGAGCACGCCGTTGTCGAGGTAGCGTCCGTGCAGGCTTTCCATGCCGCCCATGCCCACGCCGTGGAGCAGCAGGTAGTCGATATAATCCGTGCGCAGATTCTCGAAAGAGCGGTGATACATATCGAGGGATGCCTCACGGCTCCACGTGGCCGGAGCGAAGTTGGAGAGCTTCGTGGCTATGAAATACGAATCGCGCGGATGCCTCGACAGCGCTTCGCCCGTGGCGGCTTCCGAGAAGCCCTTGCAATAGGCGGGCGACGTGTCGAAATAGTTCACGCCGCAAGCCAGCGCCCGGTCGACCAGGCGGTTCACTTCTTCCTGGTCGAGGTCGCTCTCGCCTTCGGCATAGGATCCTTCGGGCAGAGTGGGCCAGCGCATGCAGCCATATCCCAGCAGCGACACGTCGTCTCCAGTGGTGGGATTGTGGCGTGTGGTCATGCTGCCCGTGAAAGCATCTGCGGAGGGGCTGCCGGAAGAGTCCTTGGCGGCGTTTCGGCATCCGGGCAGTGTGGCGGCAGCCATGGCCGTGGTGCCCATAGCAAGACGTCGCAGAAATTCGCGACGGTCTATTTTATTATTAATGTGTTTCATATCGAATTGTGTCGCTCAAGTCCTTCTACATATATCGCGCTGAAAGGGCGTGCGGGGCATAGATTCTCGCAGGCACCGCATCCGATGCAGCGCGAATCGTTCACAACGGGTATTTTCACGGAGTTTTCGTCGTGCGGGTCGCTGGCCACCATCTGGATGGCACCGGCCGGGCAATGACGCGCGCAATTGCCGCATTCGTGGCCGTCGGTGAGGGGCACGCAGTTGGCGGCCACCCACACGGCGTGGCCCACCTGAATTGCCGTCTTCTGCTCCCGGGTGACAGGCAGGATGGCTCCCGTGGGGCACACCTCCGAGCAGCGCGTGCACTCCGGGCGGCAATAGCCGCGCTCATATCCGGCCTCGGGCTGCATCAGGCGCACGGCGCTACCCGACGGACGCAGTACGCCGTTGGGGCACGCAGCCACGCACAGCTGGCATGCCGTGCAGTGACTGTCGACGTTTTTGAGACCTTGTGCTCCAGCCGGCACGATGGGCGTGCGGCGCTCGGGACACTTCTTGGCGGTGATGGCGGCGAGGCCGCCGTCTACGGTCTTCTCCTGAGCTTTAAGGGCGGCCGCCGCGCCGATGGTGGCCGTGGCTACCAGGAAAGTGCGGCGCGAGGAGTCGGTGGCAGGCGTGGAATCCGGAGCCGGAGCTACCTTGGTGCGACGGAAAGTATAGCTAATGGCGCCGTGGCGGCAGGTGTCGATACAGTCCATGCAAGCCACGCAGCGGCTATAGTCGATTTTGTGGGCTTTAGGATCAATGCAGGCGCTCTTGCAATTGCGGGCGCAGAGGCCGCAGGCATTGCACTTGGCAGTATCTATCACGGGCCTGAACAGCGAGAATCGCGAGAGCGTGCCCAGCACCGTGCCCACGGGGCACACGGTGTTGCAGTAGGTGCGTCCGTTGCGCCAGCTGAGCCAACCCAATACCACGAGAGTGACGGCCGCCACGCCCAGGGTGATTCCACTGCGCAGCCACACGTCCACGCCATAGAAAGCATACGAATCGAGCCGCTCGGCGCCATAGGCCAGGCAATTATTGAGCCAGCCCCACACGGGCGAGAGGAAGCTCTGGGCGATTCGTCCGTAGGCGCTGTAGGGTGCCAGCAGGGCCACTATCACGTGAATACCCGTGATGACGGCAGCCGTCATCACGCCCAGCATCAGCACGCGCAGCCACGTGAGGGCAGGCGAGTAGCTGTAGCGATACTTGCGGCGCATGCGNCCGAAGCGCGCGAATATATCCTGCATGATGCCCAGAGGGCAT
This sequence comes from Bacteroides sp., assembly GCA_014801485.1. GTDB lineage: Bacteria > Bacteroidota > Bacteroidia > Bacteroidales > Muribaculaceae > CAG-873. The sequence goes on from JAAVEC010000024.1 coordinate 20,463, forward strand.
ATCACCGAGCAATATACGCGCCCGAGCACGAGCGTGGCCACAACCAGGAGAAGGAGCACCCCAACGTTGAGCGCCAGCAGTGCGGGCATGAACTGAATTTTCGCCATCCACCCCAGCCATCGGTGGGCTGTGCCGGTGAAATCGACGAAGAGCAGCGTGATGAACGTGATGCTCAGCACGGCCAGGAAGACTCTGATTTTTCTAAGCATTTGTGATAAATGATATTATGGTACAAAAGTAGTGATTTTGCGGTTATTAAATTCTGTAAAATTTCTGAAAAAACATTAAATCGCCACACTTTCGGGCCCGTTCATTGTTATTATTGCATGAGCAGCTACATCTGCTCCCACGCTCTACAATCTATTTATTAAATATAAAACATACTATTATGGGAACACATCACGATGCCTTCATCAATAAATTGCTTGAGATGCAGAACGGCCTTTACAACTTCGCCATGTCTCTGACGAGCAACCGCGACGATGCGAAGGACCTCGTGCAAGATACCACGCTCAAGGCTATCGACAGCGAGGAAAAATACGTGGACAACGTAAACTTCAAGGGGTGGGTGCTCACAATCATGCGCAACCTCTTTATCAACAACTACCGCCGCATGGTGCGCTCCGGCACGGTAGTGGACCGCAGCGAAGACCTTTATCATCTGAACCTGGCGCAGGACTCGGGGTTGCAGACACCTGAGGGCTCTCTGGCCGTGGACGATATCAGCGCGGCGCTCAATTCGTTTTCCGACGACTACCGCATACCCTTCTCCATGCACCTTGCCGGCTATCACTACGCCGAGATAGCCGAGCGCGTGCAGCTGCCGCTGGGCACGGTGAAGAGTCGCATCTTCTATGCCCGCAAGCGCCTTCAGCAGATGCTTGGTGACTACAGGGAGGATTAAGACCCCGTTCCCCATCTCAGATTTGCATCGGCAAACGGAAACTGAAGAAAGGGGTCTAAGACCTCGTGAAGCCTCATCGCGGCCTATGCAGGGCGCGCGGCAGGGATTTTTCAACAAAACGGAAAATAAATTGAACAATTGTTTTGTGCGTTGCATTCTATGTAATATCTTTGCAGCGTGCTTTAGGGCACAAACCCCTCAAACAACCACAAGTCGTCTTATGATATTCAATTTTCGTATTGTTTCCGATGAAGTAGAAAACTTCAAGAGAGAAATCAAAATCGATGCCGAGGCAACGTTTCTCGACCTTAAAAACGCTATATGCGATGCGGTGGGCTACGACAAGAATCAGATGTCGTCGTTCTTCCTCTGCGACCGCCATTGGGAAAAGGAGAAGGAAATCACCCTTGAGGACATGGGCTCCGACTCCGACCAGGATGTGTGGCTGATGGAGGATTCGGTTCTCAGCGATTTTATCGACGACGAAGGCCAGAAGATGCTCTTCACATTCGACTATTTCACTGACCGCAGTTTCTTTATCGAGATGCGCGAGCTCATAGTGGGCAAGACGCTCAAGGATCCCGTGTGCACGCTCTCGCTGGGCAATGCTCCTGCTCAGAACGTGGATCTCGAAGAATTTGACGCCAAGATGGATGCCAAGGCCAAAGCAGCTGCNACCACNGCGGGAATTGACGATCTCGATGCCGATTTCTACGGCAACGATGAATTCAACCCCGACGAATTCGATGCNGCCGGTTTCGATGAGATGACATTCGACGAATAATCATACATAATTCATATAAGGGCGCTCCTTGCATTGCAGGGGGCGTTTTTGTTGTGTGTGTGCGTNCGNGTGATTAAATATGGGGCGCTCCATGGCGCNCCCCGGTATTTAATGTGGCGGAAGTNGTGGTGCGTTTATTCCTTCCATTGGAGATAAACGCCTGAGGGCGGGACTTTTTCAGCGGTTNCGGGAAAGCGCTGTNGCCGAAACGAGCTGAAGCGGTCCCATGCGTGTGGGCTTGTCGCGAGGGCGGTGTGATGAAAGATGAAGCATGTTGATTGACACAATGGAACGTTAATGGTTAAAGAATNGGTTGATTATCACGGGTGTAAAACGCCGGCCGGGTGGCGCCCTGAGCTCTTGGGGCGCCGTATTGTTGTTGTTTTACGTTGCAAAGTTACGATAAGTCGATTGCTATAGTTGCCACATTTTCGTCCATTCGCTTAAAAAAAATCGGCACCCTCCGAGGTGNCNTTGTCGCCNGATNGGTGNCCGTACTGCGTTGTCGGGGAGTTGTCTCTCTGNGTGTTNTAAAGTGGNTGCGGAGAGTTGTGTGTNAGCAGNCCCTGAAACGGGTGCTATGCCTGCATGGTGATTGTGAAGCGGGTGATGCCGTCGGGGGCGGTGTTGAGGGAATAGGTGTAGCCGTGCTTGCGGAGGATGTCGGAGACGAGCATGAGGCCGAGGCCGCGCCCACCGTTTTTTGATGAGAAAAACGGTGTGAAAAGTTTCTGNGCGTTTTCGGGAGATATNCCGCGGCCGTTGTCGGCAACGNTGAGACGCAACGGGTTGTCGTTAAGAGTNATCAATATNGTGCCGTCGCGACCGATGCTTTCGGCAGCATTTTTTACGAGATTGAGGAGCACCTGCTCCATGAGCACGGGGTCGATGGATGCGCGCACCGGTTTGGCCGGGAGGTCGAGCGCTACTTCAATGCCGCGCGACGAGCATATACTCTCAAGGAGAGGCAGGGTGTCGGATATGAAATTNGAGAGGTCCATGGTTATCCTGTGGGCTTCCGGGACCCGGACGGCATCGGCGTAGGANCTGACGAATTGGCTGAGCGAGTCGCACCTGCGACGGCTCGCCGAGAGGAGCGCCAGTGTGTCGGGGTCGTCGGTGCAGCTTGAAAGGGTGCCGAGNATCGAGCCTATACCACCCATCGAGTTGTTCACNTCGTGGGCCATCACGCGTATAATCTGCTCGTAGGCCACGCGTTCCGCCCNNGCCACCTCTTCGGTGAGTTTCTCNATGATGATGAATGCGTGGGGATAGCCGCGGTCGATGTAGCTNAGGCGTGCGCAGCGGAAAACCATGGCNTTGCTGAGCCTCACGGTGGCCGTGGCNCCGGCGGCAAGAGATACGACNGCCTGTGCCAGNGGCGTGGCGATATGGGCAGGNTGCTGTCCTTTGAGNTCGTCGCAGGTGCTGTTGAAGAACCGGGCGCAGGCGCGGTTGGCNTGCTTGANGGTGCCNTCGGTGTCGAGAATCATCACGCCCATGGGAGAAGCCGCCACGAGCAGGTCGAGAAAGTGGTTCTGCTCGCGAAGCATNAGGCGCTCGCGCTTGAGGATGGCGATCATGTCGTTGAACATGGTCACGATCCTGTCGGCATCAGGTTGGCCCACNCGCCTGAGCCGGGAGGTGAAGTCCTGCTCCCGGAGCAGGTCGATGCCGGTGGCCAGCGNGTTGATGGGTCTAATNACGAGTCTGTGGAATATGCCGAGGAGCAGAATCGCGAGGAGCAGCACTGCCTGCGCTACGAAGAACTGTTTTGTGCCGGCTCCGCCCGTGAGCACAACGAGCCATAGAGCGGCTCCCACAAGCAAGACCGCGAGAACAGCAAAGACAGCCGTGTGATATGAGTGCCTGCGCGATTCTGTCATGAAAGATTGTACTTGGCCATACGCCTGTAGAGAGACTGCCGCGTGATGCCCAATATGGCGGCGGCGCGCGAGAGGTTTCCGCCACTGCGATGCAGGGCGTCTTCCACTGCGGCTTTTTCCATGTGGTCGAGATTCGTGGCGGCCACGGCGGACGTGGGCGCCGGAAGCATCACCGCGCTCTCAACATCTTCGGCATGGAGGGTGGGGCGGGAGCTCGTGAGGATGGTGCGCTCCACTATGTTCTTGAGCTCGCGGATATTGCCGGGAAACGGCATTGCCTGAAGAGCCCGGATAGCGTCGGGCGCGAAATCCGGCTGCTCGATATGGTTCTGCTTGCAGAAAGCGGACGCGAAGTGGCGCGCGAGGTCGGGGATGTCGTCGAGCCGCTCGCGCAGGGGCGGGAGGGTGACGGTGATGAGATTGATGCGATAGAAGAGATCTTCGCGGAAAGTGCGCTCCGCCACCATGCGCGCCAGGGGCGCGTTTGTGGCCGAAACCACGCGCACGTCGACGTGGCGGGTGCGGCTGTCGCCCAGCATCTCGAAGCTGTGTTCCTGGAGCACGCGCAGCATCTTCACTTGCGAGTTGAGGTCGAGCTCGCCTATCTCGTCGAGGAAGATCGTGCCTTTGTCGGCAAGGGCGAAGCGTCCTTCGCGGTCGGCGGTGGCGCCGGTGAATGCTCCTTTTCGGTGGCCGAACATCTCGCTCTCGAAAAGCGAGCGCGAGATGCCTCCGAGATTCACCTTCACGAAGGGGGCGGCGGCCCGGCGGCTGTTGCGGTGCACGGCTTCGGCGATGAGCTCCTTGCCGGTGCCGTTCTCGCCCATGATGAGCACGGACGCATCGGTGGCTGCCACGCGGCTCACGGTGTCGAGCACATTGGCGAGGCCTTCGCTGCGCCCGATGATGCCGCTTCGGTCGAAGCTATCCGAGGCCGGTGGCGGTGAGCTGAGCTGCAGGGCGGTTTCGATGCGTTGCAGCAGGGCGGCGTTGTCCCATGGCTTGGTAATGAAGTCGACAGCACCAGCCCGCACACCCTCGACGGCCAGGGGTATGCTGCCCCATGCCGTGATGAGGATGACGGGCGCCTGCGGGCGCAGCAATTTGATCTGCTTCAGGAGGGTGAGGCCTTCGTCGCCGCTGGTGGAGCGGGTGAAGTTCATGTCGAGGAGCACGAGCTCGGGGGCGGAGGCCCTCACGGCCGCAATCGTGTCGGCAGGAGTGGCCACGGCCTTTACTTCATATCCGCGATGCCTGAGCAGGATTGACAGGCTGAGGCGGATTGCGTTGTCGTCGTCGGCAATGAGAATCATACGCAAAGATACAAAAAATAATGAAGCCTCAACGCACAATCTTTTCGATTTCGGCGTCTATGCCGCAATCGGCGCGGAAGTCCCACAGCGTGACGCTGCGGAGCTGATAGTAGTAGTACCAGTAGTAGAAGAGCTGGTTAATGTAGGCTCGGCGCGCCTCGTCCTTGCGGCTCTGGGCGTCGTTGAGCTCCAGGGTGGAGATCTTGCCAATCATGAAAGTCTCCACGTTGGTGTTGTATCGCCGCAGGGCGATGGTGTCGGACTCTCCGGCAATGGCCAATTGCCTGCCCTGGTTGTTGAAGCGCTCCACGAGCATGAAAAGGTCTTGACGGAAGTTCTGCTCCTCCTGCTTCAGGCGGCTTGCCACCACGCGGCGGTTGCTCTCGGCCACCTTCACGCGCCCCCGGCGCTTGCCCCAGTCGAGCAGCGGAATCTTGAATCCCATCTCCACCACCTGGTTGTCTTTGAGGGGGTTGTAGGCTCCGCCGAAGCGGTCGGCCGTGCCGGTGTAGCCTATCTGCGCGTAAAGCGTGATTTCGCGCATGGCTCCGCGGGCTTGCGCCACGGCATAGTCGGCTTCGAGCTGGCGGCGGCGAATGTTGCGCGAGAAGGCGTTGCGTGCCAGAGCCTTGTCGAGGACGGCATCGTAGGCCACGCTGATACCCTCGAAGGCTTCCGGGAGCTGCGGATCGAGCTCATCGGCATTGTCGATTCCGAGGAATGATTTCAGCTGAAACATGGCCGAGCGGTAGTTGCTCTCCATATCGGTGTGGGATGAGCGCGCAGTGAGCAGGTTCAGTTCCAGCTGCAGCAGGTCGTTTTCGCTGATCTGCCCCATGGCCCTCTTGGCCCGCGCCACCTCGTGGAGTTTGAGGGCGTTGTCGAGGTTGAGGCGCGCCGTGGCCAGGTTCTCCTTGGCCATCAGCAGCGAGAAGAAATAATCCACGGCATGCATGGCCACCTCCTCGGAGGCGCTGATGAATGAAGCCTTGGCTTCTTCGTAGCGCACGGGCTCGATGCGCCTGTTCCATTTGATGTGGTTGGTGCCGAATAAAGGCTGGCTCAGAGTGAGGGCCACCGGCACCGACATGAAGCGGTTGAATCCGCCGCTGTCGAGGCCGCGCAGATAGTCGAGCGAGGTGGTGAGCGAGAGCTTGCCGCCGGTGAGCCAGATGTTTTGCTCCACGGAGAGGTCTCCCCGCAGCTCCAGCATATTGTTGCGCACGAAGGTGTAGGATCCGTCTTCGAGTTGATAGGGGGTGTAGTTCTTGCGATACGATGGGGCCGTGGCGTTGAGGCTCACTTCCGGCAGCAGGTCGGCGCGGAAAGTGCGGTATTCCCAGTAGGCCGTGCGCAGCTCGTTGAGGGCCACGGCAGCTTCCACGCTTCCGGTGCGTGCGGTGATTATGGCCTCTTCCAGCTTGATGGGGCGCACGGCGGCGCTGCCGGCCACCGTTGCGGCGGCCAGCAGGGCGATAGATATGAGCGCTTTATTCATCTCGCAGGGCGGTGGCAGGAGTTATGTGCATGGCGCGGCGGGCCGGGATGGCTATGCCTGCCACAATCATCACGGCCAGCAGCAACCATGCCACTGCAGCGCACAGGAGCACGCGGCCCCATGAGAAGAAGCCGTTGGCCCAATACCATGTGCTTATCTCGGCGTGGGCCAGATTGACGTCGATAAGGAGTGCGAGCGGGGTGATGATGGTGAGCAACAGGAGGCCTTCGCCCATGAGCAGCCTGAAGATATCGGTGCGCGTGGCACCGTTGACCATGCGTATGGCAAGGTCGGGCACGCGCTGCTGGGTGCGGAACCAGAAGGTGCCGAGGAGTCCCAGGAAGATATTGAAGAGCAGGAATCCCATGCCTATCATCATCATCTTGAGGCCGCGTATCTGCCCGGCCAGCTGGTTCTGACGAATTTCGTCGAAAGAGCGCACCTTCCTGATATAGAGATTGCCCACGCGCAGGGAGCTCTCGGCATCCTTCATGATGTTTTCCGCAAAGTCGCGATCCATATTGTCGCGCACGCGCACGGTGAGTTCCAGCTGTCCGGAGTACCAGCCGAGTGGCAGCAGCATCATGTAGCTGCGGTTCATCTGTCCTTGCATGAAGTCGTTGTATTTCACGGTGTTCAGCACTCCTGCTATGCGGTAGCCGAAGGTGCCGGGCTCGTCGTAGCCCTCCCGGAATCCGTGGCCTATGAGGCTGCGCGCATCCACGTCGGGGTTTTCGAGTCCCAGGATATTGTCGCTTATGAGGATGTCGTTGCCGGTGAGCAACTTTGCCAGCTCCTCGGGAGTTTGGCCGTTGACACCGCTGTAGCGAAAGACTTTGAAGAAATCCGGTTCTACCATGCGCTTGATCACATAGCCCTCGGCCTTCATGGAATCAATCTGAATGTCGGCGCCGCTGTTGCTCCCGTTGTAAGGGTAGGCGTTGGCGCTATACGCGACGGCTTCTACCTCGGGACGCATCCTCAGCCTGTCGGCCAGCTTAAACATGTCGTCGGTCAGCTCTTCTGCCGAGCGCTCCACATATAAGGGATCTCCCTCTTTAAATGAGCCGTAGTCAATCAGGTAGCAATGCTCTACGTCGAAGCCCAGGGGCTCGGAGTGGACCTTGTAGCTCACGTACATGTAGTCTACAATGTACCACACGAGCACGCTCACCACAAGCAGCTCGATGCAGAGCCACAGGTTGATGCGCCATTCGTTGCGTATCTGTGTGAAAAGTTTCTGATTCATATCGTATCAGTGTTTGTTGATGGCATTTACAATATTCGTGCGTGTGGCTTTCCATGCCGGCACACCGGTGCTGAGGAGGTTGAGGATAAAGCAGAAGAGCAGGGCGAAACCGAACGTGGCCGGCCGGAGCAGCATCCCGAGGTTGATCAGGGGCTTGGGGCCAAATCCCTGGGCAAAGAGGAAGTTGCTGAATATGAAGGCATAGGCCACGCTCAGTATCAGGCCGATGATGCCACCGAGGACGGTGATGATCATGCTTTCGCCGAAGAGCTGGCCGAGCAGACGGCTGCGCGTGCAACCGAATGCACGCCTTACTCCCAGCTCCTCTACGCGGCGGCGGAGCCGGCTCTCGGTGAGGCTGCTCAGGTTGATGGCCGGCACGAGAAGCAGGATGGCGAAGATTATCAGTTGCCGGCGATGTGCGCTGTCCATATCGGGTTCGACGTTGGCGGCTTCCACCTCGGCGTCCTGCTCTTGAGTGTAGGGGCGTCCTCGGCTCACGAAACTCCAGCTCGTTTCTTCCACTTCCTTGTTGTAGGCTTCCATATTGTGGTCGGCGGCCTTGCGGATGTTGTCGAAGTCGTCTTTGCTATTGGCCAGAATTGTGACCGAGCTGCCGCCCATAAGTCCATAATTCCAGGTGTACTCCTTGGCTTCGACGTGGGGTTCCCACACTTGGGCGAAAGCGGCGTCGGCCAGCGTCGATACGTCGCGCACCACGCCTGCAACAGTCGTGGGATTGTAGTCGAGCTGAAACTCGCGGCCGGCGGCATCGGTGGTGCCGAAAAGCCTGAGGGCGGTGGTGGCGTCGATAACGGCCACGTGGCGTGCGGCCTCCACATCTTCTTTGGTGAAGGGCTTGCCGGAAATGAATGTGTGGTCAAACACCTTCCAGTATTGATCGTCGACCCGTCGCAGAGCCACTCCCACAGGGTCGATTCCGGGGACCTTGGCAATTGCATCGCCCACCCATGCCGAGTAGATGCTCACTGCCTCGGTGCCGGGCAGATCGCCGTAAATCCTGCGGGCACTGCGGATGCTCATGCTTCCATTGGACTGATAATGCTCGTTGTCTTTTACGATTATGGTGCCGTATCGGGCATGGAGCATGCGGTCGCGGCCGCTCACGGGGGCGAAGGGCACCACCTTCACCTCCTGGCTGATCACAACCACCATAATGAGGAAAATGGAGAGGGCCGTGCCGGTGATGCTGATGGCCGAAAGCATGCGCTGCTCGCGCAATTGGGCTATTGTGGATTTGAGAATGTTCATGATGGCGGGATTTTTATAATACCTGCTGGCCGTCGTATAGCCGGATGATTCGGTCGGTGTGCTCTGCCTGTTCGTCGTTGTGGGTCACCATCACTATCGTGCGGCCGTCTTGCTTGTTGAGCTCCGTGAGGAGCTGCATTATTTCGGCGCCCATGTGGGAGTCGAGGTTGCCGGTGGGCTCGTCGGCGAGGATTATCTCCGGAGCTCCGGCCAGAGCCCGGGCTATGGCCACGCGCTGGCACTGACCGCCCGAGAGCTGTGTGGGGCGGTGTTTCATGCGGTGGCTGAGCCCCACGCGTTCGAGTACTTCCTGCGCACGGACCCTACGCTGAGCGGCAGAGAGGCCTCCGCGATAGAGTAGGGGAATCTCCACGTTGTCGAGCACGTTGAGCGAAGAGATCAGATGAAAGCTCTGAAATACGAAGCCCAGCCGGGCATTTCGGAACGCTGCCAGCGCGCTGTCGCTCATCTTAGTGGCGTCGGTGCCGCAAATCGTCACGGAGCCGGTGCTGGGATTGTCGAGCAGTCCCATGATATTAAGGAGAGTGGATTTGCCGCATCCCGAGGGACCCATGATGCTTACGAATTCTCCTTGCCGGATGTCGATGTTGATGTTTTGAAGTGCCTGAGTTTCCACTTCGTCGGTGCGGAATATCTTGCCCACTTCTTTAAGTTCGATAATAGCCATGGTTTATTTGATTACCTTTATAGTTTGATTGTTTTTGAATTCTTTCATGTCGTTGACGGCCACGCGGTCGCCGGGGTTGAGTCCTGAAATCACTTCTACGAAATCGTAGTTACTATCGCCCAGGCGAACTTTTCGGCGTACCAATCTGTCTTCACCGTCGATCACGAAAAGGTCGTATTCGCCCGGGCCTGTGTAGTAACTTCCGTTGGATATTCTCGTAGTGTTTTCTATTACCCCGCTGAGCACGTACACCTCGGTCTTTTGTCCGGCACGCAGGCGCTTGTGGCTGTCGTTGTCGAGTTTCACCGAGAATGCCATCACGCCGTTGGCACTCTGAGGTTTTACGTTGCTAATCACACCGGGCAGTTTTTCGGATCCTATTTTCACCACCGCTCCGTTGCCCACTCTCAGGCGCTCGGCGAATGCGTCGGCGGCTTCAGCGTCCACCTTGAAGTGGGCGAGGTCGGCCAGGATTGCGATTTTTTCTCCCTCGGCCACTTTCTGGCCCATCTGATCGGCAATGAAGGTGAGCGTGGCGGCCCTGGGAGCTCTTATTTTAGCATCTTCAAGGGTGCGCTGCATTTCGTGGAGATTCTTGTCGCCGATATTGAGTTCGAGTTTTTTTACATTGAGGTCGGCCTCGGCCACCTTGCGCTCGTTGCCGAGGCGCTCGCGCATCTGTTCGAGCTCAAGCACTCCTGTGCGATATGCCAGTTCCACTTGCTTCACTCTGTCGCCTGTGCCCGAGCCCAGGCTATCGAGATACTGCTCGTTGCGCAGCTCCACTTCAAGCCGATCTACGGTCATGGCCTTCACCTTTATCTGCATTTCGAGGTCGCTCAGTTGCGTGGCGTTGTTCAATCTTTGCTGTTCGAGCAGGTGACGCTTCATTTCGATTTCGTCCATGAGTTTGCCCAGCGCATTCTCGGCGCTCTGCAGGTCGAGTCGTAGCAATGGCGTGCCTGATTGCACGCTGTCGCCTGCTTTGCAATATACTTCAAGAATGCGAGAGCTAATGGGCGAGGTTATGATTTCCTCGTAGGCTGGCACTACTTTGCCGGTGGCGCTGATTGTGCTCTCGATAGTGCCTGTATCGGCTGTGCTCACTACCAGGTCGGCCGCCTTGATACTTTTTCCGGTCAATCCCGTAATGCCCCATAGCATTAGCCCGAAGCCACCGGCCACGGCTGCGGCAATTGCTATTTTACGCCTTTTTCGGCGTGTAATTTCTTCTTTTGGTATTTCTCTGTCCATAACGTTGTCTGTTTTCTCTGAATATATATGCATTTCGCGTGCCAAAGTGGTAATGAGTTGATATTCAACAAGAAGTAAATTGCGGATGTGTCCGATATCGTACACAGCGTACACACTGTGTACAGCGTGTCATTATATTATATAGTGTCATTATATTATATAGTGTCATTATATTATATATATGTGCACTCTCGAAATATGTAAATTTTTGAAATTTTCTTACAAAAATATTTGGTGGAATGGGAAAAGTGTTGTAACTTTGCACTCGCTTTTCGGAGGAAGGGCGCCGGCGGCAAGCCGGCAGGGGTCGAAAGAGGCTCTGAAATTAAAAATTTGTTAAAAGTTTCGCTAAAATTTGGTCAATTCAAAAAATTGGTTGTAACTTTGCAAAGCCTTTTTGAGGAAACGACGAAATGCGAGAACATTGAAATTATTACAATAGAATATAGACGAAGTAGTACAAGAGAACGACTTGCCGG
>JAAVEC010000025.1 GCA_014801485.1 Bacteroides sp.
TTAGTCTAAGTGATTCTCCGGTAGGTATGGCTGGATGGCTCGTGGAGAAGTATCATGACTGGTCTGACTGGGAACGGTTCTCAATCGACGACCTTCTCGACAACCTCACTCTCTACTGGATGACCAACTGCGCGCAATCATCCGTCAGACAATATTATGGCAATTCCTACACTCTCCCTCCGATGGGAAAAGTGACCGTTCCGACCGCTATCGCAAGGTTCCCGAAAGATATTTTACCTGTACCTAAGCCATGGATTGAGCGCAATTACCCCCTTGTCCAGTTCTCGGAAATGCCCTACAGCGGACATTTCACCGCCATGGAAGCACCCCGGCCATTTGCTGAAGCACTGATAAATTTTATCGGGAAAATATATTGAATGCGCGATACGGATGTGTGTGTCAGTATACACCACCGCTACGCAGCCGTGCGGAATTTCTCGCGTAGCGGCTGACGACGCAAAAAGACAAAAGCGACAGAAGACACAACGTTGTGTTCCTTCTGTCGCTTATGTCCTTTTATATCCCGCACAATAAGCGCAGCCCGGTGCGGCCCGTTCAGGCCAGGGCGGCTATCTGCTCGGGGGTAAGATTGTTGGCCTTGAGCACATCGGCCACGTTGTAGCGGTCCATGAACTCGGTGGCGAGACCCAGGCAAGTGACGCGGGTGCCCTTTGCGGCGAGGTAGGCGGCCACCTTCTGGCCGAAGCCGCCGTCGATGATGCCGTCGTCGATGGTGATCACGTGGCGGTAGCCGTCAAGAGTGTCGAGGCATTCCTTGTCGATGCCCGAGAGGAGGCGAGGATTGATCACCGTGGGTGCCGTGCCGCGCGTCTTGAGTATCTCGGCCGCCTGCAAGGCGTTTTCGAGCATGGCGCCCTCGGCGATGATGGCCACTTCGCTGCCCTGCTCCACCACCTCGTAGCGGTCGAAGCGAGTATCGACAGGCCGCGAGGAGTGGCGCACGGCACCGCCGGGCGTGCGCACCACCACGGGGCGTTCCGTCTGCTTCACGGCCCAGTCTATCATGGCGGTGTATTCCTCGGCATTGGTGGCCGATATCATCATGATATTGGGGATATTCGACACCATGGCCACGTCGAAGAGGCCCAGGTGGGTGATATCGTTCATGCCGTAGATACCCGTGTAGAAATCGACGAACACGGCAGGCAGGTTGTTGATGGCTACGTCGTGGCTCAGCTGGTCGTAGGCGCGCTGCAGGAAGGTGCTCACCACGCCCATCACGGGGCGGGCGCCGCCCTTGGCCAGGCCGGCAGCCATAGTCACGCAGTCCTGCTCGGCGATGCCCACGTCCACAAACTGCCGGCCGGCAGCCTCGCGGCGGGCCGGATCAAAGCCGAAGGCCGATGGAGTGCCGGCCGTGAGTGTCACCACGTTGGTGTCGCGGTTCATTATCTCAAGCATCCGGCGTGCGAAGATGTCGCCGTAGCTCTCTCCGCCGCCATGCACGGGCGCACCCGTGGCAGGATTGAACGGGCCGGCAAAGTGGAAACTCTCCTTATGAGCCTCGGCCACGGGCAGGCCGTGGCCCTTCATGGTGTTGATGTGCACCACCACTGCACGCGGCGCGTCCTTCACGGAGCGGAAAGCCTTGATGAGGTGGCGCAGGTCGTTGCCTTCGGCCACGTAGACGTATTCATAGCCCAGAGCCTTGAAAATGTTGTTTTCGGCGTGGCCGTCGGTGCGGCGCAGCTCGGCCAGATGCTCGTAGAGTTCGCCGTGGTTCTCGGCTATCGACATCTGGTTGTCGTTCACGATTATGATGAGGTTGGAGTGCAGCTCCGGAGCATAGTTGAGGGCTTCCAGGGCCATGCCGCCACCCAGCGATGCGTCGCCGATGAAGGCCACCACATTCTGCTTGCCGCCCTTGAGGTCGCGGGCCTTGGCCAGGCCGGTGGCGAGCGAGAGCGAGGTGGAGGTGTGGCCTATCTCAAAGAGGTCGTAGGGGCTCTCGTGGGGCGACGTGAAGCCGGTGACCTCGTCGTAGCGCGCCGGGTCGATGAAAGCGCCGATGCGGCCCGTGAGCATCTTGTGGACGTAGCTCTGGTGCGACACGTCAAACACTATCTCGTCGGCAGGTGCGTCAAAGACGTAGTGGAGCGCCACGGTGGCCTCCACCACGCCCAGATTGGGGCCCACGTGGCCGCCGTGGGCGGCGAGCTTCTTCACGAGCGCGGCGCGCAGTTCTTCACTCAGGAGCTCAAGCTCCTCCATGCTCATGCCCTTGATATCGGCAGGAGACTGTATTTTTGAAAGATCTATATTCATAATGCGTAAAGTTACAACTTTTCCACCGATTATAACGAACATTCCCACCTATAAGTTGTATAGAATTAAAAAAGTCCACACATCATCAACTATTTATGAAGATTCTCACCATCAACGGAAGCCCGCGCCTCAACGGCTGCATAAGCTAACCGCGACATTACCCAACAAAAAAAATCCCGCAGAGCCCTGCGGGATTTTTTTGTTGCAGCCGCGGCGGCGGCGATTACCATATCACCACGCGCTCGGCCACGGGGCGCCACATGGGCTGGCCCTCGGTGATACCGAAAGCGGCGAAGAAAGGCTCGATATTGCGCAGCGAGGCATTCACGCGCCAGCGGCCCAGCGAGTGGGGGTCGGTCTTGGTGCGCTTGAGGATTTCGGCCTCGCGGATGTTGCCGGCCCACACATTGGCATACGACAGATAGAAGCGCTGGTCGGGCGTGAGGCCGTCAATTGTCTCGCCGCCGTCGCCCAGAGCGTTATGGTAGGCGGTATAGGCCACGCGCAGGCCACCCTGGTCGGCGATATTCTCGCCCAGGGTGAAGCGGCCGTTGGCGTGCACGCCGGGAGCCACTTCGATGGCGTCAAACTGTGCCGCAAGGCTGTCGGCCAGCGCGTTGAAAGCGTCGGCATCGGCATCGGTCCACCAGTTGGAGAGATTGCCGTCCTTGTCAAACTGGCGTCCCTGGTCGTCGAATCCGTGGGTCATTTCGTGGCCGATCACCACGCCTATGGCGCCGTAGTTCACGGCATCGTCGGCCTCGGGATTGAAGAAAGGCTCCTGCAGGATACCTGCGGGGAAGCATATTTCGTTGGTGAGGGGGCTGTAGTAGGCGTTCACGGTCTGGGGCGACATATACCAGCGGTCGCGGTCCACGGGCTTGCCGAAGTCGGCGTTGTTGAACTCCTGATTAAAGAGGATGGCTGCCTGCACGTTGTTCCAGTAGGGCTTGGACGGATCGATGGCGAGGCCGCTGTAGTCGCGCCACTTGTCGGGGTAGCCGATCTTCACGGTGAAGGCGTCGAGCTTCTCATGGGCGCGGGCCTTGGTGGCATCGCTCATCCACGTGAGATCGTCGATGTGCTTGCCCAGGGCCGTGCGCAGGTTGCCCACGAGGGTGAGCATCTTTTCCTTGGACGATGCCGGGAAGTACTTCTCCACGTAGAGCTCGCCCAGAGCCTCGCCCAGCATGCCGTTGGGCACGGCCAGCGCGCGCTTCCAGCGGGGCTGCTGCTGCTCCACGCCGCTCAGCACCTGGCTCATGCGGAAACCGGCGTCGACGAAGTCGTCGCTCAGATAGGGGGCGGCGCTGTCGAGGTAGCCGGCGGCCAGATAGTCGCGCAGGGCGGTGAGGTCTTCGGATGCGAGGATGCTGTCTACGGCAGCATAGCTGCGGGGCTGCCCTATGATGATATTCTCCACTCCGTCGAGGCCCTGGCCGCGGAAGTAGCGTGCCAGGTCGATATGCGGATATTCGGCGGCGAGGCCGGCCACGGTGCGGGGGTTGTAGCCGGCAGCGGGGTCGCGCATCTCCTCGCGGCTCATGGCTGCGGTGGCCAGCGCCGTCTCGATGCGCATGGAGTTGGCAGCCAGGCGTGCGGCGTTTTCCTCATCAAGGCCGGCGAGGCGCGCGATAGTGGTGAGATACTCGATATAGGCCTCGCGCACACGGCGTGCGTTGTCGGAGTCCTCAAGGTAGTAGTCGCGGTCGCCCAGGCCCAGGCCGCCCTGCCCCCAGTACATCACGTTCAGGTCGCTGTTCATCATGTCGGCCTCCACGCCGGTGCCGAAGAATGCCTGCACGCCGGGCAGCGTGGCCATAAGGTCGATGATGCCGTCGCGGTCGGTGCAGTAGATGCGTCCCAGGTCGAGCAGCGTGGCCTTGGCCCCCTCGGCGTTGAGGCGCACGCTGTCCATGCCCATGGCATAGAGGTCGGCGATCTTCTGGGCGTTGCTGCCGGGCTCGGCAGTGGCCGCGTCGAGCCCCAGCACGAGGTCGCGCACCTGGCTGCGGTTGAGTTCGCCCAGCTGGTCGAAGGTGCCGTAGCGCGAATATTCGGGTTTAAGCGGATGGGCCTTCATCCAGCCCCCGCATGCATAGTCGTAGAAGTCGGCGCCCGGAGCCACCGAAGTGTCGAGGTTGGCACGGTCCACGCCGCAGGTGGTCTGCGCCGATGTGCCCAGTGCAGCCATCATAGTGAGGATTGCAATTGTTGCGGTTTTCATTATTATTAAAGCATATTTTTGAACTTACAAAGGTACAATTTCCCCGGCAATTAAAAATCAAATAAAACAAAAAAAAGCCGCCGGGGCGCAAAAAGAAATCCTTAAAATCCGTCAACCGGCTCCGCCCGTTCCTGATAATTTCATTTCTCAAATCAAATCCATAGTTGAGTCCGGACTGAAGCACACTCTTTCAAGATTTGGAAATCGCGATTTCCAAATCTCACATGGACACATATTTTCAGACCCTGCGCGTTGGAGATGAAAACGCCATAAGGTGGTACCTTGAAAATGCCAGCAAAGAAATGTGGAGCGTGAGAACTTTAAACCGCAATATCTCTTCGCAGTATTATGAAAGGCATTTCAAGACTCCCGAACCTCTAATTTCAGATTCGGGCTACGAATTTGGAGAATCTGCAACCGAATTATTGAAAAGTCCTATTGTAGCAGAATTTTTAGGCCTGCCGTCCAATGCAGATTATTCCGAATCAGAGCTTGAGAGCGCTATTATTGATCATCTGCAGACCTTCATCATGGAACTGGGCAAAGGATTTGCATTTATGAAACGCCAACAGCTTATCCGCACAGCTGCTCAAGACTATTATATTGATTTGGTTTTCTACAACGTAATCCTCAAATGTTATGTGTTGATTGATTTAAAGACCAAGCGCATAACCCATCAGGATGTGGGCCAGATGGACATGTATGTCAGGATGTACGACGAGCTGAAGCGCACCGAAGGCGACAATCCCACAATAGGAATCGTTTTGTGCGAAGACACCGACGAAGATATCGCCAGGTATTCGGTGCTACACGACAACGACCATCTCTTTGCTTCAAAATACATGACCTACCTCCCGACACCCGACCAGCTGAAAGCTGAAATAGAACGACAGAAGTCAATTTTTTACCTTCAGCACAATTATCAAGAGGAATAAGCCCCACCCCGGCTTCCACAAAAACTCTTATGGTGTGAATAATTTCAAAAAAAAGCCGCCGGGGCGCAAAAAGTGAAACTAAAGTTTGCGCACGGCGTTTTTTTTATGTAAATTCGTGCCTTAAGAAACCATTTAATCACCTACATAACCAATGAGCTACTTAAAGTTTGACAAAAACCTGCTCATCAACCTCGACCAGTCGTTGACAAAGGAGATGCTGCGCACCAATCAGGCCGGTGCCTACCATTGCTCGACGCTGCCGGGAATGAACACCCGCAAGCAGCATGGCCTGCTGGTGATTCCTATCCCGGAGAAGGAAAACAAGAATTTCGTTCTGCTGTCGAGCCTTGACGAAACCGTGATTCAGCACGGGGCGGAGTTCAACCTGGGGCTGCACCGCTATCGCGGAGGCGTGATTGCGCCAGCAGGCCACAAGTACATCCGCGAATTTGACTGCGAGAGTGTGCCGCGCATGACCTATCGCGTGGGAGGCGTAATCCTCACTAAGGAGAAAATCTTCATCTCCAACGAAAACCGCATCCTCATACGCTACACCCTGGTGGATGCCCACTCCGCCACCACGCTCCGATTCAAGCCTTTCCTCGCTTTCCGCGAGAGCAACGCCCTGTGCGTGGCCAACGACGCCGTGAACCGCGACACCGAGCCCGTGGACAACGGCGTGGCCACATGCCTCTATGAGGGATTCCCCAAGCTCTACATGCAGCTGAGCCGCAAGCCCCGCTGGGTGCCCGAGCCCAACTGGTACAACGGCATCGAATACGTCAAAGACCTGGAGCGTGGCGTGCCCTACTGCGAAGACCTATGGGTGCCCGGCTACTTCGAGGTGCCGCTGCGCAAGGGCGAGAGCGTGATTTTCTCGGCCGGCGTGGAGCCCGTGAAGCCGACGTCGCTCAAGAAGATGTATGAGGGCGAGATTGCCTCGCGCACGCCCCGCACCAGCTTCTACAACTGCCTGAAAAACGCCGCAAAGCAATTCTACGTGCGCGAAGGCGAGGATATGTACGTGATCAGCGGTTTCCCATGGGGAGTGGTGCTGGCGCGCAACACCTTCATGGCCGTGCCGGGACTCACACTGGCCATCGACCACTACGACGACTACCGCCGCATAATGGCCACGGCCCTGGCGGCGCTCGACCGATATATCGACACGGGCGATACCGCATCCCGCCTGCAGGGCATCGACCTCCCCGACATCCCGCTGTGGGCCGTATGGGCCATGCAGCAATACGACAAGTGCGACGGCATCGACACCGCCCACACCTACGCCGCCGAGACGGCACGCATCGTCGATTACATCCTGGACGGCGGACACCCCAACCTGCACGTCGACCCCGCCACCGGCCTGCTCCACACGCTGGGCACCGGCACGCCGGCATCATGGATGAATTCCATGCTCAACGGCCGCCCGGTGATCCCGCGCTCGGGCTTGCTCGTGGAGTTCAACGCGCTGTGGTACAACGCGCTGGTCTTCGCCGCCAAGAGCGGAGAGGCCGCAGGCCTCGACGCTGCACGCGTGCAGCGCTGGCGCCACACCGCCGAGCTCATGAAGGAGCCCTTCGTGGCCACATTCCTCAACGAGGCCGGATACCTCTACGACTACGTGGATGGCAGCTTCGCCGACCCGGCCGTGCGACCCAACATGGCCGTGGCCATTGGCCTTGACTACTCGCCGCTCGACCGCCGCCAGCGCAAGGGCGTGCTCGACGTCGTCACCCGCGAACTGCTCACCCCCAAGGGCCTGCGCACGCTCTCGCCGCGCAGCTACGGCTACCGCCCCTTCTATCTCGGATCGCCCGAGGAGCGCGAGCTGGCCATGCACCAGGGCCCGGCGCGTCCGTGGCTCATGGGCTTCTATGCCGACGCCTATCTGCGCGTATTCGGCATGAGCGGCGTGGCATATATCGACCGCATGCTCATAGGATTTGAAGACGAGATGAGCCAGGGATGCATAGGCTCGCTCTCGCAGCTCTACGACGGCAACCCGCCATTTGCAGGACGAGGCGCCGTGAGCCACGCCACAAACGTGGCCGAGGTGCTACGCACGCTGCGCACCCTTAAGAAACTCAATGTATAACCCCCCACACACGAAATCCGCTCTTTACTAATATGAAAGCTTTAATGTTCGGCTGGGAATTCCCGCCGCATATCCTCGGCGGACTCGGCACCGCAAGCTACGGCCTCACAAAAGGCATGTGGGAGTGTGGCGACATGGAAATCGACTTCGTCATTCCAAAGCCCTGGGGCGACGAAGACCGCTCGTTTGCCCGCATCATCGGCGCCTCGCAGGTGCCCGTGGCGTGGCGCGACGTGAGCCGCGAATACGTGGAGCAACGCATTGGAAAGGTGATGAGCCCCGACCTCTACTTTGCTCTGCGCGACCACATCTACGCCGATTTCAACTACATGCGCACCAACGACCTGGGATGCATTGAGTTCTCGGGACGATACCCCGACAACCTGCTTGAGGAAATCAACAACTACAGCATCGCCGCAGGTGTGATCGCACGCACGGTGCCCTTCGACATCATCCACTCCCACGACTGGCTCACCTACCCCGCCGGCATCCATGCCAAGCAGGTGACGGGCAAGCCGCTGGTGATACACGTCCACGCCACCGACTACGACCGCTCGCGCGGCAACGTGAACCCCACGGTGTTCAATATCGAGCGCGACGGCATGATACATGCCGACCATATCATCACCGTGAGCAACCTCACGCGACGCACCGTGATCGAGAAATACGGCATCGACCCGGCCAAGGTCACTACCGTCCACAACGCCGTGGTGCCCCTGTCGCAAGACCTCCTCGACATCAAGGTGGAAAAGAACCCCAAGGAAAAGGTGGTCACCTTCCTGGGACGAATCACCATGCAGAAAGGCCCGGAATACTTCGTGGAAGCTGCCGTCAAGGTGCTGCGCCTGTGCCACAACGTGCGCTTCGTGATGGCCGGCAGCGGCGACATGATGGACAAGATGATACGCCTGGCTGCCCAGCGGGGAATAGCCGACCGGTTCCACTTCCCCGGATTCCAGAAAGGACGGCAGGTGTATGAGATGCTGGCGGCCAGCGACGTCTATATCATGCCATCCGTCAGCGAGCCTTTCGGCATTTCGCCGCTGGAGGCCATGCAGATGGGCGTGCCCAGCATCATCTCCAAGCAGAGCGGCTGCGCCGAAATACTCGACAACGTCATCAAGACCGACTACTGGGATATCGACGCCATGGCCGATGCCATCCACTCTATCATCACATATCCGGCGATGTACAACCAGCTGCGCGAAAAAGGACTTGAGGAAGTGGCGCAGATCACCTGGGACAAAGCCGGACAAAAAGTGATCGACATCTATAAAAAAGTTCTCAACCGCTAAACGCCTCACACACACCATACCACAATGAAAGCCATTTGCTTCAACTTTGAAATCCATCAGCCGATGCGACTCAAGCGATACCGCTTCTTCGATATCGGCAATGACCACTACTACTACGACGATTTCCTCAACGACGAAATCGTGACCCGCGTGGCCCACAACAGCTACATCCCGGCTGCCGAGACCCTGCTGCGGATGATCGACGCCACCAAGGGAGCCTTCCGCTGCTCCATCAGCATCAGCGGCGTGGCCCTGGAGCAGCTTGAGCAATACGTGCCCGAGTTTATAGACCTGCTCAAGAAACTCGCCGACACGGGCGCCGTGGAATTCCTCGCCGTGCCCTATGCCCACTCGCTCGCTTCCCTCACAGACCCCGACGAATTCGCCAACCAGGTGAAGGTGGAATGCGACAAGCTCCACTCGCTGCTGGGCGTGAAGCCCAAGGTGCTGCACAACACCGAACTCATCTACGACGACGAGATCGCCGCGCAGGTGCTCGCCATGGGATTCAAGGGCGTGCTCACCGAAGGCGCCAAGCACATCCTCGGATGGAAGTCGCCGGACTATGTCTACTCCGCCGCAAGCGCCCCCAAGCTGCGCCTCCTCCTCAAGAACGACAAGCTCAGCGACGACATCGCCGCACGATTCAGCGACACCTCCTGGGACCAGTATCCCCTCACGGCCGACAAATACATGAACTGGGTGGCTTCCACGCCCGCCGACGAGCAGGTGGTAAACCTCTGCCTCAACCTCGAAACATTCGGCGGATTCCACCCGGCCAACACCGGCATCTTCCAGTTCCTTGAGGCCCTTCCACGCTTCGCAGCCGAGAAAGGAGTGGAGTTCCGCACACCATCGCAGGTGCTCTCCGTGCTCAAGCCCGTGGGCGAGCTCAGCGTGATGCACCCCATCAGCGGTGCCGATGAGGCGCGCGACGTGAGTGCCTGGCTGGGCAACTCCCTCCAGAACGAAGCATTCAACAAGCTCTACAGCGTGGCCGAGCGAGTGCGCCTGTGCGACGACCGCCGCCTCAAGCAAGACTGGTACTACCTCCAGGGCAGCGACCACCTGTATTATATGAGCACCAAGCACTTCTCCGACGGGGCTGCCCACTCCATGTTCAGCCCCTACGAGACGCCCTATCAGGCTTTCACCAACTACATGAACGTGCTCGCCGACTTCATCGTGCGCGTGGAAGAGCAGTACCCCCTGAGCATCGAAAACGAGGAGCTCAACTCCCTGCTCACCACCATCCGCAATCAGGCCACCGAGATCGAGACCCTGAACAAGGAACTCGCCTCCATGCGCAAGAATATCGAGCAATTCAACGTGGAGCACGCCCTGCGCCAGGCTCCCGAGGCCAAGGAAGAAAAAGCCCCCGCCGGGAAAGCCAAGGCCGCTAAGCCCGCCAGGAAAGCCACCACAAAAAAGGCAACCAAGAAATAGCCCTCCCCCCTGCACAAAAAAGCGCCGCGTGCCCCCACGCGGCGCTTTTTTGCATAAACTCTAAAGACCCTAAGGGCCTTAAAGCCCCTGAAGCCCTCTATAAAAAAAGCCTCAATGATCCCGGGCTATGATATAATCAAAGATATCGAGCAGCGCCGTGGCGGAAGCGCCGGCAGGAAGGCCACGCAGGATAGCCGCGGCACGGTCGCGCAGCCCGCGCATGGTGTCAAAGGCATAGTCCACGCCGCCGTTGTCGCGGGCATGGGCCTGCAGGCGGCCTATATGCTCATCGGATATCCGCTCTTCCCGTAGCATGGCGAGCATAGCGTCGTTGCCGTCCACGGCCGGGTCGAGCAGCACGTGCAGCAGCGGAAGCGTCACCTTGCCCTCGCGCAGGTCGTTGCCGGTGGGTTTTCCCACCTTGTCGGATTCATAGTAGTCGAATACGTCGTCGCGGATCTGGAAACACAGGCCCAGCAGGCGAGCAAATTCGGCAAGCTTCTCGGTGGCCGCTTCGGGCGCGCCGGCGGCATAGCATCCCATGCGCGCGCATGCCACGAAGAGCGACGCCGTCTTCTTGTCGATGTTGTTGAAATAAGCCTCCTCGGTGAGGGTGTGGGTGCGCGCTGTGTCGATCTGGCTCAGCTCGCCCAGGCTCAGGAGGCGGCCCAGGTCGGAGATGGTGCGGATTATGCGCATGTCGCCCGTCTCCACGGCCTCGCGCAGCGAGGAGCTGGTGTAGAAATCGCCCACGAGCACGGCTATGTGATTGTCCCAGATGGCGTTGAGTGTGGCGGTTCCGCGCCGCAGCTTCGACTCGTCCACCACGTCGTCATGGATGAGCGAGGCATTGTGGAGCAGCTCCACCGACGCTCCGGCGGCGAGCACGCGATTGTCCACCGCGCCAAACATGCGCGCACACAGCACCACCACCAGCGGGCGTATCTGCTTGCCGCGCGTGCGCAGCTGCCCTCCCACGATGGTGTCCATCAAGGCGTTGCCGGAGGTGAGACGCGCATGTATACGCTCGTTGAGGCGCTCAAGTTCGGGCGCTACCGTGCTGCGTATTTCATCGTATTTGCTCATGAAAGGGCGCATAATGCGGTGCAAAATTACTAAAAGTATTGTAAAAATGCGGCTTCAAGGGCGCTATTTTTGTATATGTAGCGATAATTTCCGAAATTTGTGTACCGTTTGCACCTCAGCTTATGGGGGCATGCGATAAAAATTTGCAAAATAGACCATCTTTTCATACCTTTGTGACAAATTTTATGAACCAACTCCACCACATCCTCAAGCGCGCGCTCCTGGGCGCCGCTCTGGCGGCTGCTCCGGCAGCCCTTGCGTGCACAAGCCTGATCGCCGCAAAAGGAGCCACCGACGACGGCTCCACGATGATCACCTACGCTGCCGACAGCCACACTCTCTACGGCGAGCTATACCACCAGCCCGCAGCCAGCCACGAGCCCGGCGCCATGCGCGCCGTCTACGACTGGGACACCGGCGAGTATCGCGGCGAAATTCCCGAAGTGCCCCACACCTACGCCACCATCGGCAACATGAACGAGCATGGCCTCACAATCGCCGAGAGCACCTGGGGCGGGCGCCCCGAGCTCGAAGGCAGCGGCCTCATCGACTACGGCTCGCTCATCTACATCACGCTGCAGCGCGCACGCACGGCGCGTGAGGCCGTGGACGTGATGACATCGCTCGTGCGCGACTACGGCTATGGATCCGAGGGCGAATCTTTCTCGATCGCCGACCCCGACGAGGTGTGGATCATGGAGCTCATCGGCAAGGGTAAGGCCGACAAGGGCGCCGTGTGGGTGGCACGCCGCGTGCCCGACGGACACATCAGCGGACACGCCAACCATGCACGCATCCACCAATTCCCGCAGAACGAGCCGGAGACCACGATCTTCTCGCCCGACGTGATCGACTTCGCCCGCAAGCAGGGCTACTACAAGGGCAGCGACCGCGACTTCGACTTCTCGCGGGCCTATGCCATCACCGACGTGGGTGCCACCCGCGGATGCGACGGTCGCGTGTGGAGCTACATGCGACGCCACGCCGCACCGGCCGACAGCATCGACCGCTACCTGCCATGGGTGATGCGCGGCGAGGGCGAGGTGCTCCCCCTCTGGGTGAAGCCCGAGAAGCCCCTGAGCGCCAACGACCTCAAATGGATGATGCGCGACCACTTCGAGGGCACACCCCTGGACATGACCACCGACATTGGCGCAGGACCCTTCGACGTGCCCTACCGCTGGCGACCCATGACGTTCACCGTCGACTCCGCCACCTACACCCACGAGCGCGCAATCGCCACGCAGCAGACGGGCTTCAGCTTCGTGGCCTCGATGAACCACGCACGCCCGGAGGCCATGCGGGGCATCCTGTGGTTCGGAGTGGACGATGCCAATACCTGCGTCTACATCCCCGTGTTCAACTCCACGCCCGAGCCTCCGCGCGAACTCGCCCACGGCAACGGCGACCTGCTCACGCTCTCGTGGGACGCGATGTTCTGGGTCAACAACTACGTGGCCAACCAGGCCTACAACCGCTACTCGCAGATGATTCCTGACATCCGCCGCGTGCAGCTGGCCTACGAACGACAGCTCGAAGCCGACACCGAGACGGCAGCCACCACCCTGGCCGGCATGCCCTACGACCAGGCACGCGAGCGCCTCGCCGGCTTCACCGCCATGAGCTCGGCAGCTGTCACAAAAGGCTACCGCGACCTCGGCGACTATCTGATGGTGAAGTATCTCGACGGCAACGTCAAGAAAGAAACCTCCCCCGGCCACTTCGAGCGCACGGCCACCGGAATGCCCGTGCAGCCATCATGGCCGGGCTACAACGACCGCTACTTCCGCTCCATCGTGGACGAAACCGGCGACCGCTACAAGATCGACTGACACAACGTATTATATATTAAGGTATGAAAAAGATTGTTTTGGCCGTGATGGCCGCAGGTGTGGCCCTGGCCGCAGCTGCCGAAGGATACCAGGTGAACACCCTGAGCACCAAGCAGCTGGGAATGGGCCACACCGGCGTAGCCCTCAAACTGGGCGCCGAGAGCATGCTCTTCAACCCCGCGGGAATGGCCTTCTCGCAGAAAACCCTCGACATCTCCGCATCCGTCTCGGCAGTAGCGCCTAAGGCCACAGCATTCCTGCCCGACGGCTCCGAGTGGGACACCCACGCCCCCGTCAGCACCCCCGTCAACGCCGCGGCATCCTTCCGCATCTTCGACAATCTGCAGGCAGGCGTGGCCTTCTACACACCCTACGGCAGCGGAATCGAATGGCTCGACGACTGGCCCGGAGCCGTGTTCAACCAGCGCTGCACCCTGCGCGCCTTCACCCTCCAGCCCACCATGGCATGGCGCCCCCTGCCGGGCCTCAGCGTGGGCGTGGGCCTTATGATCACATGGGGCAACGTCGACCTCGACAAAGGCCTCGTGGCAGCCTCGTCAATGGACGCGATGCTCGCCGGCCTCGAAGCCACAGGCGCCGGTGCAGCCTTGGGCATCCCCGCAGGCAAGCGCTACGGCCACACCACCCCCGCGTCCGTCAACCTGCAGGGCTCCGCCAAGCCGGCATTCGGCGTCAACGTGGGCGCCATGCTCGACATCACCCCATCCCTCACAGCAGGTATCAACTTCCGCTCAAAGATGAACCTCACCGTAGAAGCCGGCACAGCATCCGTGCGCTACGCCGACGACATCGCCACAGCCATCCTCCAGCCCACCCTGGGCATCATCAACCAGGCCAATTTCCAAGCCACCATGCCCGCCCCCTACGTGCTCTCCTTCGGCCTCGGCTACAAGCCCGCGGAGCGCTGGACACTCGCCCTCGACGCCCAGCTCTCCGGCTGGNAAGCCTATAAATCCCTCGACGTGGAATTCCTCAACGAGCAGCTTGAGCCCTACGACCAGCACATAGCCAAGAACTACCGAAACTCCTGGACCTTCAAGGCCGGAGCCCAATTCGCCGCCACCCGGCGCCTCGACCTCCGGGCAGGCCTCATGATCGACACCACCCCCGTGCGCCCGGATCACTACAACCCCGAGACCCCGGGCACCACCAAGATCGACCCCTCCGTGGGTTTCTCCTTCCGCCCCGTCAGTGGCCTCAGCATCGACTTCGCCCTCATGTACGTGGCCGGCCTCAACGCCGCCAACCGCAGCGTCACCACCGCCGACCTGCTCGCAGCCGCCAACCCGGCCCTGGGACTCCCGGCCCTGACCACCTTCACCGCCAGCTACCACATCCACGCCTGGACCCCCTCCCTCGGCCTCAGCTACTCCTTCTGACCGGGCAATCCCCCACCATATGAATCAGGGGCGCACCTGCAAGTGCGCCCCTGATTTATATATATGAAAATTCGCTCCAAGAATCATGCATCCACACGGCTCCGATACTCAGCCACTTATCCGAATCCCTCCTACAATTCCGCCACCGAAGGCGAAAATGTAGGAACTCCGGCCACCATTCATTCGTAACTTTGCAGTGTAAAAAGCGCCCCGGAGCTCAGGCGCCTTCCCCGGCCGGGAATACACCACACCGAGATAATCAACCCAAGTAATTAACCCTTTTAATCAATCAATCTATAAATATGCGTCATCAAATATCCCACCATCCCCGCGATCCCACCTGAATCAGGAGGCCACTTCCGCCAGTTCCGACAATCGCGCGTCCTCGGAACTGCGGAAAACGCCCCCACCCCGCAGTACGGATGCTTTTCAAAGCGTCCACCCCATCAAACGCGATAAGACCGCTGAGAATTATAGCGGCTCTGAGCGAGATAATTAATATGCTATTGAGCGCAACAAAAGAAAAAGCAGCTCCGGCAAACTTTCAGTCTTCTATATTTGTATATAATATATACATTTTATATCTTTGTATCTTAAAACATAAACGACTATGGCAACAGCATTGAACATCAAGCGCAAAAACATCGATCTCCCCGTTGATACATTGCAAAAGCTCTCGATTATGGCAGCAGCACAGGGCAGGAGCTTAAAGAATTTCATTGAAACCATCCTCATCGCAAAAGCCAATTCGGTAGCGGTGACAGTGGAAGAAAACCCCTCTCCCTCCGGCGATCCGTGGTTTAATGACCCTGAGAATATGGCATCGGTTAAACGTGGTGTAGCAGAAATGAAAGCCGGCAAAGGAAGAGCCTACTCTATGGAAGAAATCAGGGAACTTTTAGGAGTATGATTTACGAATTAATCCTAATGCCCGAAGCCGAAAAGCACATGAAGGAATGGCGGATGTCCGGGCAGAAGAAAACGCTTAAAAAGATAGCCGATCTATTCGAGGAACTGCGGCTGCATCCCACTACCGGAACAGGACACGTTGAACAACTCAAAGGCAATTTATCCGGGTTATGGAGTAGGGAAATAACCAAAGGCGACCGCATGATTTACGGCATTGAAGATGAAAAGGTAATAGTAAACGTGGTTTCAATCAAAGGACACTACGGCGACAAATAAGTCAGGCAGGGCAATAGCTCTGCTTTTCTTTTGGTAGTATCGGCAATAATATATACCTGTCAACAATTAAACAAGGCACACTATTATAGAGCTAAAGTAATAGCAATAGTGCGTATTTGGAACTGTGATGGCATAGGTTGAAAATTCGCTACTTGAATCGCGCATTTATACAATATTGGCGCCCGGATAGGGAGCGTACGCCTCAGCTACTCGTCTCCGGCATCCGGGTCTTCATGCATGTAGATGAAACTCTCGGCCCTGGAGTTCTTCGTGCGGCACGCCACGCCATGGTCCACCCCCGGGCGAAAAGTCCTTTGGGTGCTGTTCATATACCGTGCCTCAGAAATCTCCACGCTGTCGTAATCTCCGCCTTCCTCCCACCATTCATAGAATGTCCCGCATTTTTTACAATGACAAAGATTCACTGATTTATATACTTTTACTGCCTTTAAACCCTTGGCGTGATTTACCACCGTCCTGCCTGCCGCGCGCCTGCGGGAGGATGTTTTCATCCCGGCATAAGAGGCCTCCTTAAGATTAGAGCAATACACACCCCAGGAATTGCACCACGGGCAGCGATATTTCTTCACCCACGACCCTATGCGACAAACGCTATAAAATGGCACCGACCCCGAAACAACGGCCAGGAGCCACCACCACACACTGGTGTGGGGATCATGCTGAAAAAGCATATACACAGAGATGGCAAGCGCTGCAACCGCAACAAAAAAAGGCAGGCAACCCAATGCCATATTGGATATCCTGAAAACCGACCCCGCAATCAACAGTATCGCAAACAACAGCCACACGCCTGCCGTGCCCAGGATAACGCAGTACAGAAGACTTTCAATAATGCCCATAAACAAACGCTAATAAAAACTTTCTCCGCAAATATAAGCAATTCTGCCGTCATTCGCGCCGCCCGGCCGCTGCATTTTATCCGGTCAGTCGAAAACAGGTGGAGGATAATCATAATGAGCACCTCTCCGAGGCACACCCTTCTTGTGGATGCCTCCCCATGCCTCACTGCGCTCGACATGGGGTTGTGGTCATGTAGCGTCTCCGATGCTCGCGCAAAGCGACTTTAGGGCTTGAGTTTCTGCTGCTCCGGTATAGATCGGAACTATTGCGCAGTAGCGCCACAAAAAAAAGACCACCTGAATGGTGGTCTCGCGTGGTGGAGTATAGCGCACCAAAAATAATGGTGTCATGAACAATCATAAAAGTTCAGTTGTTTGATATTCGGCCAATTACGCCTATGCGGTGAATTGTTAACAATCGTAAAGCGTATTTTGACATCACTCAAAATGGGTGTAATTTTGGGTGAGAAAAACAGTTACACCCATATTATGAATATAAAACGAAACATATCTTTCAAACTCGAAAAGCGAAAAAGCAAAGGAGTGGACATTGTTGAAAACGTGCCCATTCGTATGCGCGTCACCTATGGCGGTACCCGTGTGGATTTCACGACCGGCTATCGTGTCGATTTTGCCAAATGGGATGACTCGACACAACGTGTCAAGGCCAAAACAAGTAACAAGCAGCATCAGACGGCATCAGAAATCAACGATGCTCTTGACGAAATGCGCACAGAGCTTCAGAAAATTTTCAAGGAGTATGAGGTAAAGGAAATACTCCCCGCACCGGAAGAACTGCGGGAAGCTTTCAATATCAAAATCAAAGGGGAGCCAATTAAGGAGCGAGACATCAAGACAACACTTGATGCTGCTCCCACTATATCTATCTGGGAGAGATTTGACGAATTTGTCAATGTCAACGGTCGCAATAACAATTGGACAAAGTCAACGGTGGCGAAGGTTAAAGTTTTCGGAAGGCATTTGAAAGCGTTCAAGGACGATGTCACTTTTGAATACCTTGATGAACGAGGCATCGCAGAGTTTCTTGACTATCTCCAAGAAAATAAAGGTATGCGTAACTCTACTCTTAGTAAAATGTATGGTTTGTTGCTGTGGTTCATGAAATGGGCTCTGAATCAAGGCTATCACAGCAATAATGCCTATGACCGTTTCAAGCCGCGATATAAAAAGCCGGAAAAACCGATTGTGTTCCTTACAATCGAAGAACTCAAAAAAGTTGCTGCAATAGAAATTCCATCCGAGAAACAATATCTTGAACGGGTGCGCGATGTGTTTTTCTTTTGCTGCTGGACAGGTTTGCGACACTCGGATGTCTATAATCTGCGCAAGAGCAATATCAAGAAAGATCATATCGAACTGACAACCATCAAAACATCGGACTCATTGCGAATTGACCTCAACAAGCATAGCCGGGCAATTTTGGCAAAATATTCCGATGTGGTGTTTCCGAACGGGAAAGTATTGCCGGTAATCAGCAATCAGAAGATGAATGATTACCTAAAAGAGCTTGGGATACTCGCAGAACTGACAGAGCCTATCACTCAGACTTATTATTGTCAGCGCGAGCGCATTGAGGACACACGACCTAAGCATGAATTGCTATGCACTCATACCGGACGCAGGTCATTTATTTGTAATGCTCTTGCGCTTGGCATACCCCCTCAGGTGGTGATGAAATGGACAGGTCACAGCGATTATAGTGCTATGAAGCCCTATATTGCCGTTGCAGATTCAATAAAATCGAAAGAAATGTCAAAATTCGACGCTCTATAAACACATCTATTATGTTTGATACCCAGCGACAACTTGGAGAGCTCTCCAATCAGATAGCTCGTTTTACGGCTATCACAAAAAAGTATCTTGATGGTGAAGAACTGAGTTTGGATGATGCTGTTGCATTAGCCAAATTCGGATATATAACTTCTGATTGCGATATTCATACTGATGCTATCCGGAGTCTTAAAAACTCATCGGAACGGAGTGTCCTCAAACAGTTGTCAAGGGAGATTGACCAGTATTATGCCCTGATTGAGAATTATGACTGGAATCCGGACGATTTCGACTTATTAATGGTGCTTGACCGACACATGTGTAAGGAATACGAAACACTGTGCAGTGAAGCCATGTTTAAGTCTGACAAAGAGAATAGGGCTCAGTTGGACTGGTTTCGTAGCGTTATAGACGCAATCGAGAGTAATACCGATGGACCACTTGTGTCAATATGGGATGGCAGGTCTCAACTTGAACTTGATTATGAAGCAAGATTGTCGGAACTGTTCGACAATATGGAAGAAACCATTGCACGTTATAAATCTTTTCTCAGATTCAGGACATTACGAGAATATTGCGAGCATTTCACTTATTATGGAATGCATGATACATTGTATCATCTCGAAATGGCAATTGAAGATGTGTCCGACTCGGTTAAAGTCCAAAATCCGCTGGATGTCATGTTTGGAGAATGTGATGATGAAAATACATTGTTGTCTCTCGTAAAAAGTGCTAAAGAATCGAATGATAGTATAAATCAAGGCTGGATACATCAATTCGAGCAACCCGCTGAGGAGCCCGAAAGTGAGCGTCGTGACACAAGACAGACTTTTTTCAATATGCTCCAGATTGATATGATTCATAAACTATGCAATCAGGAACAGTTTGAAAATATTTCGCCGGGTGATATGTATTCAATTCTAAATTTGCACGATTGCCCCCGCCGTCTTAAAATAAGGGATGGAGAGAAGAACCGCGTATATTATTTCATTTTCTTTTTCGGCGAAATGATTGATTCGGCCCATCGTTCTCATTGGAGAAAAAGTATGTGCCATCACTTTTGTATGTCCTATAAGACTTATAATTCCAAATATACGGAGTTAAAAACCCATCCGTCAAAGAATGATGAGCGATTCCTTGAACGTCTCAAAGAATTGAAAGAGGATTTTGATGAAATAAGAGAGGCTTCCTAATGTGAATCCAAGTTTGTAAATCATTGAAATTCCGAATATTTTCACTAACTTTGCATCTGAAATAAGGCTACATGATGGAAGATAATAACACCAATCAAATACTTGTCCCGGAGAAGGGTGATGAGATAATACTATATCAGCCCGATTCGACTCTATCATTGGATGTAAGAGTCGAAAATGATACCGTATGGCTAAATAGAAATCAGATAGCTGTACTGTTTGATAGAGATGTCAAAACGATTGGTAAACATATCAATAATGCCTTACAAGAAGAATTAGCAGATCTTCCAACTGTCGCAAAATTTGCGATAGTTCAAAAAGAAGGCGAGAGGACTGTCACACGTAATGTCGAGCATTATAATCTTGATGTGATTATTTCGGTAGGCTATCGTGTAAAATCCAAACGAGGTATCCAATTCCGCCAGTGGGCCAATAAGATACTTAAAGATTATCTTTTGCGTGGTTATAGTGTCAATCAACGGTTACAGCACATGGAGAGCCGGATTGACCGTCGCCTGTCGGAACATGATTACCAGATAAAGGAACTGTCCGGCAAGGTTGATTTCTTCCTCCGCACTTCGTTACCTCCGAAAGAGGGAGTATTGTTTGACGGTCAGATATTTGATGCCCACAGGTTTGTCAATCAGCTTGTGCGCTCGGCGAATAGAAGAATTATACTGATTGACAATTATGTTGATGACACTGTTCTGACACAGCTCGACAATCGTAAGGAAGGAGTGGAGGCAATTATATATACACTTCGCATAACTTCAGCATTTCAGTTGGATATAGACCGCCACAATCGGCAATACACTCCGATTGAAGTAAAACGTGCCGCCAAGGTTCACGACCGTTTCATGATTGTCGATAACACTCTTTATCATATCGGAGCATCAATAAAAGATCTCGGCGCAAAGTTGTTTGCCTTCTCAAAGATGGAAATTTCTCCATCGCTGATTCTGGACAATCTACAAATCCTCGATTAGTCAGATGGAATTATACTTGTTTAAGCTCTGCTTCGGCAGGGCTTTTTTTGTGCCGAAATCAAATGAAATGACTAATTATAGTTGTGGGTGGTATTATCCTACCACTCATTTACCACTGAGACATCTGTAATACCACCCATAAATACTTCGAATTGTCGTTGTTATAATGCAGATATACAGTGCAATAGCTTTTTGTAAAAAATATCGCTGACAAAGAAAAATAGTAGATTTTACCACTTGACCACCACTCAGAATCGATAGTAAATTTGCAATGTCGAGGAACAAATCCCGGCTCTTGTCAATCGACAGGAATTGTCTAACGAAATCCGATTCGCCTATGGATTTATCTTCTATTTTAAGTTTGCCCATTGGTCTTATGACCGGGGCGCAGTTTTTAACCCTTATGGCTGAAGCCTACCGTAACCGACAGGAAAATGAGTCTGAAGCAATCCCCGTTACCAATACCGAAGATGATAGTCGATATGCTTATGGTATCCCGGGGATTTGCGAAATCTTTGGATGCAGTAAGCCTACGGCGCAACGAATCAAGCGGAGTGGTGTGATAAAAGATGCAATCACACAGTATGGTCGTACTATTGTTATCGACCGTCAGAAGGCCCTTGAACTCGCTCGTGAGGCTGACAACAAACGGAAGGGAGGTCACCGATGCAAGAAGTGAAGACTGAAATCCTCCGACTCTGGGAGGAGAAGCAGTTGCGAATCACCGATGAGATTCAGACTGCACCGGAGGTATTGTATGCCAACGGCAGCGTTATCGGTACGCTCGGTAACTTCTCGGCATCGACCGGAAAGGCAAAGAGCAAAAAGACCTTCAATGTCGCCGCCATTGTCGGAGCATCTCTCGTCAACGGCAAGGTATTAGGTTACACAGCCGAGTTTCCCGATGACAAACGGACAATCCTTTATTTCGATACCGAGCAAAGTCCGTATCACTGTCAGAAGGTCATGGAGCGCGCTCTGCGACTGGCAAAACTGCCGACCGACACACACCCGGAGAATCTGAAATTTGCCGCTCTGCGTCAGCTTACACCCGCCTTGCGCCTTGAGGTCATTGAACAGGCGATAATCAATACTCCCGGTGTCGGACTTGTAATCATCGACGGTGTGCGCGACCTGATGTATGACATCAACTGCGCCAAGGAATCCACCGACCTCATCGGCAAGCTTATGGAGTGGACTGACAAGTTCCAGATACATATCCATACGGTTCTGCATCTCAATAAAAGCGATGACAATGCCCGTGGTCATGTAGGTACCGAACTCAACAACAAGGCTGAGACTGTGCTACAGATAAGCCGTAGCAAAACCGATGATACTGTTTCGGAGGTATGCGCCGCCATGATACGCGCCGCCGAGTTTGACCCGTTTGCGTTCCGAGTAAATGACTACGGTCTGCCGGAGATAGCCAGCGAATATGTGTTCACTGAGCCGGGCAAAAAAGCTTCTTCGCCGTTCCCTTACAAGGAGTTGACCGAGGAACAGCATCGCGAGGCATTGACGGTTGTTTTCGCCAACGGCCCGATAAAAGGTTGTCGCAACTTCGAGACGGCATTGAAAGCCGGATATGCCATCTGTGGACACTCGTATTCCAACAACAAGGTCAAGGGCTTGAAGACCTTTCTTGACAACAAAGGAATGATTCGCTACGAGAACCGCGAATATATCTACAATCCGGATTTCTACTATTGAAAACCACAATTTTGGTTTGGTTTAGCAAAGGGCATATATAATAGGGCTTAAACCAAGAACCAGCTCACCTAAACATTTTTAGAACCCATGTTGAAAGAGATTAAATCAATCCCTTTAGCCGACTTCTTGTCCCGTCTCGGGCATGATCCGGCTATGAGAAAGGGAACAAGGCTCTGGTATAAGTCGCCATTGCGACAGGAGCATACACCATCGTTCAAGGTTGAGACCACGATCAACTGTTGGTATGATTTCGGACTTGGCAGAGGTGGCAACATCATTGATCTTGCAGCTGAGATGTATCAGTCAACAGACCTGCGCTATCTCATGCGTTGCATCGCCGATAGATTCCCGGTGCTATCGGTGCAGACAGTCGTTTCCTCTTATCCTCAGCGACACTCCGCACCAAGCATGGAGCGATTTGAGGTCGAGCCACTGGAACACCGCGCACTTGTCGCATACCTACAAGAGCGTGGTATTCCGACACACATCGCCAAGGCGAAATGCAAGGAGGCACATTACAGTGCCAACGGCAGATTTTATTTTGCCATGGCATTCGAGAATGTCAGTGGTGGCTGGGAACTGCGCAACCGATATTTCAAAGGTTGCCAGGGACGCAAGGACATCTCATATCTTCCGTGGGCGAGAGATGGCCCGTCAACAGTGTGTGCTGTGTTCGAAGGATTCATTGATTATCTCTCTGCGCTCACACTCGGTATAATCAGCGGAGCTGATGCAATAATACTCAATTCGGTTGTCAATGTCAACAAAGCTATGCCTTATCTCAAAGGCTACACTGTTATCAACTGCTATCTTGACAACGACACTGCCGGACGAATAGCACTAATCAAGTTGACAGCCATGTATGGCTCAACCGTGATTGACCGCTCCAAACTATACTCCGATTTCAATGACTTGAATGAGTATCTCACAAATCAAAGTTTCACAAAAAACACACTTTCCAATGAAAACAAATAAATCCACCGCATCCAAGTCGACCGAGTTGACCGATGCACCTGAATCCATAGTATCAACCATCAAACCACAAATTATTATGCAACCAGATAATTCAATCAACTCAATCATCCCTGTCAATCCTGTTAACAGCGGTAACGCTGTCAACAGCACCACTACCGTCAACACCGATAATCTGTTTGGCAACGAGCAGACGGCAACCGACACTACCGAGCCACCTAAGCAACAGCGCGTGGGCAAGCAGCAGCGCAAATCGGATTACGCCGATTTCAAGGCTACCTATCTCACGCCGGCAAAGCTGGAGAAGCGTCATCCGGTCAACATAGAGGACAGCGTATGGGCGAAGCTCGAACGCATTGCCCGTATCCTCGGCGACCGTGACACCACCGTAGGCAGCTACATAAACGCCGTCCTATTGGAGCATCTCAATCTCTATGCCGACGACATCGAAATATGGCGTAAACTCTGAGATGATAATGTCGGGATACCACTGCACCCGATACACCGTGGGGCAGCTTCCCGATGAACGTAGTGAATTGGGAAGGCAAGGATATGTTTCGGGATTTCTTTTTCTCCGAAAACGACTCCCAAAACTGCGCGTTAAAAACGCTCTTTGCCTCCCCAATCCACATAAACCACAACAATGTCTACTATGAGTAAATCAACTGTCAGAAAGGGCGGTCGTCCCTCTAAACCGACCGATGAGAAGCGCTCCCATGTGGTGACAATCAAACTGAACGATGCAGAATACTCTGACCTTCTGGTGCGGTCAAAAGCCGCCGGAGTAAAAATGGCAGAGTATGTCCGTCACGGCGCGTTCCGGCTCACTATCGTCAGTCGCCTAAGCGAGATTGAACAGGAGATTGCCAAAGGAATACTAAATCTCAGCTCCGATTTCAATCAGGCAATGACCTGTTTTCATCAGCTCAAACTCCGTAGTGCTGCAAATAAATTAACCGCTGTCGTCGATAAGATGTTTGACATTCTCAAAAAATTGAGACCCAATAAAGAGACCGACTATGTTTGCAAGAATACTTAAAAGCGGCACATTTCACGATGTCGTGGGGTATGTGACGCGCCAGTTCCACGACCCGAAAGAGTACACATCCGACACATGGCGCATCATCGGAAGCAATAATATCTTCATCTCCGACTATGCGAAAATGGTGCAGTCGTTTGAGGCGGTACATGGATTTATGTCCAGTAAGGAGAATCCAGCAGGACATATTTCCATCAGTTTTGACAATGCCGATGCGACAAGACTGACCGATGAATTCATGGCTCAGCTCGCGAAAGAGTATATGGAAGGTATGGGAATCAAGAACACCCAGTATCT
>JAAVEC010000026.1 GCA_014801485.1 Bacteroides sp.
AGCCCACCACCGAGCAGCTCGACCAGCTCGTTGTCGTGGGTTACGGCACACAGAAGAAAGCCAACCTCACCGGCGCCGTTGCCACCGTGGATGTAGCCCGCGTGATGGACAGCCGCCCCACCACCGACGTGGCCAAAGCACTCCAGGGTGCCGTGCCCGGCCTCACCATCACCACCGGTGATGGTGCCATCAACACCACTTCCACCATCAAGCTCCGTGGTACCGGTACTCTTTCCAACAGCCAGAACTCTTCGCCTCTGATTGTTGTGGACGGTGTGCCCGTGGACGATCTGAGCTTTGTGAATCCCGACGACATCCAGGACATCAGCGTGCTTAAGGACGCTGCTTCGAGCTCTATCTACGGCACGCGCGCAGCTTTCGGTGTGATCCTCATCACCACCAAGACGCCCAATGCAAAGGATCGCGTATCGGTGAAGTACACCAACAACTTCGGCTGGAGCCAGGCTACTACTCTCCCCGAGTTCTCCGATGTGCCTTCGCAGCTGCGTGCGCTCATCCAGACTAACAACCGCCACAAAGTTGAATCGGAGCTCTTCGGTATGTATCTCGACAAGATGCTGCCCTACGCCGAGGCATGGCAGGCCCAGAACGGCAAGCCCCGCGGCTATGGCGAGCTTCGTCCTTTCCAGAGCATGGACAATGTGGGCGACTACTATCAGGATCCCGTATCGGGCGCCACGATGTATTATGCCGACTGGGACGTGACCGGTATCATGTACAACAACGCTGCTCCCAGCAACAAGCACAACGTGAGCATCGAAGGTGCGAGCGGCAAGACCAACTATCGCCTGGCTTTCGGCTACGACAGCAAGCAGAGCCTTATGACTTACCGTCCCGACCGCATGCGTCGCTACAATGTGAACGCCAATATCAACACCGAGGTTGCCTCCTGGCTCAAGGTGGGTGCCCGCTTCAGCTGGAGCGACAAGGTGTTCAACGGCCCCAACACCTGGGCCAGCGGCGGCACTTACACTTACTTGTGGCGCTGGGGTTCTTACTTCAACCCCTACGGCTACCGCAAGGCAAGCAATGGTGAATACTATCAGTATCGCATGATCGCAGCCCGCGAGCAGAGCGGCAACTACGAGGATGTGGCTATCGACACCCGCCTGCAGGCCTACTTCGACGCCACTATCATCAAGGGCCTCACCCTGCACGGTGATTACACATTCGATGTGATCAACTACGANATGACCCAGGATTATCAGCCCGTTTACGGCTGGAACAACTGGACCAACACCGCCACAGATCCTGAATACATGGTGGGCGCCAGCAGCACCTATGCATCCCAGAGCGCATCGCGCAGCACGCTGTGGACCGTCAATGTATATGCCACCTATGAGAATTCGTTCAACAAGAACAANATCAAGGTGATGGTGGGCGGTACTGCCGAGAAGTACAACTATAAGGAACTCACCGGCCAGAAAAACGTNCTGGGCGACCTTCTCAAGCCCTACATTCCNCTNGCAACCGGTGGTCCTCAGGGCACCAACATGAAAGTGGGCGCCGACTTCTCCCACCGCGCGACAGCCGGTTTCTTCGGCCGCGTGAACTACGACTACAACGGCATCTACCTCTTCGAGGCCAACGGCCGCTACGACGCTTCGAGCCGCTTCCCCGCCTCCGACCAGTGGGCCTTCTTCCCCTCGTTCTCGGCAGGCTACCGCTTCACCGAAGAAAACTACTTCAAGAACCTCAAGATCGACAACATCCTCAGCAACGGTAANATCCGCGCCAGCTACGGTCACATCGGCAACGAGGCTATCGGCAGCAACATGTTCCTCGCNACCGTGGCCAACGAGACTTCCTACTGGCTGAACGACGCCGGCCAGATGCAGGCGATGTTCTCCACTCCGAAACTGGTATCGTCGTCTCTCACCTGGGAACGCGTAATCACCACCGACGTGGGTGTTGANCTCGGCTTCTTCAACAACAGCCTCAACNTCACATTCGACTGGTTCCAGCGCGACACCAAGGACATGCTCGCTCCCGGTAACACTCTGCCCGCAGTGCTGGGTGCTTCCGCTCCCATGATGAACAAGGGTCACCTCCGCACCCGCGGTTGGGAACTCGGCATCGGCTTCAACCACAGCTTNGGCGACGCCGACATNTANGCCAACTTCAGCATCTACGACGGCAAGACCACCGTGGTGAAATACAACAACCCCACCATGCCTATCAACGGTTTCTATGATGGTGCCGTGTACGGCGACATCTGGGGCTTTGAATACGACCGCTACTTCGAGGAAAGCGATTTCGCCGGTAAAGACGAAAAGGGCGCGTGGATCTATAAGGAAGGTATNGCCGACCAGACGGGTCTGCAGAGNGGCAGCTTCGTTTACGGCCCCGGCGACATCAANTTCAAGGATCTCGACGGCGACGGCGTTATCTCCGGNGGCAACANGAANATGATCGAACTCGATGGCGTGACTTACATCCCCGGCCAGGCCGGCTATGAGGCAGCTCTTGCCAACAAGGACCACACCACCGTAGCCGTAGGCTCCGCCAAGAACCACGGCGACCTCAAGGTGATCGGCAACGCCACNCCCCGCTACGAGTACAGCTTCCGCCTGGGCGGTGCATATAAGGGCTTCGACATNGACCTGTACTTCCAGGGCGTGGGCCGTCGTCACTACTGGACCACCTCGGCATTCGTAATGCCTTTCACCCGCGGTGCCGACGCNACATACGCCAACNNGNANTCCTACAACACCATGGATTTCGACGGCTACGAAATCGTAGGCTACCACGTGGATCAGAGCAACAAGTATCCCTGTATGTATGATGGTGCCGCNAACGCCGGCACTGTGTCCAACATTGCCCAGGGCCGCTACAACTTCTATCCTCAGGACCGCTACCTGATGAACATGTCGTATCTGCGCTTCAAGAACCTGACCGTGGGCTACACNCTGCCCGCCGACCTCACCAAGAAGGCTTATATCCAGAAGGCACGCATCTACTTCAGCTGCGACAACCCCTGCCTGCTCTACAACGGNATGAAGGACTACCCCATCGACCCGGAAATCGGTTCGCAGTGGAAGACCACCAGCTCCTACAGCAACGGTACATTCGGTCGNACCGATCCCATGATGCGCACCTATAGCTTCGGTATGCAGGTAACTTTCTAAACTAATTCTCGACTNTACAATGAAAAAACAGATAATTTTTGGTCTCATCGCCTGCAGCGCGGCCCTTACCGCCTGCGAGGATTTCATCGATGACAACCGCTATCCCATCGCCATCGAGATAGACAATCCCTTGTTCTGGAACGAGGCATCGAACTGCGACAAGCAGTGCGACCAGCTCTTCAGCTACTACTCCGGATACGGCCGCGGCAACACTCTGGGCGAATTCTACTTCCAGACGCTGAGCGACGACCAGTGCGGCGGCGGTTTCGTGCAGTGGAACAACACCAACGTGCCCGCATCGTCCACCAACTACAGCTCGCCCTATCAGGTGATCCGTCACTGCGAGTATATCATCGCCGGTGTTGAAGGATCCGATCANCTTCCCGCCGAGCGCAACCACTATATCGGNATCGCACGCCTGAACCGCGCGCAGCAGTACTTCAACCTCGTGAAGATGTACGGCGACGTGACCTGGGTGGGCCAGGTGGTCGACATCACCGACGAGGGTATCCTCGAAGGCAAGCGCGACAACCGCGACGAGGTGATGGACAAGGTTCTTGACGACCTCACNTTCGCTTGCGNAAACATCAAGACCCAGAGCGGCAAGCTCACNTGGAGCAAGGATATGGCAAATGCAATCAAGAGCTATATCTGCCTCTGGGAAGGAACCTATTGCAAATACCGCACNCAGGCCGAGAACGGCTACGCCGCCGATCCCGCCCGTGCCAAGAAGTTCCTTGAGGAAAGCGTGAAAGCNGCCGAGAATGTGATGAGCCAGGGCTACGTGCTCAACGATGATTATGCAACCAAGTATAAATCGCTGAGCGCCGACCTTCTCAAGAACAANGAAATCATCTTCATGCGCAACTACCTCGACGGCGTGCTCATGCACTCCACCGAGAGCTACACCGCTTCCTCCACTATCATCAGCGGTCTNACCAAAGACCTCTTCGATGCCTACCTCTTCTCGGACGGCCTGCCCAAAGCNCTNACCAGCTGCGACACCTCCGACAAGGGCGAAATGGGTGAAGACGGATATCTGCACATCGANAACCTGCTGGCTGTGCGCGACAAGCGTCTTGCCGAAACCACCGACCCCTGTGTCTACTATCCCGGCTTCTCCTGGAATCGCAGCGGTGCTGCCGGTCTTACCTCCAGCAGCGGCTACGGTGTGAGCAAGTTCGACAACGTGGACATCACCCCGCTCACCGCCCGCACCAACACTACCAAGAACTTCATCTGCGCTCCCCTGCTGTGGCTTTCCGATATCTATTGCCAGTTTGCAGAGGCCAAGGCTGAACTGGGCACCCTCACCGATGCCGATCTCAACAACTCCATAAACAAGATCTTCACCCGCAGCGGCCTTCCCACCCGCACCGTGGCCGAGCTCAGCGCTATCAACGACCCCGCCAACAACATGGGCGTGAGCAGCCTCATCTGGGAAGTGCGTCGTTGCCGCCGTTGTGAGCTCGTGATGGACAAGGGCTACCGCTACTGGGACCTCGTGCGCTGGCACCAGCTCGATAAGCTCGACAACTCCAAGTATCCCAACATCGCACTCGGCGCCAACATGATTGCCGATGCTCCCAACCCCAACGGCGTCGAGACTGACGCTGCCGGCTATATCAAGGGCTACTTCGGTGGTGTTCGCAGCTACGAGCCCCGTCAGTATCTCTATCCTATTCCTCAGGATCAGCTCAACCTCAACAAGAATCTTGAGCAGAATCCTCTCTGGAAATAATCGACACCTCTAATACTTAATATCCCCTCCATGCAGGAGGTAGACGCCCCCGAGGCGTTTACCTCCTGCTTTTTTTTGGGGGGGNCGCTCAGGCGAGGGATTGCTTGATGAGGCGGGCTTTGGCGGGGCCCACTATGGCGGCTATCTCGGCCTCGGAGGCTTCGCGCACGCGCTTGGCGCTCTTGAAGTGGCGCAGGAGTGCGGTGCTGGTGGCTTCGCCTATGCCTTTGATGGAAGCGAGCTCGCTGGAGATCTGGCTGTGGCTGCGGCGGTTGCGGTGGTGGGTGATACCGAAGCGGTGGGCTTCGTCGCGCAGGGCCTGGACCACGCGCAGGGATTCGCTGTTTTTGTCGATGTAGAGTGGCACGCTGTCGCCGGGGAAGTAGATTTCTTCGAGTCGCTTGGCTATGCCCACTACGGCAATGGTGCCGCGGAGGCCCATATCGTCGAGAGCCTGCACGGCGGAGCTGAGCTGGCCCTTGCCACCGTCCACGACGATGAGCTGCGGCAGCGGCTCGCCCTCGGCCATCATGCGCGAGTAGCGGCGGGTGATGACCTCGCGCATGGATGCGAAGTCGTCGGGGCCTTCGACGGTGCGGATGTTGAAGTGGCGATAGTCTCGCTTGGAGGGCTTGGCGTTGCGAAACACCACGCAGGAAGCCACGGGGTCGCTGCCCTGGATGTTGGAGTTGTCGAAGCACTCGATGTGGCGCGGGAGCTCGGAGAGGCGAAAATCGGCCTTCATGCGTTCGAGGGTGCGTTCGAGGCGCTCCTCGGGGTTGCGTTTTTCGAGGTGCTTGAGATCGTCGACGCGGTTCTGGCGGGCGTTGCGCACGCTCACTTCGAGCAGCTTGGCCTTGTCGCCGCGGCGCGGGATGGTGAAGGTGACGGATGGCATCTCCACCTCCGGGGCGAGTGGCACCACCACCTCGTCGTATTCCACGCCCAGGGAGCGCTTGATCTCGTCCATGGCGTAGGCCAGGAGCTGGGCGCGGCTCTCGTCGAGGCTGCGGCGGTAGCGGAGGGTGACGCTGCGCACCACGGCGCCGCGGCGCACGTGCATGTAGTTGATGTAGACGTCGCGGTCGTCGGTGCCGTCGTCGTCGATTCCGAAGACGTCGATGTCGACGATAGTCTGGCTCACGATCACGCTGCGCGAGCGGTAGTTCTGTAGCAGCTGATACTTTTCCTTGAGTTCCTGGGCTTCCTCAAACCGCAGCTCGCCGGCCAGGCGGTTCATCTCTTCCATGAGATATTCGGAGAGCTCGGCCGTGTGGCCGCGCAGGATCTGCTTGATGTTGCGGATGTATTCGCCGTAGGTGTCGGGGTCGATGGCTCCGGTGCAGCATCCGCGGCATCGCTTGATATGGTATTGCAGGCACAGGTGTCCGCGCCCCCGGGCTATGAAATCCTCGGTGATGGGCAGGCGGCATGTGCGCACGGGATATAGCTCGCGAATGAGGTCGATGACGGTGCGTGCCACGCCCACGTTGGCGTAAGGTCCGAAGTATTTGGAGCCGTCGCGTATGAGCTGCCGGGTGAGAAACACGCGGGGGTAGAGCTCGTTGGTGACCACGATCCAGGGGTAGGATTTATCGTCCTTGAGCAGCACGTTGTAGCGCGGCTTGTACTCCTTGATCATGGAGTTTTCGAGGTCGAGTGCATCTTGCTCTGTGGGCACCACGATATAGCTCATATCGGCGATGGCGCGTACGAGCAGATTGGTGCGTGTGCATTCGTGGGTGCGGTTGAAGTAGCTTGAAACGCGTCGTTTCAGGTTCTTGGCCTTGCCCACGTATATGACGGTGCCCCGGGCGTCGTAGTAGGTGTAGACGCCGGGGGTGTCGGGGAGGATTGAGATTTTTTCTTCAAGCTCCGCCGATTTCTTGTGCATAGCCATGGCGGTGGAGAGAAATGCCGCTTAGAATCCGGAGATATCGTTGATGCGCAGCCAGTCGTTTTCGGGGCCGCAGAGGAGTCGCGCGCCGGCGTAGGCCATTCCCAGGGTGTAGATTGTGGTGGCCACGTAGTCGCCGCTGGGGGTCTGGGTCATCACCAGCGCCACGTTGGGACGGGTGGCGTTGCCCAGGTTGAGGGGGAGCAGGAGCGAGATGGACTTGGCCTTGGGATAGTAGATGGGGATGGCCCGGCGATAGTTCCAGCGCAGGAGCTTCTTGGCGCTCTCGATAGCGCTCTCGATCTGCTGGCGCATGCGGGAGAGCACCACGGGATCGGCCTTGATGGCTTCGGCCAGCTCTTCGTAGAACTCGGGGGTGCGCCGGCGGTCGTAGTTGAAGTCCTGCGGGCCGAAGAAGTTGAGGAAGTTGAAGGGCAGGCGGTTGCAATGGTCGATGAAGTGGTCGAGATTGGGCATCGTGATGGCGCAGCGGTTGTCGAAGCTGAGCTGCGCCGTGGATTCGTAGTAGTGGGCTGCTTCGGGAAGGGTGGCGCCGAACTTTCCAGTGATGTCGAAGCGCCCCATGTCCTTGCTGCCCACGAATGCCATGAAGGTCCAGGGGCGGTTGTCGGTGATGCGCTCGTTTTTCTTGAAAAGGGCATATACGGGCTCGTCGTAGGGGTCGCAGAGGCCGGTGTTGAAGGTGGCGAAGTCGCCCTTCACCATGATTTTCGGCTCGTAGCGGGGGTCGTCGGCGCCCACGGCGTCTTCGTATTGCAGGCGCTCGAAGGTGATGGTGAGGAAATTCTTGAGCAGGGGATGGGTGCCGGGGTCGCGATAGCCGTAGTACCAGCGCTCGGGACGGGCCACGGCGGCAAGCTGGGCTATGGCCAGGTCGAGGCCGCGCTGATTGCCGCGCCCGGGGAAGAAGGCGAAGTCGAGCAGCTTGTCGAGGGCNGTCTTCACGCGCGGTGTGGCGTCGCGACTG
The DNA here is from genome assembly GCA_014801485.1 of Bacteroides sp. Lineage (GTDB taxonomy): Bacteria > Bacteroidota > Bacteroidia > Bacteroidales > Muribaculaceae > CAG-873. The sequence continues at coordinate 7,776 of JAAVEC010000026.1, forward strand.
TCGTCGGTGGAGGCGGCGGCGCGCGCCGGCTCGCGGCGTGAGTCGTCGCGGGTGCGGGCTGCATGTTCCGTGTACGTGCACTCGGTGGGGAGGAGGTGGAGCTTGTCGTCGTCGGGCAAGCGCATGAATTTTTTATTGGGATGGTCGGCGTCGCCGCGTTCTTCGATTTCGAGATACTCGCCGTAAAGGGCCGCGAGGAGGTCTTTGAGCTTGTAGAAGCCATAGTCGTGGAAGTCGAAGTCGCGGGCCTTGAGGGCGGGCGTGATCTTCACGAGCTCATACCAGCCGCCGGGCGCCGGGATGGACGAGGTGATGATATATTCGAAGCGGCGGCGGAGGTCGACGATATCGACGTCGCACGGACGGGTCACCACGGTGCGGGCCGGGCGAGGGTCGCGCACGGATGCGGGCCGGCCATAGGGATGGAGCGAGGGGAGGGCTATGAAATGGTGGGGAGAGTGGTCGGCGTCGTAGATGGTGGAGGCGGTGTCGTCGGGGAAGAGCTCACACAGCAGCTGCTTGACGCCGCGGCCGCCATAGGCGCGCGTGTCGAAGCCATCCGTGCGCAGGGCTTCGCCCAGGGTGGCGAGGGCATAGAACTGCGAGGCAGAGGGTGCCAGCCTGCGCTCAAGAATCTCGGTNACGCGCTCGCGCGCCTCGGCTTTCCGGGCTTCCGAGAGAGGGGGGAGCTCCACGGCAAAAATAGTGCGCACGGCTTCAAACTTGCGCGACGAGGGGTCGAAGGGCTCCATCGAGAATTGCGGCTCGAAGCGCGTCTGGGGGTTGATCTCGCGGAAGGCATCCCGCAGCTGCCCGGCCGTGACGGGCTCGCGGCCATCGGCGGCCAGGCGGGCGTTGACATCGTCGAGAATGGGGCCGAATTCCTTGAAATTGGCTTTAAGTACAGGAGCTACGGAGTAGCTCTCCTTCAAAATTTCAACAAGGCTTTTCATTTAAGTAATAAAAGCTTTTAGGGTAGTTTATATAATATATGTGAGTTAACTCGATGCAAAGGTAACTAAAAGAATGATACCGCGATGCGCTTTAAGATTTTTTATATGAAATAAAAAACGTGAAATGTGATTAATTTTGTGTATTTTTGTGGCAATGATTGAAGAAGCAAGAAAGCCCCTGCTGGGGATGAACCTGGAGCAGCTGCACGAAGTGGCCCGTGAATGCGGCCTGCGGCCTTTTGCTGCCAAGCAGATAGCCCACTGGCTCTACGGCAAGCGCGTGGAATCCATAGCCGACATGACCGATCTGCCCAAGAGCGGCCGCGAGGTGCTGGCCGCGCGCTACTGCGTGGGGCGCACCGCGCCCAAGGCGGCAAGCCGCAGCAGCGACGGCACGGTGAAGTATCTGTTCGACGGCGCCGGCGGCCGCGATATCGAGGCTGTGTATATCCCGGATGCCGACAGGGCCACGCTGTGTGTGAGTTCGCAGGCCGGATGCAAGATGGGATGCACCTTCTGCATGACCGGTCGCCAGGGATTCCACGGCCAGCTCACGGCGGCGCAGATCGTGAACCAGATACTCTCGATACCCCAGAGCGACTCGCTCACCAACATCGTGTTTATGGGCATGGGCGAGCCTCTCGACAATTTCGAGGCCGTGGCCGCAGCCATCGCCGTGCTCACCGAGCCGTGGGGCCTGGCATGGAGCCCCAAGCGCATCACCGTGAGCACCGTGGGGCACCTTCCCGGCCTCAAGCGGCTGCTGGATGAGACNAAGGTGCACGTGGCGCTGAGCGCCCACACTCCCTTCTCGGAAGAACGNGGCGCCCTGATGCCCGTGGAGAAAGCATGGCCTCTGGCAAGGGTGATCAAGCTGCTGCGCGGCTACGACTTCGCCCATCAGCGCCGCCTCTCGGTGGAGTACACCATGTGGGACGGCGTGAACGACGACATGCGCCATGCCGACGCCCTCGCACGCCTGCTGCGGGGTACCTCGGCCCGNGCCAACCTGATCAGATACCACCGCCTGCCCGACGGCGAGCTCGCNCCGGCTTCGCGCGAGGCCATGGAAGCCTTCCGCGACCGCCTGAACGAACGCGGCATCACGGCCACGATACGGGCCTCGCGCGGCGAAGACATAGAAGCTGCCTGCGGAATGCTGGCAGGAAAAGACAAATCTCAAGACTGACCAATGGAAAGACTACTACGTGTGGGTATCACCCACGGCGATATAAACGGAATAGGCTATGAGGTGATTCTCAAGACCCTCGACGACACGCGCATGCTGGAGATGTGCACCCCGGTGGTGTATGGCTCGGCCAAGATCGCGGCNTTCTACCGCAAGGCCCTGGACATGCAGCCNGTGCCCATGACCCAGAGCGCCGGTGCCGAGGAAATCCACGACGGCGCCATCAACATCATCAACGTGGTGGGCGAAGACGTGAAGGTGGAGCCGGGCGTGGAGACCCGTGCNGCCGGCGAAGCCGCCCTTGCAGCTCTGGACCAAGCCGTGGCCGACCTGCGCGCCGGCCTCATCGACGTGCTNGTGACGGCACCCATCAACAAGCACAACATCCAGAGCGAGAGTTTCGACTTCCCGGGCCACACGGAGTATCTCGAAGCCCGGCTGGGGCTGGATGGCGACAAGGCCCTGATGATACTGTGCAGCGACGACATGCGCGTGGCCCTCATGACCACCCACATGCCCCTGAGCCGCGTGCCGCATGCCATCACCCGCGAGGGAATCGTGGAGAAGCTGCAGGTGCTTAACCGCTCGCTGGTGCGCGACTTCGGCATCCATGCCCCGCGCATCGCGGTGCTGTCGCTCAACCCCCACGCCGGCGAGGGAGGCCTGCTGGGNACCGAGGAGCAGGAAATTATCGCCCCCGCCATCGAGGATGCCCGCGGCAAGAAAATCCTGGCCTTCGGGCCNTACGCTGCCGACGGATTCTTCGGNAGCGGCCTTTATCACCGCTTCGACGGCGTGCTGGCGATGTATCACGACCAGGGCCTGGCACCCTTCAAGGCTCTGGCCATGGAGGCCGGNGTGAACTTCACGGCCGGTCTGCCCTACGTGCGCACCTCGCCCGACCACGGCACCGGCTACGACATAGCNGGCAAGGGCGAAGCCTCGGAGCAGTCGATGCGCAGCGCCATCTTCGCCGCTATCGACATCTACCGCAATCGCCTNCGAGAAGATGCCGCCACGGCCAATCCGCTGCGCCGCCAGTACTACAGCAAGGGCAACGACAACGTGGTGCTCGACCTATCCTGACCGCCGTGGCTGCCATCGACGCTATCAACGACTTCCTCTGGAGCTACCTGCTCATAGCCGTGCTGCTGGGCGGTGGATTGTGGTTCACGCTGCGCACGCGCTGCGTGCAGTTGCGNATGCTGCCCGATATGGTGCGCTCGCTGGCATCGTCGGGCACGCGCCACGGGCGCGGGCGCGGGCGCGGTATCAGCTCCTTCCAGGCCTTCGCCTTGTCGCTGGCCAGCCGCGTGGGCACGGGCAATATCGCCGGTGTGGCCATCGCCATAGCCANGGGCGGCCCGGGCGCGGTGTTCTGGATGTGGGTGGTGGCCGTCCTGGGNTCGGCCAACGCATTCGTNGAATCCACGCTTGCTCANCTCTTTAAGGTGCGNGGCCGCAACGCCTTCCGCGGCGGNCCGGCCTACTACATCAGCCTGGGCATCGGCAGCCGGGCATGGGCCGTGACCTTCGCCGTGCTTATCACCCTTACCTTCGCCCTGGCCTTCAACTCCGTGCAGTGCAACACCGTGGCGCTGGCCCTCGACCGCAGCTTTGATGTTCCGCCCGTGGCCACCGGNATCGCCTGCGCAGCCCTCACGCTGCTGGTGATATGCGGAGGCGTGAGGCGCATTGCNGTGGTGAACCAGGTGGTGGTGCCCGTGATGGCCGTGCTGTATATCGCTCTGGCGCTGTATGTGGTGGCCACACGCATCGATATGTTTCCCACGGTGATGAAAACCATAGTGACGAGCGCCTTCGGGCTCGACCAGGCAGCCGGCGGCGCCCTGGGCATCGCCGTGATGATGGGCGTGAAGCGCGGCCTCTTCAGCAACGAGGCCGGCGAGGGCTCCACNCCCAATGCCGCCGCCACGGCAGNCGTGAGCCACCCCGTGAAGCAGGGCCTGGTGCAGACGCTGGGCGTGTACGTAGACACCCTGCTGGTGTGCACCGCCACTGCATTCATAATCCTGTGTAGCGGAGCCATGGACAGCGGGCTCACNGGCATTGAACTGACGCAGAGCGCGCTCGATGCCGAGGTGGGCGCGGCGGCTTCGGTGTTTGTGGCCGTGGCCGTGNTGCTCTTTGCCTTCACGAGCATCATAGCAAATTACTACTACGGCGAGACAAACCTGGCCTTCATCCGCGATTCGCGCACGCTCACCTACGGCCTGCGTGCCGCCACAGTGGCCGTGGTATTCACCGGCGCCGTGCTGCCCCTCACCACCGCCTGGGCTATGGCCGACATAGCTATGGCCCTGATGACACTGTGCAACATGCTGGCCATCCTCTGGCTCGGACGCTACGCCCTGCGCCTCCTCGACGACTACACCGCCCAGCGCTCGCGCGGGCTCGACCCTGAATATCATTCTTCAACCTGTCCTGAAATAGCAGCCCGCACCACGTGCTGGCCGGAATGACCGGGACACCACCCCACCCTGAACCAATGAAAATAGGAATCATCGTGGCCATGAGCAAAGAACTGGCCCTTCTACTACACAACATCCAGGACGAAAGCCGCGTCACGGTAAACAACCGCAACTTCTACATAGGCCGCATAGGCCGGCATGAGGTGGTGCTGGCCCAGTGCGGCATAGGCAAGGTGAACGCCGCCGTGGGCACCCTCACCCTTATAGAGAATTTCCACCCCTCACTCATCATCAACACCGGCGTGGCCGGAGGCACCGGTGCCGGCGCGCGTGTGATGGACGTGGTGGCAGCCACGGCCGTGGCGTATCACGACGTGTGGTGTGGCCCCGACACCGAATGGGGCCAGGCCGCCGACTGCCCCCGCCTCTTCGAGTGCCCGCTGCCCGACAGCGCCTTCCACGGAATCGAGCTAAAGCGCGGCCTCATTGCCAGCGGCGATATCTTCGTGGGCGACGGCGCCACCGTCGACCGCATCCGGAGCATCTACCCGGAGGCCGTGGCCGTGGACATGGAATCGGCGGCCGTGGCCCAGGTGTGCTATCTCAAGGACGTGCCCTGCGTGGTGCTNCGCGTGATCAGCGACACCCCCGGAGCCGANCCCGACAATGCCACGCAATATATGAACTTCTGGGACACCGCTCCCACATGCACNTTCGACGCCGTGAACGCGCTGCTGGCGCGCCTNTGAAGCCCCCTCCCCAGCCCTGAGATGAAAGATATACGCGCNGTGCGCGGNCGCCGCTACATCCTCGACCTCATAGCCGAGGGCGAGCACGAGCANCAGGACTTCAAATACAGCATCACCGATGCCTGCAAGATCGCACGCAGCATTTCGGCCTTCGCCAACAACAGCGGNGGACGGCTGCTCATAGGCGTCAAAGACAACGGCACCGTGGCAGGCGTGCGCAACGAAGAAGATATCTACGTGGTGGAGCAGGCCGCCAGGCTCTACTGCCGCCCGGAGCAACACGTGGAATTCGACGCTTTCCGNGTCGACGCCTCGGCCGTGGTGATACGGGCCACAATCGCTCCGGCTNCCCGGCGCCCGGTGCAGGCGCGCGANGCCGACGGCCGCTGGACGGCCTTCTACCGCGTGGCCGACGAAAANATACANGCGCATCCGCTGATGGTTTCGGCCTGGCGCATGGCCTCGGCNGGNAGCATCGAGGGCAGCATAGTGATGGGCTCCGAGGGCCACGAGACNCGCNTGCTGCAACTGATCGAGAGCGCCGGCGAGCAAGGGCTGCACCCCGANGANGCAGCACCCGGCCTGGCCCTGAGCCGCGCCACCACAGCCTCGCTCATAGCACGGCTGGCCGCTGCCGGCCTGATCGCATTCCGCTACCGCGCGCCATCGTTCAGGCTCGTTTCGGCCGAGCCCGAAATATTANAAAGTGTGGTCTTANAGCCGGTTCTTATAGNCCCTTGCGTATATCAACGGCCACCTTGCGGCCGTTGATTTTCATCGTCACCTTGCAATCCTTGAAATACGTGAGCCGCTCGAAGCTGAGCTCGTACTCGGCCNCGCCGTCGCCCAGATTGCAGCGCACGCCGCGTGCCGGNTATCGCTTTCCGTCGTTCAGAAGCACCACATCAGTGATTTTCATTTTNTTNGGCGCATTATCATCTACCAGTACGATATTCGTACCGTCCATATTGTTAAGGCTCTGAAAACGGATCTCGGCCCGCGCGCCGAGGGCGGCGGCACAAAGAATCGCAATCACAAACAACTTTTTCATATCTGTTTATCGAGTTGATTCTCATGGATTCAGGCGCCTGAAAGCCCGCAGGAGGCGAAAGACGCAATGCAAAGATACGTTTTTTCCGCCAATTTCGCTATCTTTGCAATGTTAAAATCAATCCACATGAAGATCAAGTTTCTCACCATTCTGCTGCTTGCCGTCGCAGCAGCCGCATGNTCCAAAGCGGTCNACCCTGCCGGCTCCGACGCGNCACCCGCGCCAGACATCACNGGNCGCTGGCTNATCGAGAGTATTGTATTCAACGACTCNGACTATGTGCGCCCCGCCGAGTGCGTGCCGGGCGTGGAGCAGTCGTTCACCTTCACCGACAGCACCTACCACGTGGCCACCAACTGCAATTCCATGGGCGGCTACTACGCTNTCGNGGGCGACTCCATAATGCTGGGCGACGGGCCCATGACCGAAATGGCCTGCGACAACATGGACACGGAAGACGCCCTGCGCCGCATCATGCCCGGAATAGTNACGGTGTGCCTCGAAGGCGACAGCGCCATGCGCCTGTGCACCTCAANTCCCGAGAGCTACATCCTGCTGAAGAAGGGAAATTATCCCGATTAATCAGGTTTAATCAGGATTAGAGCCCCGATTGCGGCAAAAAATGCTGCAACGGAAGCCTGCGNGTCAAAAAAAAGCGCTATTTTTTGGAGAATTAAGTACAAAGTACTAACTTTGCAAAGTTTTTCAACACACTCCGTCATGGGAAAGTTCACAGCATACAAACTGCCACTCAAGAGCCTGACCAANGGCACGCACGCCTTTGAGTATCATCTGGACAAGCAGTTCTTCGCCAATATGGAGAACAACGACGTGCGGGATGCCGACCTGAACGTGCATCTCACCGTGGACTACAACGGCGAAATCTATGCCCTTGCCTTTGAAATCACGGGCGAAGTGCTGCTGCTTTGCGACCGCTGCCTCGACGACCTTCATCAGCCCATCGACACNCGCTACGACATAAGCGTGAAATATGGCGATGACTACAACGACGACAGCGACACGCTGATAGAGATTCCCGACAGCGACAACTACCTGAACGTGGCCTATATGATCTACGACACGGTAGTGCTGGCGATTCCCATCAAGCACGTCCACCCCATGGGCAAGTGCAACCGCCAGATGTCGGCCATCCTCAAGAAGCACCGNGCCGGCGGCGATGGCGACGACGCCATGGACGAATTCATGGACGGCATCGANGACGANGCCCCCTCCGGCGGCGCNGCCACCGACCCCCGCTGGGACGCCCTGAGGGGAATGGGCTCCGGCGANGGCGGAGAATAAAGAAAAACCTCAAGCGATCACACTCAGGCAACGCCGCGCGGAGAGACTCGCCATCCCCACAACGCCAAGCCGCACAATAAATAAAGAAAACAAAAAAGATATACACCAATGGCACATCCTAAACGCAAACAGTCCAAGACCCGCACCGCCAAGCGTCGCACCCACGACAAGGCTGTAGCTCCCACCATCGCTCTCTGCCCCAACTGCGGCGCATGGCACATCTACCANACCGTGTGCGGCGAATGCGGTTACTACCGCGGCAAGCAGGCTATCGTCAAGGACGCCGCTATCTGATAACGGCACCCGCTCCTTGAACAATACAACAAGCCTACACCTTCTTTGATACGCCCTAAGCGCCGAAAGGCTGCCTTAGGGTGTAACGCTAAATCACCAAAACGATTCCACAAGAAATGCTTAACGCAAGAATCACCGGCATAGCATCCTACGTGCCCGACGACCTCCTGACCAACGACGACCTCTCGCGCATGGTCGACACCAACGACGAATGGATCACTACGCGCGTGGGCATCAAGACGCGCCACATCCTGCGCAAGGAAGGCGCCGGCTCGTCCTTTATGGGTATTGAGGCCGTGAAGCGCCTGCTCGAAAGCACGGGCACCGGCCTCGACGAGGTGGACCTGCTCATCTGCGCCACCACCAACCCCGACTACCGTTTCCCCTCCACTGCAAGCATCATCGCCTATGGCGTGGGCCTGTCGCAGCGCTGCTACGGATACGACCTGCAGGCAGCTTGCGCCGGCTTCATCGTGGCNCTGCAGGACGCAGCTGCCTACGTGCGCAGCGGAATGTATAAGAAAGTNGTGGTAGTGGCCACCGAGAAAATGTCGTCGATGACCAACTACAAGGACCGCTCCACCTGCCCGCTCTTCGGCGACGGCGCAGCTGCCGTGCTGGTAGAACCCACCGAGCAGCAGGGCGTGGGCGTGATCGATGCAGAACTGCACGTAGACGGCATCGGCCTGGAGCACCTGATCATGCCTGCCGGCGGCTCAGTGAAGCCCGCAAGCCACGAAACCGTGGATGCCGACGAGCACTACGTGATTCAGGATGGACGCTACGTGTATAAGCACGCCGTGACCGACATGCTCACGAGCACTCAGAGCGTGATGGCACGCAACGGNCTCACCGTGGACGACGTGGACTACCTGATTCCCCACCAGGCCAACCTGCGCATCATCGAGGCCGTGGCCGATCGCGCCGGCTTCCCCATGGACAAGGTGCTGGTCAACATCCAGCACACGGGCAATACCTCGGGAGCCAGCATCCCTCTGTGCCTCGACGAGTACAAGCACCTGCTCCACAAGGGCTCNAAGCTCGTGCTCACGGCGTTCGGTGCCGGATTCACGTGGGGCGCCATGTACCTCGTGTGGGACATCGACTGATTGCCTCTTCCGGAAAAAAATCACACACGATAGCATCCTTTCGGGTGCTATCGTTGTTATATAAGCGTAACCAAACTTTAAGTATATGACCGAAAACAAGCATAAATCAGGTTTTGTAAACATCGTGGGCAACCCCAACGTGGGCAAATCTACACTCATGAACGACCTCGTGGGCGAGCGCGTGAGCATCATCACTTCCAAGGCACAGACCACACGTCACCGCATCATGGGCATCGTGAACACGCCGGAATACCAGATAGTGTTCAGCGACACCCCCGGCGTGCTCAAGCCCAAATACAAGCTGCAGGAAAGCATGCTCGACTACAGCGAGGGCGCCCTCACCGACGCCGACGTGCTCCTATACGTGACNGACGTGGTGGAAGACCCCACCAAAAATGCCGAATTCCTGGCCAAGGTGGCTCAGGAAAAGGTGCCGGTGCTTCTTGTGATCAACAAAATAGACCTGATCAAGAACAACGACGAGCTGGAGCAGATCGTGAANCGCTGGCGCGAGATGCTGCCCAATGCCGAGGTGTTNCCCACCTCGGCCAAGGAACACTTCAACGTGACCAACCTGATGAAGCGCATTGTGGAGCTNCTGCCCGAGGGCGAACCCTACTTCGGCAAAGACGCCCTCACCGACAAGCCGGCACGATTCTTCGTCACGGANATCATCCGCGAGAAAATCCTCCTCAACTACGACAAGGAAGTGCCCTACAGCGCAGAGGTGATCGTTGAGAAATTCGAGGAGAAGGAAAACAGCATCCACATCATGGCCGTGATCTACGTGGAGCGCGACAGCCAGAAAGGNATCCTCATAGGCAAGGGCGGNTCGATGCTCAAGAAGGTGGGCACGGAGGCNCGCAAAGACATCGCCGCTTTCTTCGGCAAGAGCGTGTATCTGGAGCTNTTNGTGAAGGTGGAATCAAACTGGCGCAACCGCGACAACATGCTGCGCAGGTTTGGCTATATCGAATAATTAAGTTAAATTTGCATTGAAATCCCCGGAGCTACACGGGGATATCCCCCATCACTACTATAACCCGAATAATATATGAGTCAACTCGTGGCCATCGTAGGCCGCCCCAACGTGGGCAAAAGCACATTGTTCAACCGCCTCACACAATCGCGCACGGCCATCGTGGACGACACCGCCGGCACCACGCGCGACCGCCAGTACGGCAAGGTGGANTGGTGCGGACGCGAATTCTCCATCGTCGACACCGGCGGCTGGGTGGTAAATTCGGAAGACGTCTTTGAAAGCGAAATCAACAAGCAGGTGGAGCTTGCCATCGAGCAGGCCGACGTGATCCTCTTTGTGGTCGACGCCATGAACGGTGTCACCGACCTCGACGACCACGTGGCCGAGATTCTGCGCAAGAGCCGCAAGCCCGTGATTCTGGTGGCCAATAAGGTCGACAGCAACGAATGGCTCTACAACGTGCCGGAATTCTATGCCCTGGGCCTGGGAGAGCCCTACCCCATCTCGGCCGTGAACGGCTACGGCACCGGCGACCTGCTGGACGAGGTGGTGAAAGACCTGCCCGAGCCAAGCAACGACGACGAGCAGCTCGACGCCATTCCCCGCTTTGCAATCGTGGGACGCCCAAATGCCGGCAAGAGCTCCCTGATCAACGCCTTCATAGGCGAAGACCGCCATATCGTGACCGACATCGCCGGCACCACACGCGACAGTATCTACACGCGCTACAATAAATTCGGTTTTGACTTCTACCTCGTCGACACCGCCGGCATCCGCAAGAAGACCAAGGTGCACGAAGATATCGAATACTACTCCGTGATCCGCTCCATCCGCTCGATCGAGGCCAGCGACGTGTGCATCCTCATGATCGACGCCACCCGCGGCATCGAGGCGCAGGACGTGAGCATATTCTCGCTCATCCAGCGCAACAAGAAGGGNCTGNTGGTGGTGGTGAACAAATGGGACATCGCCGAAGACAAGAGCACGGCGGCCATCAAGCACTATGAGGCGGCCATCCGCGAGCGCTTCGCCCCNTTCACCGATTTTCCCATCATCTTCGCATCGGCGCTCACGAAGCAGCGCATCTTCAAGGTGCTGGAAACGGCCGTGGACGTCTACAAGAATCGCTGCCGCCAGATTCCCACCTCGGAGCTCAACCGCGTGATGCTCGAAGATATCGCCGCATATCCGCCACCCAGCAACAANGGCAAATTCGTGAAAATCAAATACGTGACGATGCTCAAGGGNGCCCCCGTGCCCACCTTCATCTTCTTCTGCAACCTGCCGCAGTGGGTGAAGGAGCCATATCGCCGCTATCTCGAAAACAAGATACGCGAGCACTGGGACTTCTCCGGCACGCCCATCCAGATTTTCATGCGCGACAAGAGCTGACGCATTTTACCGATCTATAAACATTATATCGGCACAAAGCGGCTACGGAAACGTGGCCGCTTTGCTATTTCAAGGAAATTGCTTATCTTTACGGCAATCTAAAAACCTTTACACGNATGAAACTATCATTTCCTTATGTGCCCCCGGCATCTACTTCGCAGCTTGTGTATACCGACGGCGAGCTGATGGAGCAGGCTGTCGAGGCTTTTGAGAACGGCGATTATGCAGGCTCGCTGCGCCTGCTGATCGATGCGCTCGACTATGATTTCCGCGANCGTTACGGCAATGCCGACGGAACGTCCTACACGATTCCTCACGGCTCCATAGTGGTGAAAATCGACCTNACGCCCGAGCAGCTGCACATNTCGGCCGACTTCCTGCGCCTGCCCGAGAAGGGCCGCGTGGCTATGCTGCGCAAGATTGCCGAGATGAACATCGAGAATCTGATGCTGGCGCGCTTCGTGAANAACGGCGACTNTCTGAAGATGGAATACTCGTGCCCGGCCACCGACACGCACCCCCACAAGATACACGCCGTACTGTTCAATATGTGTGCTATCGGCGACAAATACGACGACGAACTGTGCACCCGCTTCAACGCCACNCGCTGCTATGAGCCCAAGGTGGAGCCCTACACACCCGAGCAGGTGGACGCCGTATACGACGGGCTTCACACAATAGGACGCCTGGCGCTCGATGCCGCTGCCGAGTACTGCTCNCAGCGCCGCTACNTNTATGCGTGGACGGTGCTTTGTGGCGCGCTCTATCAGTTCAGTTTCTTCGCCAATCCGCAGGGACAGCTCGTGAACGATATAGAAAAAGCCGTGGAAGCCATGAACGACGAGCGGCCTCTGGAAGAGCTCGTGATGCGCGGACGGTCGTTCCTGGAGAAACTGCTGGCTATGCCCAAGCAAGAGCTTGCAAAGGATCTCTATGCGGTGGAAATGATGGTGTCGATGAAGTCGCACGCCACGCTGCCCGGCNTGCAGGAAGACTTTGAATCGCTGCACGAGGGNGTATCGGAGGCACTGGAACGCCGNGACTACGACCAGGTNGTGGCNCGCATCTACTATTCCTTCTATCAGNTGCTGGNCAACGAAAACGTGCCCCTGATGCTGGAGTATCTCATTATCACNGCCCTGNGGCAGAGCGCCGGGCTNCCTCTCAAGGATGCCGCCGAGATTCTGGCAAAAGCGCTGGACAAGATTATGGACGGCGACATCGAGCCGGAGGACGGCGATGACGACGCAACCGACGATGATGAAGAAGATGATGTCGACGATGATGAAGAAGATGATNCCGANGACGAAGAAGCCACGAACGAAGCTTATGCAAATGTGGTGGCCGCCCATCAGAAAATGGNCGAGGCCATGAGCGGCGAGAAAATCGTTGAGATGCAGCGAAAGATGGAAGAGGCCCTCAAGGCCGGCAACGTGGCCGAATACATGCGCCTGGCCACCGAGCTGCAGATGATAATGATCAGTGCCATGGGCTCCTGATTCAACCCTGATAATACTACCCGTTATGAATCACGATATCAACAAACTCATATACAAGGTGACCCACGCCGACGGCTCGGGCAGCTGTTTTTATCTCAAGCCGTACGACGTGTTCGTAACCAATTACCACGTTGTGGCCGGCTACCGCACGGTGGCNGTTCNCGACAACGACCGCAACCCCTACGAAGCACGTGTGGTGGTGGTTAACCCCGAGCTCGACCTGGCACTTCTGGCCGTGGACGAAGACTTCAGCCACCTGCCCCACTTTCCTATCTCGGGNGATGAAGACCCTGCTATCGGCTCCAAGGTGCGCGTGGCAGGTTATCCTTTCGGGATGCCGTTCACTATCACCGAGGGCTCNTTGTCGTCGCCCCGGCAGCTCATGGACGGCAAATACTACATCCAGGTGGATGCGCCTGTGAACCCCGGCAACTCCGGCGGCCCCATCATCAATGANAACGGCGAGGTAATAGGCGTTACGGTGAGCAAATTCGCATCGTCATCGGCCGACAACATGGGCTTCGGCGTGCGCGTGGAGGCCCTGCGCCAGCTGCTCGACGCGATTGAAGACCTTGACCGCAGCGAATTCCACGTGCAGTGTGCAAGCTGCGACGAGCTCATNAGNNGCGACGAGGAGTACTGCCCCTCGTGCGGCGCACAGATCGACGAGAACGTGCTGGCCACCCACGAGATGTCGGCACTTGGCCGCTTCGTGGAGAGCGCGATAGCACGCATGGGCATCAATCCCGTGCTNGCCCGCAGCGGTCACGACTCCTGGGTGTTTCACCGCGGCAGNTCGGAGATNCGCCTGTTCGTGTACGACCGCAACTATCTCTTTGCAGTGTCGCCNATCAACCTTCTGCCCAAGAANAACGTGGAGCCCGTGCTCGATTTCATGCTCGACACTGATTTCTCGCCCTACAAGATGGGGCTCGACGGACGCCAGATCTACCTATGCTACCGCATCCATCTGGCCGANATCACCCCCGACTCGGCCGAGCGCATCCTCGACAACATCGTGGGCCTGGCCGAAAAAGCCGACGAGCTCGACAACCGCATGGTGGATGAATTTGGTTGTGAGTTTTCGCTCTATTCCAAAGCTTAACACAGAAACATACCCGGAGACATAAGAGAACATGAGCCCGGCCAACGGGCTCATGTTTATTGTTTATTAACACGCCGGTGCATGATATTTGCCCATTGCTTCGCTAATTTTGTACTCAAATACAAATCATTATCGCTATGGCAACATATATTCTTTTCTGGAATCCCGGAATCTCAAGCTACACACGCGACCGCTTCATCTGCGATTTCGACGAGCGGGAGGACGTGGGCAACTGGAGCTTCCACGAGCATGAGGAAGTGAAAGCGGGCGACACCTTCTATATGGTGAAATGTGGCGAGGGGAAAACCGGCATCGTGATGCGGGGCACTATAGAAAGCGAATGCTACGAGGATGAAGACTGGTCGCCCAAAAGACGCCACCCCATCTACTATGCGAATATCGAAACGGACACATGCATTAATCCCTGGAGCGAAGCCGCGCTGCTCACGCCGGAATTACTCACGGCCAAACTGCCTGATTTCAACTGGCACGGCGGCCACTCCGGCCGCAAGCTGGATGAAGCTATGGCACAGAAACTGGACGAAATATGGTTCAGTTATCTCGACTGCAACCCCAAGATGTTCAGCAACGAAGAGGCATGGATATGGAACAATTCGTCGTTGATTCCGGAGAGTGTTAAGGAAAAGCTCATTGAAAAGCGGGGCCGTGGCTGCGAAGTGTGCGGCTACGACTATGCCCGCGTCTTCGGGCCCGACTGCGCCGGCCATAATGATCTCTCGGTGTCGCCGCGCCCCCTGAAATCACCAATCCTCAAGCGCCTGTTCTACAATATCTGCCTCAACTGCCACCAAGCTCCCAAGGAAGTGCTGGTGGATAAGGTGAAAGGATTATAACACACTTATATCCGGCACAGAGGCAGAGGCTTCAAAAGCTTTTGCCTCTTTTTAAATCCTGTGCATCAGCGGACTCATGCCGCCGTATTGCTGATTAAATCCAAGCGCGATTTTATTGTGATTTGCTTACTTTTTCTTATATTTGCACTGCCTAATCCAACTTATTTTTTATGGTTAATGTGTCGAAATCGAGCATGTAGAATGTAGATTGATAGATTATACGCTTGCCGTAGATCTGCGCTGCGGCGTGCTCAAGCATACAGCCTTTGGAATCGTGGAAGTCGGCGCCGAACACCACACCCTCGATGTCATCTGCAAGCAGGGCTTCAATGTCTCGGCCCATATAGTAAGCGTATGACTTGCCGGATTCGGGGCAGATATCGAATGGTGTAATACACTCGTGGCCGTGCATCCGTAGCTTGTTCCTGATTACCTCGGCCTGATATTTGGCTTCATGGAGCGGCCGGCCGGTGATTGGAATGGAAATGTAAAGTCTCATTGCTGATTATGTGAAATAATTGTTGTATCTTTGTAGGTGGCTTTCACCAGTGGAGCAACTACGCTTATTGGTTTTCGGCCAAAAGGCAGGTCACACAGCGATAGAGGGTAGATTCCTGCTATCGCTTTTTTATTTTAGCTTATGACGATGAACTGAACCGCTCATGCCGACGACTATAACATATTGCAATTTGGCGCGGGCGCGAGCTGGAGAGTTCTCCTGAAAGTGTTTGATTTGCGCATTTACATATTCTTTTGACATCGCACTGGTTCCTTGTACCAATACAGCCGTAGTCGCACCGTGTTTTGTAGCCTTTTCAAGCCGTGATTTAATAGTGTTAGGTCCGGTCTCGTGAATCGTTTTAATATCCATAACTTGGTTATACAATTCACCATCTGGAGTTTTACCACCTCTTACTATACTCCGTTCATCTGATAGTGTTACTTTGTATCCTTTGGCCGCAAGAGCATCGGCAGCAAATTGTTCTTTGTCGTTCCCATTCGGCAGATTGTGATGATTATGAGTAAGGACATATCCCCCACTTTTATCGAAGTGAGATCGGTCAGGGTCATATTCTCCAGTGGCCATTTGTCTATTAAACTCTGCTTGCCTCGCTGATTTGGTTGACGGAGCCTTTGAGTAGTTGCGAGTTCCTCCACCAACCTTGTAGCCGTTACCGCTCATGTTTTGCCGTCATATAATCATGAACATAAAGCAGAGTATGTTTGCAACAATACTCCTTAACTTCCATACCTCCACCATATACGATGAGATTGGGTGAGTCGAGTCCAGAAATCTCACGGGCAATCATGTGTCGTTGAATGAGCAGGTCAATCGTTCCATTTGCGCCTCGGGTCGCAAAGGCATTGTATCCGTCGGGTATCCCCATACGATTGTAATTAAAAAACTTACTGCCAACGTTCAGATCAGCGTAGATTTTAACACCATGCTCTTGCCAAAATCTGGCTATCCACCGCTTTTGATATATAAGCTGTAAGCCAAAGGCTATAGGAGTAGTATCAAACAGGGAGTAGTTAGGCTCGACTGCGGCTATGGGATTTGTGTCAAGAAATTTTGCAGGATTTTTCCACAGCGCTGAAAAACGATAATCGTCCACATAAAAATGGACCGTTGCACTTTCTCTCTTTTTTCTTCCTATCCGATACGGAGAAAATGGAAGAATTAAGTATCCCGCTTGCATATCTTGACGCAAACAAGGAATGTCAAATAAGTTATCGCTCGGATAAAGACAATCCTCTACGATAATAGTTTTAGAGTCGTTCATATTATGATGATGTGATGTGATGATTTATGAACTACGCCTTAAAATGGCGGTTTTGATTTGGCATATATGGGGCATTTATCACGATAGGCTCATTCTCAGGCTTCTGCTTGCTCGAATCGCTTGTGCCATAGGACTTCATAAAACTCGGTACCCATTTTCAGCATCTTCGTTGAGGTATGTCACGAGCTTCATGCAGAAAAATCCGTGATATGCTTTCCTTATCATCATGGAGCGCCACAATGCCCTTACTGTTCGGTCTTGCCTTTTTGCTTTTTATTGTTTTGCAACGCCAACTTACTCCCATTGGGATACGTCAACGCTATTTTGAACAATTTGTGGCAAATTGCCGGGATATTGCGTGTCCTCAAATGCCACTCGTTCCACAAGACACAGTGCCCTCTCTTGGCACCGGGAGAGTTGTGGGTTGCCCCAGTGTTCAGACAGGGGCAACTTCCAAATCTTCTCGGCTCATCGTAGAACCTATACCCGTTTATCTCTATCATACGGCAACGGTTTGGCGATTACGCTCATTGATGGCCTGACATAGTACTGGGCACCATGCTTTGGGTATGCTGGTGTGCACGGAATTGCCGATGAATTTCTTCTGCTCGCCCTGATTTCCCAGCAGCACATAGTCGTCCGGAAAGCCTTGGATGCGTTTTAACTCCACGACCTTAAGCATACGCAGATAAATGTCGGAAATGCCATACATGGCCATGAATTTCTTTATCTTCACAGTCATCGGGCTATCGGTGTCGTATATCTCGATAGCCACCCCACCCTCTACACATACAAGGTATGGGGGCCGCTTGTCCATCGAGGCAATAAGTGTGAAGCAGGGTTCGTCTATTGAGCGGCCCGATGATTGAAACTGCGGATTCATCAGATAAAACAGCCGACGATCCGCCGTCACCAGGCAGTGCTTGGGATTTGTCGTCACGCTACCCGCAGGCTCATCAAGCGGTACCGGCACGCCGTTGCCATAGCTCATGTCGAGGAACTGAGGATTGACCAGAGCAAACTTATCTTTTGTGGGGATAGTGGGCGCCGGCGCGTTTATATCATGGCAGCCACCATTACCGTAGTATGACGCCAGGAACTGAGCACTCACGAGTGCATGGTGATCTCTACACGTTATTGTGCCTGCCGGCCCGTCGAGGGATATGTTCTTACCTTCGGGAGACCCGCTGAATTGCTTGGAGAGGAAAGCGACCTGCGCCACGCCGAGTCGATTCTGGACTGTCACAGTGGGGCATGGCTCGTCGATAGACGGTGCCACGTACTTCCCGCGTTGGCTCATGCTGTTGTACTTGATGAGGAACGCATCCTTGCCGCCGGCCACAAAGCGGATAAGGCCTGCGTAAATACGCATGAGGGTCTTTTCCGACAGCGGCTTCTTTCTTGTGAATATCGATTCGCCCCACAGCTCCAGATGAAGCAACGGACGAACGGGCAGCCACTTCTTTAATTCACCGCTTGGCCTTCTGCTGTGAGTGGGTGCAGGAAACACTATTGGCAGTCCCTTTTTGGCAAACATGCCGAAATAGCGCTTGCGTGTGGTCCTCGCTCCATAATCGGCCGCATTGAGTAGGCGGTAGTCGTAGTCATAGCCATACGCCCTTACGTTCTTGATGCCCAATCCTGCAATTAACATCAAAAAATTCGGCGCGAAGGCTTGCATGGGTAAAAAAAAGGCACTAACTTTGCAGTGCTTTAGTGGCCACACGGCTGCTGGGCACACAGGATAGTCTTATGGTGTAATGGTAGCACTACAGTTTTTGGTTCTGTCTGTCTAGGTTCGAATCCTGGTAAGACTACTTCTTTAAGTATAATTAATCCCGATTGCGCCCGACATGACGCCGTCGGGATTTTTTCAACGTAGATATTATGGCTTCGCCGGATCCTCTCTATAATTCTTCGTATCAGGCACGCACGGAAGCGCGCAGGCGCAAGGCCGCGCGGCGGCGCACGCTGCTGGAAATCGTGGTGATTCTACTGGCCGTGGCGGCGCTGTGGGGGCTCTATACGTGGCTCACGACCTGGACCGGACGCGTGCCGGAAGTGGTGGTGAACGAGCCGTGGCGCCTGCCGCTGGAGGGCTCGCTCGAAGATGTGAAGACGGGCAAGGAGGTGCCGGTGCAGATTGTGCGTTATCCGGGGTTTACGGTGAATTTCAATAAGTATTGCCACATGCCCAACTATGTGGTGTGGGAACTCACGGCCGATGAGGTGGATGGTCCGGAGCAACGCCTGTCGAAGTTTTTTGAGGACAAGAGCGTTGAGGGCTGTGCCACGCTGGCCGATTATAAGAAATCGGGCTTCTCGCGCGGCCACATGGCCCCGGCTGCAGATATGAAGTGGAGCGCCGAGGCGATGCGGGCCTCGCACAATCTGAGCAATGTGTGCCCGCAGCAATCGGTGATGAACAGTGGCGCGTGGAGCACGCTGGAGGGAAATTGCCGCGCGTGGGCCCTGCGCGACAGCGCGCTGGTGATTATAGCCGGCCCGGTGCTCACCGACAGGATGCCTCGCCACATAGGCCCGAGCCGCGTGCCGGTGCCGGAGCGCTTCTTCAAGGTGGTGCTGGCCCCCTATGTGGACCCACCACGCGGGATAGGCTTCGTTATGCCCAACGCGCGCGTGGAAGGCGGCGTGCAAGCCTGCGCCATGACTATAGACGAGGTTGAGGCCATCACCGGGCTTGACTTCTTCGGCGCGCTGCCCGATGATATTGAAAATGAGGTGGAAAGCCACGCATCTTACCCCCTATGGCAAACCTTGAAATGAACACCGATACCATCTGTGCCATCTCCACCGCTCCGGGCGTGGGGGGCATCGCCGTGGCGCGCGTAAGCGGTCCGCGGGCTATTGAAATAGCGGACAGGCTGTGGCACTCGCGGCGAAGACTGCACGAAATGCCGTCGCACACGTGTGCGCTCGGAACTGTGCTCGACACTCGCGGAGAAGCCCTGGACTCGGCCGTGGCCACCGTGTTTCGTGCGCCGGCATCCTTCACCGGCGACGACGTTGTGGAGCTGGGCGTGCATGGTTCGGCATGGGTGCAGCGAGAACTCATCATGGCGCTGATAGGTGCCGGGGCGCGCCTGGCCGAGCCGGGCGAATTCTCGCGCCGGGCATTTGCGGCCGGAAAAATGGACCTTGCGCAGACGGAAGCCGTAGCCGACCTTATCGCATCCACCTCACGCGCAGCCCACCGCATGGCCCTGAGCGGCATGCGCGGCGACTTCTCGAAGCGCATCGAGGACATGCGTCGGCAGTTGGTTGAACTGGCCGCCCTGCTTGAGCTTGAACTCGACTTCAGTGAGGAAGATGTAGAATTTGCATCACGAGAGCGACTTACTGCCTTGGCAGCCGAGGTGCGCGACAGCACCGCCAGGCTGGCCGACGGATTCGCAGCCGGGCAGGCCATACGCACGGGCGTACCCGTAGCCATCGTGGGGGCTACCAACGCCGGTAAATCATCGATACTCAACGCTCTGGCCGGCGACGACCGCGCCATCGTGAGCGATATCCACGGCACCACGCGCGACGTTGTGGAAGATACCATCACCGTGGGCGACTACACGCTGCGCCTCAGCGACACCGCCGGATTCCGCGACACCGCCGATGCCATCGAAGCTATGGGTATCGAACGCTCAAGGCGCGCACTGGGCCGTGCCGCCATAATCCTCCTGGTGGTCGACACCACAGCACCCGATGCGGATGTGCCCTGGCAAGACGTTGTGAGCACCATCAACGAAGCCCCCGACACCACGCTGATAGTAGCCGCCAATAAATGCGACCTCACCGGCTCAGCCTGCGTGCAGTTGCCTCCCGAAGCATCTCGCGCAATTGTGATTCCCACCAGTGCCGCCACAGGCGCTGGTATCGACAGCCTGCGCGATGCTCTGGCCAACGCCTGCCGCTCCCTCACCGCCCATACCGGCGATACTCTCGTGGCCAACGCGCGCCACCACCAGGCCTTGCGCGATGCGTCTGCCGCCGCAGCGCGCACCGTGGATGCCCTTAACGCCGGTATCCCCGGCGACCTCGTGGCCCAGGACCTACGCGCCTGCATCGACGCCCTCGCCTCCATCACCGGCGCCATCTCCACCCCCGAAATCCTCGCCACCATCTTCTCTCGGTTTTGCATCGGAAAGTAGGTTAAATTTGGTGTGATTTTCACCTCGCGCACTCGTATGACATACCAACAACAAATGCACGGCAACTCACATATTTAATAGTGAGAGATTATCGCTTTTGAGAGAACACACGATTTTTGTTTGAATATATGCTGTGCGTATGGCGAGAATATGCTATATTTGTGGCACTATTTTGATACTCGCAATTTTTGAGTGCCAAAAGTACCAAAAATCTAAAGAACGCAACTATGGCAGGAAATATCAAAGAGCCGGTAAAAATCCGGAGAAAAGCATTAAAGGACGGTAATATTTCGTTGTACCTCGCTATCTACGTAAACGGGCATCGGGAGTATGAATTTCTCAAACTCTACCTCATACCCGAAAAGACGAAAGCAGACAAGCAGCGCAACAAAGATACTCTCGCACTGGCAAACTCAATCAAGGCGCAGCGTATTGTCGATATTCAGAATGGCACATGGGGTTTCAAGTCGGACTATAAGGAGCAGACGTTGTTTTATGACTATTACCGGGCACTCACGGAGAAGCGCAAGAAAAAAGAGTCAAAGGGCAATTTCTCAAACTGGGCTTCATGCCTCCACCACCTCAAAAAGTACGATCCACGCGAAACTCTAACATTTGCCGACATTACCCCGAAATGGATTGAGGGTTTCAAAAGCTACCTCGAAAACGAAGCAGAGGCTTTCGGCTGCGACCGGCGGGAGCGGAAAGAGAAACGCCCCCTATCTCAAAACTCCCGGCAATCCTACTTCAATAAACTCCGCGCAACCCTCCGGCAAGCTTACGAGGACGGCATAATACGCAAGAACCCTATGAGGGGGATTTTGGGCTTCTCATCAGAGGAAGCGACACGCCAATATCTGACCCTCGAAGAAGTCCGGGCAATGGCGGCAGCAGAATGTGATTACCCCAATATCAAACGAGCTTTCCTATTCTCGTGCCTGACCGGGCTACGGCGTTCAGACATCGAGAAATTAACATGGGGAGAGGTAACGGAGCTCAACGGACGAACCCGGCTAATTTTCCGGCAGAAGAAAACCGGAGGGCAAGAATATCTCGACATTACCCCACAAGCTGCGGAACTCATGGGTGAGCGGGGAAATCATAAGCCTACGGACAATGTTTTCGGTAATATCCTCTATCCCTCCGACACGAATGATAATCTCCGTATATGGGCTCTCAGAGCCGGGATTGATAAGCATATATCGTTCCACTGTGGGCGACACACCTTTGCCGTTCTTATGCTCACTCTCGGCACCGACATCTACACGGTGAGCAAACTACTCGGACACCGAGAACTCAAAACCACTCAGATTTATGCTAAGATTGTGGACTCCAAGAAGCAGGAGGCTGTCGATAATATCCCTAAAATCTTTTAATTACAATTCTAATTCCCCCGAAATCGGGGGAATTAAATAGCAAATGTTAGCAAAAATAGCATTTGCTATCGGTGCTATAAAACGGTTTACAATCTTACTACAATATTATAATATTAGGCTTACAATTGTAAAATACTGGAGACCTCAATTTTATATAATATTACTCTTAATTGTACGGCTAATAATCTATAATTCAACGCGAATAGTAATTATAGCATTTGCTATTTTTGATAGCAAGTGATAGCAAACATAGCAAGTATAGCTGTAAACGTATATGTATATGTAATATAAATATATATAAATATATACTAACGTATATAA
>JAAVEC010000027.1:0-25655 GCA_014801485.1 Bacteroides sp.
AACTCAAAGTTCTCCGTGATAACTTCCGGAAATATCGTTTTCAGTACCTGCATTTGTTTCATGCTGCAAAGTTACCGATATTACCCATATTTTAACAACCTACTTTTTACATTGATCCCAAAATCCCACAAAAGGCATACCTATAAAAAACATTCAAAGCGCCCTGCTATAACTCATGCGCCGTGATTTTTGACCTGAACCTGATCTACCCATCCTTTGGCGGCAGGCCGCGCCGGAGTCACGGGCGGCCGGTGTAGCGGCTCTGGCGCAATGCGTCGTCGGAGCGATAGAAAACCGGTGAGAGCAGCTGCTGCAGCGCGGTGTCGGGATTATGGCCGAGATATGACTGAACTATCCTATGGCCCAGAAAACGGCCCGCACGACCGGGCGAACGCGGATCCAGCAGCGACGTGGCCGGAGCAGGTGCCACCAGGCGGTGGGCATCGGCAGGGAGAGTGCTGTAGAGGAGTTCGCGAGCCACGAGCGTTTGCCACAATTGGGTTTCATGCTGCTCAAGATAGGCATATTCATCGGCCGTGTAGCCCATTGCTTCGGCCGGAGAAATTCGAGCCAGGCGCGTGATGGCCTCTATGAGCGCGCCCTCGTAGAGCAGACGGGAAAGCACAGATGCAACGTCGTCGGAAACGTAGGGACAAGACGTGGCCACCAGGGCTTCCGTGATATCTGCCGGCAGCCTGGCAGGCGTCTTGAGCTTGCGCCGATATGATTCCACGTGGGAATAGCCGGGATAATCGGCTCCGAGATAATGATTGAGGGCTATGAGCATCACGCTGTCGCAAAACACGATACTCTCAGGGCGTCCCCACACCACGGCCGCAAATCGCGTGGCCGGCAGAGATATGTGTTCGTGAGCGGCCCGTTCCACTATGCCGCCAAGCGCGATCTCCAGAGGCTCGACGGACGGAAATATACTATCGACATCGGGCGAGAATACGCGCACGGCGGGAGATTCGGCCCAGCGCTCAATCGCGGCGGCGGAGATGTCGCCGGCGGCCACTTTCATGAATGCCGCAAGCTCGGGCGCGATATCGACGGGCACCGAATCACCGGGCACGTATCCGCCTATCCATTCCCAAACGGGAGCCACCTCCTGCGGCTCCACGCGGGAGCGAGAGCAGGAGGTGGCTATAAGGGATAGCAGGAATATTACAACTGCGATATTTTTCATCGGATCAACGCACGGCTACCTTAAAACTACGGCCGTCCACGCGCACCACATACACGCCGGATGCAAGGCCGGTGAGGCCCACACGGCGGCCTCCAAGGTCGAACACCTCGGGCGTGCCCGTGGCACCGCTGACGCATATCTCGCCCGTGCCACCGCATACACTCACGGAACCGAACGCGCTCCCGGCGCCATCCACCACGGCATCATCGATTCCGGAGAGGCCGGCGGTGCAGTAGACGGCAAAGCTATTGGCCGGAACGTTGAGCTTGAGGGTGCCACCGGTGCCGGTGAGCTGCGGATTGCTGAAGCCGTCGCAGGCATACACCAGCTCGGCACCCGACGATTCAAGGCCCGTGCCGGAAATGGTCACATCCTGAGCCCGGCTTGACGACGGATTGAAGAAGGCCACGATGGTGCGGCCGTCTTTCTGCACACACAGCGAGCGGGGCGTGTCGAGGCTGCCCGACCAGCTGCTCTTGAAGGTGGCGTCGGCGCCAAACATATCTTCATTGGCAGCGCGCAGCGCACCCACGGCGCGGTAGGCATCGAGAATGCCCTTGTTGAGGATGTTGTCCATGGCGCTCCAGTTCACACGCTTGGGCGAGGTGTTGTTGCTCCCGTCGTCGTTCTTGGTGGTCTCGTCGTTGCCCAGCTCCTGGAACTGCCAGATCATCTTGGGGCCGGGATTGAGCACCATCCACGCGCCCAGCGAAGCCAGGCGACGCGCGCGCACGGCTCCGGTCTTCACCGACGACTCGCCATAGGTGCGAAGCTTATAGGCCACACGCTCCTCATCGTGGCTCTCGGCATAGGCTATGGAATGCCAGAGCGTGCGGTCGGTATTGGCGGTGTAGAACTCCGAGATACCGCGTCCGTTCTCGTCGTAGTACATGGCAAACTGGCAAGAATTGTGGTTGAGATTGTGCCAGCCTATCTGGCCATCCTCGGCATTGGCATTCTCCTCGCGCGAGGCTGCCAGAAGCTCGTTGATGTGAATGGCATCAGGCTTCACGGCCTTCATGGCCTCATGGATGCGCTTCATGCGGTCGACACGGCTCTGATTGTAGGCCTCGGTGCCGGAAGCATAACTGTCGTTGTCGCCCAGGCCCTTCACCAGGTCGAAGCGGAAACCGTCCACGTTGTATTCGCGTAGCCAATACTGCACCACGTCGAGATAGTGCTGCTCCACGAGGTCGTAATCGCAGTGCAGATCGTTGAGCACACTGTAATCGTGCGGTGCATTGCGGTTGTAGAAGGGATTGGAGCCTGCGGGATACATCTGATACCAGGGCGTGAGGCCATCGGTCTGGTTGAACACCACGTCCAGAATCACGGCTATGCCGTTGCGGTGGCATTCGTCGATGAAGTCCTTATACTCCTCGGGCGAGCCGTAGGCCTTGTCGGGAGCCATGTAGAAATTGGTGTTGTAGCCCCATGAGTTGTTTCCGTTGAATTCCATGATGGGCATAAGCTCCACGGCATTCACTCCCAGGCTTTTGATATATGGAATCTTGTCAATGGCGGCAGCGATGGTGCCGTTGCCTTTGTTCTGGCCCTCGGTGCCTGTGAAGTCGCGGAAAAGCATTTCGTAGACGTAAAGGCGGTCGTGCTGCGGAATGGTGAAGTCGCTCCACGAATACTTGTTCATATCGCGGCGCCACACGGCCAGCATCACATCGCCCTGCACCTCGGCCGGATACTCGGGCATTCCTTCATAGCCCAGGCCACTCGAAGCCAGATACTTGTCATTGTAGGGGTCGAGCACGAGACGCGCATAGGGGTCGCCCACGGAGTAGGTGCCGTCCACGAGGTAGTAGTAGATATAGTCCTTATCGGATTCGAGCTTGGGAGAAGTGATCCAGAAATAGCGGCGATTGTTGTAATCCTGATAATACATGGTGTTTTCGGTCAGGATCTTATACTCGTCCCACGAAGGCACGAGCACCACACCGCTCTTGCCGGGCGCAGCGAGGCAGAACGTCACGGTGCCGTCGGCATTATCCACGGCGCCCTGCACGGGCACGCCGCCGGGATAGTCGCGGGCCACGGAGGCGCCCACATACGACGCCGTGCAGCTCTGCTCGGCGGTGGCGTCGCCTGCGGTGGCCACGGCCTTGAACTCATAGGTGCCCTGCTGCTCGATCTTGTAGGTGGCGGACAGGGAGAGCGTGGCGGCCTTGGTGGCAATGGGGGTACCGTTCACGGAGATGGTGATATCGGCCTCGGTCGAGGCTCCTGCGGTAAGGGTCACGGTAGTGGCTGATGTGACCACGCCGGCCACCGAGCAACCCAGATTAAGTGCAAGGCCGGCAGGATGCACGTCCACGAAGATATCGCCATCGGATGCAGTCTTGCCCTGCTTGGCACCGCTACCGTTGCGGAACACCATGCACAGGCGAGTCACCTTCTCCGACGCACCCACGCCGAAGAACGACCGGATATCACCGATGTTCAGGGCATACGTATTGGCATCCACGCGTGAGAGCTTGCACTGGGGATTGTTCACAGACCAGTCGGCCACCACGTGCTGCCAGTCGCCGGCGGCGGTGGTGACGCCTATATGGGCATACACGTCGTCGCCGGTATAGTTTTTAAGGCCATTGTTGCCCAGGGGAGAATCGGCATGATAGTAGAGCACCACGCCCTGCGAGTTTTCTTGCAGAACGGCCGGCTCGGTGGTGACAATCTGAGCCGAAGCGGCCACGCCGCACAGGGCCACGAGGACCACAAACAGCGAAATGAACTTCTTCATCATTATCGAAAAAATGGAATGTGTTTTTATGATATAATCTTATTTTCCTACAAAGATACGGTTTAGGCGCGTAATTTGCAAATCCTCAGACAAAAAAACAGCGGGCGCAGCGGATATCAGTTCCGCGCGCCCTGCTGTAGAGGCCACACCAAAGGATGCGATGAAACTCCGAATAGACAGGATTTGAGTGCTCGCCACCCTTTGTAATCCTCCGGCTCAGAGGCACCCGCCACCCGCGAGGGGTTGCGGTCGAGGCCCGCCATCGGGCGGCAAAGCTTGTCTCGGCATTTCGATTGATTTGAAGAGTTTCCCAATCAACTTTGATGTGGTTGTGTCGTTCCGGCACGCTCTCGTGCCTGCTTTGAATTATAACGCAAAGATAGCACTTGCGGTTCGTTCCTGCAAATTTTCAGCCGGCAAGTTTTCAACAATGCGCCGCCCGTCGCAAGCAAATCGGCCGCGCCAGAGCTGGCGCGGCCGATAGTTATGAAGTGGCTGTCAATTACTTGAAGAGATATTTCACGCCCACCTGCATCTGCCAGCACTGGCTGTTGTTGAAGCTGTAGTCGTAGGTCTGGCTATAGTACTCGCCATTGGCGTTTTTCTGCATCGAGAAGGTGGGCTCGCCCTGGGCATTCTTGCCCTCGTACTTGAGCACGCGGCAGCCGTTGCTGGCCTGGGTGGGCACCTTCTGCACGCCCCAGCTGCTGTTGAGCAGGTTGCCGATGTTCATGATATCGAAGCTGAGCTGGATTGCGTTCTTGGTCTTGCCCACGCGGAACTCGAATTCTTCCATGATGCGGAGGTCGAACTGGTGCACCCAGGGAGCGCGTGCGGCGTAGGCCTCGGCATACTGGCCGCGGTGGCTGCTCAGGTACTTGTCCTGCGCCATGAAGGCCTCGAAGGCCAGGGCGTCGTCGGCGTTGACGAAGTTGAGATTCTCACCCACGGCAGGGATGTAGATGAGGTCGTTGTTGATACCGTCGCCGTTCATGTCGTTGGTGTAGCAGAAGCTATTGCCGCTGGCGCTGGCGCCGGTGTAGAAGAGGCTCAGGTTGGTGTTGCGGGCGAGACCCTTGAAGGTGAAGGGGATGGTCCAGGTGGCGCTTGCGATCACGCGGTCGGGGATCACGTAGCGCGAGCGCTGTACGGTGCCGAAGTTGGGACCGTCGATGGTGATGAGGCCCTGCCAGGTGCTCACGGGGTCGTTGCCGGGCATGCCGCTGATTTCCTTGCTCTCGGTGTGGGTATAGGCCACCATGAGGTTAAGCATGTCCACGGGCTGGAGATTGGCGGTGAAGTTCACGGTGTAGCCGTGACCCTTGTTGGTATTGTCGAGCATCACTGCGTTCTTGCCTTTCACGTAGGTGAAGTTGGCCGGATAGATCATGCGGTTGTCGGGGCCGGCGAAGTGCTCGGGGCCCTTGCCGTCGTTCCACTTGGCGGGATCGATGATGTTGATGTTGTCGATGGTTACGGCATTGATGTTCTTGGTGTACATGAACTCACCGGTGAGGGTGAAGGGGAAGCGCACGGGCACCTGCCAGTCCAGAGCGATGCTGCTCTTCCACACCTGGGGCATCTTGAAGTCGTCCACCACGCCGCTGATCTTGCTGCCGGCCACGTGGTTCTCGTCGGCGAGCTGGGTGGGGAAGCCGAGCTTCGACACCATCTCGTCCACGCTGGTGATCATTCCCTTGCCGCTGCCGAAGTGCTGCTCAAGCAATGCAGCCGCATTGGGATCCCAGTCTCTCTTGGAGTCGTAGGCGCTCCAGCTCACGGAGTTCTGCACCATGCCGGCGTTGGTGGGCATGTTGGTGAAGAACACGAGGGGCAGACGTCCGGTGAAGATACCTGTGCCGCCGCGCACGCGCAGGCTCTTGTTGCCGAGCACGTCCCAGTTGAAGCCCACGCGGGGCGAAACCTGCATGCGGTTGGCGGGCCACTTGCCGGTGTCGATGTGCGTGCCGCCGAAGTCGAGGTCGTAGATAGCCTTGTTGCGGGCGAGATCCTTGTTGTCGAACATCAGTTCGTCGAGGCGCACGCCGTAGGTTAGCTTAAACTTCTTGCTTATGTTCCACTCGTCCTGCAGGTAGATACCCAGCTGGTTGAAGGTCACCTGTGCGTTGGGGTCCTTCACGCCGTTCCAGCCGTAGGTGAGGGCGAAGCCGATGGGAGCGGCGCCGTTGATGAAGTCGTCGACGGAGGCATAGCGGTAGTAGCCCGTGCCGTTACGCATGTAGGCGTTGTTGGCAAACTGGTGCTCGAAGCTGATGCCGCCCATCACGCGGTGCTCGCCTATGTTCCAGGTCACGTTGTCGGTCACGTTGTAGATTTTATTCTTCACGCCGTTGTTGTAGGTGAAGAGCTCGTAGCCGGCGGTCATGTAGGGCTCGAAAATCTGGGCGCCCGTGGTGGCGTCGTAGCCGTTGAGGATGTCGATGAAGGGGAATTCGCTGGAGTTCGTTCCGCGCATATCCTCGATATCGGTGTAGGTGAAGAGCAGCTGATTGCTCAGGTTGTCGGTGAAGCGGCTGTTGAAGTCAACGGCCCAGGAGGTCACCTTGTTGTCGAGGGAGTACATGGAGTTGGCGAAGGCCATCGACATGGGACCCACGCGGTTCATGCCGTTGAGGCGGGGCTGCACGTCCACCGAGTTGCCGTTGGGCTCGTTCCAGGTGGAGTTCTTGGTGTGGTTGAAGCGCAGGCTCAGTTTGTGGAAGTCGTTGATATTCCAGTCGAGTCGCACCAGGAATTTGTTGTTGGCGGCGTCGCCGGGGAAGTTGCTGTAGCTTCCGGCGTTGTAGCCGTACTTATTCATGAGGTGCTCGGCCACGCGCTGCATGTCGCTGATGAGCGTGCGCGATGTCATGCCGTCCACCGCCTGGCTCTCGGATTCGCGGGCGCGGTACTTGATCACCTCGAAGGGGCGCTTCTCGTGCTCGTAGTTGGCAAAGAAGAAGAGCTTGTTCTTCACGATGGGGCCGCCCAGAGTGAAGCCGTAGATGGTCTTGCTCTCATCGGCACGGCCACCCAGGTCCTGGCCGTTGATGCGGTTGCCGCGCAGGTCCTGGTTGGTGTAGTACACGTAGGCGGTGCCCTTGAAGTCGTTGGTGCCGCTCTTGGTGATGGCATTCACGCCGCCGCCGATGAAGTTGGTCTGGCGCACG
The DNA here is from genome assembly GCA_014801485.1 of Bacteroides sp. Taxonomy (GTDB): domain Bacteria; phylum Bacteroidota; class Bacteroidia; order Bacteroidales; family Muribaculaceae; genus CAG-873. The sequence continues at coordinate 7,112 of JAAVEC010000027.1, forward strand.
TCGAAGGGTGCCACCACCACCTGCATCTCCTCGATAGCGTCGGTGGAGATGGGGTTGCCGCCGCCGGGGAGAATCTCGGAGAGGCCGAAGTTGTTGTTGAAGTTCGCACCGTCGATGGTGAAGTTGGTCGAGCGTCCGTCGCCGCCGGCAAAGCTCATGCCGTTGGCATAGGGCGACATACGGGCGATGTCGCTGATGCTGCGGTTCACGGTGGGGGTGCTCAGGATCTGAGCCTGCGAAATGTTGGTAGTGGCGCCGGTCTTCTCTGCCGAGAACTTGCTGGCACGGCCCTTAACAACAATTTCGCCGAGCTCTGTTGAACCCGGCGTCAGATATACATTCAGCTCCTCGATTTCACCAAGCTGAAGGATTATGTCGCTGAACACAACGGGCTGCATGCCCACGTAGGATACTCTCACCGTGTAGGGACCGCCCACGCGCATACCCTGGATCGAGTAGCGGCCATCCACATTGGAGATGGCGCTGTAGCGCGTGCCCGAGGGCTCATGGACGGCAACGATGGATGCTCCGATGATGGGCTCCACATTGTCTTCTGTGATTAAACCGGCCAGCGAGGCGGTGGTCACCTGAGCACTCACGGGCATAGCAAAAAAGACGAACAGCAGGGCTACGAGAGCTCCGATGGTCGTCTGCCTAAAACGTAGTAACATAGCGTTTAGAAATTAGAAATTGGGATTGGATGCTGCAAAGATACGCCATTTTTCGTTAACACTACTAAATACTCTGTTACATTTGTGTGAATTTTTCTAAAAAAGATGTTTTACAACACATTTTTCTACATCCCCGCCCCTCCATTCCACNGAGAGTTCCACGCAGCCTATATAATATAATATATGTGTAAAAATACAATAAAATCATGCCCGGTGCACATTTTTTTGNGCTATCGGGGCTAATTGTCGAAAAATTTCCGTAAATTTGCTGCGCCGAAAGGCGCCGGCGCCCTCCGCGACGCAGGCTCAAAGTGTAAACAACCATAACCCAATAGTTTATCTACTACAATTATGACTAAAATCGGTATTAACGGCTTCGGCCGCATCGGTCGCTTCGTATTCCGCGCCTCCACCAAGCGCGACGACATCGAAGTAGTTGCTATCAACGACCTCCTTCCCGTAGACTACATGGCCTACATGCTCAAGTACGACACCATGCACGGCCACTTCGACGGCACCGTAGACTACGACCTCGAAAAGAGCGAGCTCATCGTAAACGGCAAGCACATCCGCGTTACCGCATGCCGCGACCCGAAAGAAATCAACTGGGGCGCCGTAGAAGCTGAATACGTAGTGGAGTCCACCGGTCTCTTCCTCACCGAAGAAAAGGCTCAGGCCCACATCGACGCCGGTGCAAAGTACGTGGTGATGTCGGCTCCCTCGAAGGACGCTACCCCCATGTTCGTTTGCGGCGTTAACGACAAGACCTACGCCGGCCAGAAGTTCGTTTCCAATGCCAGCTGCACCACCAACTGCCTCGCCCCCATCGCAAAGGTGCTCAACGACAAATTCGGCATCACCGACGGCCTCATGACCACCGTACACTCCACCACCGCTACCCAGAAGACCGTAGACGGTCCCTCCATGAAGGACTGGCGCGGCGGCCGCGCTGCCAGCGGCAACATCATCCCCTCCAGCACCGGCGCTGCCAAGGCTGTAGGTAAGGTGATCCCCGAGCTCAACGGCAAGCTCACCGGCATGTCGATGCGCGTCCCCACCCTCGACGTCAGCGTTGTTGACCTCACCGTCAACCTCGCCAAGCCCGCTACCTACGACGAAATCTGCGCTGCCATGAAGGAAGCCAGCGAAGGCGAGCTCAAGGGCATCCTGGGCTACACCGAAGACGCAGTCGTGAGCAGCGACTTCCTCGGCGACCCCCGCACCTCCATCTTCGACGCCAAGGCTGGTATCGCCCTCACCGACACCTTCGTTAAGGTTGTGAGCTGGTACGACAACGAGATCGGCTACTCCAACAAGGTGCTCGACCTCATCGCCGTGATGAAGAAGTACAACGGCTAATCCGCCGCCACTTCAATCCCACAATCGCCCCGGCCNNNNGGCCNGGGCGATTTTTCTATAGCCCGGAAGATTATTTGCCGCTGGAGCTGCATTTGCAACCGATACACCCATAGTGAATATCCTGAGAGCCTGCTGCTTATACTCCCCTCTGCGCCTCTGCGCGAGTTTTCCCGCGGTTTTCAGCAAAAAGCATTTGGCAGTCTCGGATAAAAGCAGTAACTTTGCACCCACTGAGGAAAAATTTGGCTGCTTGCAACCTCTCGAAAAAATGCTAAAACTGCAACACACAGGCGCCCGCCGGGCGCACTGACGCAATACATCCGCCACAGCAGCCCGCCCCGTGCAGGTCGCCGTGGTTTTTTTTTATGTTCTAAACAAAAACGCAATATGAACTATCTCTTCACCTCCGAAAGCGTGAGCGAAGGCCANCCCGACAAAGTGGCCGACCAGATCAGCGACGCCGTGCTCGACGAATTCCTCGCACGCGACCCACAGTCGAAAGTGGCTTGCGAAACCCTCGTGACCACCGGCCAGGTGNTGCTCGCCGGCGAAATCAAGAGCGACGCCTACGTGGACCTGCACGAAGTGGTGCGCCGCGTGATATCNGAAATAGGCTACAACGACAGCGCCATAGGCTTCGACGCNCGGAGCTGCGGCATTCTCTCGGCCATCCACGAGCAGAGCGGCGACATCAACCGCGGCGTGGAGCGCGAGCTCCCCGAGCAGCAGGGCGCCGGCGACCAGGGCATGATGTTTGGCTACGCCACCGACGAGACACCGCTCTACATCCCCGTGACTATCGCCCTGGCCCATGCCATCCTCAAGGAGCTCTCGGCCATCCGCCGCGAGGGTCGCGAAATGACCTACCTGCGCCCCGACAGCAAGAGCCAGGTGACGGTGGAATACGACGAGNAGCACCGCCCCGTGGGCGTACACACCATCGTGGTGTCCACCCAGCACGACGAATTCATCCTCCCAGGCCAGGGCGTGGCCACCCAGGAAGAAGCCGACGAAGCCATGCGCAGCCGCATCGAAGACGACGTGCGCCACATCCTGCTGCCCCGCGTGCGCGCCGNCCTGCCAGAAGCCATGCGCCCCCTGCTCGACACCGGATTCCGGCTGCTCGTCAACCCCACCGGAAAGTTCGTCGTGGGCGGCCCACACGGCGACACCGGCCTCACCGGACGCAAAATCATCGTCGACACCTACGGAGGACGCGGCGCNCACGGCGGCGGAGCATTCTCCGGCAAAGACCCCAGCAAGGTCGACCGCTCCGCAGCCTANGCCGCACGCCATATTGCCAAGAATCTCGTGGCCGCCGGCATTGCACGCCGCGCCCTCGTGCAGGTGGCCTACGCCATCGGNCGCGCCGAGCCCGTGAGCCTGCTCGTCGACACCCAGGGCACTGCCCTCGTCGACGCCTCCGACGCCCAAATCTCGGCACGCGTGGCCGAAATCTTCGACCTCCGNCCCCACGCCATCGAGCAGCGCTTCGGCCTGCGGAAGCCCATCTACCGCGCCACCAGCACCTGGGGCCACGTGGGCCGCACCCCGCGCCACGTAAAGCTCGAATTCCAATCGCGCTACGACGACGCCCCCATCACCNTCGACGCCGAGCTATTCGCATGGGAGAAACTCGACTACGTNGAGCCCCTGCGCCGCGCATTCGGCCTCTGACCGGAGTAGCAAGACGCATCCCACCCGTCCTGCCTTGAGCAAATTTCATCATAAAAATGCGGGCTCCTGCCCGCATTTTTTGCGTATGTGACGGAATTTGTTTATCTTTGTGCGCTTATATCGCAAAAATATCAAAAAAACACTCATATAGCAAAATGGCAACATTAGAAAAAATCAGAAGCAAGTCGGTGCTGCTCTTCGTGATCATCATCGTGGCACTGCTTGCATTCATCCTCGGCGACTTCCTCACCTCGGGACGCACCTACTTCGGCTCGGGCACCACAGTGGCCGAAGCCGCAGGCGCCAAAGTAGACTACAACGACTATCAGGCGCGCCTCTCGCAGCTCAGCGAGCAGTATCAGGCACAGGGCCGCAAGGTAGACAGCGACCGCCTCAGCCAGAACGTGATCCAGGACCTCCTCGTGGAGCAGCTCCTCAACAAGGAATACGACCGCCTGGGCATCACCGTGACCGACGCCGAGCTCACCACCGCAATGACCGGCGANCTGCCCCACCCCGCAGCCCAGCGCTTCATCGGCGGCCTCTCCCAGCAGCTGGGTCTNCCCTACCCCTCGGGAGCTTCCGTCTACGAAGCCATGATCAACCCCGCCAAGTATCAGCTNACCCCCGAAATCGGCCAGCAGATCAAGAACGCCTGGGCCGCCACCGAGCGCGACGTGGAAGCTGCCATGAAGAACGAGAAATTCAACCGACTCGTGGCTGGCCTCTTCACCGCCAATGAACTCGACGCAAANGCCATCTACGACGACGGAGCCACCACCCGCACTATCGCCTACACCACCAAGAACCTGAGNTCGGCNGGCGATGTGGACGTGACCGACGACGACATCCGCGCAGCATGGCAGGCCGACAAGGAAGCCTATCGCATGAACGAGGAAAACCGCGCCGTGGAATACATCCTCGTGAGCATCGAGCCCTCGCAGGCCGACCGCCTCGCAGGCCAGCAGGAAGTGGAAAACGCTCTCCTGGCCCTCAATAGCCAGCCCGCCACCGACGGCGTGAGCGCCAACTCCCGCTTCCTCGTGAACCGCCTCGACGCGCCCGCATCGCAGATCACCGACCGCGCCCTCCGCGCCTTCGCCGACACTGCATCCGTGGGCACCGCCGTGATCCTCAGCCACACCAACGACACCTACACCCTGGCCAAGCTCATCGACAAGAAGCACAACATCGACTCCATCCAGGTGTCGTATCTCATGGCCCAGAGCCCCGAGCTCCTCGANAGCGCCCTCGCAGCCGTGCGCGGCGGTGCCACCATGGCATCCCTCAGCGACGGCCAAACCCTCATGGGCGTCGACAGCGCCTGGACATCGCTCGGCGCAGGNTTCCCCGAATCTCTCGCAGCACGCCTCACCGCTGCCACCGTGGGCGAAGCCTTTGCCTACACCGACAGCATCCAGGGACAGCAGGCAGCCGGNGTATATCGNGTAGAACGCCGCCACGCACCCGTGCCCTTCTACGACATCGCCGTGGTGGAATACACCATTGACCCCTCCAACGAAACCGTGGCCAAGCTCTCCACCGACCTCAACACCTTCCTTGCAGCCAACTCCAGCGCAGCCGACTTCAGCGCCCACGCCACCGAGAACGGCTACAACACCGTGCCTGCCATGGTGAGCGCTTCCACTCCCCTCGTGGGCAACGTGGCCGATAGCCGCGGCGCCGTGAAATGGGCTATGGACGCACGCAAGGGCCAGGTATCGCCCTCGTTCCAGGACAACAAGCAGAGCTANCTCATGGCAGTGGCCGTGATGGACGTCTACACCGGCGACTATCTCCCCCACAACGCTCCCGCCATCAACACCGCCCTGCGCCAGCAGGCTCTCGCCAAGAAGCGNGGNGAAGCCCTCAAGGCACAGTATTCCGGCAAAGCCGGCGACCTNGCAGGCTACGCAGCAGCCATGGAGAGCAAGATCGACACCGCCCGCGTGGTATTCACTCAGGCTATGATTCCCGGCATNGGCTTCAACGAAAGCGCTGTGCAGGGTGCNGTNNCAGCNGCCGAAAAGGGCAAGCTCTCCGACGTGATCCCCGGCAACAACGCCGTAGTGGTATTCCAGGTGATCGACACCACCGCCGAAGGCCGCCCCTACAACTACGAAGAATATGCNGCACGCTTNAACCAGTCGATGGGCATCGGTCACTTCAACCCCACCCAGCTCCTTCTGGGCAAGAACAAGGTGAAGAACCACTCCCTCAACTTCGTTCAGAGCGCCGTTCGCGAATAATCTCTCACGTTTCCCACAATACATCCGAAGGCCCGGGCATCCCCGGGCCTTTGTCATAGTATCCCCCCCGGCCCCGAATATGCCACCCAAGCAGAACCACGGCGANCAGCTANAACTCCCCCACCCAAGCAGTACGAACGCTTTTCAAAGCGTCCACCCCGAATGAAACANCCAGCGCAGAACCAAAGCGAGTAGCTAAAACTCCATCACCCACGCAGTACGGACGCTTTTCAANGCGTCCACCCCGAATNAAGCNCCTCTGCGCGAGGCCTCCCCTNCCATGAGCGCCACATCCCAAATTATTCTGCTTCCCGCCACAACATTGCGNCNCNNNGCGCGTTATTAAAATATGTTTCAAGACCTNTACAACAGCCACTACTGCCTCACGGCAGGCGAGACCGATGCCCACGGACTGCTCTCGGCCCCCATGCTNGTGCAGAAATGCATCGAAATAGCCACACGTCATGCCAATGCCCTGCGCATAGGCTACGACGAGCTCAGCCNGGCCGGCATAGGCTGGGTGCTGAGCCGCATGTGCATNGAAATCGACCGNTATCCGCGCATCAACGANACGTTCAGCATCTACACNTGGATAGAGAGCTACAACAGGCACTTNTCGGAGCGAATGTTTGAAATCGTCGACGAGGGTGGCAACACCCTGGCTCTCGCCCGATCCACGTGGGTGGCCATCGACATGCGCAAGCGCTCGATGGCCGATCTCTCGGATTTTGAGCGCGACGCATTTCCTTGCCTCGACCGTCCGTGTCCCATCGCTCCGTGTGCGCGTGTGGGTGCCCTTCCCGCCGATGCCGAGGAGGAAGCCCTGCACTTCGGCTACAGCGACATCGACTTCAACCGACACGTCAACACGGTGCGCTATCTTGAGCGCCTGCTCGACCACTGGCCGCTGGAGTATCACGACCGCCACGCCGTGGCGCGGCTCGATATGGCTTTCAATCACGAATTGCGCTATGGAGCTCCGGCGTGGCTGCGCGTGGCGCAGAATGGCGATACCACGGATTGCNAAATCACGGGACCCGACGGCCACCGCGCCGCCGCCTTCCGCATCCGCTGGCGCCTCCGCCGCGACATGGATTGAATTGTCGAAAATCGCGCANNGGCNCAGAGAGGAGATACAAAAGAACACAAAAAACAAAAGAAACAAAATATTATTTTGTCTCTTCTGTAGCTTTTGTACTTTTGTATCTTCTGTAGCACAGAACCGAAAATCNCGCAGAGCGCAGAGAAGATACATCTGCGGCTGCCATAAAACAAGCACCTAATANACACTGTANCAGCAAAATGTAGGGGCGCACCATGGTGCGCCCTTTCCTCTACAGACGGTACAGATGACGATAGGACGGTACAGATGGCGATAGGACGCACCATGGTGCGTCCCTACATCGTTGATGTGTAGCCTTTTAAATTCTCTGCGCCTCTGCGCGATTATATCCNCCCGCCGGTTTATTTCCGGNCTTTATGCTTGGCGTAGCTGGAGGCGAGGCGCGTGTGGTAGCCGCGGGCGGCATAGCTGGGGCCATTGTAGCCACGGGCAAAGGTGGCCCAGTCCTTGGCTCGGAGCGCAGGCAAGAGGCCGGCGCGACGGATAAATTCGGCAAATAGTTCGAGCTGGTCGCGCTCGCTGCGACTCATCAGCTCCACAAACTCGGCGTGCGAGCGCGTGCCGCAGCGGTCGTAGTTGAAACCGCCTATCTGAAACATTCCCCAGAACGTGCCCTCGATNGCCGATATGCTGTCGATGCTCATCGCGGCATCGAGGCGCGCCTGCTGCGCGGCCTGCTGCGATCCGTAGCGNGCAGTATTGGGACGATTGAAAATCACGGCGTGGGAGCCGGTGTATTTGTTGAGTTGCACGCCACGGCGCGCGGCGCGCTTGCGATACATCGAGAGGTCGAAGTTGATCAGCGGCTTGCCGTCGGCCCAGAATCCCTGATGGCCGGGGCCCGCCTCGATTTCTGTCACGGCCTTGATGGCGGCCACTTCCACTCCCAGCTCGGCGGCCACTTCTTCAAAGTCTTTCTGGGTGAGGCGTCCGCTGCGCATCGACTCCGCCGGCGGCAGGAAGCTCACGGCAAGCGTGTCGCCTCCCACAACCACGTAGTTGTGGCCTATGGGATCGGCGCTGAAGCGTTGCGGAGATGCCGCACGCGCCGGAGCGCAGCCCTGCATCATCAGTAGCAGGGCCGCGCCGGCGGAGGACAGTGTGCGGATGAAACGCTGCACAGATTATTTCTTGAGCTGGGCCACCTTGGTGATGGTGCGCGTGAGCTGGCCCCAGAAGCGTTCCACGGCAGGGATATACATGCGTTCGCCGGGCGAATGCACGTCTTTGAGCGTGGGACCGAACGACACCATGTCGAGATAAGGGTACTTCTCCAGGAACAGACCACATTCAAGGCCGGCGTGGATGGCCTTGATGGCGGGACGCACGCCATAGAGCTCCTCGTAGGCATCGGATGCCAGGTGCATGATAGTGCTGTTCAGGTTGGGCGCCCATCCGGGATAGCCGTCGCCGTGGGTCACCTTTGCGCCGGCCAGGGTGAAGAGAGCTTCCACGCGGCGGGCGATGTCCCACTTGCGCGACTCCACGCTTGAGCGCTGCGAGGTAGTGACGAGGATGGTGCTGTCGGGCTGCATCTTCACGGAGGCGAGATTGGTCGAGGTCTCCACCAGGCCCTCCAGCTCGCGGCTCATGCTTATCACGCCATGGGGGGCGGCATAGAGAGCTTCCACGAGGTGCACGGTGGTGGTGTTGTCCACGCAATATTCGGGGCGTTCCACGCTGCTGAGCTCAAGGGCCAGAGTGGGCTCGATGCCGTCGAACTCGGCCTTCACCGCAGCCTCAAATTCATTGAAGAGCACCCGCACTCCTTCCTTCTTGCCGCCGTGCACGCCCACGATGGCATGGGCGGCGCGGGGAATAGCGTTGCGCAGGTTGCCACCGTCGATCTCGGCCAGGGCAATTTCGTAGCCGGCGGCTATGAGGCTGTAGAGGAAGCGGGCCAGCAGGCGGTTGGCATTGGCGCGTCCCAGGTGGATGTCGCCGCCGCTGTGGCCTCCCAGGCCGTTGCTGATATCAACCTTGAAGTAGAAGAAATCAGTGGGCGCCATCATGCGCTCGTAGCTGAAGGTGCAGGTGGTGTCGACACCGCCCGCGCAGCCCACGAATATCTCGGCATCGTCTTCGCTGTCGAGATTGAGCAGCATGGTGCCGGAGATCATGCCTTCGCCCAGGTTGTTGGCGCCGGTGAGGCCGGTTTCCTCATCCACGGTGAAGAGCGCCTCCAGGGGGCCGTGCACCAGGTCTTTATCGGTGAGGGCAGCCAGCGCGGCAGCCATGCCTATGCCGTTGTCGGCACCCAGGGTGGTGCCGTCGGCGCGCAGCCAGTCTCCGTCCACGATAGTGGTGATGGGAGAGTTCTCGAAGTCGAAGTTCTTGTCGTTGCTTTCACACACCATATCCATATGGGCCTGCATGATCAGCGTGGGAGCATCCTCGTGGCCCGGGGTGGCGGGCACGCTCATCACCACGTTGCCCACGGCGTCGGTCTTGACGGCGAGGCCGTGCTTGGCAGCGAAATCGAGAAGATACTGGCGGATTTTGCCTTCCTTCTTGGAGGGACGGGGCACGTGGTTGATTTCGTCGAAAATGGCGAATACAGCCGCGGGCTTGAGATCTTTGATAGTCATATTTCGTGACGGTTTAAACAGTGAACATTTCAAAAAAACGCTTAACGGCGGGGCGCCGTTTTGCAAAGAATGTTAAAAATGCCCGTTTTGGGCGCTCTAAATTACAAAAATAATTTTAGATATGACGATTATTTCACATTCCTTTCCTATATTTGCACATCAAAAGCTCGAAAATGCCCATGAAAGTGATTTTGCTGAGCATAGCAATTGTGGGTGTGTGCGTGTTGCTGCTGGGCGTGAAAGTGTTTTTTGTGCCCGGTGCCCGCTTTCCCTCGGGACACATCCACGACCACGCCGCGCTTCGTGGCCGCGGCATCACTTGCGCATCTTCCGGCTCTGAAAAGGCAGAAAAAACAAAACAAACACATAACAACCACCAAAACACTCCCAGCTAAAATGAAAAAATTAGCTATCGCAGCCCGCCTGCTCGTAATTGCCCTGGCCATCGTTGCCACCGCATGCTCCAAGGCCGACAATGCCGCCGACAACTCCGTGGCCGCAGCCACCACCACAGCAACAGCCGACGGCGAAACCGGCAAAGGCGGCGGCATCCGCTATCTCAACCTCGACACCGTATTCGCCAACTATACCCTGGCGCAGGAAATCAGCAAGGAGGGACAGAAACTCATGCTCGACTATCAGAACCTTGAGCGCCAGAAACAGAACGAAATCCAGCGCCTGGGCAGCAGCATCGAGCAGAAGCGCAACAGCAACGGCTACCTGAGCCAGGAGTCGTTTGACGCCGACGTCAACAACTTCAACAAGAAGCAGAACGAAGCCGCCAACGTGCTCGCCGCCCGCCAGAACAGCATCACCACCAAGATGGCCGAGCGCCAGAAGGTGCTTCAGGACAGCCTCGACAGCTTCCTGCGCGACCTCAACGCCACCCGCCACTACGATGCCGTGCTGCTGCGCGAGAGCGGCGTATATTTCAACCCCGCCCTCGACATCACCCAGGAAGTGATCGCCGGCCTCAACGCCCGCTACACTCCCGCCCCCGCTGCTGAATAATTACATTATTATAAAGCCACCACCGCAGGCCCGCCCCTCAAGGCGGGCCTGCGTGCGTTTTGTTCCGGAGGATAAAGATACCTTCTCCATTAAAAATTGATAATTTTCTTCAAAACCGCTTTTGCGCCCGGCCTTTTTTTCGTAACTTAGAGCCGCATGATAGAGGATTTCCTGAAATATACCGAATGTGAGGCGGCAGCGTCGCCCCACACCGTGCGCGCCTACAAGACCGACCTGCGCCTATGGTGCGAGTTCACTACCGGCGGAGAAGAGCCCGACCCGGAAGAAGTGACGCTCGACGACCTGCGCCGGTGGCTCGTGCAGATGGCATCCGACGGGGCCTCCGCCCGCACCCTGCGCAGGCGCGTGCAAGCCCTGCGCGCCTTCTTCGCATGGGCCATGCGCCATCGCGGGTTGCAGGTCAATCCCGCCGCCGAGCTCGTGCCGCCGCGCATGAGCAAGCCGCTGCCGGCATTCATAGCACCGGCCGAAACAGCAGCCGTGCTCGACACAGCCCCGGCCGACCCCGCCGACTTCGAGCAGGTGCGCGACCACACCATAGTGCTGATGCTCTACGCCACGGGCATGCGCGCGTCGGAGATGCTGGGACTGATCGACGCCGATATTGACACCGCACGCGGCGAACTAAAAGTGCTCGGAAAGCGTTCAAAAGAAAGAATAATACCTTTTGCCCGCGAAGTGAAACAAGCTATCGACACATACCGCGCACTGCGCGACGACACCGTGGGGTTCACCCCCCTGCACTTTGCGGTGAACCGCGACGGAGAACCTCTCTCCTACGGCAAACTCAACCGCATCGTCCACAACGCGCTCGACGGTAACGTCCACTCGGCCCGCCGCTCGCCCCATGTGCTGCGCCACTCCTTCGCCACCGATATGCTCAACAACGGCGCCGACCTTAATGCCGTGCAGCGGCTTCTGGGCCACGCGTCGCTCGCAACCACCCAGGTGTACACACACCTGAGCTATAGAGACCTTCAAAACAATTACCAACTCGCACACCCCCGTGCACAAAGAAAAGGAGGATAACATGACTACCAAAATCCAAGCCATCCACTTCGACATCTCCGAAGCCCTCACAGCTTTCATCAACAAGAAAGCCGACCGTATAGCACGCCGCTACCCCGATATCACCACCACCGACGTCACCCTCAAGGTGGTAAAGCCCGAGACGGCCATGAACAAGGAAGCCCTCGTGCGCGTGACCACTCCCGCCCACGGCGAAATGGTGGCCACCAAGGTGGCCGACACTTTCGAGGAAGCCATCGACCTCTGCATCGATGCCCTCGACCATCAGCTCGAAAAGCAGAAAGGCAAATAATAGCCTCGCCATATCAAAATAAGGGCCGCGGAGAGCGAATCTCTCTGCGGCCCTTTTTGTATGTGATGCTCGGCGAATTATCGCAGCCTACCGGCCTGCCCGGATGCGCACCACGGCACCACCGCCGGGGGCCAGGGAGAGCTCCAGCGGCGTGCCGGGGGCCACGTCCACGGCGCGCAGGCTATAGTCGGCCGGATGCTTGGCGGCGTTGATGCCGTCGGCCAGCACGGTGGCCGTGCCGCCCGGCAGCTTCGAGGTATCTATGCTGAGGGTGCGCGGCGAGCCGTCGCCGAGAGCGCCCACATACCACACATCACCGGCACGGCGGGCTATCACCACGTATTCGCCCACGCGGCCGTCGAGCACGCGCGTCTCGTCCCACACGGTGGGGATGGCTGCGATGAAGTCGGTGAATTCGGGTTCGCGGTCGTAGGCCGTGGGAGAGTCGGCCAGCATCTGCAGCGCTCCGTCGTACACCACATACATGGCCGCCTGATGGGCTCGCGTGCCCACGCTCATGGGAGCATCGTTGCTCGGGCGATAGGATGCGCGGGTGGAGTTGGTCATGGCTCCGGGAGTGTAGTCCAGGGGGCCGGCCACCATGCGGATAAAGGGCACGGTGGCGTCATAGCGCAGCTGATCGATACCGCCGGGGGCCATATTGCCCCACTTGTAGTTTTCGAGCCCCTTCACTCCCTCGTAGTTAACGATATTGGGCCAGGTGCGGTGCAGCCCGGCAGGGCGGAAACCGTGCAGGTCGAGCAGCAGATGATTATCGGCTGCGGCCTGCGCCATCTCGGCCACGGAAGTGATCACCTCCTGGTCGTCGCGGTCAAAGAAGTCCACCTTCAGGCCCTTCACGCCCATATCGGCAAAGCGGCGCATGTAGGCCGCATAATCATCCTTGAGCTGCCGCCACGTGGCCCATAGGATAATGCCTGTTCCGCGCTCGCGCGCATATTCGATGATGGCAGGCAGGTCCACGTCGGGGTTGATTTCGTCGAGGCTGCCGCTGTCGCGCGCCCATCCCTCGTCGAGAATCACGTATTGCAGCCCCTTGCGGGCGGCGAAGTCGATATAGTGCTTATATGTATCGGTGTTGATACCGGCCTCGAAGTCCACGCCGGTAATGCCCCAGTCGTTCCACCAGTCCCACGCCACCTTGCCGGGCACAATCCACGAAGTATCGGCAATGCGCGACGGCTCGGCCAGGCGCATGGCCAGGTCGAGACCGGCCAGCTCGGCATCGCTGCGGCTCACGGCCACGGCGCGCCAGGGCAGCGCAAAGCGTCCCGGCACGCGGGCTATCACATCTTCCGAGCCTGTGGGGATGAGGTTGAGGCGGTTGTAGCCGCCCACCTTCGACGCTGCGGGCAGCGGTGCATGCACGCTCTGCAGACCGTCGCCGGCAGCATTGCCGCGCAGAAACATGCCCGGATAATCGAGCAGCTCCCCTTCCATCACCAGCGCCTTGCGGCCGCCCTCCAGCTCCACGAGCAGGGGCGAGCACGAGAGGGTATCGGCAGGCACTTCGCCCAGCGGCCACTCGTCGTAGTAGCTCTCGAAGGAGAAGGCATAGGGATAGGCCGGGTCTCGCAGGTCGTTGACCAGAGGAAGCCACGCGCGACGCTCGGCGCCGAAGCGGAATTCGGCCGTCTCGGAGGCTATTTCCATGCTGCCGGGGCGGTCGAGCAGCAGCCGGTAGGCGGCCGCGTCGTCGTAGGCGCGCAACTGCAGGGAGCAGCCGCCGCGCAGGTTCAGGGTGAGCTCGTTGTAGCGGTCGGCCACGCTGTCGGAGCGATACAGGGGCGTGGCAAAGGATGTGTCGACGCTGCGGCGCCGGGCACTACGCACCTTGCCGGCGGTGATGGGGCCGTTCGGGCTGTCGAGTCTTATTTCCGACGGCTTCATCACGGTGTCGCCGTCGGCTATGATGCTCCAGCTGATACCGGAGCGGTCTACGCTCACATCGGCCTTCAGGCTACCGTCGGGCGACGTCACGTCGTAGTGCCCGGCCGCGCACACGGGCGCAACTGCGAGCACGCAGATTATTGCAATTTTTCTCATCTCGTTGTGTAGGTAAAATCGTTGAAAGTGGCTTCAGCACCCTCGCCCGTGGCGAAGATGCCTATTGTGATGCCGGTGAAGCCGCCGGCCGTTTCGGTGGAGAGATAGCGCGCATTGGCCTTGCCGGCAGGGGTGAAGTTCTTGCCGCCGTCGGTGCTTATCGAGAAGTCGTACATATCTGGCTCGCCTTCCACGCGGAGCACCACGCGGGCGCCGGCAGGCACGGCAATGGGATCGAAGCTGTGGGTCACGGCAAGGAGTCGCAGCGTGCACACCGCCTCCTGCCGCCCGTCGCCCAGGCTGCGCACGGCCAGGTCGTAGTGGCTGCCGGCGTCCATATACACCGTCAGGCCGGCCTCTGAGCCCGCGGGCGCGCCTTTGTCGAGGCTCATCGTGGTTGTGGCCGTGAAATCATGCTGCGTCTGGCGCACGCCCATCCACGTGGGGCTGCCGTATTGGTCGAGGGTCACTTCGGTGCCCTTGAGCGTAAGCCCCTTGCCACTGAGCGCATAATTCTCCATGTGGGGGTTACGCAGATACACCCACTCGTGGCCCGGAGCCTTGAGCTTTGTGAAATCGGTGCGCGCGGCAGGCTTGCGCACGGGCTCGGCGGGCAGCATGGCCGGGGGTGTCATGAGGGTGTCGAGAGTGCCGTCGGCATTCACCACGGGCCACGCGCCTTCATCCCAGCGCACGGGTGCGAGCATAGTCTCGCGACCCAGCGTGTGGCAGCCGTTGGCCATGGTGCGGTAGCCCAGCGCCACTATCCACCAGGAGCCGTCGGGAGCGTCCACGAGGTCGGCATGACCCACTCCCTGGATGCTGCTGCCCTGCGCGGCCATCCTGAAATTGGAAAGCACGGGATTGTGTGGCGCCGGCGTGTAGGGGCCGTAGATATCGCGGCTGCGCGCCATAGTCACGCCGTGGCCCAGCTCGGTGCCTCCCTCGGCTATCATCAGATAATACCAGCCGTCTTTCTTGTAGATGTGGGGCGCCTCGGGGTGGCGTCCGCCCGTGCCCTGCCATATCGCGCGCGAGGGCGTGAGCTGCTTGCCCGTAACGGGGTCGATTTCACACAGGTATATCGCCGCATCGGGATTGCTTGTCATATACACCCGGCCGTCCTCAAAGTATAGCGAGGGATCGATTCCGCCCTGCTCCAGCCACACCGGCTCGCTCCACGGGCCTGCGGGGTCGGTGGCCGTCACCAGGAAGTTGCCGCCGTGGGGCGCGGCCTGCGGTCCCACGTTGGTGGTGATCATATAGAAGATGCCGTCGTTGTAGCGGATGGTGGGGGCATAGATGCCCAGCCACGCGCTTGCCTCGCCAAGGGGCAGCTGCGAGGGGCGGTCGAGCACGTTGCCTATCTGCTCCCAGTTCACGAGGTCGCGGCTGTGCCACACCGGCACTCCCGGAAAGTACTGAAACGAACTGTTCACGAGGTAGAAATCCGAATCCACCCGGCACACGCTCGGATCAGGATAGAATCCCGGGATCACCGGATTGCGGTAGCTCTGCGCCGCGGCGGCCGCCGTTGCACAGATTGCTGCGGCCCATATTACAAACTTTTTCATGGTATTGAGTGTGATTTTTTATTATGCGTTGTTTTTCACCCACAGCGTGCGCACCTTGTCGTCGAAAAGGCCGGCGGCTGCGGTGCCGGCGAGCGCCGGAAGCATCGCTGCGAGTATCTGTTTCATATCTTTATTTGTTTGATCACTTTGCATGGATTGCCGGCGGCCATGGTACCGGCCGGAATGTCGCGGTTCACCACGCTGCCGGCGCCTATCACGCAGTTGTCGCCTATGGTCACGCCGGGGAGCACCGACACGCCTGCGCCTATCCACACGTTGTTGCCCACGGTGATGGGGCGCGCGTATTCGAGACCTTTGTTGCGCTCGGCTGGGTCCAGGGGATGGCCGGCGGTGTAGAAGCCGCAGTTGGGGGCTACAAACACGTTATCGCCGAAGGTCACGGGCGCACCGTCCAGAACCACCAGATTCACATTGGCATAGAAATTATCGCCCACGCTGATATTATAACCATAGTCGCAGTAGAATGGCTGCTCTATTATGATGGCACGGCCCACACGCCCCAGCATACGGTGCAGCTGCGCGTCGCGCCCGGCCGTGTCGCTCGGACGCAGCATATTGTAGTCGCGACACATTTCTTTGCAGCGCATGCGCTCCTCGATGAGCGCGGCGTCGTAGTTGGCATCATAGATCATGCCGGCGAGCATCTTTTCTTTCTCGGTCATAGATTATATATTTATATCGCAAAGATAGCACAAAATCAAGAACTATGCGGCATATAAGGTCTTATAAGTCATATAAGTCTTATAAGTTTTATAAGTCTTATACCTAAAACGGGCCGCCCCGGATGAGGGAGCGACCCTTGATAAGCATGATGAATGGGAATCAGAAGGGATAATTGCCCTCGGCGGCGCCCTTGAAGAGGCCGTCGAGCTGATAGGTGCGGCGCACCGAGCCGTCGAGGCGGTTGATATCGCCGCCTGTCTCCCAGAAGAAGGGCACGCAGCCGGCATTCTTGGCCTCGCGGGTCACCACCAGGTTCCAGTCGTGAAGGCTTGCCTGGTGCTTGGCTTTGTCGATGCCGCTCTGCGACGAGCGGTCTTCACACACGCAATACTCGCCGATGATTGCCGGATAGCCGGCGTCCACGAATTTGGACTTGAGCTTCTGCATCTGCGTGCGCACGTCTTCCGCCGTGTGGGTGGCATTGCGGTCGCTGCCGGCCACGAGGTTGGCCTCGCCCCAGTACCACCACACTTTGCCCCAGTTGGCGTCGGTCTGCATCATATTGAACTGGTAGGGATCGTAGAAGTGGGCTTCCACCATCAGGCGGTCGACCACCACGTCGGTGGGCATGTGGAAATCACCGCTGCAGCCCAGGTCGATATTCGTCTGGGGCACCTGCATCACCAGCACGCGGGTGGCGTTGTTGCCGCCGGTGGCACGCACCACGTCGAGCATGGCCTGCTGATATTTCATGATGGCGTCCACGCCGGCGGTGGTGGTGCCGTCCGGCTCGTTCATGGCTGCGAGCAGCAGATGCTCGTCGTAGTGGTTGAGCTTCTCGGCTATCTGCTTCCAGTAGTCGCGCTGCTTCTTGTCGATGGCAGCGTCCCAGCCGCTGTTCAGGTTGTTTTCGAGCCAGCCGCCGTCCCAGTGGATGTTGAGCACGGCATACATGCCGTTGGCGATCACATAACCCACCACTTCATCCACGCGGTCGAGCCACGCGGGGTCGATGGTGTTGGTGGCCGCGTCGCTCACGTGGCTATCCCATGCGCAGGGGATGCGCACGGCCTTGAAGCCCATCGCGGCGAGGGCGCCCACGTAGGTTTCGTTCACGGGCATGCTCCAGTCGCCTTCCTTGCCGGGACACTCCATGGTGTTGCCGATGTTGATGCCGGCATACATTTTTGCCGCCAGCTGCGCGGCCGTGCTGCCCATTTCATTGGGCATCGTGAAGGAGTCCTGACTCACGGCGAGCACGCCGCTGGCGTCCTTGCCCACGGAAATCACCACTTCGCCGGTGCGGGGCGCGCCCACGTTGGGGCCGTATTTGAGCTTGAGCACGGAAGCTGTCTCGTCCAGCTCTACCAGGCTCATCCACTCCGGGAAGGTGTATTGCACGCTGCCGGTGGCCGTGAACTCCACGGCCAGCTCTCCGCCGCCGGGCAGCAGCGTGCCGTCGGTGGTGATGATGGCCACATAGTCGCCGGGCTGCTGCGTCACCTTCACGGTGGCCGTCTCGCTGCCTGCGGTCACGGTCACTTTGGCCGTGCGCGTCTCGGGCGTGAGGTTGATATCGGCGCTCAGCTCGGCCGAGTATATCCCGGTGCTCACGGTTTGCACGGCGCCAATATGGAGCCACGTTGCATCGGTGGAGAGCGAGGGCGCGGTGGGAGCCTTGATGTTGAGGGGCTGTGCCGCGGTGCCGGAGAGAGNCACTTCGCTCTTCACGGTGATNCCGCTGCCCCACGAGGTGTCCGGCTCGTCCTGCTTGTCGCTGCATGCCACCATGCCGATGGCCAGCAGCGCGCCGCATAGAAGATTCCAGATTTTCATATTCGTTCGGTGTTTTGATTCATGATTGCGAGGCGGGACGACCCTGCGGANGCGGACGCTTTGAAAAGCGTCCATACTTTTGGGCGCGTCCCTGCATTTTTTGAGGTTGAAAAAAAGCCCGGCTTCGTGCGANAACCGGGCTTTTTCGGTGTTAAGGTTCAGAAGATTATGCTGCTGAGGTNTTATTCAGCGTGTACGGGGGTGATCACGCTGTTGACGGTCACCTTGAGGGCTGCGGGATCAACGAGGTCCTNNGTACNNNNCCTGNGATGTCGATGCACCACACAACNGNACCNGNNNCGGCNTCCTTACCGGTNTNNNCGAGGNANGCGGGGAAGTTNTAGNNNCCNTCGNNNNTNNNNA
>JAAVEC010000027.1:25670-46775 GCA_014801485.1 Bacteroides sp.
CNNCNNCCCNNCNNCTGGGNGCNCCAGCNNGNNANNGNCAAGGCTCATGGCGCCNGNNNNGNTGGNCTNCGGCANCNGCCTTGAGGTTGCCNTCGATNCCNNNAANGNNNANGNTGGCCACGGTGGTGCCCTGNCCGAANNNNACGTCGGCATAGGGNNNNCCGGTGCCGGGATTNCTGGGACCNNATTCGTTGTAGAACTCTACGCGGATGTCGGTGCCGTTGTCCTCCTTGTTGCCCACCCACACGGGGTTGANNCTGGTGTCTACTTCGGCATACTTGGGCTGCGCGGGATCGAGCGAGATCACGAGGCTTTCCACCTTCACCTGGTCGATATCCACGAGGTCGGCGCCGAGNCCCTGGATGTCGATGCAGAACACTACACCGCCCTCGGTGAGAGCCTGGGTGTTCATGCACACGCGGTACGAGCCGTCGCCGGTCACGAGGCAGTCCTGAGCGTTGCCGTCGAAGCNGCTCCAGTAGCTGGGATCCCAGCTTGCGTCGGCATATTCGAAGCCTGCGCGGTAGCTACCCACGGCACCTTCCTTGAGGTTGCCGNTGATGCCGCTCAGGGTGAAGTCGGCCACCATCTGCTTCTCGAAGGAGATGGAAGCGAGGTCCAGGGCGGGATTGCCGCTGGTCGAGCCGTATTCGTTGTAGATCTCGATGCGGAGGCGGCCGTTGCCCTCGAGGTCGCCCACGGCCAGCTTCGTCACGTCGGCCTCCACTTCGTTGATGTAGGGCTTGCGCACGGGACGCACCAGAGCGCCGGTGTAGCGCAGGGCGTTCGACGTGGCGAGGCCTTCGGTGCCGATGGTGGCCAGGGTGGCGTAGTCGGCTGCGGTGGCGCAGGCTGTGCCGGTCCAGTACATGGCCAGGGTGGCGTTGTCCACGGCAGTGCCTTCGCGCTTGCCGGCTGCGGGCAGGATGATGCTGTTGCCGGTCACGTTGGAGGTGAGCTTCACGCCACCGTCAACTGCGGTCACGGTCGACACGGCCAGGAGNNCGGCCCAGTCGGCGGCGGTGGGNAGCATACCCATGCCTGCGGCCTTGGCCACGTCGGCATCGGTGCCGGTNATATCGCCGGCGGCGTAGTCGGCCACGTTCATGGAGTAATTGAAGCCGGTGATGTCGCCGTAGCCCAGCAGGGTGCCGGCTTCGGTTTCAACGGCTGCGCCCACGTTGTAGCGGCACCATTCGAGGCGGGTGCCCATGTCCACGTAGTCGTCAATGCTCTCTTCCTTGGCATTCACGCCCACGGGGGTGGTGAANGCCTGCTCGGCAGCGAGCACGTCGGCNCCGTTCACGGTCATGAAGGCGGCATACTTATAGGCTGTGTTGGGCACGAGGCCGGTGAGCTCAAGATTCATGGTATTCTCGGNGCTCTCCACCTCAAANTTCACACCGTTCTCGATGGCTGTTGCGGCNGGAGCCACAACGAAGCCGCGCACGAGGCCGGCGGCCACTTCGTCCTGCATTCCGTTGACGGTACCGCCCAGNATGGCAGATGTGGCCTTCACGGATGCGGCCTCGGCGGTGGCGATNGCNGCATCGGTGGTGATGAAGCTCTTNACTTCGCCNTANTGCGTGACGGTGCCCTGCAGGGTCACGAAGGTGGCGTAGTAGTAGGTCACGTTGTCGCTCAGGCCCTTGATCGTGGTCGTCACGGTGCCGTCTTCGGCCAGGNTGCCTGCGGCGCGCGAGCCTCCGGCGGTGGGATCTTCANTGGTGCCGTACACCACNCCCACGGTATAGGCCTGGGCGTTCTGGCCGGCGAGACCCTTCACGGTACCGGTCACGGTAGCCGACGTGGCGGTGACTTCGGCACCGCCGGTGGTTACTTCCTTGAGGATTGCGGCTGTGCTCACTACGGGATCATCCACATCGCTGCACGAAGTGANTGCGCAGGATGCGCCCAGGGAGAGCGACAGCAGGCAAGCCAATATCTTTGTGTTCATATCTTTTTTCGATGGAATGTGATTCGATTGTTATTATTTTCACCACCCCGCGGCCCGGAAGCCCCGGGGTGGCTGTGTTATTGGCTTATTATTCCGCCTATTCAGAAATAAACGGAGTACCGTTGTCGAATACCACGGAGAAGGTCACTTCCACATTCTTTGTGGGGTGGAAGATGTCGAGACCGCTGAAGCAGCTTGCGAGACCCCAGGGGTTGCAGATATAGCGGCGGCCAGTTGTCTCATCGTCTCCGGCACCGCGCGAGATGGCAGTATCATCGAATGAGATGGAAGTGCCGTCGATCTTGATATCATTGATAACGATATCGCAGTTGGGACGATTCTTGAGAATCTTGTAAACGTCAAGCCACAGGCAGGGGTCTCCCCAGTCGGCGCCCCAAGATACTTCTACAGTTGAGGTGTACGTGCCTCCATCTTCAACCCACACGGTTGTGCCTTCAAATCCTTCCCATGTGCCGGTATTGTTGAAACCGAGCTGAGCCTTATAGGTCTCAGCCTTTTCTGCGCCGGCATAGTCGGCAAGGAAGCGATAACCCAGATACTGGTAGACGGTGCCGTTCACATCCTTCTCGGGCAGACCGAGCACAAATGCTTCAACGCGGCCTTCACCATCCACTTCTATGCTAATCATCTTGAATTCTTTACCTTCGAGCTTGACGCTGCTGCCGCCGAGAAGAACATCGCCAAGACCATTAGAGAGGCTGATGCTACCGTCCTGGTTTATGGTAACTGTACCTTCCAGAGGCTCACCCTCGGGAATGGTTACGGTGTATTGGCCACCTTCGGGAGAGCAGAAGTTAATCTTGTATTCATCTGCCGTTGACGAAACGATGGGGAAAGTGCCGTAATCCGCACCCTTAGCTGTGCCACCCAGATCATACCAGTTGAAAGGAGCTTCGGCATCAAGCACAAAGTCGGAATACTTGATTTGAGTGGTAAACTTCTCATACCATCCCTCGGGCAGGGTGATTTCGGTGGGCACGGGCTCGGAGTAGTTCTCGAAGTACTCTTTGGTCACGTAGTTGAGCGCCACGCCTTCGCTGGGAGCCATGAGCTGCATGGCGTCGTCCGACAGATAGAGAACCTGCAGGAAGCGCTCGTGAGTGCGGGTGTCGGTGGTTTCGAGAGGATATACATCGGAGAGCTGGATGGTGTGTGCATCCGTATCGAGCATGTAGGTGCCTTTGCCCACAACATTGCCATCGGCATCGGTCACGGTCACGTTGGCACCGTTGATAAGGTCGAAGGTAATGTAACCATAGTTATTGGCACCGCACATCCAGTCGTTGCCGGGATAATCAGCTGCCCAATACCATTCGCTGCTGGGAGTGATGGCGTTTGCTGCATCCCAGGGATCTGCGTCTACGTAGTTGTTGTAAACGGTCTCGTTTTCATTGGCTGCGTGCAGGTTGTCCCAGGTATATGTGTTGGTGTAGAACCAGTGGGGACCTTTCCATTTAGTCACCTTGACGCTACCATCGTCGAGCACGCCCAGGTCGAGCTGCCAGGTCTTGCTCTGGCCCACGCCGCCGCTGATGCGGGTCCACAGATAGTGCTCTACGAAGTCGGCGCAGAAGTCGTCCACGGTGAAGCTGTAAGGGTTGCTCCACACATAGCCGCCGCGGGTGTCCACGCCCATCTGCACTTCATACTCGCCGTCGAAGGGAATCGACAGAGTGGCCTCGGCGCCGGTCTTGCGGCCCTGGGGTGTGATCCATGCCACCTGATACTGAGCAGGCATGAGGCTCTTGAGGTGGATGATATTGGGGTTCTGAGCATCGTGCTCCACCGTGAATGCCACGCCTTCCACCAGCTCCTCTGGAGAAATATTGGGGGCCGGCATGGTGTAGTCGTCATCCGAGCAAGACCAGGTCGTGGTGGCACATGCTGCGCCCACGAGCAGGTAGCTCAGATATTTGAAAGCTTTTGTCATTGTTAATTTTGAAATTTAGAGGAGTAATGATTGATTGTGTTTTTCTGCATAGGTTTCGGCCAAGGGTCCGGTCATGGCCGAGCCGGGAATTTGCACATCCGGCTCGACTATAACGCGGAAAATGACTGCTTTATTATGCAAAAGATGTTAAATATCACTATTCCCAGCCGGCGTTCTGGTGGAGCACGCCGTTGGAGAGGATTATCTGGTTGACGGGAATCTGGCTGAGACCCTTCGTGGCGATGATCTTGCTGCGGTCGTAGCTCACGGCTGCGTCGATACCGCCGTTCTTCACGGGGCCTGCGGTGGCTGCGATGGCATCGGCGGCCTTGTCTACGCCCTGGCGGAGCAGATCCCAGTAGCGGTGTCCCTCGAAAGCGAGCTCAAGAGCACGCTCGTTCATCACGTTTTCGAAGGTGGCGGGGATGCTGCCGAGGCCGGCGCGGGCACGCACATCGTCGAGGGCGGCCTGAGCGGTCTTGGAGGGCACACCGCCCAGCTCGGCCACCATCAGGAGCACGTCGGCATAGCGCATGATCACCCAGTCCTGAGAGTTGGTGATCTGGAAGTCGCCGCTACCGTCGGGGCGCGATGCGTTCAGGCCGTCGGGGAAGGCGATGGGCGAGTACTTCTTCACGCAGTAGCCGGTGAACTCGCGCCAGTCTTTCACGCTGTTGGCATAGTCGGCGGCGCCGGTCACGCCCTCGCTTGCGAGGTTGATCACGGAAGCGCTCTGGCGGGCGTCGCCTGCACCGAACTTATTGAAGTAGGCGGGCGTCACGGTAGCTGCGCCCCAGCCCTTGCCGTAGGGGCAGAAGTTGAGCGAACGCATACCCATCATCACCTGCCAGCGGTTGGAGTCGTTGTTGCCGTTGTAGTCCTGGGTGGGAGTGAACTTCTGCTGCAGGATGAATTCGCTGTTGGCGGCGCCTGCATAGGTGGAGAGCTCGGGATCCCATTCGTTCTTGCCTTCGGCTGCCACGAGTGAAGCGGCGGGCCAGAGGTTCTTGAAGCCTTGCACGAGGCTGTAGCCGCCGTTGGCCACCACGTCGTCGAGATAGTTCACCACCTCGGCCTTGGTGAGGCCGGCGAGGTCTTTGCCGTAGTAGCCGGTGTAGAAGAGGTAGACGCGTGCCAGCAGCGACTCGGCGGCATAGCGCGTGATGCGGCCGTTGTCGGAGGTGCTGCGGTTGGCGCCCTGGGGGATGTTCTCGGCAGCGAATTTGAGGTCGCTCACGATAGCGGCATACACCTCATCGGGATCGGCCTGCTCGCGGTTTTCGCTGGTGGGCTCCAGGAAGAGGGGGATATTGCCCCAGAGGCGCACCATGTCGAAGTAGAGAAGCGCGCGCAGCGCGTGGCACTCGGCCATGTAGAGGCTGCGGTTGGCCTCGCTCTGCCAGTTGATCTGCTCTTCGTGGGCGATGAGCTCGTTGCAGCGGTAGACGCCGGCGTAGTACACCTTCCAGTCCTGCTCGTAGACGTTCTGGTCGCTGGGACTCTTGCTCTGGTCGAAGCCATCGATGAGCTGGTAGTTGTAGGGGTCGGCCTGGCCGGCGGCGCCGTAGCACTCGTCGCTCATCACGGTGGAGGCCACGTAGAAGCCCACGCCGGGGCTGGAGCTGATCTGGCGCCAGCCGTCGTAGCAACCGAGGAGCGCGCGCCAGGCGTCGCCTTCGGTCTTGTAGAAGTTCTCGGTGTTCGATTCGGTCTTGCTCGACACATCCAAGAAGCTGTCGGAACATGCACCCGTCATGAGGCCCATGGCGGCGATGCCGGCAGAGAGTATGCTGTATTTGAACTTATTCATTGTCAAATGATGTGTTGTTGTTCTTTTGATGTTCGGATTAGAGCGTGAGGTTTACGCCGATGAGGAACGTGCGGGGACGGGGGTAGAAGCCCAGGTCGATACCGCTCACCCAGTCGGATGTACCGTAGCCGATTTCGGGATCCATGCCGTTGTACTTCGTGAAGGTGGCGAGGTTCTGCACCTGGAAGTAGAGGCGGCACTGCGAGCACCATTTCTGGTTCATGATGGGCGCGAAGTTGTAGCCGATGGTGAGGTTGCTCAGGCGCAGGTAGTCGCCATCGTGGGTGTAGAGGTCGCTGAAGAGCCAGTTGATGTTGCCGTTGGTCACGCGGGGGATGCGGTTGCTGGTGCCTTCGCCGGTCCAGCGGTCGAGAATCTCGGTGGTGTAGTTGGCCTTTATGTTGGTCCAGTTGCGGTAGCTCTGCACCAGCTGGAAGCCGGCGGCGCCGGTGGCCACGAGGCCCAGGTCGAAGTTCTTCCAGTAGAGGTTGATGTTGAAGCCGTAGGTGAATTTGGGAATACCGTTGCCCAGGTTCACCTTATCGTCGTCGTTGATCACACCGTCGTGGTTCTGGTCCACGAATTTCACGTCGCCGGGCTGCACGGCCGATTGGAGGATGCCGTTGCCGGCAGCGATCCAGTCGTTGATCTGCTGCTGGTTCTGGAAGATACCGTCGGTCTGGTAGCCCCAGAAGTAGCCGATGGGCATGCCGTTGCTGGCGCGGTAGAATTCGGGCGAGTTGTCGTAGAGCATGTTGGTGGAGCCGTGGATCATGCCGTCTTCGGTGGGGATGGAGCCCACTTTGTTTTTGTTGTAGGCAAGGTTGGCGCCGATGCTGTAGCTGAAGTCGTTGCCGATCACGTCGTTCCAGTTAAGACCCAGTTCCACACCGGTGTTGATCACGTCGCCACCGTTGATGAAGGGTGCGTCGGTACCGGCCGTGGCCAGGATGGGAGCCACCACGAGCCAGTCCTTGGTGCTCTTGCGATACCAGTCGAAGTTCACGCGCAGGCGGTTCTTGAAGAGGGTGGCGTCGAAGCCAAGGTTGAGCTGCTCGGAAGTTTCCCAGGTGAGGTCCATGTTGCCCAGGCGCGAGGGATAGGCGCCCCAGTTGTTGCTCAGGATGGTGGAGTAGTCGCCGTAGGCACCGTTGGCGCCCATGTACTCGCCGAAGAAGTAGTGGGTGTTGGTGATCTTGATGGGAGCCAGATACTGATAGTTGTCGATGTTCTGGTTGCCCACGCGGCCCCAGCTCACGCGGAGCTTCAGATAGTCGAGCCAGGTGCGGCTGGATTCCATGAAGTTTTCGTTGCTGATGTTCCAGCCGGCCGAGATCGAGGGGAAGGTGCCGAAGCGGTGGCCCTTTGCAAACTTGGAGGAGCCGTCGCTGCGCAGCGTGAAGTTGATCATGTATTTCTCCTGCCAGTTCCAGCCCAGGCGGCCGAAGTAGCTCACGGAGCGACTGTTGTCGTGGGGATTGCCGCTTGCGCCCAGGCCGTCGGCGGTGGTGGCGGCGGTGCCGTTGTTGATCCATGCGTAGGGCCAGGTGTCGAAGCCTTCCTTGAGGTCGCGCTGGTTGGCGCCCAGGTAGGTGCCTTCGTAGCGGTAGGCTTCCATGCCCACCATGGCGTTGAACTCATGGTCTTTGATGGTCCAGTCGTAGCTCAGGGTGTTGGTCCAGGTCATGCCCAGGCTGTGGTTCATGTTCTGGCTCACGCTGGTGTGGTCGTTGTAGTTGTAGATCGAGAAGTTGTAGATGGGAGAGTAGCTGCGGTATTCGCTGGAGCCGTACACGGCGCCGAACACGGTGCGCAGTTTCAGGTTCTTGATGGGCTCGATCTGGGCATATACGTTGCCGGAGAAGGTGGCGGTCTTGCTGCGGTTGTTGGTGGTCACCATCATCGCGCCGTAGGGGTTGCCGTCGGAGTTGTTCCAGTCGCTGTTGCTGGTGCTGTTGAATTCGCCCTCATTATTATATATAGGCGAGAGGGGGCTGGTGCCGAAGGCGCCGCGCAGGGTGTTGTTGTACTGGTTGCCCACGCCTATACCCGTCTTCTTGACGTAGACGAAGCTTGCCTGCTCGCCCACGGTGAGGATGTCGCCGAAGAGCTTGTGGTCGGAGTTGATGCGGAAGTTGTAGCGGGAGTAGTCGCTCACGTCCTTGCCGCCGGCGATACCTTCCTGATTGAGGTAGCCCACGCTCATGGCGTAGGTGCTGGTCTTGCTGCCGCCGGTCACGCCGATGGTGTAGCTCTGGGTGGTGGCGCCGTCCTTGAACATGGAGTCTACCCAGTCGGTGTCGTAGGTGCCCAGGCGGTTGCCTTCGGCATCGGTGCGCCAGATGCTGTTCATGCCGGCCCAGTCGTAGGGGGCTGCGCCCTCGGCGATCTGCTGCTCGTCCATGATCTGCATGTACTGGCTTGCGTTGAGCATATCCACTTTCTTTGCCACGCTCTGCCAGCCGAAGTAGCCGTCGAAGCTCACGGTGGCCTTGCCTTCACGACCCTGCTTGGTGGTGATGAGCACTACGCCGTTGGCGGCCTGCGCGCCATAGATGGCAGCGGAGGCGGCGTCCTTGAGCACGTCGATGCTTTCGATATCGGCGGGGTTGAGGGTGGAGATGTCGCCGCCCACACCGTCGATGAGGTAGAGGGGCTGGGCGTTGCCGATGGTACCGAGACCGCGGATCTGCACCTTCATGCTCTCGCCGGGCTGGCCGGAGTTGGAGCTGATGTTCACGCCGGGCAGCTGGCCCTGCATTGCCTGCAGCGGCGAGGTGGTGTTCATCTTGGCGATTTCGTCGCCCTTGATCTGGGCGGTGGCGCCGGTCACGAGTTTTTTCTTCATCACGCCGTAGCCCACTACCACGAGTTCGTTGAGGCTTTCGGAGTTTTCGGTGAGTGCCACGTCGAGGTGGCTGCCGGATACCGCGATATCGCGGGAGGTGAAGCCCACGTAGGAGAACGTCAGGGTAGCGCCCTGGTTCACCTTGATGGTGTAGTTGCCGTCAATGTCGGTGGTTACGCCGTCTTTGGCGCCTTTGACCGTGACGGAAGCTCCAATCAGGGGCTCGCCATCAGCTGCCGATGTTACGGTGCCGGAGACTGTCAGCGACTGAGCGCTTGCAGCCAGGCCACCCACCAGCATGCACATAGCCACGAGCAGAGCTCTTGCCGAGCTGAGCCAATGGTGCTTTTTGCAGAGTGTTTGTGCCATTGATAATGATTTTAGGTAAATATTTGATTTAGGTGATTTGATTGCAATAGATGTGTGTGTTTCGGTATTGCAAAGTTAAGTTAATAAAACCACAATATTATTAACGCGAGGGAAGAATACGAGGTATAAAGCGTTGCTCGGAGTTGCTGTTTTGTTATCTGTAAGGGTATAAAATGTTATTCATTTGCAAAAATGTGTTTTACAACATAAAAATTTAATCTTTTATTGGGGGCGGATTGTTTACTTTTGTGGTGCAAATGTATCATATCCATGAAAACGAGGTTCTGCATCGCTTTTTTGTGTCTTCTGGCCGCCGTTTCGTCGCGGGCGCTCACGGCCGGCTACCAGTTTCGCCACCTCTCGGGCGACGCCAAGCTGTCGAGCAGGCTCATCAACGTGATTTTTCAGGACGGCGCTTTCGTCTACTTCGGCACTGCCTCGGGTCTCGACCGCTACGACGGATATGAAGTGAAATCCTACACCCGCGACGACTCCGACAGCACAGCCCTTCACGACAGCTACGTGGAGCGTATCGTGCGGGCCCCCGACGGACGCCTATGGGTGCGCGCCGGCGGCTCCTATGCCATTTTCGACCCTGCCGCCGACCGCTTCATCAAAGACAAGGAAATGGAGCGTGAATACCTCCGCATGGGCATCGAGGGCGCGCCATCCTACGTGGCCTTCGACTCCGACGGCGCGGCATGGCTGGCAATCGACTCCGACGGCCTGTATCGCTGCGACGCCTCCGGCACCGTGAAGGTGACCGACCCTGACGGGCTGCTGAGCGCCGCCCACGCCGGGCAGATAGCCGAGCTGCCGCGCGGACGTATATTATATGTGAACCGCCTGGGCAACGTGGTGCTCGTCGACAAGGCCTCCGCGCGCATCTGCGCCACGGCGCGCGTGCCCGACAGCATGGACCACTCCGAGGAAGTGTATAAGGCCTACGTCGACCGCGAGGGGCTGATGTGGGTCTACTCCACGCGCGGCCTATGGACTTATAATCCCGACACCGGCAGCTGGTCCCACAGCTACGGTTCCACGCCCCTGCCCCAGGGCTATGTGATGGCCGTGCTTCAAGACAGCAACGGACGCACATGGATAGGCTACGACCACGACGGACTGGTGGTGCTGGAAAAGAACGGCAATCTTCACTATGTAAAGAGCGACCCCGCCGACGCGCGCTCGCTCGATTCCCACACCGTGACGGCACTCATGGAAGACCGCACCGGCACGATATGGGTGGGCACGCGCAAGAATGGCGTGTCGCTGTTCAACGGCGAGGCTTTCAAATTCGACTTCACACCCTACCCCGACGTCAACAGCATCGCGCCCACCGCCGACGGACGCCTGCTGTGGCTGGGCACCGACAATTCTGGCCTCCTGAGCGTCGACCGCGCCACCGGTGCCGTCCGCAGCCATGTGGCCCCGAAGGGCTCGGCCAAGCCGGATGTGGTGGTGGACGTGGCGCTTGACTCATGCGGCAACGTGTGGGCCGGCACCTTCGGCAGCGGATTGCTGCATGTGTCGCCGCAGGGCAATATCGAACGCATTACCACGGCCGACGGCCTGCCGTCCGACAACGTGTGGGCCGTGTGCCCGCTGCCCGACGGCCGCCTGCTGGCAGGCACGCTGGGCGGAGGCATCGACCTCTACGACCCCGACACGCACACCCACAAGGTGCTTCGGTCGGCCGCCTCGCCGCAGCCCTCGGGCTTCGTGAGCTCTATCGAGCGGGGCCCCGACGGCCTGTATTATATCGGCACCGCATCGGGCGTGGCCGTCTACGACCACCGCAGCTCGCGCCTGGAACTCCTCGACGCCGGCCGCTACGGCAACAACGGCTTCGGCGAGGTCAATATCAACCACGTGATAATGGATAGCCGCCGCCTGCTGTGGATGGCCACGCGCGAGGGACTGCACGTGTACGACGCCGCGGCCGACACGCTCTACTCCGTGCCCCTGGGCGGCGCGCGCCGCTTCGTGCTGGCTCTCGCCGAGGACGACAATCATGGAATGTGGGCGGCCGTGGGCGGCGAGCTCGCTTCCATCGCCGTGGAAAACCTCGACGACGGCACCCTTGGCTTCGACGTGCGGCTCTACAACGGCAACGACGGCCTGCAGGCATGCGACTTCAACCAGCGCTCCCTCACCGTGCTCCCCGACGGCGAGATGATGGTGGGCGGCTTCTACGGCATCAACAGTTTCCGCCCCGACGCGATACGGCCGGGCGCCGTGGCTCCGCAAGTGTTCTTCTCGGGGCTCTCGCTCTTCAACGAGCCTGTGCAGGTGGGCGCCACCTACAACGGGCGGGTGCTCCTGCCGCGCCGCATAGACGACATCGGCTGCGTCGAGCTGCACCACGACGAAAACGAATTTGCCCTCTGGCTCACCACCGACGACTACGTCAAGCCCGACAACACCACATACTATTACCAGCTCGAAGGTTTCAACCACGAGTGGCAGCGACTCCCGGCCGGCAGTCGCCACATCTCCTACACCAATCTCGCCCCCGGCCGCTACACCCTGCACGTGAAGGCCGAAAACAGCGACGGCGTGCCCTCGGCCAACGTTGCCACGCTGGGCATCGTGATCAAGCCGCCTTTCTACGCCACGGCCGCGGCCAAGCTGGTGTATGCCGTGCTCTTTGTGCTGCTTGTGCTCGCCGCACTCGCTATGGTACGGCGCCACGAGCGCAACCTCTCCAGGCGCCGCGAGCTGGCCGAGGCTGCCAAGCGGCAAGAGGAGCTGGACCAGCTGAAGTTCAAGTTCTTCACCAACGTGAGCCACGAGCTGCGCACGCCGCTCACGCTGATCAAGGCACCCCTCGACGCGCTGCTCAAGCGACCCCTCGACGGCGACACGCGCGACAAGCTCGAAATGGTGAACGGCAACGCCGACCGCCTGCTGGCACTCGTCAACCAGCTGCTCGACTTCCGCAAAAACGAGGTGGCCGGCATGACGCTCAACCTGTCGCGCGGTGACATAGTGGCTTTCACGCGCGCCATCTGCGACCGCTTCCTGTCGCTGAGCGAGAAGAAGCACATCCATCTCACCTTCTTCAGCTCGCAGGAATGCCTGAATATGGAATTCGACGAAGACAAGATGGGCAAAATCGTGATGAACCTCCTGAGCAATGCCTTCAAATTCACGCCCGACAACGGCCGCGTGGACGTGGCGCTCTCGCGGGTGGACAACAATATCGAGATTGCCATCTCCGACACCGGCTGCGGCATCCCCGACGACGACAAGAAACGCGTCTTTGAGCGTTACTACCAGACGAGCGGCAACGACGTGGGAGGCACGGGCATAGGCCTCAGCCTCGTGGCCGAATACGTGAAGCTCCACGGTGGCAACGTCACCGTGGCCGACAACGCCGCGCGAGGCACCGTATTCACGGTGTCGGTCCCGGTGCGCGGAGGCGACGCGCCACAACCGGCCGAGCCTGCCGCGGATGCGCCGCAGGCCGCCGGCTCGAAGGGCCGGCTCCTGGTGGTGGACGACAACCCCGACCTGCTCAAATTCGTAGCCTCGGAACTGAGCGCCGACTTCACTATATCCACCGCGAGCGACGGCCACGACGCGCTTGCGCTTATCGCCCGGGAGAATCCCGACGTGATCCTCAGCGATCTCATGATGCCCGGCATGGACGGCATCGAGCTGTGCCGCCGCCTCAAGGCCAACGCCCAGACGGCCTCCATACCCATCCTCATCCTCACGGCCAAGCACGACGTTTCGGCCAAGATCGAGGGCCTCACGCTGGGCGCCGACGACTACATGACCAAGCCCTTCAACATCGACGAACTGCGCCTGCGCCTCGTCAAGCTCCTGAGCCTGCGGCGCCGAGGCGCCCACCGTGCCGTCATCGACCCGGAGCCCCACAGCATCACCATCACCTCGCTCGACGAAAAACTCATCGAGCACGCCGTGCGCTACGTCGACGACCACATGAGCAGCCCCGACCTCTCCGTGGAAGATCTCGCCGCCGAGCTGGGCATGAGCAGGGTGCATCTCTACAAACGCCTGAAGCAAATCACCGGAAAGACACCCATCGAGTTCATCCGCGTGCTGCGCCTCAAGCGAGCGGCCCAGATGCTGCGTGAGAGCCAGCTCAATATCAGCGAGATAGCCTATAGCTGCGGCTTCAATAATCCCAAGTACTTCAGCCGCTATTTCAAGGACGAGTTCGGCATGCTCCCCTCGCAATATCAGGAGAACGAATCAAATAGTTAACATTTCAACACCCAAGGTGCAACATTTACACCCCCGTCCCTATGTATCGTATTTGTAATTTTGCAACGATGAATATATTCAACCAAAAATCACTACACATGAAACTCAGCTCAATCTCGCTCATGCTTCTCGGCATTGCAATGCCGGGCCTGCTGGGCAGTTGCGCAAAGGCCTATTCCAAGGACACGCGCGGCGTGACCGTGGAGCTTGACCCGGCCAAGTCAGGAGGCGCATCAAAGGTGCGCCTGCAGGTGCTCGGGCCCAAGATTATTAGGGTAAGCGCCACGCCCGACGGCAATTTTGCCGACGATGCCAGTCTGGTTGTCGTTCCGCAGGAAGCCTACAGCGACTACACCGTCAAGCAGGAAACCGACAGCACTATCCGCGTGGCCACGCCGGAAATCAGCGCCCTGCTCAGCACGGTCACAGGTCAGGTATCCTTCTACGACAAGGAAGGCAAGCTCATCCTCTCCGAAAACGCCGAAGGGCGCAGCTTCAAGCCCATCGAAGTGGAGGGCACGGAATCTTTCTCCGTGCAGCAGACCTTCGCATCCCCCGACGACGAGGAAGGCCTCTACGGACTGGGCCAGCACCAGAGCAACGAGTTCAACTACAAGGGCCTGAACGAGGAGCTCTTCCAGTATAATACTAAGGTGTCGGTGCCCTTCGTGGTGTCCACCGGCAACTACGGCGTGCTCTGGGACAGCTACTCGCTGCTGCGATTCGGCCGTCCCGACGACTACAAGCAGCTGGGCGATGCTTTCAAGCTCTACGACAAGGAAGGCCGCGAAGGAGCCCTCACCGGCACCTACACGCAGGCCGACGGCAAGACCATGACTCGCCGCGAGCCCCAGCTCTACTTCGAGCACCTCAAGCGCGGCGACCTCTCCCACGTGGTCAACGCACCCGAAGATTTCAAATTCTTCGGCAGCAAGGTAGTCTACGAAGGTGATATCGTGCCCGAAACCACCGGCGACTACAACTTTATCCTTTACTATTCGGGCTATCAGAAAGTCTACATCGACAATGAGCTCGTCGTGCCCGAGCGCTGGCGCACGGCATGGAACCCCAACAGCTACAAGTTCACGGTGCATCTCCAGGCCGGCAAGCGCACTCCCGTGCGCATCGAATGGGAGCCCAACGGCGGCGTGGCCTACTGCGGCCTCCGCGTCTACACCCCCGGCGAAGACATCAACAAAAACGACATGAGCTGGTGGGGCGAGATGCAGGATATGATCGACTACTACTTCATCGCCGGCGACTCCATGGACGATGTGATCCACGGCTACCGCACCCTCACGGGCAAAGCCCCCGTGATGCCGCGCTGGGCTATGGGCTACTGGCAGAGCCGCGAGAAGTACAACACTCAGGAAGAAGTGCTCTCCACTCTGGCCGAGTACCGCAAGCGCAACATCCCCATCGACAACATCGTGATCGACTGGCTCCACTGGCCTCAGGACGCATGGGGCAGCCACGAATTCGACCGCAACCGTTTCCCCGACCCCAAGGGAATGGTCGACAGCATCCACGCCATGAACGGACGCGTGATGATCAGCGTGTGGCCCAAGTTCTACGCTTCCACCGAGCACTATAAGGAATTCGACGAGAAGGGCTGGATGTATCAGCAGGCTATCAAGGACAGCATCCTCGACTGGGTGGGCCCCGGCTACCTCGGCTCTTTCTACGACGCCTACAACCCCGAGGCACGCAAGCTCTTCTGGCACCAGATTCAAGACCACTACTACCCCCTGGGCATCGATGCCTGGTGGATGGACGCCAGCGAGCCCAACATCCGCGACTGCACCGACATTCAGTACCGCAAAGACCTCTGCGGCCCCACCTATCTGGGACCCTCGGCCAAATATTTCAACGGCTACGCCCTGGTCAATGCCGAGGCTATCTACAACGGCCAGCGAGGCGTCGACCCCGATAAGCGCGTGTTCCTGCTCACACGCAGCGGATTCGCCGGACAGCAGCGCTACAGCACCGCTACCTGGAGCGGCGACATCGCCACTCGCTGGGAAGACATGGCCGCGCAGATCGCCGCCGGACTCAACTTCGCCATAAGCGGTGTACCCTACTGGACGATGGACATTGGCGGTTTCTGCGTTGAGGACCGCTACGTTGCAGCACAGCGACAGTTCGACAAGACCGGCGTCGAGAACGCCGACCTCAAGGAGTGGCGCGAGCTCAACAGCCGCTGGTTCCAGTTCGGTGCATTCGCTCCCCTCTACCGCGCCCACGGCCAGTGGCCCTTCCGCGAAATCTACAATATCGCCCCCGAAGGACACCCCGCCTATGAGTCGATGCTCTACTACACCCGCCTGCGCTACAACCTGATGCCCTACATCTACTCGCTGGCAGGCATGACCCACTTCGACGACTACACCATCATGCGCCCGCTGGTGATGGACTTCCCCGCCGATAAGAACGTGCGCGACATCAAGGACCAGTACATGTTTGGCCCGGCACTGATGGTGGCCCCCGTCACCTCCTATGGTGCCCGCAGCCGCAGCGTCTACTTCCCCGCCGGCCGCACGTGGTACGACTTCTACACCGGCGCAGCCATCGAAGGCGGCCGTGCTGTCGAAGTGGCTGCACCCTACGAGCGCGTGCCCCTCTACGCCGTCTCCGGTAGCATAATACCCTTCGGCCCGGACATGCAGTGGAGCGCCGAAAAGCCCGCCGAGGTGATCAACCTCTACGTCTACACCGGCAACGACGGCTCCTTCAAGCTCTACGAAGACGAAGATCTCAACTATAATTACGAAAAAGGTGCTTACGCTATCATTCCCATGACGTGGAACGAAGCCACATCCACGCTCACCATCGGCGAGCGTCAGGGCGAATTCCCCGGAATGCTGAAAAACCGTAAGTTCAATGTGGTCAAGGTGGGCCCCGACAGCCCACGAGGATTCGACCGCAACGCTGCCGGCAAGCTCGTCGACTACAACGGCGACGCCGTGAGCGTACAACTCTGACAGTCCTTTATCCAGACTTGCAGGCAACTGCGCTTTATGGCGCAGCGTGTCTGCAAGTCTTAACACATCTAATCCCATGATAAATAAGCTATTGACAGGCACAATCCTGCTACTGTCGGCAATGTGCGCGCACGCTGCCGACAGTCGTGCTGTAGAATTCAACGACGGATGGCGGTTCTGCCTCGGCGACAATCCCGCCGCAGCGCAGCCGGGCTTCGACGATTCGTCGTGGCGGAAGCTTTCCCTGCCCCACGACTGGGCCATCGAAGGCGATTTCAGTATCGACAATCCCAGCGGCACCGGTGGGGGAGCGCTCCCGGGCGGAATAGGCTGGTATCGCAAGAGCTTCGACGTTTCGGCCGCCGACCTCAGGAAGCAAATCTACATCGACTTCGACGGTGTCTACATGAACAGCACCGTCTACATCAACGGCCACGACCTGGGCACGCGTCCCTATGGCTATATCTCGTTCAGCTACGACCTCACTCCCTGGCTCCACGAGGGCCGCAACGTGCTGGCCGTGCGCGTCGACAACGCCGAGCAACCCAATTCGCGATGGTACAGCGGCTGCGGCATCTACCGCAACGTGTGGCTGCGCAAGCTCGACGATATCCACGTGCCTCTCTGGGGGCGCCAGGTGCTCGCCGATGTGACCCATAGCCACGCCACGCTGCAAGTCAACACCGAGCTCAGTTTCCGCCATGCCGGGGAAGCGCAGGTCTACTCCACGCTGATCGACGCCTCGGGCAAAATGGTGGCACGCTCCCCGAGCATCACGCTTTCTTCAAGCGGCAAAGGCATCGTCACCGCAAGCTCCCAAATAGAGGTGAACGACCCTCACCTCTGGAGCACCGCCGACCCCTATCTCTACAACCTCGCCACCTACGTGCAGGACCCCGCCACGGGCCGCGTGCTCGACACCTACATAGCCCCCCTGGGCCTGCGATATTTTGAATTCGACGCCGAAAAGGGCTTCTCGCTCAACGGCAATAGAATGAAAATCAATGGTGTGTGTCTGCACCACGACGCCGGCGCTCTCGGTGCGGTGGTCAATCGGGCCGCCATCCGCCGCCAGCTCGAAAT
This sequence comes from Bacteroides sp., assembly GCA_014801485.1. Taxonomy (GTDB): domain Bacteria; phylum Bacteroidota; class Bacteroidia; order Bacteroidales; family Muribaculaceae; genus CAG-873. The sequence continues at coordinate 42,903 of JAAVEC010000027.1, forward strand.
CATGCGAGGCATGGGCGTCAACGCCATTCGCAGCTCCCACAATCCGCCCGCCCCGGAGCTCCTCGACCTCTGCGACGAGATGGGCCTGCTGGTGATGGACGAGACTTTCGACATGTGGCGCAAGCGCAAGACATCCCACGACTACTCCCGATACTTCGACGAATGGCACGAGCGCGACATGACCGACATGCTCCGTCGCGACCGCAACCATCCCTCAATCGTGATGTGGAGCATCGGCAACGAGGTGCTGGAGCAATGGACCGACGCCAAGGCCGACACCCTCAGCCTCGAAGAAGCCAACCTCATCCTCAACTTCGGCCACAGCAAGGAAATGCTCGCCGCTGAAGGCGAGATGAGCGTGAACTCGCTGCTCACTCGCAAGCTCGCCGACCGCGTGCGCGAGCTCGACCCCTCGCGCCCCGTCACCGCAGGATGCAACGAGCCGGATCCCGGCAACCACCTCTTCCGCAGCGGTGCGCTCGATATCATCGGCTTCAACTACCACGACGACTGGTTCAAGGACGTGCCGCGCAACTTCCCCGGCAAGCCTTTCATTGTCACCGAAAGCGTGTCGTCGCTCGCTACACGCGGCTTCTACGACATGCCGGCCGACAGCATACGCCTCTGGCCCGAGCGCTGGGACAAGCCGTTCTTCAACGATTCGTTCTCGTGTTCGAGCTACGACAACTGCCACGCGCCATGGGGCAACACCCACGAAGGCACGATGCGGCTGGTGCGCGACAACGACTTTATCTCAGGCCAATTCGTGTGGACGGGATTCGACTACATCGGCGAACCCACACCCTACGGATGGCCCGCCCGCAGCAGCTACTTCGGCATCGTCGACCTGGCCGGATTCCCCAAGGACATATATTATATGTATCAGAGCGAATGGCAGCCCGATTCGGTGGTGCTCCACCTGCTACCCCACTGGAACTGGCAGCCCGGCACGGAAGTGGACGTGTGGGCCTACTACAACAACGCCGATGAAGTGGAGCTGCTGCTCAACGGCCGCTCGCTGGGCACGCGGGCCAAGGGTCCCGATGATTTCCACGTGAGCTGGAAGGTGCCCTTCGAGCCGGGTACGCTCACGGCCGTGAGCCGCCGCGACGGCCGTGAGGTGGCCCGGGCAGAGCGACGCACCGCCGGAGAGCCTGCCGCCCTGCGCCTCACGCCCCACCGCAGCGAGATTGCGGCCGACGGTCGCGACCTCAGCTACGTGGCCGTGGAGGTCGTGGACGAGAACGGCACTCTGTGTCCTCTGGCCGATAATCTCATCACCTTCGAGGTGGACGGATCGGCCTTCAATGCCGGAGTGGACAACGGCAGCCCCATCTCGCTCGAACGCTTCAAGGCGCCCGAGCGCAAGGCTTTCTACGGCAAAGCCCTCGTGATATTGCAGAACAACGGCGAGGAAGGCCCGGCCACGCTCAAGGCCACTTCTCCCGGCCTCGCATCCGCCGTCACAACCATAAACAGTAAAAAATGAAAAGCACCGTAATCTCAATAGTATTGACCGCGGCATCCGCCGGCTCGGCAATGGCCGCGACTCCCGTATATCTCGACCCCAAGGCTCCCATCGAAGACCGCGTGGAGGATGCCCTCTCGCGCATGACCCTTGAGGAGAAAGTGGCGCTCTGCCACGCGCAGAGCAAATTCTCGTCGGCTGGCGTCCCCCGGCTGGGGATTCCGGAAGTGTGGATGAGCGACGGACCCCACGGCGTGCGCGCCGAAATCAACTGGAACGACTGGGGACACGCCGGCTGGACCAACGACTCCGTCACCGCCTTCCCGGCACTCACTGCCCTGGCAGCCACCTGGAACCCCGATATGGCCGCCCTCTACGGCAAGAACGTGGGCGAGGAAGCACGCTACCGCGAGAAAGACGTGCTGCTGGGACCGGGCGTGAATATCTACCGCACGCCACTGAATGGACGCAACTTTGAATACATGGGCGAAGACCCCTTCCTGGCATCTGTCATGGTAGTGCCCTACGTGCGCGAGCTGCAGAAAAACGGCGTGGCGGCATGCGTGAAGCACTTCGCGCTCAACAATCAGGAGCAGTGGCGCGGAAATATCAACGTCGACGTCTCGGACCGTGCGCTCTACGAAATTTATCTGCCTGCCTTCAAGGCCGCAGTGCAGGATGGTGGCGCCTGGAGCATCATGGGCGCCTACAACAAGGTGTGGAACCAGCACTGCTGCCACAATAAGCGCCTGCTTGAAGATATCCTGCGCGGTGAATGGGGATTCGACGGCGTTGTGATCACCGACTGGGGAGGCGCCCACGACACCCGCGAGGCCGCCCTCAACGGCCTCGACATCGAGATGGGATCGTTCACCAACGGACTCACCAGCGAGAGCGAGTTCACCTACGACGACTACTTCCTGGCACGCCCCTTCCTGGAGCTCATCCGCAAGGGCGAGGTGCCCGAGAGCGTGGCCGACGATAAGGCACGACGCATCCTGCGCCTCATCTTCCGCACTGCGATGAACACGGAGAAGCCCTTCGGCTCGCTCCACAGCCCCGAGCACTACGCTGCCGCCAAGGCCATCGGCGACGAAAGCATCGTGCTCCTGCGCAACACCGGCATTCTGCCGCTCGACCCCGCCGCCGGCCGCAAAATCCTTGTGGTGGGCGACAATGCCGTGCGCAAGCTCACCGACGGCGGAGGTTCGTCCGAGCTCAAGGTCAAGGACTACGTGTCGCCCCTGGAGGCAATCCGCGAGGTGTTCGGCCCCGAGAACGTCACCTTCGCGCAGGGCTACGCCGCCGGCCGGCCCATGTATTCCAGCGAGGAAGTGATTCCCGCCGCCGTGCAGGACTCGTTGCGCGCCGAGGCCGTGGCCAAGGCTGCCGAGGCCGATGTGGTTATCTACGTGGGAGGCCTCAACAAGAACGCATTCCAGGACTGCGAGAGCACCGACCGCCGCGAGTATGAGCTGCCCTTCGGCCAGAACGAGCTCATCGAAGCCCTCATCGCGGCCAATCCGAGCACCGTGATCGCCAATATCACCGGCAACGCCTACGCTATGCCCTGGGCCGACCGCGTGCCCGCCATCCTGCACGTGGGCTATCTCGGCACCATGGGCGGCGCGTCCATGGCCGACGTGCTCTCCGGTGCCGTCAACCCCTCCGGCAAGATGCCCTACTCCATCCCCGTGCGCCTGCAGGACAACGGCGCCCACGCTTTCGACGCCACGAGCTATCCCGGTGTGGAAAGCGCGGAAGGCGACGTGCTCTTCGGAGCCTGCGCCCCGCAGCAGCGCTACGCCGAGGACATCCTCGTGGGCTACCGATGGCACGACACCAGGAAAATCCCCGCACGCTATGCCTTTGGCCACGGCCTCAGCTACACCACCTTTGCCTATGGCAAGCCCGTGCTCTCGGCCAAGGAACTGGGCCCCGACGGCAAGCTGGAACTTACCGTGCCCGTGACCAACACCGGCTCCCGCGAGGGCGCCGAGGTGGTGCAGCTCTATATCGCCGACGACAAAGCCTCCGTGCTGCGTCCCGTCAAGGAGCTCAAGGGCTTCGAGAAAGTGACCCTCGCCCCCGGCGAGACCCGCGAAGTGACATTCACCGTCACGCCCGATATGCTCGCCTTCTTCGACGAGGGCGCCCACGCATGGCGCACGGAGCCCGGCTCGTTCACGGCCCTGGTGGGCGGTTCGTCGGCCACTGCTGATGCGAAAGTCAGATTCAAATATGCCGAGTAAATCCATTAAAATTCAACGAAAACAAATAAACCTAAAACCTTATACGACAATGGCAAAAGAATATTTTCCCGAGATCGGCAAAATCAAGTACGAGGGTACTTCGAGCTACAACCCTCTGGCCTACCGCTACTACGACGCAGAGCGCGTGGTGCT
>JAAVEC010000028.1 GCA_014801485.1 Bacteroides sp.
AGTCAACCCCTCTCAGTGATAACAAATAACAGTCAACTCCCATAAGGGATAATATTAACCGAGTCAACTTCTTTCAGGGCTAGATACTTCTGACAGTCAACCAAAATCAGGAAAAGACAGACAGTCATGCAGTAGGGACGCTTTTCAAAGCGTCCGCTTCTCATAAGATAGACACAAAAGGACAAAAGCGACAAAAAGGGGGAAATCCACGCCGGGCGGTGCATCCTGGCAAGCGCAGCGTAGCTGTGCGCGCAGCACGGCGGCAGAGCCGCCACTCCTTATATAGCCACATGCAAGCGCGGCCCTGGCCGTGCGCAGCTTGTGGTGAAAAGACCCACCCCCTCCCAAATTTGGCGAGCGGCCCCCGAGGGCGACAGACCGACGGGGCCATGCGAGCACAAATTGAGCGCTCTAATGACCTCGGCATCTCCGAAGCCGAGGCCGGTCGCGCCCTATTGGTGTGGGTGGGGCGTGATTTACCCAAGCCGCGAGCGGCTCTGCCGCTCTTGCATGGGCCTATATAAAGAATGGCGGCTACCGCCGCCACGCTGCGCGCACGACCCGGCCGCGCTTGCATCAACAACCAATCCGACAGACGCCCAGCAGCAGAGCATTGTAATATCCGATATATCAATGCAGTAGGGGCGCTTTTCAAAGCGTCCGCACAAGGCGACGAAAAAAGGCGCGCTCCTCACGGAGTGCGCCTTCCTGTGTGTGTGTTTATTTTTAATCCTTATCCTTATATATTTCTTATTGTATCCAAGCCGTGGGGGTGTAGTCACACACCTGAGTGGGATCGTAGGCATTATTGCCTTCAAAGGTCACGTTGTACCACGTTTGGCGCTTGCCGGCCACCCAATCTCGGAACGAGCTATATACCTTGCCGATATTTGCGCGTTCCACAGGCCACCTCCAGTTGTAGGAAGTCATGAGCATCTGAGGAGCTAAACTGCCGGTGGCTCTGGGCTGGTCCACGCGATATGCACCTTCTCCGAGCTTGCCATCAAACTCTTTCAGCACATTCTTCGTCTGCGAGAGGTGGCGGGTCACCTGTGTACGGTCGGAGTTATATTCGTGTTCCAGCGGCCTGCTGTCAAAAGCGGTGTTTTCGAGCTGGAATCGCATTTCATTCTCTTTATCCACGAGCACCCAGAAATTGCGGATGGGTTGATCGTCACCGGTGATGGATTGGGGCGGATTGTGAATGTCGAAATCAAGTTCGTCGGTGCCGAGCAAGGGCACGAAGAAGCTCACGGCACACCCGCTGTGGCCGTCGTCGCGGCCGGTGTTCAGCATTTGGGTATAGTCGGGCTGGCCCAGCCATGCATGAAGCTCTGTTCCCACCACGTAGGTGCCTTTCTTGAAAGCACTGTTGAAAGCCGAAACCATGGAATCGTCGGTAACGTCTTCGCTCACATCGCCCTCATACATCAGATAGATGGGATAAGTGCCGCCCGCAGCCTGCGGCAAAACCGTGATACGGCGACCAAGCAAATTTGGAGAAGGAAAGTAGCCACGCTTATTAGTGTAGGGGCGCGTGAGGTCGGTTGTGAGGTCGTAGATATTGACCACGAGGTCGTTGAAGTCCCAGTCGTCGGTACTTCCAAGATCTTCTGCGGCAAGAGTCCAGGGATAAGTGCCAAATGTTTCTCCAGTGAGATTTTGACCTATAGACCCTAACGTAGCGCCTGCATTTATAGAGAGACCCAACACCACATCGCAGAAATCAGGATTGGCATTCGATGCAGCTCCATCCGGCTGAGACATGAAGCCAATAGGATAATATAAAACGTCGTTGGTGCCGAGTTCAGCTGCCGTTAAGCCATCTACTCGAACAGGTTTTTGATTGGAGTAAGGAACCATTGATCTGTTACCAAAACAAGCTCCTGTGTAGGCATATTCCACATCCGCCATCTTCACATCCCAGTAATTATCGCCCCACTCTGCAGCGTTGTACATAGCGCTCTGGAACGTGATATGGGTGTAGTTGCGACCTTTGCCCTCGGTGTAGCCGGGCTTCAGACCGGATTTGATATAGAAACCGAAATTGAAGGCAGGGTCATCAGGACGGTCTTCGAGGGTGATGTGCACACCCTTTGAGCGCACCTGATAATTGGTGTTGTTCATGTTCTTCAAATCGGCCTCTGTTTTAACATTATTGGGGGCTGAAGTGCCGCTCACCGTGAAAGCTCCGTTAGCACTCTTAGCGCATGTGATGCTCTGACCGAAATCGAAATCTTCAAAATCAATCATTTTGATTGTGTGCGCCTTATATATCAGCTCTTGATTTACTTGCTCCGACCCTTCTTCAAAGTAATAAATGCCCAGCATATAGTCGCTCTCTCCATGTACATTTTCGCGCCAGTAAAGAGGATACACAGTCATTTGCTGGATGTTATTAATATTGAGAGCTATGCGGCTATTCACAAATAAACCATTGGTTCCTTGTTTATTTTTAGGCTGTTCAAAATTGTAGTCGGAATCAAACAATTCGTATGCCCATTTATCTTTCAGCCAGCTATTGTACTTGCTGCCCGTAAGCTGAATTTCACGGACGCCCACATCGTATTTCACATTAAGATTGCCAAAAGCGGGCAGCTCCGTGGCAAAAGTGGGATCAATATATCTACGGCTACCATCGGTGAGGTCAAGGAGCTTGCCCAGCGGCGTCTTGTACTCCATGCCGTCGGCAGCCACGATGAGTTCTTCCACGCCCTCGGGGATGTGGACCACTACGGGCTGTGTGCCATATACACGTCCAAGCGAAGCAAAGAGGAAACGGTGGCCCTCAATATCGGCAAATACGTTGATTTCCGTGGGCTTGGAGGTTCTTACGGAAATTACTCCATCTACACCATCAGTCCATTTCTGAGCCTTAAATTGTCCGAATTCTTTTACGAAAGCGCGGGTGTAGGCCTCAACGGGATCGAGGGGGCCGTTTACTGGGTCGTCACCGGAGGTTTTGATGTCGTTGTCGGAGCAGGCCCACGCGCCTGTCACGATAGCTAATACAGCTGCCGAGCGCATAGCCAGGCGGCAGCATCTGTGCATTAAGTTCATAAGGTTGATATAAGGATAATCAGTTGTTCAATACATTCTTTACCAAATTCGGCACAAAGATAATGCCGTGCCAAGGTTTTTACAATACCCCCTATAATATTTAACATTCATTAACTTGCAAGAGTGGTGCGTTTATTGGCGCATGCTTGCCATGAATGCCAGCGGCCAACAAAAGGACGCACCATGGTGCGTCCTTGCAATTTACTGCTTTGCAGCGCATTGCTGACTCTCTGCGGCTCTGCGCGAGACTTCTCCCACCGGGGCGGACGCTTTGAAAAGCGCCCGCTACAGAGATAGGAAACTCGCGCAGAGCTGCAGAGGTAAAAACAAGTTATTGAAAATCAAGGGTGCCGGGCCGGAGGCGAGGTTGAGCAAGGAGCGTCGGAGACGCGACATGTCGTCAACCCCATGTCGAACGCAGTGAGGCATGGGGTGTGGAGCGCCCGCGCGGGGTAGCGCCTCGGAGAGGTGCCGGTTTTTGCAGTAATAATCGTCACCTCTCCGAGGCTCCGCCGTTTATTGTGCACATGACCCCGGGCCTCGGTCGCGCGCTCCCTCGTGCCGGGGTTTCAAACCATCTCGCGTCTCCGACGCTCCGTTGACGTTTCGCGCATTATGCCTCTCTGCGCCTCCGCGCGAGGTTTCCTGAAATAAATAAATCCTTATGTTTCTTCTCTCGCTTTTGTCCTTTTGTATCTATTTGTGCTGCGGACGCTTTGAAAAGCGCCCCTACTGCCTGATTATCAAATAATTGTACAAAAAAATGATAGGACGCACCATGGTGCGTCCCTACAATTTACTGATTTGCAGCGCATTACTGGCTCTCTGCGGCTCTGCGCGAGGCTCCCCACTCGGGGCGGACGCTTTGAAAAGCGTCCCTACTGCATTGCGGATTAACGATTTACATCGCGCGGGCCACGGCAGAGGCGAGGCGGTCGGGGTCGGTGATGCGCTCGGCAATCACGCCGTCGCGGCCGATTACGTAGGCCACGGGCAGGGCACCCACATTGTACTGCATCAGCACGTCGGCACCGTCCACGGGTGAGTTCCACACCGTGATCCAGGGCAGATTGTCGGCCTTCTGCTTCCACTCCACTTCGTCGGCGTCGAAGGCAATCTGGAAAATCTCCAGGCCTTGCGCGTGGTAGCGCTTGTAGAGGTCGGCGAGCATCACGTTATAGGCCGGCGACTGCTCGGCCTCGTAGGTAGTGAAGCTAAGGAGCGTCACTCCACCCTTCCCGGCCAGCTCGGCCAGGCTATGGCTGGTGCCGCGGTTGTCGTAGCGCACGATGTCGATGAGGCCGCTTTCCTGGGCCTGCATGCTCACGCCGCGACTCGCTCCCGCGGGATTGATGGCGCGGCGCGCAGCCATATAGAGGCCGCTGAGCCAGCGGGTGCGGGGATCGTCGGGGCGCAGGTCGGCAAAGCGCTGTGCCACGGCGCCCACGATGCCCAGGTCGCGCTTCTGCGAGAGGTCGTAGAGAGGCTTGCCGTCGATTTTCTTGTTGATGATATAATAGGCGGCGATGCATGTGGAATCCGAGAGCACGATGCGGTTGAGGCCATCCTTGAGGAGGCTGTCGGTGGCGGCAGCCTCGGCGCCGCGCTGCGCCACGCACTGGGCAATCATGCGGTCGATAGCCACGATTTTGTCGGCGGCAGGGCTGCCCGTGAGGGTGTAGTCGCTGCCGAAGGCGGCAGCCGAAGCCTGCAGCTCAAGGCGGTCCACGCTATCCACGGGGAAGTAGATCGAGCGGCCGTCGAGACTGATGCGGAGCACCTCGGGCAGAGCTGCCGGGGCTGCGGCGTCGTAGGCAAAGCTGCCGTCGCGGGCCACCTGCACGCTGTCTATCACATACCAGTGGCCGGCGTTGAAACCCTCGATGGCCATTTTGCGTCCGTCGGCGCCATCCACGTGTCCGTGGATTCCCCATCCGTGATTGCCCGAGCATGCGGCTGCGAGGGCTGCGAGGGCGGGGATAAGAAGTTGCTTGATTTTCATAGTTTTTCGAATTCCTGAGCTATCGCGGCAGCGATGTGCTGCATTTCGGCCTCGGGGAGCGTGAGCTTGCCCTTGGCGAAGTTCATGTCGTTTTCTTCGTTGATGGGAATGAGGTGGATATGCGCGTGGGGCACCTCAAGACCTATCACCGTCATGCCCACACGCTTGCAGGGCATAGCGGCGCCCAGGGCGCGCGCCACCTTGCGCGCGAATACGTGCAGGGCCGCTGTCTCCTCGTCGGTGAGGTTGAAGATGTAGCTCTCCTCGCGGCGCGGAATCACCAGCACGTGGCCGGGAGCCACGGGATTGATATCGAGAAAAGCGAAGTGGCGGTCGTCTTCGGCCACCTTATAGGAAGGAATCTCGCCGGCGGCGATACGTGAAAAGATGGTAGCCATCAGAAGGATATTTCTACGATTTCAAACTTCATGAGCCCCGAGGGAACGCGTATCTCCACCACCTCGCCCACGCGGTGGCCCAGCAGACCCTGGGCGATGGGCGTGGAAGATGCTATTTTCTTCTCGCGGAGGTTGGCCTCGCTATCGGCCACGATGGTGTATTCCATCGTCTGGCCGTTGGCCACGTTTTTGATTTTCACCTTGTTGAGGATCTGTACTTCCTCGGTATTGAGCTTGCTGTCGTCGATGATGCGGGCATTGGCCACGAGGTCTTTGAGCTGCGAGATTTTCATCTCAAGCATGCCCTGGGCTTCCTTGGCGGCATCATATTCGGCATTTTCGCTGAGGTCGCCCTTGTCGCGGGCCTCGGCGATAGCGCGCGAGATTTCGGGGCGTTTCACGTTTTCGAGATACGCGATCTCTTCGATTTTTTTCTTATAACCGTCCTTGGTCATGTAGGTAATAGCCATGGCTTGGGTGTTTTAGAGGTTTTAGAGGATTTACAATAAAAAAGAGAAACCCGGCCCTGAATCGGCTGAGTCCCTGCGATTGCTTGATTATGCCGCAAAGATAACGACATTTTTCCGAAATAAAAAATAATTGACCGAAAAACGCGCCGCGAGCCGGCCACGGGGGGCCGTAGCGCATGCGGGTTTCGTTCCTTATTTTTGAGCTTTCACTCCTTGCCGGAGCATGACGGACAGAGGCCTTCCACGAGGTAGCTGGCGGTGGCGGGGGTGAAGCCCGGGGGGAGCTGCACGGCGGGCACTTCCACGGGGGTGCAGAGGGTGCGGCCGCAGGAAGTGCAGTGGAAATGCACGTGGCGGTCGGCCGCGGCCGGGGCGCTCAGCTCGTATTTGAGCGAACGGGTGCCGTCGTTGACGGTGCGTGCCAGATTGTTGTCGGCCAGCAGGGTGAGCACGCGGAAGATGCCGGAGCGCTCCATGGTGGGCAGGAGTTCTTCGAGCTGGGCGAGGGCCAGGGGGCAGCCTGCCGCGGCGAGGGCGTCGACCACGAGCAGGCGGTTCGGGGTGGGGGTGATACCGGCCTCTTCGAGTATATGTGCGGCGTCGCTATACAAGGCTCTTGAATGATGCCGGCACAGGCGTGGAGAAATTCATGTCGCGGCGCGTCACGGGGTGGACGAAGCGCAGCGTGCGTGCGTGGAGTGCCAGGCGGTGGATGGGCGAGGTGGCGGCTCCGTATTTGCGGTCGCCGGCGATGGGGTGGCCCAGCTGCTGCATGTGCACGCGTATCTGATTTTTGCGGCCGGTGGCGAGCTGCAGCTCCACGAGGGCGTAGTTGCCGCGTGCGGCCAGGGTTTCATATTCCGTGAGGGCTTCACGGCCTATGGCGGGGTCGGTGGTGGTGTAGACCACGTGCTGAGAGTTTTCGGCCAGGAGGCTGCGCACGGTACCGGAGGCGGGGTCGGGGGCTCCGCCCTCCACCACGGCCACGTAGCGGCGCTCGATCACCATGTTGTTCCAGTTGTGCTGCATGGTTTCCTTAGCCTCGGGGGTCTTTGCAAACATCATGAGGCCTGAGGTGTGCTGGTCGAGACGATGGACGATGAAGAGCTTGCTGCGCGGGTCTACGCGCTTCACGTAGTCGCGCAGGATGGAGTAGGCGGTACCTTCGCGCTTAGTGTCGGTGCCCACGGAGAGGAGTCCGTAGCCCTTGTTGACCACGATGATGTGGTCGTCTTCATATACGATTTTGAGGCGCGGATTCGATAGCGTCTGAAACTCGCGCGAGGTGTTGACCTTCACTTCGGTGCCGGGGGGCAGGAGGGTGTCCCATTGAGTGGTGACGTTGCCGGCGGCCATCACCTGGCGGTGGCGCAGGTAGTCTTTTACGGTGGTGCGCTTGCGGTCGGGCATGGCGGCGAGCAGGAAGTCGAGCAGGCGACATTCCCCGGTGGTGGTGAAGGAGAGGATTATATCGGGGCGCGGCTTGGAGCGCTCGGCTCCGGGCTTGCAAGAGAGGCGGCGTGGCGACATGGCGTTTCGGGGTGGTGGGGGTTATTTCTTGGATTTGCGTACGCGCACAGGCTTCTCGGGCTGCTCAGCGATGATTTTTTTCACTTCGTCGAGCGAGAGCGCGGCGGGATCGGCCACGCTGCGCGGTATCTTGTAGTTCTTGCCGTGGCTGGCTATATACACGCCGTAGCGGCCGTTCAGGATCTGCGTCTCGGGCTCTTCGTCGAAGGTTTTCACCACCTTGCGGCTCTCGTCTTCGCGCTTGGCGAGAATGAGCTCCACGGCGCGGTCGAGGCCCACTGCGGCTGGGGCTTCGTCCTTGGGAATGCTCACGAATTTGCCTTTGTGGCGCACGTAGGGGCCGAAGCGGCCGATGGCCACGGTCACGTCCTCGTCTTCAAACGTGCCCAGCGTGCGGGGGAATTCAAAGAGCTTGAGAGCCTCGTCGAGGGTGATGGTGGCCACGCTCTGGCCCTTGAGCAGGGAGGCAAAGCGAGGCTTGGTGTCGCCCTCGCCGTCGCCCACCTGCACCAGCGGACCGAAGCGGCCGATCTTGACGCTCACGGGCTCTCCCGTGGCCGGGTCGTTGCCCAGCACGCGCTCGCCCACCTTATGCTCCAGGCGCATGCTCATGGCGCTCTCCACCACCGGATGGAACATGCCGTAGAATTCGCTGATCTCCTGGTTCCAGGGCAGGCGTCCCTCGGCGATATCGTCGAAGCGCTCCTCCACGCGGGCCGTGAAATTATAGTCGAGGATATCGGGGAAGTATTCCGTGAGGAACTGATTCACGACGGTGCCTATATCCGTGGGCACGAGCTTGCCCTTGTCGCTGCCCACGGCCTCGGTGCGCTCCGTGCGGCGTATCTTGCCGTCTTCGTCGAGCGAGAGCACGGCATAGCTGCGCTCGGTGCCTTCGTGCTCGCCTTTCTCCACGTATTCGCGCTGCTGGATGGTGGAGATGGTGGGGGCATAGGTGGAGGGGCGGCCGATGCCCAGCTCTTCCATCTTGCGCACGAGGGTGGCCTCGGAATAGCGCGGGGGCTGCTGCGTGAAGCGCTCGGTGGCCGTGACGGCCAGGGCGGCGAGAGTCTCGCCGCGGTTCATGGCAGGGAGCTTGGCGGCATCGGTGTCGTCGTCGGCAGCATCTTCGGCCGCGTGGGCGGCATACACCCGCAGGTAGCCGTCAAATTTCACCACCTCGCCCGAGGCGGTGAAGCGGTCCACTCCGCCGCGGGCTTCCACCTCCACGGTGGTTTTCTCGATCTGCGCGTCGGCCATCTGTGAGGCGAGGGCACGGCGGCGAATGAGTGTGTAGAGGCGCTTTTCCTGGGCCGTGCCGTCGATGGTGGGACGGTCGATATAGGCCGGGCGGATGGCCTCGTGGGCCTCCTGCGCGCCCTTGCTGCTGGTGTGGTAGTGGCGCACGTGCAGGTATTCGGGACCTATCTTGTCGTTGATCTCGGCCGAGATTGCAGCGATGGCCTCTTCGCTGAGGTTGACGCTGTCGGTACGCATATAGGTGATGTGGCCGGCTTCATAGAGGCGCTGGGCCACCATCATCGTCTGGGCCACGGTGAATCCCAGGCGGCGCGAGGCCTCCTGCTGCAGGGTGGACGTGGTGAAGGGGGGCGCCGGAGCTTTGGCGTGGGGTTTCACGGCCACGTCGGCCACTTCAAACTGCGCACCGGCGCAGCGCTCCAGCAGTTCGCGTCCCTCCTGCTCGGTAGAGAGGCGATGGTTGAGCTCGGCGTTGAAGGTGGAGCCGTCGGGGGTGGCGAAGGTGGCATTCACGCGCCAGTAGGGCTCGCTCACGAAGTCTTTGATTTCCTGCTCGCGCTCCACGATCAGGCGCACGGCCACGCTCTGCACGCGGCCGGCCGAGAGCGCGGGCTTGATTTTCTTCCACAGCACGGGCGAGAGCTCAAATCCCACGATGCGGTCGAGCACGCGGCGCGCCTGCTGGGCGTCCACGCGGTTGAGGTCGATGCCGCGGGGGTGGGCTATGGCGTTGAGGATGGCTTTCTTGGTGATTTCGTGGAATACGATGCGGCGCGTGCTCTCGGGCTTCAGGCCCAGCACCTCATAGAGGTGCCACGCGATGGCTTCTCCCTCGCGGTCTTCATCGGAAGCGAGCCACACGGTCTCGGCCTCGGCAGCCGCCTTGCGCAGCTCGGCCACAAGCGGCTCTTTCTCTTCCGGAATCTCATAGACGGGCGCGAAGCCGTGGTCTACGTCGATACTGAAGTTTTTGCGACGGAGGTCGCGCACGTGTCCGTAGCTCGACATCACTTTATAGTCCTTGCCCAGGAATTTTTCGATGGTCTTGGCCTTGGCCGGCGACTCCACTATTACTAAGTTTTTCAGCATCCTATTTATGAATAATAATATACTATGTGTGTTTGCCTTTCGGTTTCAGCGTGCAAAATTATGAAAAAGAAACGAACCGCGGGCAAAAAAAGTGCGACGAATTGATTTTTTTGCAGTTTTTTAATGGTTGTGCCGGATTTCGAGGGAAAAAAGATTATCTTTGCACTCATAAACCAAACACACGCTTGCTATGAAGTTGCACCACTACTTTCTGCCCGCTGTGCTTGCTGCACTCGCAGCAGTGGCTGCCGGGTGTATCGATGATAAGTATGACCTGTCCGACATCGATACCACATCAAAATTCTCAGTCAAAGACCTTGTGCTTCCGGCCAATATCGACCCCGTGAAGCTGGGCACGATCATCACCTACGACGACGACAGCAAGATCAAGCCCATAGAAGTGGACGGCGAGCAGGTGTATGCCCTGAGCGAGGACGGCGATTTCTCGTCGGAGCGCATCTACGTCGAGTCCTTCACCTGCCCCAGCCCGGAGCTGGGCTATTCGCAGTCGGTGCTGGAGATGGCCTCCGGGCAGAGCGCGCAGCGGCGCGCAGCAGGCGTCACGGTGTGCTACGAGATAGGCGAGATGGGCCACGACCTGTCGTATGAGACCACCGGCGTCGACCCCTCCATCGAGTCGATCGAATTCATCAACACCGAGCCCATGGTGTTCAAGGCCAGCATGCAGGTGATAGACGTGAGGGTGCCCATCGAATCGGTCTACGTCACCGACCTGGTGATGCAAATGCCCAAGGGACTGGTGGTGGACCCCACTGCCAATGAAGGCAGCTACGACCCCGCCACGGGCCTCTGGACCATCTCACGCAAGGAAGTGGATGCAGGCACCACCCGCCCCGAGGTGAAACTCACGGCCACCGGCATCGACTTCGTTACCGCCGGATGCGACGTCACTCCCGAGCGCACATTCACCTACGACGGCGCTTTCAAGGTGCTCTCCGGCAAGCTCTACATCACCCCCGACCTGAGCGGCGGCATCTCCGGCTCGCTCACACCCAAAATCGAATTCCGCATCGACTACAGCCTGAGCGACATCAAGGCACGCACCTTCACCGGACGCGTGAAATACAGCTTCGACGGCATGGCCGTAGACCCGGTGGACATCAACGACATCCCCGATTTTCTCTCCGAGCCCGGCACCAACATCTATCTGGCCAATCCGCAGATCTACCTGCAGCTCGACAATCCCGTGGGCAACTACGGCCTCAGCTACAACGCCGGCTTCAAGCTCACGGCCATGCGCGACAACACCCCCGACGTGACCTTCACCCCGGATGCCGGCGGTATCACCGTGGGCTCCGCCTACGGCAACGCCGGGCCCTACAACTTCGTGCTATCGCCCTCCGACCGGGGCCTGGCCGTGCCCGAGGGCTACGCCCCACACCTTGAGCACATAGCGTTCTCAAGCCTGGGAGGCCTGCTGGCCGCTCCCGCCGGCACCGAGGGCAGCCTGCCCAAGCGCATAGGCATCGATGTGGTGAATCCCGGAATCCCGTCGCAACATGTGGACGACTTCGTGCTCAACACCTATATCGACGGCGTCAAAGGCAAATATCGCCTCGTGGCTCCGCTGGCGCTCACGGGCGATACCGAGATTGTGTATTCCGACAAGACCGACGGCTGGTTTGACGAAGACTCCGAAGACGAACTGTGCGTGGAGGCCCTCGAAGTGACGGCCGTGGCCGACAACGGCGCACCCGCCACCGTGACCCTCACCGCATATCCCCTCGACCGCCAGGGACGCGACATCGACGGTGCCGTGATCACCAGCACCGTGCTTGAGCCCTCAAAGGCCGGCCAGAAGGTGGTGATAAAGCTGGAAATGAAGGAAGCCGTGAAAGGCCTCGACGGCGTGCGCTTCGAGGCTCGCATAGGCAAAGGCAACGGCACCGCCCTCTCGCCCTCCCAGACCATCGTGCTCAACGAAATCAAGGCTCGCGTAAGCGGCTATTACATCACAAACTTCTAATCATGAAAAAGATAGCTCGCTATATAGCCTGCGCCGCCGTGGCCGCCTGCGCCATGGCCGCAACAGCCCAGAACACCAACTCGGCCTACTTCCTCGACAACTACACCTACCGCTACCAGCTCAACCCCGCTATGGGCAACGACAAGGGCTTCGTGGCCATGCCCGGCCTGGGCAACCTCAACGTGGCCATGCGTGGCAACCTGCACCTGCGCGACGTGATCTACAACGTGGACGGACGCTCGTGCCTCTTCACCAACCCCGGAGTGGGTGTAGCCGAGGCCATGGACGGATTCTCATCCAAGAACCGCCTGGGTGTGAATCTGCGCGAAAACATCATCTCGGTGGGTTTCAAGGGATTCAAGGGCTACAACACCATCACGCTGGGCGCACGCGCCGACGTGAACGTGATTGTGCCGCGTGCCCTGTTCTCGCTGGCCAAGGAGGGTGCTACCAACGACACCTACGACATCCACAACCTGGGCGCCAACGCCACCGGATATGCCGAGCTGGCCCTCAATCACTCCCACGACATCAAGGCCGTGCCCGGCCTGCGGGTGGGCGCCTCCATGAAATTTCTGCTGCCCTTTGCCGGAGTGGACGCCCGCTTCAACAAGGCCGAGCTCACCCTGGGCACCGACAGCTGGACGGCCGTGACCAATGCCGATGTGCGCGTGAATCTGCCCGACTTCCAGTTTGAAACAGACCTCAACAAGCAGGACCGCGAATACGTCTCGGGCCTCAACTTCGACGGCGACAGCGGCGTGAAGCCACAGGGCTTCGGCATGGCCTTCGACCTGGGTGCCACCTACAAATGGCGCGACTTCACATTCTCGGCCGCCCTCCTCGACCTGGGATGGATGGGCTACACCGGCACACGCCTCGCATCCACGCAGGGCGACCGCACCGTCAATACCGACGCCTTCACCTTCGACAGCGACGGCGACGCCCCCAACTCCTTCTCCAACGAATGGGACCGGCTCGTCGACAATATCGAAGACCTGTATCAGCTGAGCGACCTGGGCGACGCCCACTCG
Source organism: Bacteroides sp. (assembly GCA_014801485.1). Taxonomy (GTDB): domain Bacteria; phylum Bacteroidota; class Bacteroidia; order Bacteroidales; family Muribaculaceae; genus CAG-873. The sequence goes on from JAAVEC010000028.1 coordinate 12,831, forward strand.
CGCACCGCTGCAATGGCCGCCACCCTCAACCTGGGAGCCGACTACGAGCTGCCTGCCTATCGCAAGCTCCACTTCGGACTGCTATCGTCCACCCGCCTGGCCGGACGCTACACCTGGACGGAGATGCGCCTCTCGGCCAACGTACATCCCGTCAAGTGCTTCTCGGCAGGCGTCAATCTGGCCGCCGGCACCTTCGGCACCTCCTTCGGCTGGATTGCCAACGTGCACATCACGGGCTTCAACTTCTTCCTGGGCATGGACCACGTGCCCGGCAAGCTGGCCAAGCAGGGCGCGCCCCTGAGCTCCAACGCCTCGTTCAACCTGGGCATGAACTTCCCTTTCTGACATGTGCCTGCGCCTCTCTCTCTTAACTCTATTGGCTGCGTGGGGCTTCGGCTCCGCGCATGCTCTTGACGTCACGCTCGCCGCGCCCGGCACCCTGGCCGGAGCGGTGGACGATGCCGCCGCGGTGACGTCGCTCGCCGTGAGCGGCAGTATCGACGCCTCCGATTTTCATTTCATAGCCACCGGTATGCCGGCGCTCACAGCTCTCGACCTGAGCCGCGCCACCGTGGAGCCCTACAGCGGCGACGCCATCGGCGGCCTGCGCAGCTATCCGGCCGCCATGCTGCCTCCCATGCTTCTGGCCGGCACCGGCCTCGAATCCATCGACCTGCCGCTCGGCCTCAAGGCCATAGGCGAAGGGGCCCTCGCGGGCACGCGCTTGCATGAGATAGATGTTCACGCGGGCGTGACATCCATAGGCGAGGGGGCTTTTGCCGGATGCACTGAACTGACGGAGGCCACCGTGGCCTCTGCCTCGCTGGGCAGCGGCGCCTTTGCCGGATGCACATCCCTGCGCCGCGTGGCCGTCCCGCAGGGGTCGTTGATTCCTGCGCGCTGCTTTGCCGGCGATTCGCTGCTGGAGACCGTAGAGGGCTTTGAAACGGCTGTGGCCGTGGGCGGAGGCGCCTTCGCCAATTGTGCATCGCTCCACGCGCTACCTTTCGGGCGCGAGCTTCGCAGCATCGGCGAATACGCATTCAGCGGAAGCGCCCTGCAGGAAGCCGATATGAGCGGTTGCACGGCCCTGGCAGAGGTGGGCATCGGGGCATTCTCCGGGTGCCCCTCGCTGGAGCGGCTTGAGCTTCCCGAGGGCTGCGAGCCTGCTATGGCGCTGGCCATGAACACCCCGGCCCTGAAAACTGCCGTACTTCTGAGCGGCGATGTGCCTGCCTTCGCCTTCACCGGCGATTCTCTCGTGGATATCAGCGCCGCAGTGGCTTGCGCTACCGTTATTGGCGACTTTGCCTTCAAGGGCGTCACGCGCGCCGGAGCAGTCGTGCTGCCGGCATCACTCGAATATATCGGCACGGGCGCCATGGAAGGCGCCACGGGCCTCACGTCCATCGATGCGTCGCTGCTTGAGGCAGTGCCCGAGCTGGGCCAACGCGTGTGGGCCGGAGTGAATCAGCCTTCGGTTGTGCTCTATGCCACGCAGGAAGTGGCGGATGCATTCGCCGCCACTCCGCAGTGGAGCGACTTCAACCTGCAACTGAAAACTTATGATATGGTAGCCGACATTCTCGGCTCCGGACCTGCCGCACTGCGTGCGGCCTTCAGCGGTGCCATGCTGCTCGTGGATTGCGGTTGTGCCGCGGTATCCGTCACCGTCACGGATATCTCGGGGCGCATTCTGGCCATCCTGCATCCCGACTCCGACGGCCACGCCATGCTCGACACATCGCGCTGGTCCACCGACATATACCTGCTGGGCGCAAGCACCGGCCAATCCTTAAAAATTGCAAGATAATGGGCAAGAACAAACTGCGGAAGTTTGATGAGCTCAGCCACATCGACTTCGTGTTTCAATATCCTTTCGCGCGGCTGCGCGACGAAGGCTTCCCCCTGCGAGGCCGCTGGAATGAGCACTTCGGCAACGACCATCCCATCGTGCTCGAACTGGGCTGCGGCAAGGGAGAATACACCGTGGGACTGGCACGTCGCGACCCGTCGCGCAACTATATAGGCATCGACATCAAGGGTGCCAGGATGCACAGCGGTGCCACGGCAGCGCAGCGCGAGGGCCTCGCCAACGTGGCCTTCATACGCACAAGCATCGAACTGCTCGAACACTTCTTCGCGCCGGGCGAAGTGGCCGAAATATGGGTCACTTTCCCCGACCCTCAGATGCAGAAAGCTAATAAACGCCTCACGGGCACGCGCTTCTGCTCCATGTATCGCCGCGTGGCTGCCCCGGGATGCCGCCTGCGGCTCAAGACCGACAGCCCCTTCCTCTATGCCTATACCTCGCGCATGGCGGCTCTGAACTCGCTGCCCGTGGTCGACGCCACCGACGACCTCTACGCTCCCGGCTGCACCGTGGGCGCCGGCGAGCCCTGGCGCGATATACGCACCCACTACGAGCAGCAGTGGCTCGACCGCGGCCTCACCATCAAATACCTCTGTTTCGGCCTCGACGGCGCCACTGCCCTCAACGAGCCCGCCGTGGACGACATCCCCCTCGACACCTACCGCAGCTATTCACGCGGCTATATCCAGATGCCGCAGCTCATGGAAGAATAGCCCCTTATAAATCTTGTAAAAACCTCGCGCATAGGCGCAGAGATTAAAACACTCCGCGAGATCCCATCATAAATACACTCGAATAAAATGCAGAATCCCCTATATCCAGCCCAGATAATCGATGCCCTGCGCACCGTGCGCTACCCGGGCTCCGGCAAAGACATCGTATCGCTCGAAATGGTCGAAGATGACATGCGCATCGACGGCCGCAAGGTGAGCTTCTCGCTCATCTTCGACAAACCCACCGACCCCTTCGCACGCTCCGTAGTGAAGGCCGCCGAGGCAGCCCTGCGCACATTCGTGGCCGACGACATCGAGCCCTCCATCGCCATCAAGAGCCGCCGCCCGGCACCCGCTCCGGCAGCTCCCGCGCTCCCCGGCGTGGCCAATATCGTGGCAATCTCCTCCGGCAAGGGTGGGGTGGGCAAGAGCACCGTGGCCGCCAATCTGGCCGTGAGCCTCGCAGCCGAGGGCTACCGCGTGGGATTGCTCGACGCAGATATCTTCGGGCCCTCAGTGCCAAAAATATTCGGCATTGAAGATGCCGAGCTGTTCATGCACGAGGTGGACGGAAAGAACCTGATAATCCCTGCCGAGAAGCACGGCGTGAAGCTCCTTTCAATCGGTCTGCTCATCGACCGCAACAGTGCGGCCGTGTGGCGCGGCACAATGGCCTCCAACGCCCTCAAGCAGCTCATCACGCAGGCCGACTGGGGCACCCTCGACTACTTCCTGATCGACATGCCCCCCGGCACCAGCGACATTCACCTCACCCTCGTGCAGACCCTGGGCATCACCGGCGCCCTCGTGGTCACCACCCCGCAGCAGGTGGCGCTTGCCGACGCCCGCAAGGGTATAGCCATGTTCCGCGACCCCAAGATCAACGTGCCCGTGCTGGGACTCGTCGACAATATGGCATGGTTCACCCCCGAGAATCACCCCACGGAGCGCTACTACATCTTCGGTCCCTCCCTGGGCGTAGAAACAATGGCCCGGGAGCTCGACATCCCCGTGCTGGCCGAAATCCCGCTGGTGGCTGCCGTGGGCGACCACAACGACGCCGGCACGCCCATCGCCCTGGGCGACAGCCTTAGCGCCCAATACTTCATGCATCTGGCCCACATGACCGTAGACGCCGTAGAGCGCCGCAACGCCACCCTGCCGCCCACCACCGCCGTAAACGTACACTGATGCCCGAAATACTCATTATCAACGGTCCCAACCTCAACCTCACGGGCATCCGCGAGCCCGAAATCTACGGCACCCTCACGATGGACCGGATAATTGCCGACGTGGAGCAGGCCTTCCGGGGGCGCGCCCGGATCAGCTATTTCCAGAGCAACCACGAGGGCCACATCATCGACCGCCTGCATGCCGCCGGATTCGGCACCGTGCAGGGCATCGTGCTCAACGCCGGCGCCTACACCCACACCTCCCTGGCCATTGCCGACGCCATCGCCGCCATCGACACCCCGGTGGTGGAGGTGCACATGAGCAACGTGGCAGCCCGCGAGCCCATCCGCCGCTCATCGCTCATCGCTCCCGTGTGCATCGGCACCATCGCCGGATTCGGCCCCGCCGTCTACTCCCTCGCCGTCAGTGCCCTGCTCGGCTCAGATGAATAAAAAAAAATTCACACCGGGAAGGCAAAGGGCTCCAATAGCCTACGAATGTTAAATATAGTTATTTTTAGTTAATTTAAGCAAGGTGGCAGGCGCTTGGGAGCGCTCGCGCTATGATATAAGCGCGGAATTTGCTATCTTTGCACAACTTCAGAGTGAAGGAGGGGGCACGGCGCTTCCTCCTAATTTTATAAAAAGCTATGATAGACAAGCAGAAACTCACCGAAACCATAGAAGGCGCCATCGAGGGCACCGATATTTTCGTAGTGGACGTGCGCGTGAGCCCGTCCAATGAAATAGTGGTGGAGCTCGACTCGCCCGAAGGCGTTGATATCGACACATGCGTGCGCATCACGCGCACTATAGAGGAAGCTTTCGACCGCGATGTGGAGGATTATGAGCTCGAAGTGGGCTCCGCCGGCCTCACGGCCCCCATGCGCGTGCAGGGACAGTTTCTCAAAAACATAGGCAACCCCGTGGAGGTGCTCACGCGCGACGGACGCAAGCTCCACGGAATACTCACCGCCGTGGCTCCGGACACATCCGCTTTCACCATCTCGATGCAGGTGAAGGAGAAGGAGCCCGGAGCAAAGCGCCCCGTCACCGTCAACCGCGAGCTCACCCTGCCCGTGGCCGACTGCAAATACGTGCGCTACGAAATCAAGTTCTGATAAAAATAAAACAAAACAAAAATACACACACACTCAAGCTATGGCAAAGAAAGAGGCTACGCCCAATATGGTGGAACAGTTCGCCGAGTTCAAGGAACTGAAAAACATCGACAAGACCACGATGATCAGCGTGCTGGAAGAATCGTTCCGCAACGTCCTGGCAAAGATGTTCGGCACGGACGAGAATCTCGACGTGATTCTTAACCCCGACAAGGGCGACGTGCAGATTTTCCAGAACCTCACCGTGGTGCCCGACGGCGAAGTGGCCAATCCCAACCTCGAAATATCCCTGAGCGACGCCCGTGCCGACGACGACCCCGAGGCCGAGGTGGGCGAGGAGCACACGAAAGAGATTTTCTTCGACAAGTTCGGCCGCCGCGCTATCCTCAACCTGCGCCAGACTCTCCAGAGCAAGATTCTCGACCTGCAGCACGAAGCCGTGTTTGAGAAGTTCAAAGACCTCGAAGGCGAACTCGTGAGCGGCGAGGTATATCAGACCTGGAGCCGCGAGACACTTCTGCTCGACGACGAAAAGAACGAGCTGCTCCTGCCCAAGAGCGAGAGCATCCCCGGCGACTTCTTCCGCAAGGGCGAGACCGTGCGCGCCGTGGTGGCCAACGTCGACAACAAGAACAACAACCCCAAGATCACCGTGAGCCGCACCAACGAGCAGTTCCTGCGCCGCCTCTTCGAGCTTGAGGTGCCCGAAATCCACGACGGCCTCATCAATATCCGCGCCGTGGCACGCATCCCCGGAGAGCGCGCCAAGATCGCCGTGGAGAGCTACGACGACCGCATCGACCCCGTGGGTGCCTGCGTGGGCGTAAAGGGCAGCCGCATACACGGCATCGTGCGCGAGCTGCGCAACGAGAATATCGACGTGATCAACTACACGGCCAATCCCTCGCTCTTCATCCAGCGAGCCCTCTCGCCCGCCAAGATCAGCAGCATCCGCCTCGACGAAGAAGAGAAGAAGGCCGAGGTGTTTCTGCGCCCCGAAGAAGTGTCGCTGGCTATCGGCAAGAACGGCCTCAACATCAAGCTCGCTTCCATGCTCACGGGCTACACCATCGACGTGTATCGCGACACCGCCGAGAGCTTTGAGGAAGATATCTATCTCGACGACTTCAAGGACGAAATCGAAGAGTGGATCATCGAGGCCCTCAAGAACGTGGGCTTCGTCACGGCCAAGAGCGTGCTCAACGCACCCCGCGACATGATCGTGGAGAAGGCCGACCTCGAAGAAGAGACCGTAGACGCCCTGCTGGCCGTGCTGCGCGCAGAGTTTGAGGACTGATGCCACAGGCCTCTCTCCGGCATCCCTTCCGTCCACCAATTCAATAACTTATAAAGAACGAGTATCTACACATATATATGGCGAATCAAAAAAAGCTAAGCAGTATCGCTTCGGAACTCAATGTGGGACTTCCCAACATCTACGAGTTTCTGCGCAAAAACAACGTCGAAATCGTCGAAAGCCCCAACACTCGCGTTGACGAAACGGTGGTGGAGAAACTTACACGTCACTTCCAGCCCGACCGCGAGTTCAAAACTCGTTCCGAACAGCAGATAAACGAGCGCCGGCAGGAGCGCGCCACCACCCGTGCAAAGGCTCCGGCCGCACAGCCCGAGGTGGCACGCACCCCCTCCGACCTGGCCCAGAAGCCCCGCATCCTGGGCAAAATCGAGCTCGACAGCAAGGGCAACCCCGTGGCTCCCAAGCCCGAGCCCAAGCCCGCCGAGCCCGTGAAGGAGCCGGTAGCACCCGCTCCCAAGCCCGAGCCTAAGCCTGAGCCGGCGCCGAAACCTGAGCCCAAGCCCCAGCCCGAGCCGGAAGCAAAACCCGCCGAGCCCGCAAAGGAGGCCGCCGCTCCCGCCCCCAAGCCTGAGCCCAAGACAGAGCACAAGCCCGAGCCTGCTCCGGCTCCCAAGCCCGAAGCCGAGGTCAAGCCCGCCGCCGAGGAAGAAAAGCCCGCCGAGCCCGAGGTGTTCACCACGGGCACCACGCCTCGCGTGCAGGGACCCGTGATTCTGGGCAAAATCGACCTCTCGGCAATCAACGCCACCACCCGCCCCAAAAAGAAGAGCAAGGAAGACCGCCGCAACGAGCGCAAGGGCGGAGCCCAAGGCGGTGGCGGCCAGCAGGGAGGCGAGGGTCGTCGCAAGCGCAACCGCATCAACTCCCAGAAAGTCGATATCGAGAAGGCCGGCAAGCAGGCCGCCCAGGGCGGCGACAGCAACCGCCGCAACGGCGGAGCACAGGGCGGTGGCGGCCAGCAGGGAGGCTCCCAGCGTCCGCCCAAGAATCAGGGTGGCAAAAACCGCCAGCCGCAACGTCCGGCGCCCGCACCCGAAGTGAGCGACGAAGACGTTTCGAAGCAGGTAAAGGAGACCCTCGCACGCCTCACCAGCAAAGACAAGGGCCTCAAGAAGGGCGCCAAGTGGCGCAAGGAGAAGCGCGACGCCAACGCCGCACGCGCCGAACAGGCCGCACGCGCCGAACAGGCCGAGAGCCGCACCCTCAAGCTCACTGAATTCGTTACGGCCAACGACCTGGCTGTGATGATGGACGTGCCCATCAACCAGGTAATCGCCACCTGCATGAACATAGGAGTGATGGTGAGCATCAACCAGCGTCTCGACGCCGAAACCATCAACATCGTGGCCGAGGAATTCGGCTTCACCACCGAATACGTATCGGCAGAGGTGGCCGACGCAATCCACCAGGAGGAAGACCGCGAGGAAGACCTCATGGCGCGTCCGCCCATCGTCACCGTGATGGGACACGTGGACCACGGCAAGACCTCGCTGCTCGACTACATCCGCAAGGCCAACGTCATCGCGGGCGAGGCCGGTGGTATCACCCAGCACATCGGCTCCTACAGCGTGAAGCTGCCCGACGGACGCCACATCACCTTCCTCGACACCCCCGGCCACGAGGCGTTCACCGCCATGCGTGCACGCGGTGCCAAGGTCACCGACATCTGTATCATCATCGTTGCAGCCGACGACAACGTGATGCCGCAGACCGTCGAAGCCATCAACCATGCCTCTGCCGCAGGTGTGCCCATCGTATTCGCCATCAACAAGATCGACAAGCCCCACGCCAACCCCGATAAAATCAAGGAAGAGCTGGCGGCCATGAACTACCTCGTGGAAGAATGGGGCGGCAAATACCAGAGCCAGGACATCTCGGCCAAGAAAGGTATAGGCGTGGAAGAGCTCATGGAGAAGGTGCTCCTTGAGGCCGAAATGCTCGACCTCAAGGCCAACCCCGACCGCCGCGCCACCGGCGCCATCATCGAATCGTCGCTCGACAAGGGCCGCGGATTCGTGGCCAACGTGCTGGTGCAGAACGGCACCCTGCGCGTGGGCGACATCGTGCTCGCAGGCAACCACTTCGGCAAGGTCAAGGCTATGTTCAACGAGCGCAACCAGCGCATACGCGAGGCAGGCCCCGCCACCCCGGCGCTCATCCTGGGCCTCAACGGCGCGCCCACTGCCGGCGACACCTTCAACGTGATGGAAACCGAGCAGGAAGCACGCGAGATAGCCAACAAGCGCGAGCAGCTGCAGCGCGAGCAGGGACTGCGCACCACCAAGATCCTCACCCTGGAGGACATCGGCCGCCGCCGCGCCATCGGAAACTTCCAGGAGCTCAACATCATCGTCAAAGGCGACGTGGACGGCTCCATCGAGGCTCTGAGCGATTCGCTCATCAAGCTCTCCACGGAGGAAATCCAGGTGAACGTGCTCCACAAGGCCGTGGGCGAAATCTCCGAGAGCGACGTCACGCTTGCAGCCGCTTCCGACGCCATCATCATCGGCTTCCAGGTGCGTCCCTCGCAGGCCGCACGCCGCGTGGCCGAGCGCGAAGGCGTGCAGATACGCCTCTACTCCGTGATCTACGACGCCATCGAGGAAGTCAAGGACGCCATGCAGGGCATGCTCGCCCCCGAGCTCAAGGAAGAGATCACGGGCACTGCCGAGGTGCTCGAAACCTACCACATCAGCAAGGTGGGCACCATCGCAGGCGCCATCGTGCGCGAGGGCAAGATCAAGCGCACCGCCAAGGCGCGCGTGATTCGCGACGGCATCGTGCGCTACACCGGCACCTTCGGTTCGCTCAAGCGCTTCAAGGACGACGTCAAGGAAGTGCTCTCGGGCTACGATTGCGGCCTGTCAATCGCCGGCTTCAACGATATCAAGGTGGGCGACATCATCGAAAGCTTCGAAGAAGTGGAAGTGGCACGCAGCATCTGATGCGCGTACACATCAACATTGGTTCCAATCAAGGCGACAGCCACGCCCTCATCGGGCAGGCAGTCGCCTTGATTGCTTCACGCTGGCCCTCGGCCACCGTGGCCACGGCAGGACCGGTGGAGAGCGAGCCATGGGGCTACCGCTCGTCCTGCCGCTTCCTCAACCTTGCCCTGATGCTCGACAATGCCCCTGCGGAGCCGCCTGAGGCCGTTCTCGACGCCTTGCAGGCAATCGAGCTGGCCGTGGGCGGAGGCGCGCCACATCGCACCCCGGAGGGCCTCTACTGCGATCGCCCCATCGACATCGACATCATCGACATCGACGGCATTGAGCTATCCACGCCGCGCCTCACGCTGCCACATCCCCGCGCCGCCCTGCGCCCCTTCGTGATCGAGCCGTTGCGCAGCCTCGACCCTGCCACCGCCCGCGCAATAATCGAGGCTGCTTCGCGTTAATATTATAAGTCTTATAAATCATATAAGTCTTATAAGTCTTATAATCAGCTGCATGAAAAATATACTACTCTCTCTCTCCCTGCTCCTGGCAGCAGCCCTGGGCGGATGCATCGAGGACAGCTTCTCCACGGCTCCGGCCGATGCCCCCGTGGCGGCGGTCGACACGCTCCGGATGGGCACGGTCTTCACCGAAGAATGCACCCCCACATTCCGCTTCACGCTCCACAACCGGGCGTCGAAATCCGTATCCATCAGCTCCATATCCCTCTCAGGCGCCGATGCCGGGCACTTCCGCATCAACGTAGACGGCTTCAGCGGCAAGGAATTCCACGACGTGGAAATTCGCAACCGCGACTCCATCTTCATCTTCGTGGAAGCCACCCTGCCGGCCAACGGCCGCACCACCCCCGTGCCGGCCGACGCGCGAGTGGAATATAGCTGCAACGGCGTCACGCGCAGCGTAGTGCTCCAGGCCATGGGACGCGATGCCTGCCGCCTGCGCGCCCACACCGTCACCGGCACCCTGGACACCGACCCCGCGCGCCCCTACATCGTCTACGACTCGCTCGTGGTGGCCCCCGGTGCCACGCTCAACATCCTGCCGGGCACCGAAATGTACTTCCACGACGGCGCCCACATGTCCGTGCGCGGCACACTCCGCGCCGCCGGAACTCCCGACGCATGGATCCACCTGGCCGGCGACCGCACCGGCAACGTCGTAGCCGATATCTCTTTCGACATCATGTCCCGGCAATGGACCGGCATATTCTTCACGGCCGGCAGCCACGGCAACCTGATGCAGAACGTGGACATGCGCAACACCTGGCAGGGACTCGCCATCAACGGCGACCCCGCAGCAGGCCTCGCTCCCGACCTGCGGCTGATCAACTGCCGCCTTCACAACTCGGCCGGCCTCGTGCTCGAAGCCACGCACGCCACCACCGAAATCCTGGGCACAGAACTGGCAGAAGGAGGCGAGGGACTGCTCTACCTGCAAGGCGGAGAGCACACCGTGAACCACTGCACGCTGGCCAATTACTACCTGTTCTCGGCCATAGGCGGCGCGGCACTGCAACTGGCCCACACGGGCATCGACGGCGACGACGACGGCAGCGGAGCGCCCCACACCTCCCTGCTGATGACCAACAGCATAATCTACGGCCTGGGCGACGACCTGAGCCACAAAGATCTTTCCGGCAGCCAGATCACCCTGCAATCATGCCTGCTCAAGAGCGCCGGCACCGATGATGCCAACTTCATCTCCTGCCTCTGGGACACCGACCCGCTTTACTGCAACGACCGCTCGGCCTACGTCTTCGACTACCGCCTGCAGCCTGATTCGCCCGCCCTGGGCGCCGCCGATGCCTCGCTCACGCTCCCCGATGCCGCCACCGACTGCCTGGGTCACCCCCGCGGCACCTCGCCCGCCCTCGGCGCCTACGCCCTCCCCAAGGAATAATTACCCACCCATATACAGCACACGCCCCCGCAGCACGATTGGCAGCAGGGGCGTGTTTGTCTCCGGGTGGGGCGGTGGCCTCATCGCGGTATAGGCCAGCGATAGGCTTTCAGAGCGGCGCTCAAGGCTGCCTCGCGGCCGCCGCAATAGCGGTCGCACAGGGCGTGGAAGCGCGCGCTGTGGTCCATGTGGGTGAGATGTGCCAGCTCATGACACACGATATACTCTCGCAGCTCGTCGGGCAAGAACATCAGCGCGGCGCTCAGCGTCACGGTGCCCGATGGGCTGCACGTGCCCAGCGTGCGCAGTCCGCGCCCTATAGCCCACCTCCGCGGCTGCACTCCCAGGCGCTCGGCCGTGGCGCGTGCCATGGGCAGAAGCACATCCGGAGCGCGGTGGGCCGCCAGGCGCATGAGCAGCCGCGTGATGCCACGCGCCACAGCGATCGAGGCGGCATCGGCATCCGGATGAATCAGCAGAGTGGCTTGGGCAATGGTGCCGCGCAGAGCCACGCCTCCGGGCGGTGCCTGCGGCGAGCTTTCCACGGTGATTTTCAGCCCGGTGGTCTCTATCACCGTGCCGGGACGGCACGGGGTGGCAGCAGGCTGCGGAGCCCGCGACAGCAGCCTGGGTGCGAGCTGCTCCATGGCAGCCGCTATCTGCGCCACAGTGGCACGGACGGGCACACACAGGCGCAGCTCGCCGGGGGCGAGCCAGCGGGCAGATATGCGCCGGGCGCGAGGATTGCGCACCAGCAGCGCGCGCCCCAGGCCGGGCCATTCGATATATTCTGATTTCATGGGTCAATCCTCGCCCCAGTGCAACTTGTGGCGCAGGGTGGAGGCGAAGCCGTAGTCGGGTCCCTGGAGCATGTGTACGTCGAAGGGAGCGCGTCGCAGCGTCACGGTGGCCGGAGTGTCGAGCTGCACGCCGCGTCCGTCCATGCTCAGGCGCACGTGGGGCGTGCGGCCCGTGGCCGTGAGGGTGAGCTCGCAGCTGTCGTTGATCACGATGGGGCGCATCGACAGCGAGTGGGCCGCGATGGGCGACACCGTCCACACCGGAGCCGACGGCTGCACGATGGGGCCGCCCACGCTCAGGTTGTAGGCCGTAGAGCCTGTGGGTGTCGACACAAGCAGGCCGTCCACGCGGTAATCGGCCAGCGGAACGCCGTCCAGCATGGCCGCCACGCTTATCATGGCAGCCGTCTCGCTCTTGAGCAGGGCCACCTCGTTGAGGGCATAAGGACTGAAGGGCAGGCCGGGGGCGACCACTTCGATGAGGCTGCGCGCATGGCTGCGCATAAGGCCGGCCTCAAAGGCCGGAACCAGCCCTGCGAGCCCCTCGATACCCATGGCCGTGAGATAGCCCAGATGGCCGGTGTTGACACCGGCTATGGGCGTGGCCGCGGCGCCTATCCACTGGGCCGTGCGCAGGAAAGTGCCGTCGCCGCCTATGCTCACACACAGCTGCGCGCCGGCCTCGGCGGCCGAGGGAAGCACGCGGCGCACGCAGCGCAGCGCTCCCGGGATGAGCTGCAGCAGATAATTGTAGAGCTTGGGGTGCATCACCACCTCGTGGCCGGCGCTGTCGAGCGAGCGCAGAAAAGCCTCAAGGGCAGGGAGATGGGCGTCTTGTCGGCGACTGCCGTAGATGGCTATAATCATATCGTGGTCTACATTTCGAGATAGCGGAGAAGTTCGGCAGCGCGGGCGCGGGCCGTTTCGTCGTCGGGCGCGCCGGCGGTGCCCTCGAAGTCGAGCACCTCCATGCCGTAGCGCTCCAGCGAGCGCACCACGCCGGAGGCGTCGCGGCGACCCACGCGCAGGGCCACCACCACGCAGCTGCCTTGCTCGCGGCCGGGCAGCTGCAGCGAGGTGACGTTGAGGTTGAGCACGTGGGCGTCCACGTCTTCCACGGCACGGGCTATGCGCGAGGCCGAGTACTGGTCGCGGCGGCAGCACAGCAGGATGTGGCAGGCGTCGTCGGCAGGCGCGTAGAGCTCGTCGGGAGTCAACTTTTTTATATCTTTTGCCGTTAATTCTTTCGTCATATCGGTATTTCTGACTAATTTTGCACGTCAGAGGCACTTTGCCTGATGCAAATTTACACATTTTCGGCGTATTTACGGCCGTAATAATTGTTATAGAATAAAAAAAATCGCTTTGAAAACATCCCTCAGCGTCAATATCAATAAAATAGCCACCCTGCGCAACGCCCGCGGCGAAAACCGCCCCTCGGTGCTTCAGGCCGCCGAGGATTGCCAGCGCTTCGGCGCCGACGGCATCACCGTGCATCCGCGCCCCGACGAGCGCCACATACGCCGCACCGACGTGCTCCAGCTGCGCCCCGTGGTGCACAAGGAGTTTAACATCGAGGGCTACCCCTCGCCTGAGTTCATGCAACTCGTGCTCCAGGTGAAGCCGGAGCAAGTGACTCTCGTGCCCGATGCACCCGACGCTATCACTTCCAGCGCCGGCTGGGACGTGGAGGCTCATTTCGACGAACTCTCGGCAATCGCCGAGCGCCTCACCGCCGCCGGCATCCGCTGCAGCATCTTCGTGGATGCCGATCCCGCAGCCGTGCGTGCCGCTGCCCGCGCCGGTGCCGACCGCGTGGAACTATACACCAAGCCCTACGCCGACCTCTTTCCCTCCGATCCCGAGCGCGCCGTGGCGCCATTCGTGGAAGCCGCACGCGCAGCCCACAGCGCCGGTATAGGCGTGAACGCCGGCCATGATCTCAACCTCGAAAATCTGCATTTCTTCGCATCGCGCGTGCCCCACCTCAACGAGGTGAGCATCGGCCACGCCATCATCTGCGACGCCCTGTATCTGGGACTCGAAGAGACCATACGCCGCTACCGCAAAGCACTCGAAAAGTAAGAGCCCGTTCTAAATAAACCACATTACCACCACCTTATGCTTCCGCTTCAAGAAATCACGGCCATCGCGGCCGATACCGTGGCCACCGCCACGGCTGCCATGGCCCGTACTGTGGCCGACACCGTTATCAACACCATGCCGCCCGTGGCAGATGCCGTGGCTGCAGCAGCCGAGAATCCCGAGCCCCAGCCGCTCTCGCTCTGGGAGCTGTGTGTGGAAGGCGGATGGATCATGATAATCCTGGCACTGCTGCTGGTGATTTCTATCTACGTGCTTGCCGACCGCACCATCGCCACCGCGCGCGCCGCACGCTTCGACGAATCGTTCATGAAGCGCATCAAAGACTATATCCACGACGGCGAGATCGAGAGCGCCCTCAACCTGTGCCGAGCCACAGGCTCGCCCTACGCACGGCTGATTGCCAAGGGAATATCGCGCATAGGACGTCCTATGAACGATGTGCTCGTGGCTATCGAAAACACCGGCAACCTCGAAGTGGCGGCCCTGAGCAAAGGACTGCCCTGGCTGGCCACAACAGCCGCCGGAGCCCCCATGCTGGGCTTCCTGGGCACGGTGATCGGCATGGTACAGGCATTCTACTCCATCGCATCGGCAGGCAATGCCGCAGGTATCGGCGACTTCGCCGGAGGCATCTACACGGCTCTGGTCACCACCGTAGCCGGCCTTATCGTGGGCATAGCCGCAATGTTTGCCTACAACTTCCTGGTGGCACGCATCAACAAGATCATGAATAAGATGGAGGCACGCACCATGGAATTCATGGACCTGCTCAACGAACCCGCAAGCGTGTAGGGCTATGGCACTGAAACGACAACAGGACATGATGGCCACCTTCTCGATGGCTTCCATGACCGACGTGATTTTTCTTCTGCTCGTGTTCTTCATGGTCACGAGCACCTTCGTGTTTCCCACGGCGCTCGAAATCAATCTGCCCCAGAGTAGCGAACAGACACCCCTGAAGCCCTCCACGCGCGTCTATGTGGACGCCGGCGGCAACACCTACGTGAGCCTCGACCAGGCCGAGCCCATGCCCGTGCCCGCCGAGCAGCTCATAGACTACCTGCGCCTGATCAACGCGCAAGACAGCACGGCGGCATTCGCCGTATATGCCGACGAAGCCGTGCCCTACGGCAAGGTGGTGGCCGTGCTCAACGCCGGTGCCGAGGCCTCGCTGCGCATGGTGCTGGCCACAAAGCCCGCTCCCTCGCCCGTGCCCGAAATTGCATCCTTTGACCAGGTGACGGAGCCATGACGAGCAGCAAGCGACTATATCCCGCGCTCATCACCCTCGCGGTGTGCATCCTCATTGCCCTATGGCTGGGACTGGGGCATCTCGACATGCGCCGCACCGACCGCGAATGGCCGCCTCGCCACCACTCCGACATCACCATGGAGGAGGAATTCGCCGAGATTATCGACCTGCCCATGAGCCCGGCGCCGGCGCAGGATAATCCCGCTCCCGTGCCTCTGCCCGAACCTGCCGAGGGCCAGGCCGAGCCGGCTCCAGAGAGCGGCCACCACGTGGACGATGCCGGCATCCCAGCCGAGGCACCGGCCACCACGGCTTCCTCAAAACCCTCGCCCGTGAAGACTACTCCGAAAAAGCCCGAGAAGACCGGCCCCTCGAAAGAAGAACTGGAGCAGCAGCGCCGCGAGGAAGAAGCGCGCCGCCGCGCCACGGCCAACACTCAAAATGCCTTCCGAAATGCCACAGGCAACGCCGCAGCTGCCTCCACCGGCAAGAAACCGGGGCAGGGCGGAGCTCCATCCGACGTGGCCTCGGCCCTCAACGGACGCGGCAGCGGCAGCGCCGGAGGAGGATGGATTATCCCGGCCTACGCCAAGGTGCCGAGCAGCGTCACCGGCAGCGTGAAAATGAGGCTCACCATCGACCGCACGGGCCGTGTCACCTCCGTGACTTTCCAGGGGGGCGACGCTCCGGCAGCCACGGACGCCGCCGTGCGCCGCGCAGTGGAAGCCGAGGTGCGTGCCCGCCGCTTCACGCGCCACGACGACAACGCCCCCGAGGAATCCACCGCCTACATCACCTACACTTTCAAATAAAAGATGCCGGGCAAGACCTATACAGTGCCGGTGCCCAATAATATGGGCATCGTGCGCTATGTGCTTGCGCTGGCTGTGGTTATCGACCATTTCAATCTCCTCACGGGCAGCTCCGTGCCTTTCCCCGTGAGCAGCTACCAGGGGGTAGGGGGCTTCTTCGCCCTCAGCGGCTTCCTGATCTACGGCAGCTACCTGCGCAAAGGCAGCGCCGTGCAATATTTCTACGCCCGCGCACGCCGCATCCTGCCCGCCTACTGGATGACGGTGCTCCTGTGCGCTATGGGCCTCTCCCTGGCCTCCACGCTGGGCGCCCGGGACTATTTCACATCCGCTCACTTCTGGCGCTATTTAGGGGCAAATATGAGCTTCCTGAACTTTCTTGAGCCCACGCTACCTGGCGTGTTCGCCGATTCCGTGCTCCCGGCAGCCGATGCCTCGCTCTGGACCATGAAAGTGGAATGGTGCCTTTACGCCACGCCCCCGCTGGTGGCGTGGCTGCTGCGGCGCACTCGCCTGCGCGGCCCCGTGGTATTTGCGGCCATCTATGTGCTCGCCTGCGCCTACAGGGCCCTGCTCCTGTGGCTCTATGAGCGCACCGGCAGCGAGATCTACAGTATCCTCGGACGCCAGTTTCTGGGGCAGCTCAGCTATTTCTACGTGGGCGTGCTCTGGTGCCGCTTCCTGCCGGTGCTACTACGCCACAAAGCAGTCACGGGCTTGGCCTGCCTCGCGGCCATGATTGCCGCCGATTATATCCCGGCCTATGGCCTGTGGCTCGAACCGGCCGTGATGGGCACCGCCGTGGTGTGGGTGTCGATGGTGGGCCGCTGGGGCACATGGGAAGGCCGCCGCGACAACGTGTCGTACAACATCTACCTCCTCCACTGGCCCGTAATCCAGCTGCTCGTGCAATATGGTGCTTGCACGCTGCCCTCAGCCGCATCCCTGGCCATAGCGCTCGTGGCCACAGCCGCCCTCTCCCTGCTCATGAACGCAGCCGAGCACGCCCTACGCGCCCGGCTGCCCTCACCATAATCTTATAAAACTTATAAGACTTAAAAGACTCAGCACACCCCGCGGCTTATGTTGTTTTTTTTCACAAAACTGTGAAAAAATCGCGAAATTTAATTATCTTTGTCGCGTAATATGATGATATATGGTAGTAACTTTTGAGAAAGAGTATCTGCGGGATCTGTATCTTTACGGTCGATGTGCCGATAAAAAGCATCGCTATCAGCCGGAAATTGTCAGAGGCTATCAGCGCAGAATTCAGCAATTGCAGGCTGTACCTCGCTCCGAAACGCTTTACACAATCCATTCTTTACATTTCGAGGCTCTGCTCGGAGACCGTGAGGGACTTTTCTCAATCAGGGTAAACAACAAGTATCGCATCGAGTTTACACTTACGGCTGATGCAGATAGCCCCTTGCTTACCATTTGTAATATTGTTGAACTTTCAAACCATTATGATTGATATGATTAGAATCAACGGCGTGAATCCTGATATGATTGCCAATAATATTACTCCGCAGGAGCCGGTTCATCCCGGAGAGTTCCTTCGGGAAGAAATTGAGGAAAGGGGCATAACCCAGACTCAACTGGCGGGGGAAATAGGCGTGAGCGTGTCGCTGCTCAACGAAATCATCAACGGCAAGCGAGCCGTATCGGCTGAATACGCCATGCTTCTGGAAGCGGCGCTTGGGATAGATACAGATTACTGGATGAATCTTCAGGCCAATTACAATAAAGGCGTGGCACGGAAAGATCCTTCCTTTATGGAACGTCTCGCCAGGATTCGCCGCGCCGCAGCCGTGCTGTGATTCACGCAAGCACAAAATCCTGAGCATAAGGATATCGTGATATAAAGAGGCGCGCCGAATGGCGCGTCTCTTTATTGCTCAATGCGCTTCGAGCCAGTTGGTGGCCACGCCGGCGCTCACTTCCAGNGGCACGCGGCCGCTGTAGGCACCGCGCATGCGCTCGGCCACGATGGTCTGGAGGGTGGGGAGCTCGTCGGGCTTCACGTTGAAGATNAGTTCGTCGTGCACCTGCAGTATCATGCGCGAGCGCAGTCCGCGGCTCTTTATCTCCTTNTCTATGGCTATCATGGCCAGNTTGATNATGTCGGCCGCGGTGCCCTGCAGGGGCGCGTTCACGGCGTTGCGCTCGGCAAAGCCGCGCACCGTGGCGTTGCGCGAGTTTATCTCGGGCAGATAGCGCTTGCGGCCCAGGCGNGTGGCCACGTAGCCNCGCTCNCGGGCNCCCTCGATNCTCTTCTCGATATACTGCTGCACNCCGGGATAGGTGCGCATATAGCCGTCTATAAGGTCTTTGGCCTCGCCCCGGGGAATGCCCAGGCGCTCGCTCAGCCCGAAGGCCGAGATGCCGTAGATGATGCCNAAATTGGCCGTCTTNGCCGCNCGGCGCTGGTCGTCGNTGACGCTGTCGAGAGGCACACCGTAGATTTTGGCCGCCGTNGCGCGGTGGATATCGCTNCCGTGGAGGAAGGCCTGCACCATCTCGGGGTCGCCGCTCATGTCGGCCATCAGGCGCAGCTCGATCTGGGAATAGTCGGCCGAGAGCAACAGGTCGCCGGGGTCGGCGATGAACGCGCGTCGTATCTCACGGCCCTCTTCGGTGCGTATGGGTATGTTCTGGAGATTGGGATTTGTGGACGAAATACGCCCGGTGGCCGTCACCGTCTGGTTGAAAGTGGTGTGGAGCTTGCCGTCGCGCGGATCAATGAGGCGTGGCAGGGCGTCCACATANGTGGCCAGGAGCTTGCGCAGGCCGCGTATTTCAAGAATCAGCCCCACGATAGGGTGGGCATTCACGTATTTGCTGAGCTCTTCTTCGGTGGTGCTCCAGGCGCCGCGCTTTGTGCGCTTGGCCTTGGGATCGATGGCGAGTCGTTCGAAAAGCACTTGNCCCACCTGGGCCGGCGAGGCCACGTTGAAGGCGCCTCCGGCCAGCTCGGCCGCCTGCGCTTCAAGCTCGCCCAGGCGTGCGTGCATGCGCGTGGAAATTTCGGCCAGCACTCGCGGGTCGATGCGCACGCCCTCCCATTCCATGCCGGCGAGCACGGGGATGAAGGGCAGCTCCACGTCGGTCATGAGCGCCGTGAGGCCNNCNGCCTCGATCAGCCGGCGCAACTCGGGAGCGAGCAGCAGCACGGCCTCGGCACGCTCACACATCGCCTCCATGGCCTCCGCCGGCGTGGCATAGCGC
This sequence comes from Bacteroides sp., assembly GCA_014801485.1. GTDB lineage: Bacteria > Bacteroidota > Bacteroidia > Bacteroidales > Muribaculaceae > CAG-873. The sequence continues at coordinate 32,085 of JAAVEC010000028.1, forward strand.
AACTTGCGCCGGGCTGTGGCCGCCAGTGGATANTCGGCAAGCTGCAGGTGGAGATAGCGGAAGGCGGCATCGGCCAGGTCGTTGCCCATCTCGGCNTTGAGCACGTAGCGTGCGGCCGAAGTGCTGTAGTGGGGCGCCGTCCATTCGATGNCCTCGCGGCGCAGGAGCACCATCGCGCGCTTCACGTCGTGGGCCGCAACGGTGGCATGGCCGCCGAACACGGGGCGNAGCGCGTCGAGCATTGCGCGCCTTTCGAGATCGAATTCCGGCATGGCGGCATATATCGCNTCGTGGCCGAANGCCAGGGCCACGCCCTCCGTGGTGGCCGTCATGGCGCTTTCGCCGGGGGCGTTGAAAGCCACGGCAATCTCGCCACCGGCAGCGAGGGCGCGGGNCACGAATTCCTCCACCTGCGCAGGCGTCTCGGCCAGGCTATAGCGGCGCGAGAGCTGCGCTGCGGGGGCAGCCTCGGCGGGGGAATCTGCCGGCGAGCCGTCGTCGTCGTCGCTGGGTGGGGTAGGGGACTCGTCGAAGAGCGAGAGCTGCTCGGGAGCNGAGGGAGCNGCCGCAGCCGGNGAACCCATCTCTCCCAGGCGGTTGAGGAAAGTGCGGAATTCAAGGCGGCGATACACATCGCGCAGGGCCTCNACATCGGGCTCGCGGCGCTCCAGTGATTCTATNGTGAGGTCGCCCACAGGCACATCGGTGCGTATTGTCACGAGGAATTTCGAGAATAGAATCTGCTCTGCGCCTGCCGCCACTTTCTTTCCCAGGGCTCCCTTGATTTCGGNGGCGTGCTCGATNATATTCTCAACGTTGTCGTACTCGGCCACGAGCTTCACGGCCGTCTTTTCGCCCACGCCGGGGCAGCCGGGCACATTGTCGCTGGCGTCGCCTTCGAGNGCCAGCAGGTCGACCACCTGGGCCGGACGGCTGATGCCGTAGCGCTCGCATATCTCGGCCGGGCCGCGCAGCTCGAAGCCCTTGCCGCCCAGTGCCGGGCGGTATTGCAGCACGCGCGGCGTCACGAGCTGGCCATAGTCTTTGTCGGGCGTCATCATATAGGTGAGATAGCCGCCGGCCTCGGCCATACGGCTGAGAGTGCCTATGACGTCGTCGGCNTCAAAGCCCGGCACCTCAATCACGGGGATGCGGTAGGCNCCCAGGATTTCTTTTATATAAGGAATAGACGCCGTGATATCCTCGGGCTGCTTCTCGCGCTGGGCTTTATACTCGGGATAGGCTTCATGGCGGAAGGTGTCGCCCTTGGGGTCGAAGCACACGGCGATGTAGCCCGGATCCTCCTTCTTGAGGATTTCGTCGAGCGTGTTGCAGAATCCGAAGATGGCCGAGGTGTTGAGACCGGCCGAGGTGTAGCGCGGCGCGCGTATCATGGCGTAGTAGGCACGATAGATGAGCGCATAGGCNTCGAGCAGAAAAAGTTTCTTATCCATAATGGCAAAGATAGTGATTTTCCGTCAGAAATTGCCGCNNNNGTGNCCGNGCGAATCGCAAATTTTAAANNCTCAGAGGGCGNNAANTTNGTTNATANTNTTGATTANTANNNNTTTAACCTCNATTATNNNGANTAATCNNGATTNATCAANGNAGAGAAAAAAACAAAACAAATTTGATTCTCAAAAAAAAATATTAACTTTGTGCTTTAATTACGAGTTGATGACACCTGCATTTCAGTGGATATGCGATGGGGTGCAGCTTCAAGGCGTTGACACCCGAAGACTTGAACATTGGATTGAACAAGTCGTGGCGGCGCACAACCATATATTAGGGCCGGTCTCCTACATCTTCTGCAACGACGAGAAGATNATCGACGTGAACCGCCGTTTCCTCAATCACGATTATTATACCGACATCATCACCTTTGACTACTCGCACGGGCGNGTGGTCTCCGGCGACATGTTCATTTCGCTCGACACCGTGAGCAGCAACGCGGCTGCCGTGGGGGCTTCCTACCTGCGCGAATTGCACAGGGTGATAATCCATGGCATCCTCCACCTATGCGGCATCAACGACAAGGGGCCGGGCGAACGCGAGATAATGGAAAAGAACGAAGACGAGGCCCTGGCAATGCTGCCGGCCGAGATAGCAAGAGCTATAGATGAACTTCCTATATGACGTAATAGTGGTGGGAGCCGGCCATGCCGGCTGCGAGGCTGCCTCCGCGGCGGCCAGGCTGGGCGCACGCACCCTGCTTATCACCCACGACATGAACAAGATAGCNCAGATGAGCTGCAANCCGGCCGTGGGNGGAATAGCCAAGGGCCAGATTGTGCGCGAGATCGACGCGCTGGGCGGATGCATGGGCCGGGTCACGGATGCCTCGGCCATCCAGATGCGAATGCTCAACCGCTCAAAGGGGCCCGCAATGTGGAGCCCGCGCGCGCAGGCCGATAGAATGCGCTTCTCGGCCGAATGGCGCCGCGTGCTGGAGCACACCNCGGGCCTCGATATGTGGCAGGACGCCGTGACACAGCTCGATATCGACGGCGATTCCATGCAGTTGCGCGGCGTGTTCACGGCCCAGGGAGCCCACTTCCGGGCATCCTGCGTTGTGCTCACAAACGGCACTTTCCTCAATGGCCTCATGCACATAGGCCGCGTGCAGCTGCCCGGCGGACGCATNTCCGAACCNGCCAGCCACGGCATCACCGAGCAACTCGCCGCNCTGGGTTTCGACACCGCACGCATGAAGACGGGTACGCCGGTGCGTATCGACGGCCGCAGCGTGGACTGGAGCCTCACGCAGGAGCAACCCGATGAAGAAGACTTTCACCGCTTCTCCTACGGCCCGGCGCCCGAAGCACCGCTCAAGCGCCGCCCTTGCCACACCATCTACACCTCCGANGCCACCCACGAGGTGCTTCGGCGCGGCCTGCCCGACTCGCCGCTCTACAACGGCCAGATCAAAAGCATAGGGCCACGCTACTGCCCCTCCATAGAAACCAAGATCGTGACCTTTGCCGACAAGACCGAGCACCAGCTCTTTCTTGAGCCCGAGGGAGAGACCACNACNGAATACNATCTCAACGGCTTCTCGTCGTCGNTGCCCATGGACATCCAGATAGAAGCCCTGCAAACCATCCCGGCGCTGCGCAACGTGCAGATATATCGCCCCGGCTATGCAATTGAATACGACTTCTTCGATCCCACGCAGCTGCGCCACACCCTTGAGACACGCCTCGTGCCGGGCCTATTCTTCGCAGGCCAGATCAACGGCACCACCGGCTATGAGGAAGCCGCCGGCCAGGGCCTGATTGCAGGTGCCAACGCCGCACTGAAAGCCCGGGGACGCGCACCCTTCACGCTGCGCCGCGACCAGGCCTACCTGGGCGTGCTCATCGACGACCTCGTNACCAAAGGCGTGGACGAACCCTACCGGATGTTCACCTCCCGNGCCGAATATCGTATCCTCCTGCGCCAGGACAATGCCGACGAGCGCCTCACGCCGGNNGCCCACGCCATCGGCCTTGCTTGCGANGAACGCATGGAGCGCCTGCANCGGAAGATTCAGTGGCGCNACGCAATCGTGCAGCTGGCTGCCGAGCTCTCNGTGAAGGCTGCCGCCCTGAACCCNCTGCTGGAATCGCTGGGCGAGGCCCCGCTGCAGCAGGGCGTGAAACTNCAGACGGTGCTGATGCGTCCGCGTGTGGGCATCGCCGCCATAGCNCCAGCCGTGCCTCAGCTGCGNGAGCTGCTCGAAAGCATCCCTGCCGAGCGCCGCGATGAAGTGGTGGAATCTGCNGAGATCCTCATCAAATACGACGGNTATATCAAGCGNGAGGAGATGGCCGCACAGCGCCTGCGCCGGCTNGAAGACGTGCGTCTCGCCGGCAAGCTCGACTACGCCTCCATCACAGCCCTCAGCACTGAGGCCCGCCAGAAACTGATCAAGCACCAGCCCGAGACCCTGGGCCACGCCTCGCGCATACCCGGNGTGTCGCCGGCCGACGTGAACGTGCTTCTGATTCTGCTCAACAAGAATGCCTNAAATTGTTCCACGTGAAACAATCAAATAGCAAACCACGAAATATCAAACAATTAATATAACTCTCAAAACTATGGAATACATCAAATCCAAAATCCGCGACGTAGAAGACTTNCCCTCCAAGGGCATCCTCTTCAAGGACCTCACCACTGCCTTCAAAGACCCCCGTGCCCTCCACATCATCGGCTGGGACCTCTCGCAGCTCTATCGCGACAAGGGCGTGACCAAGGTTGTGGGCATCGAATCCCGCGGCTTCATAGGCGGTTCTATCCTGGCCTTTGAACTGGGTGCCGGCTTCGTGCCCGCCCGCAAGCCCGGAAAACTGCCNGCCGACACCGTGCGCATGGAATACGCCAAGGAATACGGCACNGACACCATCGAGATGCACCGCGATGCCATAGGCCCCGACGACGTAGTGGTGATCCACGACGACGTGCTCGCTACCGGCGGCACTATGGCTGCCTGCTACGAACTGGTGAAAACCATGAACCCCAAGAAAATCTACATCAGCTTCATCATCGANCTGGAAGCCCTCAACGGCCGCGCCGTGCTTCCCGCCGATGCCGAAGTGACTTCCCTCATTAAATACTGAGCGACGTGCGGCTGGTGATTCAGCGAGTGACGCACGCCACCGTGAGCGTAAACGAAGAGGTCTCGGGNNGCATTGCNCGCGGCCTCCTCGTGCTTGTGGGNGTGGAGCATGGCGACACTCCCGCCGATGCAGAATGGCTTGCGGCCAAGACGGCAGGCCTGCGCATNTTCGACGACGAACGGGGCGTGATGAACCTCTCCGTGGGCGACGCCGGAGGTGCGGTGCTCGCCGTGAGCCAGTTCACNCTCACGGCCTCGACACGCAAGGGCAACCGCCCGAGCTACATCCGCGCCGCNGGNCACGACCTGGCAGTGCCGCTCTACGAGGCTTATTGCCGATTGCTGCGCGACGTGCANGGCCTTGAGGTGCAGCAAGGCGTTTTCGGCGCCCACATGGCCGTGGAGCTATGCAACGACGGCCCCGTGACCATCATTATCGACTCGCGCTTGCGCGAGTAATTTTTTATCTGTATTTATCAAAAAAACTACCATCCCCCCAGCATAAAAAACATGAACCGATTCAACATCTACTGCCAGAACCTCGAACGCTACATTGAGGTGACGGGTGGCGACAATCTGCTCGACATTGCCAAACGCCTCGATCTGGACTTCGAGCCCGTGGTGGCCCGCGTGAACAACAAGACCGAGGCTCTCAACTATTGCGTATATCAGCCCAAGACGGTGGAATTCCTGCCCGTGACATCAGGATCGGGCAAGCGTGCCTACGTGAGGTCGCTGTGCATGATGTTGTATCGCGCCGTGTGCAACGTGGTGCCGCAGACCACCCTGCGCATCCAGCACTCCATCGCCCGTGGCTACTACTGCACCCTGAGCGACGAAAACGGCTACCTCGCAATGACGCCCGAGCTCCTGGAGAAGCTCACCGCCGAGATGAAACGCATCGCCGATGCCGACCTGCCCTTCAGGCACCACGAAGAACGCACCGAAGACGTGATTGAAATCTTCCGCCGCCAGGGCCTGCACGACAAGGTGCTCCTGCTCGAAACACTCCACCAGCTCTACACCCGATACTACAGCCTCGACGGCATCTGCGACAGCTACTACGGAGCCCTGCTGCCCCGNACCGGCCTGATCAAGACCTTTGAGCTGCGACCGTTCAAGAAAGGATTCCTGCTGCTGGCCTCCGAGGCGGCAATCACGCAGCCCGTGGGCGACCAGGAGAAAATGTATAAGGCCTTCACGGAATATGTGGAATTCAACAACATCCTGGGCATCCGCAACGCCGGCGAAATCAACCGCCTGGTGGAGCGCAAGCGCACTGCNGACATCATCAATCTGGCCGAAGCGCTCCACAACAAAAACATCGCCGGCATCGCCCATGAGATAAGCGANCGCTACGCCGCAGGCGGCGCACGCATCATCCTTATCGCCGGGCCGTCGTCGTCGGGCAAGACCACCACTACCAAGCGCCTCGCGATCCAGCTCATGGCCAATCTGCTCAAGCCCGANATGATTTCGCTCGACGACTACTTCGTGGACCGCGTGACCACGCCCCTCGACGAATTCGGCGAATACGACTACGAATCAATCAACGCCATCGACCTGAAGCAATTCAACAGCGACCTCAGCCGTGTGCTCGCCGGCGAGGAAGTGGCNNTGCCCACCTATAATTTCGAGACNGGCAAGCGCGAATACCGNGGCAACACCATCAAGCTGGGCGAAGGNAGCGTGCTGCTCATCGAGGGCATACACGGACTCAACCCGGCCCTCACGCCCAACATCCCCGAAGACCAGAAATTCCGGGTCTACGTATCGGCGCTCACCACCCTCACCATCGACAACCACAACTGGGTGCCCACCACCGATACCCGCCTGCTGCGCCGCATCGTGCGCGACTTCAAATACCGTGGCTACTCCGCCCGCGAGAGCATCCGCCTTTGGCCCAGCGTGCGCCGCGGCGAGGAAAAATGGATTTTCCCCTATCAGGAGAACGCCGACGCCACGTTCAACTCTTCGCTGCTCTTCGAGCTGGGCGTGATACGCGAGCAGGCCGAGCGCATCCTCAAGCTCGTGCCCAACGACGTGCCGGAATATGCCGAGGCCTATCGCCTNCGCCACTTCCTGGAACTCTTCTCGCCCATCACTCCCGAGCTCATTCCGCCCACGAGCCTCGTGCGCGAATTCCTGGGTGGCAGCAGCTTCCATTATTGAAACAGAGTCTTTAAGGTNCTTAGGGGTCTTTAACCCTAATAATCAATCACTTAAGCGGCAGCATCAATATGCTGCCGCTTTATTATGGTGATTTTCAAGTTTTTTATGTACCTTTGCGAGTAATTTTGCTTTAAAGATGGATACTAAATATATTTTCGTAACGGGAGGCGTGGTGTCGTCGCTGGGCAAGGGCATCATCTCTGCATCGCTCGCGAGCCTGCTCAAGGCGCGCGGTTTCAGCGTCACGATTCAGAANTTCGACCCCTACATCAACATCGACCCCGGCACCCTCAACCCCTATGAGCACGGCGAGTGCTACGTCACGGAAGACGGCCACGAGGCCGACCTCGACCTGGGCCACTACGAGCGTTTCACCAATATACGCACGTCGCGCGCCAACAACGTCACCACAGGCCGCATCTATCAGAGCGTGATCGACAAGGAGCGCCGNGGCGACTACCTGGGCAAGACCGTGCAGATCGTGCCCCACATCACCGACGAAATCAAGCGCAGCGTGCGNGCCNTGGGNAGCACCGGCCGCTTCGACTTCGTGATCACCGAAATCGGAGGCACCGTGGGCGANATCGAGAGCCTTCCCTTCCTGGAGGCCGTGCGCCAGCTGCGATGGGAAATGGGCCAGAACGCNCTGTGCATCCACCTCACCTACGTGCCCTACATCGCCGCCGCCAAGGAGCTCAAGACCAAGCCCACGCAGCACAGTGTGAAGCAGCTTCAGGAACTGGGCATCCAGCCCGACGTGCTGGTGCTGCGCACAGAGAAGCACATAGGCCACGACATGCGCTCCAAGATCGCACGCTTCTGCAACGTGGCCCCCGACGCCGTGGTTCAGAGCATCGACGTCGACAGCATCTACAAGGTGCCCATGAAAATGCACGAGCAGCACCTCGACGAAATCGTGATGCGCAAGATGGGCGTGCTCATCGTGGGCGAACCCGACATGGCCCCCTGGCACACCTTCCTGGAGCGCCTCGACAATGCCACCGAAACGGTGCACATCGGCCTCGTGGGCAAATACGTGGAGCTGCAGGACGCCTACAAGAGCATCAACGAATCGCTCTTCCACGCAGCCACCTACGCCGGCTACCGTGTGAAAATCCATTATATCCACTCCGAGAANCTCAAANCCGANAACTGCGACGAAACCCTGGGCGGACTCGACGGCGTGGTGATCGCTCCNGGATTTGGCCAGCGCGGTATCGAAGGCAAATTCACGGCCCTGAAATGGTGTCGCGAGCACGACGTGCCCACGCTGGGCATCTGCCTGGGNATGCAATGCATGGTTATAGAATACGCGCGCGANGTGCTGGGCCTGGAAGACGCCAACTCCACCGAGATGGACCGCAACACACCCCACAACGTGATCGACCTCATGGAGGAGCAGAAGAGNATCACCAACATGGGCGGCACCATGCGCCTGGGGGCCTACGACTGCGAGCTGCGTCCCGGCAGCCTCGTGGCACGNGCCTACGGTAGCACCCACATCAGCGAGCGCCACCGCCACCGCTTTGAATTCAACAACCACTACCGCGACGAGCTCGAAGCNGCAGGCATGGCATGCGTGGGCGTGAATCCCGCCACCGACCTGGTGGAAGTGGTGGAAGTGCCGTCGCTCCGCTGGTTCGTGGGCACGCAATACCACCCNGAATATTCCAGCACCGTGCTCTCGCCCAGCCCCCTCTTCCGCGACTTCATGCGAGCTGCCATAGAATACCGCGCCGAAAAATCCAACGAAACCAAATAAGCACCACAATAGCGAAAAATGGACCGCAATACACTCACGGGCCTCGCCCTCATGGCCGTCATCCTGTTCGGCTTCATGTATCTCAACAAGCCCGACGCCGATCAGAACGCTCAGGCCGATGACGCCACAATGGAGCAACTGGCCGGAGCCNCCAACTCCGCCGCCGAACCCCTCGACAGCCTCACACCCGCCGATGCNGCATCACTGCGCGCGGCNATTCTCACGGCCGGCGTGCCCGGCCCCGACGGCACCTACCGCCTCGAAACCGCCGATGCAAGCCTCACCACCGACTCGGCAGGCCATATAGCCGGCACCCTGGGCGGCGAAAGCTATCAGGCTCTTGAAGCCGCCACCCTCACCCCCGCCGCACGCACCGCTGCCATCAAAGCCCTGCGCGGCGTGGTGGCATCGGCAGGCAAATACAAGAGCTTCGCGCGCCATCTGGGCGGCCCCGACAAGGAGCAGGTGATNGAAAACGACGTGATGCGCGTCACGTTCGCGTCGCGCGGCGGCCGCGTGAGCCAGGTCGAGCTCAAGAACTACAATACCGAGCTNACCACCCCGGCCACGCCCGTGAAACTNTTCCAGGACAACACCGATGGCTACAGCTTNGTGCTCACCACCGCCGACCAGCGCCTGAACACCGCCGAGTTCAACTTCACGCCCGTGCTCGAAAACGACACCACTATGCTCATGAAGCTCGACCTCGCCGACGGCGCATGGTGGGGCCTGCGCTACACGATGCACCCCGGCAGCTACCTCGTGGGGATGCAGGTGGTGCAGCAGGGCATGGACGCNGTGCTGCCTCCCAGCACCGCCACNATGGGCCTCGACTGGCACCAGAAGATGGGACGAAACGAAAAGGGACGCACATTCGAGGAGCGCAACTCCGCCATCATGTATAAATACGCCGGCGAAGGCCCCGACGAGCTCAAGAACAACAAAGACGACCACAAGGAGCTCACCGGCCGCGTGAAGTGGGTGGCCTTCAAGAACCAGTTCTTCTCCAGCGTGCTCATCGCCCGCGACTACTTCGCCAGCGCCGACCTCACCAGCCGCCCCATCGACCAGCCCGACTATCTGAAGGACATGACGATGGCCGCAACGCTGCCCTACAGCACCGCCGACGGACTCGCNGCCGACTTCACCTTCTACTTCGGTCCCAACGACTATCCGCTGCTCAGCGATATCCAGGACCNCATCTACCCCGACGAAAACCTTNANCTGCGCCGCCTCGTGCCGCTGGGCTGGGGCCTCTTCCGCTGGATCAACCAGATAATCGTGATTCCCGTCTTCGANTTCCTGGGTGGCTTCATCAAGAGNTACGGCCTGATTATCCTGCTGCTCACGGTGTTTATCAAGCTCATCCTCTTCCCGTTCACCTACAAGAGCTTCAAGAGCCAGGCCCGCATGCGCGTGCTTGCCCCGGAAATCACAGCCATCAACGAGAAATATCCCGGNCAGGAAAACGCCATGAAGCGCCAGCAGGAGACGATGGCNCTGTATTCGCGNGCCGGNGCCAACCCAATGTCGGGCTGCCTGCCCATGCTGCTGCAGATGCCCGTGCTCATTGCCATGTTCTCGTTCTTCCCCTCGGCCATCGAGCTGCGCGGCCAGAGCTTCCTCTGGGCCCACGACCTCTCGGCGCCCGACTATATCTGCACGCTCCCCTTCACCATTCCTTTCTATGGCAACCAGGTGAGCCTCTTCTGCCTGCTCATGACCGTGGCCAACGTGGTCTACACCACCTTCACCATGCAGAATCAGCCCGGCGGCCAGAGCATGCCCGGCATGAAGTGGATGATGTATCTGATGCCCGTGATGTTCCTCTTCTTCTTCAACGACTACGCATCGGCCCTGAGCTACTACTACCTGCTCTCGCTGCTCATCACCATCATCCAGACCACCCTCACCCGCCACTTCGTGGACGAGAAGAAGGTGCGCGCCGAGATGGAAGCCAANGCCCGCAAGCCCCGCAAGAAATCCGGCTGGATGGCACGCCTGGAAGAAGCCCAGAAGCAGCAGGAAGCAGCTATGCGNGCCCAGGCCAAGGCCAACGCCCGCAAGCGTCGCTGATTGCTCCCGTCCGGAAAAAAACCACAAATCCTCTGAAATCATGAAACCCTTCGCACAACACGCTTTCGAAATCTTCGAGCAGGCCACCGAAGCCTACCACCGCCACGACAACGTGGACGCCCCGGAAGAAAATCCCTACTCCCCCGGCACCATCGACCACACGCTCTTTGCCAAGAACTACGTGGACGCCGTGCAGTGGCACCTCGAAGACATTATCCGCGACCCCGAAATAGATCCGGCCGAGGCTCTCAAACTCAAGCGCCGCATCGACGCCAGCAACCAGACGCGCACCGATATGGTGGAACAGCTCGACACCTACTTCCGCGACCTCTACGCCGGCGTGAAGCCGCTGCCCGNGGCCACCATCAACACGGAGAGCCCGGCGTGGGCCCTCGACCGCCTGAGCATACTCGCCCTCAAGATCTACCACATGAAGGCCGAGGCCACGCGCCAGGACGCCGGCGACATGCACCGCGAGCGTTGCGCGGCCAAGCTGGCCGTGCTGCTGGAGCAGCAGGCCGATCTCACCGCCGCCATCGACACCCTGCTCGACGATATCGCTGCCGGCCGNAAATANATGAAAGTGTACAGGCAGATGAAGATGTATAACGACGCCGACACCAACCCCGTGCTCTACGGCGGCGCCAGGAAGTAACGCACAACGCACATGCCCAAGCGCAAGAAACCGAGCGGAAATGTGCTGCTGGCGCGGTTCTCGGCCATCGGCGACGTGGCCATGACCGTGCCCGTGGTCTACAGCGCCTGCGCATGCTATCCGCGGCTGCACTTCGTGCTGCTCACGCGCTCGTCGATGACCTCGATATTTGCCTGCGCGCCCGANAATCTCACCGTGGTGGGCGTCGATCTCAAAGACCCCGCCTATAGAGGCATTCCCGGCATGCGCCGCCTGGCTGCCGAGATGCGCCGCCGCTTCAATCCCTCGGCCTTCATAGACCTGCACGACGTGCTGCGCACTCGCCTGCTGGGCCTCTTCCTGCGCCTGCACGGCGTAACATGCTCGCGCATCGACAAAGCACGCAGCAAGCGCCGCGCCCTCACGCGCCCGGAAAACAAAGTGATGCTGCCTCTGCCCGGCAGCCGCGANGCCTATGCCCGTGCTTTTGCCCGTGCCGGNCTGCCTCTGCAGGAGCGCTTTGAAGGCCTNTGGGGTGGAAGNGGAAAGGCANCGGCNGCNGCATTCGCGGCCATCACNGCGCCCAANCCCGAGGGCATGCGCTGGGTGGGCATAGCCCCCTTTGCCGCCCACGCAGGCAAAATCTACCCCCCGGAGCTCATGGAGCANGTGGTGGNGGCACTCTCGGCGCATCCGCATCTGCAGATATTCCTGCTGGGCGGNGGAGCTGCCGAGGCAGAGATTCTCGATGCCTGGGCACTGAAATATCCGCACGTGCGCTCGCTGGCCGCACAGCGCCATGGATTCGCCGCCGAGCTGGCCCTCTTCAATCATCTCGACTGCATGCTCACGATGGACTCGGCCAACATGCATCTGGCCGCCATAGCCGGCACCCCCACGCTGAGCATCTGGGGTGCCACTCATCCCTATTGCGGATTTGCCGGCTGGCGCCAGAGCGAGGCCGACATGATTCAGTTGCCGGTGCCATGCCGCCCATGCAGCGTNTTTGGCGACAAGCCNTGCCGTGGCCATAATCTCCAATGCCTGCGCGCNATCCGCCCCGATTCCATCGTGGCCCGGGTGCTNCAGAANATTCAATCGCCGGCCAATATATAAATCATATACGACTTATAAGACTTATAAATCTTATAATCAGCAACCAGCAAGCGAATGGCAGAAGACTTCGACATACGCGACAATGCGGCACCCGCAGGCAGCGAGCGCGATATAGAGCGCGCGCTGCGACCCGACCGCTTCGGCTCCTTCAGAGGTCAGGAGAAGATCGTGGACAACCTGCGCGTGTTTGTGGCAGCCGCGCGCATGCGCGGCGAGGCNCTCGACCACATCCTGCTCTTCGGCCCTCCCGGCCTGGGCAAAACCACCCTCGCCGGNATNGTGGCCAATGAATTGGGCGTGGGACTCAAAATCACCTCCGGGCCCGTGCTCGACAAGCCCGGCGACCTGGCCGGCATTCTCACGTCGCTGGANCCCAACGACGTGCTTTTCATCGACGAGATCCACCGCCTGAGCCCCGTAGTGGAAGAATATCTCTACTCGGCCATGGAGGATTACCGCATCGACATCATGATCGACAAGGGCCCCGGTGCGCGCTCGGTACAACTCTCGCTGGAGCCCTTCACGCTCGTGGGCGCCACCACGCGCAGCGGCCTGCTCACGTCGCCCCTGCGCGCCCGTTTCGGTATCAACTGCCATCTGGAATACTACGACCATCCCGTGCTGCAGAGCATCGTGGAGCGCTCGGCGTCGCTCCTGGGCGTGGCCATAAGCAGCGAGGCCGCTCTGGAGGTGGCCCTTCGCAGCCGCGGCACGCCACGAATAGCCAATGCCCTGCTGCGGCGCGTGCGCGACTTCGCCCANGTGCGCGGCAACGGCGACATCGACCTGCCCATCGCACGCTACGCTCTCGAAGCCCTCAATATCGACCGCTACGGCCTGGACGAGATCGACAACAAGCTGCTGCGCACGATCATCACCAAGTTTCGCGGCGGCCCGGTGGGCCTCAGCACTATAGCCACCGCCCTGGGCGAGGACGCGGGCACTATCGAGGAAGTGTATGAGCCTTATCTGATCAAGGAGGGCTTCATCAAGCGCACGCCACGCGGACGCGAGGTAACGNCTCTGGCCTACAGCCACCTGGGACTCGACCATAGCGCCGACATGGGACTCTTCGGATAGTAGGGCGCCGATTTTGTGATTTTTTTGTGCGACTATTGCACAAAAAACCGTATATTTGCCGAAAACAACACAAAAAAGGTATATATATGAAAAAGCATAATTTTTATGCCGGTCCCTCTATCCTGAGCGACTATGCCATAGACAACACTATCGACNCCATCCGCGACTTCGCCGGCACGGGTATCTCGCTGCTCTCCATCTCCCACCGCAGCAAGCAGTTCCAGGCCGTGATCGACGAGGCCGGCGAGCTCGTGAAGGAGCTCCTGGGCGTGCCCGAGGGCTACAGCGTGCTGTGGCTGGGCGGCGGTGCCTCGATGCAGTTTGCCATGATACCCATGAANCTGCTGCGCACCCGCGCCGGCTACCTCGACACCGGCACNTGGGCCCACAACGCCATCAAGGAGGCACGCCTCTTCGGCGACGTGGATGTGCTCGCTTCCAGCGAGGCCGACGGCTATACCTACTACCCCCACGACTACAAGATACCCGAGGGTCTCGACTACCTGCACGTGACCACCAACAATACCATCTACGGCACCGAACTGCACGCCGATATCGACGCCCCGTGCCCTCTGGTGGCCGACATGAGCTCCGATATCTTCTCTCGCCCCGTAGACGTGGCCCGCTACGACGCCATCTATGCCGGCGCCCAGAAGAATCTGGCACCCGCAGGNGTCACGCTCGTGATTGTCAAGGACGAAGCCCTGGGCCGAGTAGACCGCGCAATCCCCACCATGCTCGACTACCGCACCCACGTGAAGAAAGGCTCGATGTTCAACACGCCCCCCGTGCTGCCCATCTTCACCGCCCTCCAGACGCTGCGCTACTACAAAGANCTGGGAGGCGTCACNGCCCTCTACGAGCGCGCATCCCTCAAGGCAGGCAAGCTCTACGAGGCCATCGACAACAGCGCCATCTTCCGCGGCACCGCACGCATCGAAGACCGCTCGCTCATGAACGTGACATTCGTGATGACCCCCGGCTACGAGCAGCTCGAAAAAGACTTCATCGACTTCTGCACCGAGCGCGACATCGTGGGTATCAAGGGCCACCGCAGCGTGGGCGGATTCCGCGCCTCTCTCTACAACGCGCTGCCTCTGGAGAGCGTGGAAGCTCTCATAGCAGCCATGAACGATTTTGAAAAGCAGAAGGCATGAAAGTACTGGTAGCCACAGAAAAGCCCTTCGCCAAGGTGGCCGTGGACGGCATCCGCGAAGTGATTGAGGCAGCTGGCCACGAACTCGTGCTCCTCGAAAAATACGGCAGCCGCGCCGAGCTGCTCGACGCCGTGGCCACGGCCCACGCCCTGATCGTGCGCTCCGACAAGATCGATGCCGAAGTACTCGCCGCCGCTCCCGAACTCAAGATAGTGGTGCGCGCCGGCGCCGGCTACGACAATATCGACCTGAAGGCCGCCACCGCCCAAGGCATCGTGGTGGAAAATACTCCCGGCCAGAACTCCAACGCTGTGGCCGAACTCGTATTCGGCCTGGCCGTGATGGCCGTGCGCCGCATGTACGACGGCAGCGCCGGCACCGAACTGCGCGGAAAGCGCCTGGGCCTCCAGGCCTTCGGCCAGGTGGGCCGCTGCGTGGCCCGTATCGCCGCCGGATTCGGTATGCACGTGAGCGCCTTCGACCCCTTCTGCCCCGCCGAGGTGATGCAGCAGGCCGGTGTGGAGCCCGTCGACACCGTGGAAGCCCTCTACGCCGGAAGCGACGTGCTCAGCATCCACATCCCTGCCACGCCCGAGACCCGCGGCAGCATAGGCACCGCANTGCTCTCGCTGCTGCCCAAGGGTGCGGTGGTGGTCAATACGGCGCGCAAGGAAGTGATCGACGAGCCGGCTCTGGCCGCAGTGCTGGCNGAGCGACCTGACCTNCGNTANGTGGCCGATGTGCGCCCCGACAATGCCGCCGANCTNGAAGCCGCGGCCCCGGGCCGCGTGTTCTTCACGCCCAAGAAAATGGGCGCGCAGACNNCCGAGGCCAATATCAACGCCGGCATCGCCGCCGCACGCCAGATCGACGCTTTCTTCCGCAACGGGCGANACGCGTTTCCGCGTGAANTGAGCGCCTCGNGGGTTGAGGAAATCTCGCGCAGAGCCGCAGAGGTATTTATTGATTATCAGCGCGGTAGGGACGCTTTTCAAAGCGNCCGCCGGATAATCTCTATATAGCGCGAGATACAAAAGCACAGAAGCGACACAAGGAACAGAAGTACGTTTCTTGTGTCGCTTTTGTTTTTATCTCATGCCTGGATGGGTATTTACACTTTGAGGGGCGGACGCTTTAAAAAGCGTCCCTACAATTTGATTTACAATATATTACATAATTTCTCTGCGGCTCTGCGCGAGTTTTGCCCGAAACGCGATCAGAAGATGAACAGGGGGGACTGGTCGAAGCGGGGGAGGGCGGTGAGCTGCACCTGGGAGGGGCGCCGGGCGAATGAGGCTTGCGTGCCTTCCACAACGGTGGCACCTGCGGCGGTGAGGGCCTCGCGGCTGGCGGCGGTGGCGAGCTCGGGGGTGTTGTTGTCGTGACTCAGGTGGCAGAGGAGCACGTGGTGGAGAGCCGGTGTCCAGAGCTGGCGTAGCACGCGGGCGGTGTCGGTGTTGTCCATGTGGCCGCGGTCGCCACGGATGCGTGCCTGGAGATACTGCGGATAACGGCCGGTGGCAAGCATCCGGGCGTCGTAGTTGCTTTCGAGCATGAGGGCCGTGGCGGCACTCATATAGTGCATGGCGCGCTCGGTGGCATATCCCATGTCGGTGGCCACCACAAAGGTTTCTGTGCCCAGGCGGATGGAGAATCCCACGTTGTCGGTGCCGTCGTGGCTGGTCTCGAAGGGGGTGATGGCAAGGCCTGCCACCTCAAATTCAAATTCCTTGTAGATGGGCTGGTGGTAGTCTTTGATGCGTCGGGAGATATTGTGGCGACGTAGGATTCCGGAGAGGGTCTTTGGGGTGGCCCACAGGCGTTTGTCGGGATAGCGGCGCAGGAGAGGGTAGGCGTAGCGCACGTGATCGGCGTGGTCGTGGGTGAGGATGATGCCGCGCACGCAACGGGCGAAGTCGAGGCCGTTGTCGCGCAGGCGATCAAGCACCACCTGCGAGTCTACGCCGGCATCAAGGAGCACTCCGGCGGTGCGGGTGCCCACGTAGGCGCAATTGCCGCTGCTACCGCTACCGAAACTCACAAACATCAGCCTTTCGGCCCGTTTCACGGCCCGCGGATCGATAGCAGGGATATCATCTGCCGATGCGGCAGCTTCGCGCGCACGCAGTTTCTCTACGGTCTCGGCCACGATTTCACGCATGCCGAAGTCGTCGGCGCCGCTGTCGAGGCCGTCGAAGAGTCCGGGATGGGATTCTGGAATTCGGGATGTGCGTCGCGAGCGTTTCATCGATGGCTACCTATGAGGAATATCGTGGGTGTGCGGTCAACGTAGCTGCAATCCGTGCGGCTCCACCGGGCAGCAGGGAGGGTGCGGATACACTCGGCCGGGCCGCCGATATCGGTGGCCACGCAGAGCAGCGTGGAGGGCGAGAGCGTGGTTGCGAGCTGCTGCAGGAGGCGCAGATTGCGATAAGGGGTTTCTATGAATATGTGGGTGCGACCGGTGCGGATGGCGTCGCGGTCCATGGCGCGGATGGCTTCGTTGCGCGCAGGACCCTCGATGGGCAGGTAGCCCTCAAAGGCAAATCGCTGGCCGTTCAATCCGCTGGCCATAAGGCTCATAATGATGCTCGACGGCCCCACAAGCGGCACCACCTTCAGGCCGGAGCGCTGAGCGCACGCCACGATATCGGCCCCCGGATCGGCCACGGCGGGGCATCCGGCCTCGCTGATCACGCCGATGTCGTGGCCCTGCAGGGCAGGGGCAAGCATTGCGTCGACGGCAGCGGCGGGAGTGTGCTCGCTCAGCTCTGTGAAGGTGCAGGCGTCGATGTCGAATTCGCGCCCGGCGGCGGCGCGCAGGAAGCGGCGCGCCGAGCGCAGATTCTCCACGGCAAAGTAGCGCACGCCGCGCAGCATGTCGATATTGCTCGCCGGCAGCACGGATGCCGGTGCAGCGTCGCCCATAGGTACGGGAAAAAGTATTATTTTGCCGGGATGTGGTTTCATGATACTGCAAAGGTACGATTTTTTTTTTTAATTGGAGAAATTGGAATTAGTGGAGTTATTGGAGTTATTTGAGTTATTGGGGTAATAATCTTGGTGAAAACATATTATATCGGCGCCTCGGCGCGTTTTTTACAATTGCGGCGTATAGCGGGGGAACTTGCACGGGTAAGAAAATTTGTGTATTTTTGCTGAAAGTTTGAATCACATCCTATGAGTAGAAACAATGATGAACTGGCAGGATGCACCCTGCTGGGCAATCAGGGCACGAAATATCCCACGGACTATGCTCCCGAGGTGCTTGAGACATTCGTGAACAAGCATCCCGAGGGCGACTACCTCGTGACGTTCAACTGCCCCGAATTCACGTCGCTTTGCCCCAAGACCGGGCAGCCCGACTTTGCCCGGATCATAATCAACTATATCCCCGGCGAGCTGATGGTAGAGAGCAAGAGCCTGAAGCTCTATCTCTTCAGCTTCCGCAACCACGGCGATTTCCATGAAGATTGCGTCAACATCATCATGAAGGACCTGGTGCGCCTCATGCAGCCGCGCTATCTGGAGGTGCTGGGCGTGTTCACTCCCCGTGGAGGCATCAGCATCTATCCCTTCGCCAGCTATGCCGACGGTGACCACGAGGCCCTGAAGCAGGCCCGCCTGCTGGCTGCCTTCAATCAATCAGCTAATCTGTGCAAGATATGACGAAAGACTCTGTGATGGTGCTGAGCGGAGGTATGGACTCCACCACCATGCTGCATGAATATGCAGGCCGCATAGCCGTGGCCGTGACTTTCGACTACGGCTCCAACCACAACGCCCGCGAGATAGAATGCGCGCGCTACAATTGCCGCGCTCTGGGCATCGAGCTGGTGGAGGTGAAGATGGACTTCATCGGCCGGCTCTTCAACAGCTCGCTGCTGAGCGGTGCCGACGCAATTCCCGAAGGCGACTACAATGACGACAATATGCGCAGCACCGTGGTGCCTTTCCGCAACGGTATCATGCTGGCCGCTGCCGCCGGCCTGGCCGAGAGCCGCGGCCTGCACAAGGTGATGATGGCAAATCACTCCGGCGACCATGCCATCTATCCCGATTGCCGCCCGGGCTTCGTGGAGGCCATGAGCCGCGCCATCAGCGAGGGCACCTACGACCATATCGAAATCTTCGCCCCCTACACCGCCCTCACCAAGGGCCAGATAGCCGCGCGAGGCGCAGCCCTGGGCATAGACTATGCCCACACCTACAGCTGCTACAAGGGCGGCGAGCGCCACTGCGGCCTGTGCGGCACCTGCCGCGAGCGAAAGCAGGCCCTGGCCGAGGCCGGAATCAATGATCCCACCGACTACGAAGCGTGACGATGACAGCACAGGAAATAAAGCACAACATGCAGGCCATCCTGGAGGCCGAGAGCAGGGCCGTGGCCGCCATCCCCGTGACCGACGACTACGTGCGCGCCGTGGAGATAATCACGGAGCGCGTGCACCGCTGCGGCGGCAAGCTCGTGACCTCGGGAATGGGCAAGGCAGGCCAGATAGCCATGAACATAGCCACCACCTTCAGCAGCACCGGCACGCCGGCAGTGTTTCTCCATCCCAGCGAGGCACAGCACGGCGACCTGGGCATCATCTGCCCCCACGACGTGCTGCTGCTCGTGAGCAACTCGGGCAAGACGCGCGAGATTATCGAGCTCATCACCCTGGCCGAAAACATGCATCCGGGCTTGCCCGTGATCGTAATCACCGGCCAGGCCGGCAGCCCCCTGGCACTCCGCGCCGATGCCACGCTGCTCACGGGCGGCGCCCCCGAGGTGTGCCCCCTGGGCCTCACCCCCACCACGAGCACCACGATGATGACCGTGATAGGCGACGTGCTGGTGGTGAACGTGATGAAACAAATAGGCTTCTCGCGCGAGCAATACGCCCTGCGCCACCACGGTGGCTATCTGGGCACGGCAGCACGCGGCGAAAACGAATGAACTCCGCAATATATATATGACTGAAAAGAAAAAGAAAATAATCTGCATAGGCGAGTGTGCGCTCGATATAGTGTTTGGCGCCGACAGCGCTCCCCTGGGAGCTATTCCCGGCGGACGNCTGGCCAATGCCGCGGCACTGCTCGCACGCGAGGGGCTGCCCGTGGTGATGGCCGCCGAGGCCGCCGCCGATACCGTGGGCGACACCGTGGTGGAATTCCTGGCATGTGCCGGAGTGGACACCACCGGCATCGACCGCTTCACCGAAGGACGCACGCCCGTGACCATCTACATGCCNGGAGCCGACGGCCAGGTGAAGTCNACGCGCTACGAAAGCTATGCCGACGACAGCTTCGANATCGTGTGGCCGCGCATCGACGAGGGCGATATCGTGCTCTTCGGCGGCTACTACGCCATCGACCGCCGTATGCGCCGCCGCATGCTCCCCCTGCTGCAGCAGGCAGCCGAGCGCAAGGCGCTGATGGTGTATCTGCCGGGATATATGCCCCAGCAGGAGCCGCGCCTAACCCGCGTGATGCCCGCCATCCTCGAAAACCTGGAGCTGGCGCAGGTGGTGGTGACGCGCTCCGTGGATCTGCAGCTGATATTCGGCACGCGCGACGCCGCGGCCGCCTTCCGCAACCACGTGGGATTCTACTGCAACGCGCTCGTCAACGTCGACGCCGCACGCCACGCCGTGGAATGGCACAGCAAAGGCCACGAGGCATCGCTGGAAGTGCCCGTATCGCCCTGCGCATCGCTGGTGTGGAACGCCGGAGTGGCCGCAGGCACNGCCGCNGCCCTCTATGAGGCCGCAGCCACCCCCGAAATGCTTCAGGCCGGCGCACGGCTGCTCTGTGACGACGTGCTGCGACGCGCCGTGGCCACGGCCGATCTGGCTATAGCTCAACTATCAACCGACTGGCAAAAAAATCACGAATAATGGCAACAGCTCTCCATCAATCGGCACCCGCGGGTGCCCTCCCCAAGGTAGAAAACAAGCGCGTGGCTATAGTCACCGCCGAGTGGAACCGCCACATCACCGGCGCCCTGCGCGACGGCGCGGTGGCCACGCTGCNCGGTGCCGGATTCACCGACGACGATATAGAACTCTTCGACGTGCCGGGTGCCGTCGAGCTATCCTTTGCGGCCTCCAACCTGATAGAGGCCAGCATGTTTGACGCGGTGATAGTATTCGGCTGCGTGATACGCGGCGATACACCCCACTTCGACTACGTGTGCAGCAGCGTGACGCAAGGTATCACGGAGCTGAACGTAGACCGCGACACGCCCGTGATCTTCGGCGTGCTCACCGTCGAGAACGAGCAGCAGGCTCTCGACCGTGCCGGCGGCNGCCTGGGNAACAAGGGCTGTGAAGCCGCCGAGGCTGCCGTGAAGATGATGGCATTCGTAGACCACCTCAACTCGCTGTGATGCGCCTGCTGCTGATANTCGCCGCAGCCNCCTCGCTGGCCACCGCCTGCGGCACCGCACCGGCATCCGACACCATCGAGGCCGCNCGCATGAGCTTTGAATCAGGCAACGTGAAGGCCGCCCGCCGCGGTGCCGAGCAAGCTGCTGCCGACACCGCCACGCTNAACAGCGCCGATCTATGCCGCCTGGCGCTGGTATATGCCTCCGTGGGCGAGCATCAGAGCGGCAATGAAGCCGATATGGCCATGGCCGCNCGATGCATACGCACCGCCCTGGCACGCGACTCGGCAGCCGTGGATTCCTTCACGCGCACGCTGCCCGTGGACCAGCGTGCCCTGATGGCCCTGGCCGTGCAGCTGTGNCGCGCACAAGACACGGATATAAGCGAATTTGAAGAAGAACCCATCGACAATATATGAGCGACAACCGCATGGAAGCCCTCGCGGCTTTCCTCTCGGCCAATCCCCACCTNCCCGAGGGAACCGACACTCCCGACGCCGCCGAGCCGNAGGCTGCGCGCATGCCCGTGGTGACNATGAGCATGGAGCGCAAGGGACGCGGCGGCAAGACGGCCACCATCATAGCNGGATTCGACTCGCCCGANCAAGCCGCCGATACGGCATCCACGCTGAAGAAGCGCCTGGCCACGGGCGGCTCGGCACGCGACTGCGAGGTGCTGATCCAGGGCGACCGACGCGACGATGTGCGCCGCCTGCTTGCCTCGCTCGGCTTCAAGGTGAAAGGCTGATACCATAATACCACTCAATGCTCACGATCTACAAGGCATCCGCAGGCTCCGGCAAGACCTACACGCTGGCTTTTGAATACATCAAGGCCCTGCTGGGTGTGCNGCGCGAAGACGGCAGCTACGCCCTCAACGGTGCCGGCGGCCACCGGCGCCACAAGTCGCGCCACCGCGGAATCCTGGCTATCACCTTCACCAACAAGGCCACCGAGGAGATGAAGGAGCGAATCGTGCGCGAACTGCACNCCCTGGCCACCGATCCCGCCGGNGCAGCCTACACGCAGCAGCTNACGCGCCTGCTGGGGTGCACCGCAGCGCAGCTGCAGGAAGAAGCCGCAGCCGCGTTGCACGACATGCTCACGGAGTATCGCCANTTCAACGTGAGCACCATNGACTCNTTCTTCCAGAGCGTGCTGCGCACGTTTGCGCGCGAGCTCGACCATCAGGGAGATTATGAGGTGGAGCTCAACGACCGCTATGCAGTGGCCGCAGGCGTGGGCATGCTGCTCGACGATCTCAACTTNGGTGTGGCTCCGCGCGAGAANCANCTCAAGCAGTGGATAGCGGGATTTATCCGCGAGAAAGTGGCCGACGGTCAGGCCTTCAACTTCTTCGACCGCTCAAGCGGCGTGATGCGCAGCGTGGTGAGCTACGTCCACAAGATGTGCGACGAGAATTTCAAGCCCCATGCGCAGGATACGCTCGACTATCTGGCNGATCCNGCCCGCCTGCGCCGCTACNGGGCTGCCGTGCGCGCCACCCGCAAGGAACTGACGCAGAGCATGACGGCCGCAGCTCTCGCGGCACTTGCGGCACTTGACGCCGAGGCCNCCGGAAGAGTGATATGCAACAGTTCGCTGCTCAAGCTGCTCGAAACGGCAGCCGCCGGAAATGTNCCCGCCAAGGACAAGGTGGGCCTGGGCTCGCGAGAGACCAAGACATTCAACGCCGCCCTTGAAGGCGACGAGACCAAGATATTCGTGAAATCGAAGCTGCCCAAGAGCGGCCGCAATCCCATCTATCCGGCCCCGGNCGTGGGAGCCGCCGTGCAGGGTGCCTGCGCAGCGATGCGCGCTGCCGCCGCCCGGGCNCCCATGCTCGACGCCATTCTGGCNGCCACNCCGGCGCTCGAATTCCTGGGCATGGCATGGAAATACGTGGCCGACTTCCGCCGCGACAACAATCTGGTGCTGATGAGCGACACCAACGACCTGGTGCGCCGCATCATCAACGGCGCCGAGGTGCCCTTCATCTACGAACGCACGGGCATGGAACTGCACCACTTCCTGATCGACGAGTTTCAGGACACAAGCGTGATGCAGTGGGACAATCTGCGCCCGCTCGTGGCCAATAGCGTCGACACCGCCGACAGCCTGATCATAGGCGACGAAAAGCAGTCGATATACCGCTTCCGCAACTCCGACAGCAGCCTGCTGCACCACCGCGTGGCCCAGCAGTTTCCGGGGCGCCACATCATGCGCGGNACCGCTCCGGCCGACAATACCAACCACCGCAGCGCCCACGGCATGGTGCGCTTCAACAACGCTCTGTTCTCGCGCCTGGCGGCCCTCTACGACGTGCCCGGCTACGAAAACGTGCGCCANGCGCTCTTCAGCAAATTCAACGGCCTGGGCGCATGCGTGCGCATCGAGCCCTACACGGCTCTGCCNTGCGACGAAGAAAATCCCTCGGCCACGCAGCTCAAGGAAGCCTCGTTGCAGGCCATGGCCCGGGAAATAGAAGCGCAGCACGGGCGCGGCTACGACTGGAGCCGCATCGCCGTGCTGGTGCGCCGCCGCAGCGAGGCCGAGGACGTGGTGAATTACCTGATGAGCCACTATCCCTCTATTCCGTTGCTGAGCAACGAAGGACTGAGGCTCGACACGAGCAGCGCCGTGCGCACCATAGTGAGCGTGCTCAAATTTGTNGACCGCTCCTATGATGCCGGCGCCCGCGACGATGAGAGCAATCCCTTTGCATCCTACGGTGATATACTGATGATGCTCTCGCGGTTTGAATATCTGATGGGGCGCGACTCCTCCGATCCTGCCGCTGCCCTCAAGGCAGCCGTGGGCACCGACGGCAGCGAAGCCCTGGCCGAAGAAGCCACGGCCGTGCGCAGCGCCGCCGCCGCAAATCTACCGGCACTCGTGGAGGTGATAATCAGCCGCAACATATCGGAGGAGCAGCGGCGCCACGAATTNGCCTATATAGCCGCTTTCCAGGACATCGTGCTCGACTATTGCNCCCGCTTCAATCCATCGCTCCAGGCCTTCCTCGACTGGTGGGCCGACAACGGCTCGCGACAGACCGTGGGAGCCGCAGCCACGCTCGATGCCGTGACGGTGATGACCGTGCACAAGGCCAAAGGCCTGGAATGGGACTGCGTGCACATCCCCTTCGCATCATGGCCCATCGACGAGGTGCGNGGCGATGTGTGGGTGGATATGAAATCCGTGGAACTGGGCGATGCCGGNGACCGTCCGCCGGTGCTGTCGTTGCCCCTCTCGGGCCTGTGGAAGGAAGCCGGAGAGCCCTTCGCAGGCATCTACGACGCCAATGCACCGCTCGAACTGGCCGACCATCTCAACCTCACCTACGTGGCCTTCACGCGCCCCAGGCGCGAGCTGCACGTGCACTACAATCCATCGCGCGGCATAGGACGCGTGCTCCCGNCCATCCTCGCNGCCGCGCATCCATCCGACGCGGNCNCCGAAGGACTGCCCCTGCCTGAAGGCCTGGACGAAAACGGCTGCTATGCGCTGGGCGAGCCCACCTATCCNGAAGAAAAACCCGCCGAAAAAGCCGGCGACACCTTCCCCGTGCCCCCCTATAAGGTATATTTCCGCGACGACACACGCGAAATCACCACCGTGCAGGANATNACCACCGGCACCGACGACAACCTNGGCACCGGCGAGGAAGAAGTGAAGGTGCAGTACGTCAACCGCGTGCCCGTTACTCCCGAAGAAAAAGCCATGGCCGCAGCCGCCGAGCGCGGCAATCTGCTCCANGCCATCCTGGCCGCCACCTCCGTGGCAGAAGACCTCGACCGCGCAGCCGCAGAAACCGGTGCGCGCGCACGCCTCGATGCCGCCACAATAGCCGAATACACCGGCCTGCTGCGCAAGGCCATGGCACGGTCGAGGGAAGCCTCACGATGGTTTGCCCACGGCAACCGCGTGCTGGCCGAACGCACCATCTACGAAGCACGCACCGGNCGCAGCTTCCGCCCCGACCGCCTCGTGATCTACCCCGACGGAAGCGTCGACGTCGTAGACTACAAATTCACCTCCGAAACCCANGACCGGCACAGCCGCCAGGTGGNCGGCTACATGCGCCTGCTGCGCACTATGGGCTACCATGCCGTGCGNGGNTTCCTGTGGTATCCCGAGCAGCAGATCGTGCATGAAGTGGAGCCCTGAATTATGCGATTTGTATTATGCGATTTGCATAATGCGATTTGCATAATTGAAATTTTTCCACTATATTTGTCGAAAATTCAGATATGGAAAAGCCGCGTAATCCTTTCATACTGGGGCATAAAATCAACCGCCCNTACTTTTGTGACCGCTACACGGAGCAGAAAGAACTTACCTCCGCCATCATTAACGGCCGCAACGTGGTGATGATTTCGCCTCGCCGCATGGGCAAGACATCGCTCATTTATGTGTCGCTCAACGATTCCGAGGAAATAAGGGAAGATGAATATCAGGTGTTTTTTATAGATATCCTTCAGACAAATTCCTTGAACGAATTCACATATCTGCTCGGAAAAGACATATTCAATACCCTGGTGTCGAAAAGCGAGACAAAGGTGCGCGGTTTTCTGGCTGCACTGAAATCNCTTAAAGGCACTTTCGGATTCGACGCTATCAACGGCACACCCACATTCAATCTTCAACTCGGTGATATAAAGCATCCTGAATACACTCTTGAAGAAATTTTCNGATATATAGAGCAGAGTGAAAAGCCGGTGATAATCGTTATAGATGAATTTCAGCAAATAACAAAGTATCCTGAAAAAAATACCGAGGCAATCTTGCGCAGCCATATGCAACGCCTGAGCAATGCTACATTCATATTCGCAGGGAGCGAGCACACTCTGCTTCAGGAAATGTTCGTATCGGCAAAACGTCCGTTCTACAACAGCGCAGAGATCATGTATCTTGGACCAATCGATGAAGACACATATGTGGAATTCGCGCAGGGCATGTTTGCCGATAGGGAAAGGGAAATAGAGGAGGAACCCATACACATGGCGAGCAGGCTTTTCGACGGCAACACTTTCTATATGCAGCGCACCATGAACGGGGCGTTTGCCGATACAGCCATGGGTAACATTTGCGGCATGGACACTGTGCGCCGCTCCATTCATGGAATGATAGCAGCCAATGAAACCATATATAGGGAAATATTGTCCAATATCAGCATAAATCAGAAAAACGTCCTATATGCAATAGCGCGCGAGAAAGTGGTTACTAATCCAATGGGAGGTGATTTCCTTAAAAGAAACTCACTTCCATCGGCAAGCTCAGTGCAGAGCGCCATTCAAAAACTCCAGAAAGCCGGCATCGTGATAAAGACAGACAAAGGATACAGCATGACAGACGCACTTTTCAGGATATTCATAAACGGCTTGTATTTCATCCCGGAAGTGTGAACAATACGGGGCGCCGTCACGTTTTCCATGTATATGGAAACGAAAGACTACATCACACCACTCGACAGTGCGCACAGCGCACTGCTGGAGCGCCGCAGCATACGCCGCTACGAGCGCGAAGCCATCCCTGAAGAGGACCTGCAATTTATCCGCGATGCTATCCGCAACACGCCCACGAGCTACAACGGACAGCAGTTTTCCGTGATCGAGATATCCGACCAGGCACTCAAGGAGCAACTGGCCGAAATTGCCGCCCAGAAGCAGTTGAAGACATCGGCACGCGTGTTCTGCTTCCTGAGCGACTTCCACAAGATAGCCGTGGCCGCCGAAGCCAAGGGCATCGACAATCCCGGCTTTGAAAACACAGCCGACGGCCTTATAGTGGGCACCGTGGACGCTTCTCTGGCAATGATGAGCGCCATTGTGGCCGCCACTTCGCGCGGCCTGGGATGCTGCCCTATAGGCTATGCCCGCACAGTGGCACCGGAGCGCATTTCGGAGCTTCTGGGCCTGCCGCAGGGTGTATATCTGGTGTGTGCACTGGCCGTGGGAGTGCCTCGCGAGGTGCCCGACATGCACCCCAAGCAGCCGCAGGACCTGGTGATATTCAACAACAGCTACGGCTGCCCCGATATGGCCGGCCGCCTCATGGACTACGACGCCACCGTGCAGCACTACAACCGCACCCGCGCCGGCTCCACCAGCGACAACGACTGGACCGCCCACATCCTCTCCTACTACCGCGAGGGCATGAACTACGGAATGCTCGACGCCCTGCGTCGCCGCGGCTACGGCGTGGAGAGCTGATGGATTGATAATCATATAATCAGGTAGGGACGCGCCATGGCGCGTCCCCGCGATGTTTAAAACCATATGTATATGGTTGGGCAATACTTGAGTAAATAAAAAGGATACCCGCATCACTGCAGGTATCCTATTATAATTTTAACATGATTATCAGCCCACTACGATATTGACAATCTTCTTGGGTACTACGATTACCTTGCGCACGGTCTTGCCGTCAATCCAGCGGGCGGCGGATTCGTGGGCAAGGGCTGCAGCTTCTACTTCGGCTGCCGTAGCATCGGCGGGCATCTGGATGTTGAAGCGGGCCTTGCCGTTGAAGCTCACGGCGTAGTTGACGCTGCTCTCGCGCAGGTAGTCTTCGCAGGCTTCGGGCCAGCGGGCGTCGACTATGCTGGTGTCGTGGCCCAGAGCCACATGCCAGAGTTCTTCGGCGATGTGGGGGGCGAAGGGGGCGAGGAGCACGGGCAGCACATCGAGCACGGCGCGCGAGCGGCATTTCTGCTGGCTGAGCTCGTTGACGCATATCATGAATGCGGCCACGGAGGTGTTGAACGAGAAATTCTCGATATCGGCGGTCACTTTCTTGATGAGCTTGTGGAGGCTGCGCAGATTATCGGGCGTGGGCTCGGAATCGTCCACGAGCAGCTCGTCGCCGCGGTAGTATAGACCCCAGAATTTCTTGAGGAAGCGGTTCACGCCGTCGATGCCGTTGGTGTCCCAGGGCTTGCTCTGCTCCAGCGGTCCCAGGAACATCTCGTAGAGGCGCAGGGTATCGGCGCCGTAGCGTTCCACGATATCGTCGGGGTTCACGACGTTGAACATCGATTTCGACATTTTCTCCACGGCCCAGCCACAGATGTATTTGCCATCAGCGTTGAGGATAAACTCGGCGTCGGCATAGTCGGGGCGCCATGCGCGGAAGGCTTCCGTGTCGAGCACGTCGTTGCTCACTATATTTACGTCCACGTGGATGGGCGTGGTGTCGTAGGCTTCGCGCATGTCGGCCGATACGAAGGTGTTAGTGTCTTTGATGCGATAAACGAAGTTGCTGCGGCCCTGGATCATGCCCTGGTTGATGAGCTTGCGGAAGGGTTCGTCTTCCACCACTTCTCCGAGGTCGTAGAGGAATTTGTTCCAGAAACGGCTGTAGATGAGGTGGCCTGTGGCGTGCTCGGTGCCTCCGATGTAGAGATCGACGTTGCGCCAGTATTCATTGGCTTCGCGGCCCACGAGAGCATCATTGTTGCGCGGGTCCATATAGCGCAGATAATATGCCGACGAACCGGCGAATCCGGGCATCGTGTTCAGTTCCAGAGGATAGCCTTCGGGCGTGTGCCAGCCCTCGGCGCGTGCCAGCGGTGGCTCGCCGTCGGGAGTGGGTTTGTAGCTGCTGATTTCGGGGAGCAGCAGAGGCAACTCGTCGTCGGGCAGCAGGCAGGGAATGCCGTCGCGGTAGTAGACGGGGAAAGGCTCGCCCCAGTATCGCTGGCGGCTGAATATAGCATCGCGCAGGCGGTAGTTCACCTTCACGCGGCCGATGCCCTTTTCCTCAATGAATCGCTTGGCGGCGGCTATGGCGTCTTTCACCTCCATGCCGTTGAGGTCGAGCTCGGGGCCCTTGCTGTTGATCATACGTCCGCTCTTGGCGTCAAAGCTCTGCTCCGATACGTCGGCCCCCTCGATGAGGGGAATCACGGGCAGGTCGAAATGACGCGCAAAGGCATAGTCGCGGCTGTCGTGGGCGGGCACGGCCATGATGGCGCCCGTGCCGTAGCCCGCGAGCACGTAGTCGCTCACGTAGATGGGCACGCGCGCACCGCTCAGGGGATTGATGGCATAAGCACCGGTGAATTCGCCGCTCACCTTCTTGTCGATCATGCGCTCGCGCTCGGTCTTGCGGCGCGTGGCCTCCACATAGGCCTTAACGGCCTCGCGGCGGTCGGGAGTAGTAACGGCGTCCACATAGGCACTCTCGGGTGCGAGCACCATGAAGGTGACACCAAAGACGGTGTCGGCGCGCGTGGTGAATATATCCAGCACCACATCGCTGCCGTCCACGGCAAAGTGCATCTCGGCACCCTCGCTGCGGCCTATCCAGTTGCGCTGTGTCTCCTTGAGCGAGTCGGTCCAGTCGAGCTTTTCGAGGCTGTCGAGGAGACGTCCTGCATAGGCGCTCACGCGCAGGCACCACTGATACATCATCTTCTGCTCCACGGGGTGGCCGCCGCGCAGGCTCAGGCCTTCGCTCACCTCGTCGTTGGCGAGCACGGTGCCCAGTGCGGGGCACCAGTTCACCATAGAGTTGCCCAGATAGGCTATGCGCCAGTTCATGAGGGCATCGCTCTGTGCCTTCTCGTCCATAGCTTTCCACTCGGCGGCGGTAAATTCCAGGTCTTTCGTGCCGGCGGCATGCAGTCCTTCGGTGCCATGGGCTTCAAGATGCTTCACGAGCTCGGCGATGGGGCGCGCTGCATTGGCCCGGGTGTCGTAGTAGCTCTCAAACATGCGCTTGAAAGCCCACTGCGTCCACTTGTAGTACTCCGGGTCGCACGTGCGCAGCTCGCGGCTCCAGTCGTAGCAGAAGCCTATCTTCTCCAGCTGCGAGCGATAGCGTGCGATATTGGCATTGGTGGTCACCTCGGGGTGCTGGCCAGTCTGGATAGCATATTGCTCGGCGGGCAGGCCATAGGCGTCATATCCCATGGGGTGAAGCACGTTGAAACCCTGCAGGCGCTTGTAGCGCGAATAGATGTCGCTGGCTATGTAGCCCAGGGGATGACCCACGTGCAGGCCTGCGCCGGAGGGGTAGGGAAACATGTCGAGCACATAGAACTTGGGCTTCGACGGATCGGTGTCTACGCGGTATATATTGCTGTCGCGCCACTGCTGCTGCACGCGCGGTTCAATTTCCCGTGGATTGTAGTTCATATTATATGATGGTTTACTTTTTTTTTGATTGCTTATGATTCACGACATAGCGAGCATGCGCTCGATGGGGCGGCGTGCGCGCTCGGCCACGGCAGGGTCTATCGTCACCTCCGGCAACTCATGGCGCAGGGTGTTGTAGAGCTTCTCCATGGTGATGAGCTTCATGAATGCGCAGTCGTTGCAGCCGCAGCTGTCGCGGCCCTCGGGCGGAGCGGGGATGAACACCTTATCCGGGCACGAGCGGCGCATCTCGTGGAGTATACCGCTCTCCGTGGCCACGATGAACTCGCCGGCATCGCTCGTGCGGGCATAATTGAACAGAGCGGCCGTGGAGCCCACGCAATCGGCCATGAGCGTGAGGGGGCGCGGACACTCCGGGTGCACCAGCACGCGGGCCTGTGGGTGTTCCTGCTTCAATCCGGCAATTCCCTCGGCCGAGAAGCGCTGATGCACGTGGCAAGCGCCGGGCCAGAGCACCATTTCGCGCCCGGTGAGGCTGTTGATGTAGCCTCCCAGATTGCGGTCGGGGCCGAATATTATTTTTTCGTCCTTGGGAAAAGCCTCTATTATCTTATGGGCATTTCCGCTGGTCACCACCACGTCGGTGAGCGCCTTCACGGCCACGGAGGTGTTGACGTAGCTCACCACCGTGTGGCCGGGGTGCTGCTTGATGAATGCCTCGAAGCGGTCGGGGGGGCAACTGTCGGCCAGCGAGCATCCGGCATTGAGATCAGGCACCAGCACCTTCTTATCGGGGCACAGCAGCTTTGCCGTCTCGGCCATGAAATGCACGCCACACACCACCACGATGCGGGCATCCTCAAGCGTGGCGGCATATTGGGCCATGGCCAGGGAATCACCCACGTGGTCGGCTATATCCTGGATTTCGGGGCTCTGATAATAATGCGCGAGCACCACGGCCTTCTTTTCCTTTTTCAGGCGCCTTATTTCTTCCACAAGGTCGATGCCCTCGGGCAGGGGTGCGTCGACATAGCCTTTTTCAACAGTCATTATTTATCTATAAAGAGATTATTTTAAAATTAAATTTTCTAAGAGTAATAATAAATGCTGTTGAAAACCTCAATAACTTTCCTGCCGGAAACTTGCAAATTTGGGTTATTGAACTCCGAGAACGTGTTATCAAAAATTATAAACAGCATTAATTAATGACTATTAGCTATTTAGATACTTTATCAACATACTGTTAATAATATGCAAAGTTAATAAATTCTTCCGGAAATATTGAAGAAAAGCGTAGAAAACCCGGTTGAAAACCTCGCATAAACTTTATTTGATATAATTTGGAGCCGGGAAATATTTTTGCAGATAGCATTTTCAGGCATATCGTGCAAATAAAGTTTTTTATTTTTGCTGATAAATTTTCTACAGTTTTCAACAGGGTTATCAACACAGGTTCCGCAGGGTTTAAGCAGCAAAAGAAAAAAGCGCCCCCGGCCGGGAGCGCTTTGATGCTTGCGGAGCAGCGTGCACTACACCGTGAGGATTTCCTTCTCCTTGGCGGCAAAGAGTTCATCGATCTGCTTCAGGAATTTGTCGTGCAGCTTCTGCACGGCTGCCTCGCCGTCTTTCTCCACATCCTCGGGCATGCCCTGCTTGATGGCCTTCTTAAGGCCTTCGATAGCATCGCGGCGGGCATTGCGCACGCTCACCTTGGCCTGCTCGGCTTCGGCCTTGCTCTGCTTCACGAGCGTCTTGCGGCGCTCCTCCGTGAGGGGCGGAATGGAGAGGCGTATCACCTCGCCGTTGTTTTCGGGAGTGATGCCCAGCTCGGAGTTGATGATGGCTTTTTCAATCTCCTTGAACATGGCCTTTTCCCAGGGAGTGATGGCGATGGTGCGGGCATCGGGCACGCTCACGTTGGCCACGTTGCTCAGGGGCACGAGGCTGCCGTAGTACTCCACGCGGATACCGTCCAGAATTTTGGCATTGGCTTTGCCGGCGCGGATGTGGGCGAGGGATTCTTCAAGATAATCCACGGCAAGTTCCATTTTTTCGGCCGCGGGGTCGAGATAGGTTTTGATGTCGGTCATATATATAATGGTTTTGATTGATTCAATATACCACGGTGCCGATTGGCTCGCCGGCCAGCACACGGGCCAGATTGCCGGGCGTGTCCATGTCGAATACCACGATGGGCATACCGTTTTCCTTGCACAGGGCCGTGGCCGTGAGATCCATCACGCGCAGGCCTCGGGCCACCACCTCGTCGTAGCTGATGCGGTCGAATTTCGAGGCCGTGGGGTCTTTTTCAGGGTCGGCCGTGTAGATACCATCCACGCGTGTGCCCTTGAACATGGCGTCGGCACCCGTCTCCACGGCGCGCAGCGCGGCGCCGGTGTCGGTGGTGAAGAAAGGATTGCCCGTGCCTCCGGCCAGTATGGCCACCTCGCCCTTCTCCAGAGCCTCTATGGCCTTGCGGCTGCTGTAGTAGTCGCCTATCGGATACATATTGAGCGCCGTGAACACCCGGGCGGCACAGCCCGTGCTCTCCAGCGCGGAGCATAGCGCCAGCGAGTTGATCACCGTAGCCAGCATGCCCATCTGGTCGCCCTTCACGCGGTCGAAGCCCTTGGAAGCTCCCTGCACGCCGCGGAAAATATTGCCGCCACCGATTACGATAGCCACCTGCGTGCCGCCGTCCACGGCTTCCTTTATCTGCGCGGCATATTCGGCCAGGCGCACCGGGTCGATGCCATAGTGTTGCGAGCCCATGAGCGATTCGCCGCTTAGCTTCAGTAGCACTCTGTTGTATTTCTTTTCCATAGAGGGGTGATATCTTGTAGTGTTTTGGCAAAGATACTACTTTTTCCGTACACCCACGAGTGCCGCCCCACTTTTTGTGGGAAAAATATCGAAATAAATAAATAGTTGCAGTGACGCTTCGCCATGTTGGCGATTTTTGGTTAAAAAATTTTGTAGAAAGGCGTGATTGCAGTAATTTTACGGGCTAAAACTTTAAAACTAAACCTTACTCTAAAATATTGTGATGAAAATACGCCATATTTTCACTCTCGCCATTGCGGCTCTCTCCTATAATGCCGCCGGCGCTGCCGAGCCTTCCGGCTATTACGATTCATGCACCGGAAAGGGCGGTAAAGACCTGCTGAGCGCGCTCAGCCAGAAGGTGGCCAGCCACACCAACGTGGGCTACAACGGCCTCTGGGACGTCTATAAGGATTCCGACGTGCGTCCAAACGGTACGCTCTGGGATATGTATTCCACGAAGGAATGGCCATCGAATTTCACTAAGTGCGGCAACTACAGCACCGTGGGCGACTGCGTGAACCGCGAGCACTCGTTCCCCAAGAGCTGGTGGGGCGGAGCGCAGCAAGCACAGTATTCCGACGCTTTTCATCTCTATCCCACCGATGGCAAAGTGAACGGCCAGCGCAGCAATTATCCCTTCGGCGAATGTGCCAACGGCACTTCTTTAACAAATGGCAACATTAAGGGATTAGGTAAGCTTGGCAAGTGTACGTATCCGGGCTATACCGGTACAGTGTTTGAGCCCGACGACCAATACAAGGGCGACTTCGCGCGCACATATTTCTATCTCGCCGCGGCATATAATACGAGTATTTCAAGCTGGACGCAGGGCGAAGCATCGAATGTGATGGCCGGCAACAATTATCCCGTGTTCAAGGACTGGGTGGTGGATATGCTGCTCAAGTGGCACCGCGAGGATCCGGTGTCGGACAAGGAGACCAACCGCAACGATGCCGTGTATGCCCATCAGAAGAACCGAAACCCCTTCATCGACCATCCCGAGCTGGTGGAATACATCTGGGGCGACAAGAAAGACCAGAAGTGGAACGGCCAGGCCGAGGCCGACGGCGCGTTTGTGCTGCCCGTCAACGGCTCCACTATCGATATGGGCATTGCCGGCATGGGAGTGCCCGTGAGCAAGACCATCGAGGTGCGCGGCTCTGATCTCAAGAATGCCGTGAGCGTAGCGGCCACCAATGGCCTGCAGCTGAGCGCCACCACCATCAGTGCCTCGCAGGCCAACGCCGGATATGAACTCACAATCACCTGGACTCTCAACAAAACCGGCAACTACACCAGCAAGCTCAGCTTCACCTCCGGAAGCGCCAAGAGCGAAGTGACCGTGAAAGCCTCCGTGCTTGACGGCCTGCCCGCAACCGCAGCAAGCGAAATCACCGCCGAGAGCTTCCGTGCCAACTGGACCTATGTGGGCGACGACGTGGACGGCCACTACACCCTCGACGTGCGTCAGGGCGGCGAGAGCATCGACGGCTATCCCCGCCAGGTGGCAGCTGCCGACGGCCACTACACCGTGGACGGCCTTGAAGCCAAAACCACCTACACCTACACTCTCGCATCGGCTACCATGACTTCCGACGAGGTGACGGTGACCACCGGTGAGCTCCTTCCCTATATCGAATTCCTCTACGACGGCCAGCTGTCGTTCTCGTCGATTCCCGGTGTGCCCACCGTGGCCGAAGAGCTGCTCGTGGTGGTGGAGAATATTGAGGACGACATTCTCGTGAGCGTGGATGAGCCTTTCCAGATCAGCACCGACAAGAACGAATGGAGCACCTCGCTCATGCTCAATCCCGCCGAAGACCGCATGTATATCCGCATGAATGCTTCGCGCATAGGCACCTTCGAGACCGAAATAGTGGCCAGCGCCGGCAGCTACACCACCGAGAGCGGAGTGATCCGCGGCGTGTGTGCCGATGCTTCCGCCACCACCTTCCTGGAGGATTTTGAGGCAAACTTCCAGCAGTGCTACAAATCACTTCCCTACTATGGCACCGCTTGCCTCTGGAACACCACCAACCTGGGCGTGGTGGACATCAAGAGCGCCGGCGACCGCGTTTATAACGGCGAAAAAGCCTGCCGCTTTGCCAAGAGTGGCAACGCATCCGGCCTTGAGATGGCCGAAGACCTGCCCGGCGGAGCCGGCACCGTGAGCTTCTATGCCTGCCGCTGGGTGAACACTCAGGGCACTGCCGATCCCGAGGCCGAACTCACCGTGAGCTACTCTACCGATGGTGGTAGCACCTGGACCGAGGCCGGAACCGCCAAACTCGACAACACGGAGTATCGACAGTTCAGCGTGGCCGTGAATCAGGAGGGCCCTGTGCGCATCAAGCTCGACCGCACCACCGGCGGACGCATCCATCTCGACGACGTGGCAATCAGCTCCTATGCTTCCACCGGCATCAACAATCCCGAGGCCGAATACCACAGCTGGGATGCCTTCTCGGCCGCTCCCGGCACCCTCACCGTGGAGAACCGCCACGAAGCCATCGTGGCCGTGCACGGCGTTGACGGCATCACCTACGTGGCCGATACCGCCATCGCTGCCGGCACCACGGAATTCTCTCTGCCCGCCGGCCTCTATATCGTGGTGGTGGGCGACGACACCCGCCGAGTTCTCGTCAAGTAATGGCAGAATCTGCGGGCAGCATCAGCGGGTGGTTGCGGCGATATATATCGCTGCCCGCCCTGCTTGTGCTGGGTGCGCTGGTATATATAGTGTTTGTGGGCGACAACAGCGTGGCCCGGCGCGTGGAATATCAGGCCCAGATCGACAGCCTGCGCGCTTCCGTGGCGCAGGTGGAAGACAGCGTGCGCTACTACCGCGAGCTCAACCGCGGCCTGCAGAGCGATCCCGAGGCCATGGAGCGCGTGGTGCGCGAGCACTATAATATGAAGCGCCAGAACGAAGACGTGTTTATTATCAACTGAAAAATCCGAAAAGATGGATAAGACGCAAGTGGGCCGAGCATGCGAGGCACTGGCTCCTGTAGGACTGATATTGGTGGCCACAGCCACGCTCGTGCCGCTTTTCAGCGGCGGTTTCCACCACATGGACCTCATGCGCTGGCTCTATGCCGCCGGGGCGCTGTTGATGCTTGTGGCACGCTTGTTTTCGCCTTATCGCGGCACCGATCTGCGCCTGCGCCGTCTCGTGAGGATGCAGGCATGGAGCGCCTTGTTTTTTGTGGCGGCAGCCGTGTTTCTGTTCTTGCCGGGCACAGCGCCGCGCGACTGGCTGGCCCTCACCATGGCCGGAGCCGTGGTGCAGGTGATAGCATCCGTGATGATTCCTCACCGCATGCAGCAACTTAAGGACGGCAAGAAATGAACATGCGACGCATCATCGCCGCCATGCTGGGCGTGCTCGCGGCCATTGCCGCCTGCGCCGCCGTATACCGGCCTGCCGATGTGCCGGTGGCTCAGGTGGCCGACCCGGACGGCATTCTGTCGGCTGCCGTGCGCGCTTCAATCGACAGCACCATCACGGCCATGCGCCGTGCCACCACGGCAGAGATGGCCGTAGTGGTGCTGGGCGATATCACCGACCCCGAGGATATTGACCAATACGCCACCGAGCTGTTCACGCGCCTGGGGCCGGGCAAGAAAGACCGCGACAACGGCGTGCTGGTGCTGGTGGCCCGCGACCGCCGAAAGGCCGTGATCCGCACGGGCTACGGCGCCGAGGGCGTGCTGCCCGATATCGTGTGTGGGTCGATTCTGCGCCACGATATGTTTCCGGCCTTCCGGGAGGGCGACTACGACACCGGTGTGCGCCGTGCCGTGGAGACTATAGCGGCTCTGCTCACCGATCCCGATGCTGCCGCCGAGCTGCAATCGCAGCTGCGCGATAGAAATGAAGCCGATGAAGACGACGGTGCATTCCGCGCCTATCTGTGGCTGGCCGGCATCCTGGCCGCAGGAATGCTGCTGCTGCTCATCTTCCGCCTCGTGTCGACGCGCCGCGCCGACCGCTTCGACCGCTATCAGGCCCTCGAAAAACTCAAGGCACCATATCTGGTGATGGGATTCATGACCCTGGGCATGGGATTGGTGGCTGCTATATGGCTCGTGCTGGTGCTCAGGCACTTGCGCGACGGACGCCGCAATTGTCCCAACTGCGGGGCGCGCATGCGCAAGATTGATGAGGTGCACGACAACGACTATCTCACGCCCTCGCAGGACCTGGAGGAGCGCGTGGGCTCCGTGGACTACGACGTGTGGCTGTGTCCCACGTGTGGCGAGACGGATATTATTCCCTACGTGAACCATTCGTCGGCGCTGCGCGAATGCGAGCATTGCCATGCCCGCACGGCCCATCTCACGGCCGACCGCACCCTGCGCCGCGCCACACCCACGGCCGAGGGCCGCGGCGTGCGGGAATATACGTGCATGAACTGCCGCCACGTCACTTCCGTGCCTTATTCAATAGCCAAGACGCTCGGGGTGGTGATTCTGCCCCCGGGCGGTGGCGGCGGCTTCGGTGGCGGCGGAGGTTTCGGAGGCTTCGGCGGTGGCATGACCGGCGGCGGCGGTGCCTCCGGCGGATGGTGATATCCCATGGCTAAAATTGTGCCATTAAGGATATTGTCATGCAACGGCCATTTCTAAGTCAAAAGGGCAATTTTCGTAATCTTATTGCTTTTAGGAATAAGAGGTAGTTTCTGGGGCTTTTGCCCTGGGGGGATTTATAGGCCCAACAGGCCCACTGGGGCTAATAGGCTTTTGCTGTAGATGTTTATAGGCCCTATGGGTTTAATAGGGCCTATAAATCTGATTCTTTCAAAGATACCTTTCTATCGCAGCCAGGTGGTCGAGCACTTCGGCCGGGGAGAGGGTGCGGCGCTTGGCGAGGTCGTCGGCAAGCGCGTGGGTGGCTGTGTGCACGGCGCTGATCTGGAAAAGCCGGTCGAAGAAGTCGAGGTTGCGGCGTAGCATGGCATCGAGCTCGTCGCGCTCAAGCGGCGTGTCGTCTTTGTCGACGGTATCTGCCAGAGCCGGTGCCAGGGCTTCTGTCATGGTATGGGAGAGGCGGCGGCGATGCTGCACGTAGTTGCGGCTCATGGCGTTGGCCACGAGCATTCCGGCCAGCAGTTGCGTCTGGGCGATCATTTCGTTCCAGGCAGTCTTGGCGCTCATGCGCTGGTTCGGGATATAGTGGAAACCGGGGTGAAACGACAGGGCGTCGGTGGTGCCGTCGGCGGTGTCGATAGTCACGGATGCGAGCGCATCCTGAGCGTCGTAGGCCAGCACGGCTATGGCCATGCCTGCCACGCCGTAGGATTTGTCGGTATCGGATGTGTATCTGAACAGGGTGTGTTTCATCAGTTTACTACCATGATTTTTGTTGCCGGACTGCCGGAAGCGGAGCCCGTTGCGTTCTGTGAGGCGAACACGAAGTAAACGCCTGAGCGCACGCGTTGGTTCTGCAGGTTGCATGCGTCCCACATATACATTCCTCCCTCGCTGGTGCCCTGGGCCACGATATTGCCGGCTGCGTCGGTGATTTTCACGAGTGAATTATCCATAAGGCCGGTGATGGTGACCCAGCCTGTGTAGTCGTGGCGCACGGGATTGGGATAGGCGTAGACGTCGGAGTAGTCCTCGGC
Source organism: Bacteroides sp. (assembly GCA_014801485.1). Taxonomy (GTDB): domain Bacteria; phylum Bacteroidota; class Bacteroidia; order Bacteroidales; family Muribaculaceae; genus CAG-873. The sequence goes on from JAAVEC010000028.1 coordinate 70,612, forward strand.
GGGCGGCGCTGCCGTGCTGTTGTAGCTCACGAGTCCTTTTTCGGTGCCTATGTACACGGCGTTGCCGGCCATGTCGCAGCGCAGCGCCAGGAGGTGATTGGAAGGCAGCGGCGAGTTGTCGACGTTGAAGTTGTCGATGATGGTGGTGCCGGCGGCATCGGTGAGGTAGGCACCGGAGCCGGTGGTGGCAAACCACATGCGGCCGGCCGGGTCCTGGTCGATATCAATCACGGTCTCGCCGTCCAGGAGGTAGTCGGCATAGTTGGTGCCGTCGTTGCGCGCCACCTTGGGGCGGCGTGCATTGAGCGTGCCGCCTGATATGGCCGTGGTGATGTCGGGAATCATGAGCATGCCGCCTTCGTAGCCCACCCACACGTGGCCGTCGCGGTCTTCAAAGATAGCGAGCACCTTGAGCACCTGCACGTTGTTGCCGTCCTGGTCGCTGAAGTACTGGAAGGCATGGCTTTCGTCGTCGGCGAGGTTGGTCTCGGTGTTGTTGTGGTTGTAGAGCAGCAGGCCATAGCCGTTGTTGTTGGCGCCGCACACCATGTAGGGGGCGGTGCTGTGGACGAGCATCACCGAGCCGTCGCCGTGGGTGTAGGGCGCCACGGAGGGTGCGAGCCAGTCGCCGGCGGTCACCTGCCCGGGGTTCTTGCGCTTTTCGGCCGGCAGGATATAGATGGGATTGCGCGCGCTGCTGCCTGCTGCCTGCACGCCCACCCACAGGTTGCCCCGGCGGTCGAATTTGAGGTCGCGCGTGTAGCCGGCCCAGCTCGACGTGTAGGGCAGCTTGTTGATGTCGAAGCGTCCTGCCTGCTCGCCGTTTTCGATGATGTAGATACCCTTCTGATAATTGGATATATAGTATCGGCCGGGATGCTCGGGGTCTTCGGCAATGGCAGTGGTGCCGCCGGTGAGGGTGAGGCCTGTGCCGTCGGCATCTTTCAGGGCAGCGTCGGTGATGGTGCCGTCTTCAAGGAGGTCGGTGGTCTGCACCACGTCAAAGCCGTGATTCTCCACGCCGGGCTCCATCTTGAAGGTGTCGAAGCCGCTGTTGCTCACGTATATGCGACGGCCGTCGGCGCTGCGGTGCATGAATGCGGGCCAGTGGCACGTGAGGGCCTCGGGGCGGAAAGGTGCGCTCAGCTGCACGGGGGTGCTGCCTTCGAAGGCGTAGCGCGCGATGCCCTCGGCATCGGCCACCCACACGTCCTCCGGACCTTTGTGCGTGGCCAGCACTTTGCCGCGCAATATTTCGGGCACCACGGCCACCACGCTGCCGCTGCCGTCGGGGAGCAGGCGGCGCATCACCGTGCCGGCCGCGAAGTAGACGCTGCCGTCGGCACCGTCGGAAAAGTCCATGAGCAGCGTGCCGTTGTCGATGCGCGTGGCCGTGTATGTCATGTCGTCGAGCCGGGGCTCCACCACGAAGTAGGAGCAGGCCGATTCGTAGGTATTGGTGTTTCGTGCCAGCAGGCGGCCGTCGCCCAGGCGCCTGTAGCTGGCGCCGGAGCCGGCAAATTTTCCCTCCACGGCTTCGAAGGTGGAGAAGGAATTGTGGCGCTCGCCCACGGGCGAGGCATACATCCTGGTGCCGTCCATGAGCACCACCCGGCCGTCGATTTCCGTGGCGTATGTGAACGATTGGTTGTAGATGCCGCTGTCGGCCACACGGTGGTTGCGGTCGTCGAAGGCCACGAAGCCGAAGCCGGTGGCCACATACATCCGTCCGCCCGGCGTGAACTCGATCGAATTCACGGCCTTGGAGGCCGAAATATTGGCATCGCGGATGTCGGGCATATTCACCACCCGTCCATTATCGTAGAGCAGGTCGATATTGTGCGAGTCGTAGACCACGGCCAGATAGCGCGAGTGGGGGTTATAGGCTATGCGCTCGATTCCGGTGTCGTTCAGGCGGTTGAGGGTGGAATAATGGGTGGTGGCGTCGTTGTCTTTGTCGTAGCTGAAGAGGTGGCCCCGGCTCAGGTAGTAGACAAAGCGTGGCGAATCAATCACGCAGTCGGCCGCAGTGCCGTACACGGGCATGATATTCCACGTGCCCGTGCCCTGGGCGGCTGCCGCCAGCGCGGCTGCGAAGATAGAGCAGAGTAGAAAGAGGCGTTTGATCATAGAGAATTACGGAGAAAGTCGATGAGGAGAGCCGTGGCGCGGCCACGGTGGCTGATAGCGTTTTTATCTTCGGGCGTCATCTGCGCGAAGGTGCAGCCCCGGCCGGCCGGCACAAACACCGGGTCGTAGCCGAAGCCGGCCGCGCCGCTGCGCCCGGTGGCGATGGAGCCCTCGCAGGTGCCGTGGAAGGTGCGCTCGGTGCCGTCGGCCGCGATGTGGGCCACCACCGTGCGGAAGCGCGCAGTGCGGTCGGGGCGGCCGTCGAGCAGCCTCAGCAGCAGGTCCACGTTGGCCGCCGCGTCGCACTCCGGGCCGGCAAACCGTGCCGTGTGCACGCCCGGCCTGCCGCCGAGGGCGTCCACCTCCAGGCCCGTATCGTCGGCAAAGCACTCCACGCCATAGTGCTCGTGCACCCAGCGCGCTTTGGCCAGGGCATTGCTCTCCAGCGTGTCGCCGTCTTCAGGAATATCGGTGGTGCAGCCCACATCTGCCAGCGACAGCAGGCAGAACTCCGGGCCGCAGATGCGGCGCATCTCCTCCACCTTATGGGCATTGTGGGATGCGAACACAATAGTGCGTGGTTCAAGTGCGTTTTCCATCATATACTTAACGAGCGCGGCCGCAAAATATTGCTTGCGTGGCTCGCGCCCGGCCACAAAAAAAGGGTAAGCTATCTACATCGCGACGCTCAACCCGATACCCTTGCTTCGGTCAAGACCTGGGGGAATTCTCGGGGAGCTGTCCGTGCAGGACTTACCCTGCTGCAAAGTTAAGCACTCTTTTTTGAATCCGCAAATTTTTTTGCCCTAAATCTGCAAAATCCGCCCTCCGATTCACCACGGCCTCGACGTGAAGCGCAGCACGCCCAGCCGCGCCAGCGCCTCCATATCCAGCTCTATACTGGCCCCGTAGGCCGGAAAAATCAGCCGCGGGCGCGCCGCTCCCCGCATGTGCAGTATACACACCTCTTTTATATTATCGGCATCGGTCATGATCTGGGCCAGCCGGTCGAGCTCGGCGTTGGCGCGCGGGCGGCGGTCGATCTCCACGGGGATAGCATATAGAGGATGCTCGGGCGATGGCTCTATCTCAAATAGCGCCTTGGGCGAGGCATCGGCAGGGCTCGTGCTCTCGTAGGCATACACGTCGTGGCCCCGCTCCGCCATGCGGAAGCGCGCCTGAGGGCGGTCGTGCACGTAGAGATAGCGCATGTCGCGCCCCACCAGATTATTATTCATATCCGTGATCTCCGGCGCCACGTTGGTGAAGAAAATCGACAGCGGATGCTCCACGTCGTACACCTTGCGCAGCACGGCGCGAAACTCGGCATGGCGCTCGTCGTCGGGGCTCAGCCTCTCCCAGCATTTCCAGTCGCACCAGGCAGGCAGCCGCAGCGGGCCCTCCGTGATCACCAGCCGCCTGATCTCCCCGTCATCGTCGCTCTCGGCCTCGCAGTATCCCGAGGCCGTCTGCTGCGGCCCTATCACCCCCGAGGGCGAGCACGTATAGGCCGTATTGCCCCAGGGATCCACCAGTATAAAATTGTCGTAGCAATCATCGCTGTCCGAGAAGCGCACCCTGAAATCATAGGGCAGCAGTTCCCAGCCCAGCCCGTCGCGCCGATAGCAGAAAGCCGCCAGGCGATTGTCAGGAAATATCCAGAAGCGCGTGCGCCCGTCGTCGGCATCATCCACCCATATACCATTCATATAAAGCCCGGCCAGGGTTTCGACCACCTCGCGCTGCTGCTCCGGAATCACCAGCGACCTGCACAGCCGGGCGATATCCGTCAGCACCTGTATCATCCACAGCGGCGTACACTCCGCCACCTCTTCCTTGCCGCCCAACACAGCATCTATCATCCCCAGCGCCTCATCAAAAATCAGCGGCTTCTCCGTCGAGCCCAGCCGCGGCATATCCTCCCGCAGCAGCTCCACCAGCCCCCTCAGGCGCCTCAGCGCCTCCAGCGTCTCGGCATCGCCCGTGTCGTGGCCCCGCATCGTATCTTTCCACGGCTTCAGCACCCCGAAGGCAAAGAGCAGCAGCATTCCGGGATCGGCAGCGGCCTCGCCGGCCGCTCCCTCCGGCAGCAGCGCCGCCAGCAGCCTCCCGTCGGCCTCCTTGCACTTATACTTCACCACCTCATCGGCGCTCAGCTCGCGGCCGCCGGCCGCATAGAGCCTGAACACCATGCGGCACAGCCGCCGGCGCGACGCCATCTGCGCGCGGTCGCCCCAATCCATGCCCAGATACACCTCTGAGGCCACCACATAGTCCCTCACCACCGCCGCCAGCGTCCGCTCCGACACCTTCACCGCCTCGCGCTCCATCGCGTCGAGGCACGCATCCATCTCGCGACGCGACGCGCGCTTGGCTGCCACCGTCTCCATCGACACGCCCAGCACCCCGCGATACTCCGCATCGGTGCGCCGCAGCAGCCGCGCCCTATGGGCCACGGCCATCACCTGATATTTCACGTCTGCATTCATAATCGCCTGCAAATATAGCACATTCCACCACAAAAACCACACCCCTCCACCACCTCCCGCACCAAAACCGGCCCGCATCGCCGAAAAAAACACCCCTTACGCCCGCCTTTTGCACAAAACCACCTCCGCCACCTGTCCGCCCCCTTGCACATCCCGCCCCTCCGAGCTAAATTTGCCGGTGAAAACACAACCCTTAAAATATATTAAAAATGCCCCACAGAGCGTCTAATCGAAAAAAATAGTTTAACTTTGCCATACTCATGCGGGGGAGAAATCCCGTAGAGTAAGAAAAGAGTCAAACTCTCTTTCTCAGCTGAACGAACCGGCAAATTCAACAGCAACCTGAGAAAAAGTGAGATTAGACGCTCTTTCTGTATTGTCGTATCAGCGTTGCGGCCATAGCCGCCGCGCATAGCATACACAATCCGGAGGGGCAGTTTATTCTACCCACATCATTCAGGTTAAGGCCTTGCCGGGCCGGTTCAGCTATGATCGAGGTGCGATAAATTCCCCTCTTTTCTTATACCCATACCCCAACCGCCGAATTAGGGAATCAGAAGGCGCGAAACATACCTCATCTATGAACGGAGACCCCAATGAGATAAACGATTCGGAGCTAAAAAAACATGGTTTTGCAAGAATACCGGCAGAATTGTGGTATAATTCCGATTTGGGCATTTATTTAATGCCCAATGGGACGGGTTATCTTCCAAAGTATTGGCCGCCTCTAATGGAATTTAAGCCAGATTCAGAAAATCTACTACCAAGCGTGGACGGTATAATGATTGCTGACGTAGAGGGTCTTAAGAACTTGTTAGAGGGTGTAAGACAACTACGACCTAAGAAATAATCATAATAATGATTACGCGAATTCTGCGGATAACCAACCATCCCCTGACTAAACTCTCAAAAGATATAAAGGAGAACTATGTTAGGGGCTTGGGGTGTGTTCTTCATGCGATTTCAAACAGCAGCCTCAATATGAGATTGCTGTTTGAACAATGGGGATATTCAATTTTCGGAGCTGATGTATCTGCCTGGTTTCAGTCGGAAGACACCTCATACATCAAGAAGGCTATATCATTAAATCGGGATGGTCTTCATTTCTTCCGTCTCAAGCATCAGTTTTACTTTGATTGTTTTTATCTTACAGAGACTTTCGACTCATCACTATTAAATGAGTTGAATGAATATCTTGCAGAGTTCGGCAGTAATATATTCACCCAAAAGGCGCTGAAACGCACTTACAATTTCTTTGCCGGCAAAACCGGAAGCCTAAATGTTGAAGAAAGTCTATTGAAGCATAGAAATGATAATCGTGCTTTTGGCGAAAAATACGAAAATCGTGTACTCGTGGTGGCTACGGTTTCAGCGGGTAAATCAACACTGATCAATGCTCTTACAGGTTCTTACTTTAATAAAGTGAAGAACGGAGCATGCACGAGCTGCATTTGTAAGATTCATAATAAGCCGGTAGCGGATGGCATCACGTATAGGAAAGATAATGTATTGCATTATGACGCCAATACAGAATCTCTATCGAGTGAGGATACGAGCGAGGCAGCGATGCATTTCGTGTCAAGTATAGGGGATCACCGAGTATGCCTGATTGACACCCCGGGAGTTAATAATTCTCGTGATCACAACCATTTGATTATCACATCGGATGCTATAAAAGGGCAGAATTTTGATATGGTAATCTTCATATCGAATGGGCAGTATAATGGCACTAACGACGAGCGTCAACTTCTTAATCTTCTTTATACCAGTAATAAGAAACCAGTCCTTTTTGTGCTGAATCAGCTGGATTGCTTCAAAAATGGCGTGGATAATATTGCTAAAATGATTGCAGATTATCGAAAGGAACTCACTTCAATAGGGTTCGATTCTCCTAAAGTCTTTCCAGTATCGGCTCGGTACGCTTACCTGCTCAATACGGAAACATCATTAGATGAGGAAGAGCTGGAAGAACTGGAAGTGATACGCAAACGCTTCTCCAAACCATATTTCGATTTAAACAAATACATAGAATCTGAATCTGAACACGAATATCAGAAAACAGGCTTGAAAGCACTTGAAAACGAAATAATTAAACTACTCAAATAACCAAATACCAACCAATGAAAAATGTCCGAATCAAGTACAATCCGTATCTGAATACGACTCAGATCGAGGTTGACGGCAAGGCGCCAAAATCCGACAGCAAGTTGTCGGCAGCAAGCGCCCTGCGCCTGCAGGAGTGGATTGAGACATTGCCCGAGAAACTCATAGAGGAGTATCGCGACCATAATTTCAAAATCGAGTTCACAGGCACTCTTGCCGACTACAATGACGTAGTAGCAGCCATCAGTGCTTATGGCAATGAAATTAATGCCGAATGTATCCATCATGCCACACCCAATATTGATGAAGTAGAGGCTACCATCGATCAGATATTTGCCGAGATTAAGGCAAATGAACTTGTTCCAGAACTAAAGGCACCGGAAATCATTGAGGCTTTTGAGAAAGCCAAAGACTCGAGTTTTGAAGTAAACGTTGTGGCCACCATGAGTTCCGGCAAGTCAACGCTCATAAACTCCATTCTTCAACAGCAGCTTATGCCGGCTAAGAATGAAGCCACAACAGCTACTATAGTAAAAATAATAGACACAGACAGTGATCATCTTACTGCGGTGGCCTATGACAAAAGTGGAAACAAGGTTGTTGAACTGGATAACGTCGCGCTTGATGCAATGAGTGAAATCAATGATGATGAACGTGTTAGCGTTGTAGAACTTAGGGGTAAGATTCCTTTTGTGAAATCTACCGGCATGAGACTATCAATTGTTGACACTCCCGGACCGAATAACTCTCGTGATAAGAGTCATCAGGAGAAGACTTATAGCATGATTGCCAATTCGGATAAGTCGTTGGTATTGTTTGTAATGAATATGGAGCAAAACGGTACCGATGATGAAAATAACCTTCTTGATTATATTTGCCGTCAGATGGCTAAGGGTGGCAAGCAGAGTCGGGAACGTTTCATTTTCGCGTTTAATAAAGTTGATAAACTAAAGTTAGGTCCTAAAGGAGAGGGCGAGGGCGTAGTACCTCATTATCTAAGTAAGGCTAAAAATGATCTTGAAAAAAGAGGTATAAGTAATCCCAATCTCTTCCCTGTCGCCTCACTGCCTGCTCTCCAACTTCGAGTATTTGATGATGGGATTGATTTAGAAGACGAAGAGGAATCAGACGATATCGCAGAGCTGAAGAGCTTCACGACAAGAAGTAGAAAATACCCGGAAATGCATCTGGAGAAATACTACGACTTCTCAAATCTTCCGAATAGTGTTCGCAACACTATCGATACTCTTCTCGATGAAATCTCGAAAGAGAATGAGATGGAGGACAAGGCTTCCAGAAAATATTCCGAATCCGGAAGACAGATTACCGAAATCCATACCGGCATAGTGAACATCGAGCAGGCCATAAACATGTACGTGAACAAGTATGCCCGTACTCAGAAGGTTATGGACCTTGTTCAGGCTTTCAACGGCAAGCTCGAAGAAATGGCCACTATAGCCAAGGTGGAGGATGATATTGCCAAAAACAAGGAAAAAGCTGCGGAACTTGAGAAGCAGATTGCAACAATCAAGCAGAATATCGCTTCTGCCAACAAGGCCAAGAATCTGTCTCAGGAAATCGATAAAATCGATCTCACAGCCGATGCCAAAAAGGAACTAACCGCTTATATCAATAGTGTGAGAAACCAAATAAGCGGTATGATGTCCGGGCGAGATAGTGTATATCGAGCAGAAGCAGAAGCTATGGGTAGAGATCTGGAGAAAAAATGTCGTGCAATCAATGCCCAGATCAACGTAGAACTGAAGAAGATTCTCGAAAAAGCCTACAAAACAACTCTTACAAAAATCATTGACGAGTATAAGAAACACCTCGCGACTCTAAACATTGGAATCAACACTCAAGCACTTTCGTTTAATCCAATGAGCTTGGTATCCATGTCTCTGTCCAACCTCAACAATATAATTGAAGATAACACAACTGAAGAGGACGAGGGAGGTCTGGTTAGAAGAGAGGGCGGTTTCTTGCGAAAGGCCGGTTCGTTCCTTACTTTTGGCCTGATAGACGACTTTACTGAAGAATGGCAAGAAGACATACAGGAAAAAACTGATATGCGCAAGGTAACAAAAAAGTATCTGGAGCCGTTCCAAACAAAAGTCATGGGAGTAAGGGATTCTGCCCTCAACCACATCTCAAATGAGACTCTGCGTCTGAAAGACCATCTCAAAAAGGAGCTGGTGAAAATTGATGCCGCTCTCAATTCAAAGCTCGATGCGCTTTCTCAGACCGAGGCCAGCTCCAAAGCAACCGCTGTAGAGATTGCCAATAACGAGGCAAAACTCAGATGGCTCAAAGAAATCACCCAACGAGTAAGGGATATAATTGACTTCTGACGATGGAAAAGGAATTTAAACAAATGGTTGATACGGGCGATATGACAGGTACCCGTATCAGCCTCTCCAACGAAATGATGCTCGATCCCAGGGGTGAAAGCTTCAAGGAGATGAAAGCCTATGCGGAAACGGCTTTACCAAATCTATACGAACCGCACGATGGGGGCGCTCTCGATAAAAACCATGATAACTGGACAAAGGAGCTGCTATTTGCTACAAAAAATGATCTGGACGATAATTTCTCGAAAGAGCGCCTCGAATATTATTACGAACTGGCCAAGAGCGTGCTGCGAGATAAAGCCGATTCGCTTGACGAAAAGGAACGAAAGTCCAATTCTCGATCGCAAGAAAATGGTACTGCCAAAAACACTCCGAATCCTCTTTACTTGGGCTTGGCAGTAGGTGGACTACTTGTTGGTGGTACCGGACTACTTGTGGGCAGAATCGTAGTCGCAGCCGCCGGCCTCGCTGCAGCTGCAATTGGCGGTAGTGTTCTATATAAAAAACAAAACAACAAATGAGCATCAAGAACAAAAATACAATACAATCAGCAACTAAAGTCGCGAGCACGTGTGATGGACACACCGAGGTATTTAGCGAAACTTTAACCACAGGAAGTACTTCGTCTGAATCGACGTCTTGCAGCTTCTCTACAACTTCTAAGTCTGAATATGAAAGCATGAGCGATGGCAAATCTAAAGGTATAAACGAATCGCACAGCACTACTATAGAAGTGGAAGAAACCGTTACACGTTGCTACTCAAAAACTGAGTCCATAGCGTCACCCCGAAGCGCCGGTAAAAGTGAAACCACCACTTTCTCTGATACAATCACAGAAACAAGCACAAATCATAGCAACCAATGAGCTCGATATGGGATAGAAATGAGCCTATTGCGGGAGAGCCGCAAAAAGGACAGCTTGTGCCGGACAATCCAGCCCGTGATTTGCCCAAATACAAGGAACCGGAGACCGTGGCCCCGCTGATGAATATTGATTCGCGGCTCTTCGGTGCAAATCAGGCATTGACATTGGTGGACAACGTGGTGCTGAAAAAATACCTCACCAAACTCTCCAATATGAGCATAGAGCCGATGGGTGAGGATTGGAATCTCGAAGACGCTTTGAAGGAGGTAATCATCTTCAAGGTCAATAAGATGGTCTACGAGAAAGATGAGTATGCTACAGAGAAATTCAACAGCATCATCAGCGCCATGACCTACATTAGCGGGTCGGTGTTTATGATTGTGGACGGACATAAAGATAAGACCGATTTTTATCTGGGCGTAAAACTGGATTCCACAACCGACAAATCTGTCAACTCATACTCCGACACCCTTAAGCGTGCCCTTATGGGACAATTTCCGGGTGCAGAAATCACGGATATATCGGAGGTTGGAGTAGGCGAAAAAACTTCTCGGCAGGCACAGTTAATTGCCGATATTAAAGAGGAGGTAAAGACCATCAGTATATGTTCCGGCGTGCCGGCTATCAAGAACAGCAAGGGTGAATATACGAATGCTACTTTTGTGCAGGGTATCGAAAAATTTGCCTCGGCTATGGCTGGAAAGCGATACACAGCTATCATCCTTGCCACAAATGTTCCGGATGCTGAAATTGCCAAACTAAGATTGGGATATGAAAACATCTACTCTCAGTTGTCGGCAGCATCTACTCATCAACTCGCCTATTCTACCAACGAATCTCTCGCAAATGCCGTGAGCAGGAGCAACGGTATTTCGGATGCGGTGGGCACAACAGACACAACCGGAGAAAGTACATCAGAATCTCAATCACGAACCCACACAAAATCAGAATCTCACGCACACACCGAAGGAGAATCTAAAGAAAACTTCTGGGGAAAAGCTGCACACTTTTCCGAATCTCTCATAACTGCAGGTGCAATTCTCTCAGCTACACCATTGGGTGTACCAATGATGGTAGCCGGAGCGGTGGCCGGTATCGGTGGTATGATTGGTGCAAAGCAGCTAAGCAAAAGCGACACACACACAATCTCTGATTCCGACAGCGAGACCAATGGCATAACCAATACCATAAACAAAGCGCATGCGGATACTAAAACCCATACAGAAAGTTTTACGGAAACCACCGGTCAAACTTCAACCATTGGGGAAACCAAGAATTTCACTCTAACCATTCAGGATAAGCACGTTCAGGAGATTCTTAAAAGAATCGATAAACAGCTGGAAAGAATGGCCGTATCGGAAAGCACGGGACTGTGGGCCACTTGCGCCTATTTCCTGTCGTACGGAGAAGATCGGGCTTCCGCCGAATCCGGTGCGTCTATCTATCGTTCTATAGTGCAAGGAGAACAATCCGGAGTGGAGCAATCGGCAATTAATACATGGTACTTCGCACAATCCGATTCCAATTTCGCGAATCTTACAAAGTACCTGTGCAGCCTGTCGCATCCGGTCTTCTCCTTCAGGCAGAACCAAATGTTAAATACTATATCTCTGCCTCCTACCAATATGCTTAGCAGCAAGGAAGTGGCCATCGCACTTGCCTTACCACGCAAAAGCGTGCCGGGATTTCCGGTGGTTGAACACACTTCATTGGGCAAGGAAGTGGTGAGATTGGGTACAATAAAATCCGACCGGCCCTATGCTCCGTTTGAGCTCGGTTGCATATTCGATCAGGGAATCGCCCGAAAATACAATAAGGTATTCCTTGACAAAAACAGTCTCACTCAACACACTTTCGTAACCGGTTCCACCGGCTGCGGAAAGAGCGAGACTGTGTATAAACTCATCGATAGCATACGTGAAGCCGATGTAAAGTTCCTGATAATTGAGCCGGCAAAAGGTGAGTATAAAAAAGTTTTCGGTACGGAGCACGTGTATGGCACAAATCCATTGACTTCCAATCTGCTTAAAATAAATCCTTTCAAATTTACCGAAGGAGTGCACGTACTTGAACATGCCGACCGTCTGATAGAAATATTCAACGTGTGCTGGCCAATGTATGCGGCCATGCCGGCTGTGCTCAAGGAAGCCGTGCTTAATGCCTACGAAGATTGCGGATGGGACTTGATAAAGTCCGTCAACAAGTATTCGAGCCAAATCTTCCCTACGTTCTCAGACCTTATCTGGGAGCTGGAGACGGTGATAGAACTCTCTGAATACTCCGAAGAAGTAAAAAGCAATTACAAAGGTTCACTGGTGACTCGTGTTAAGTCTCTTGCCAACGGCATAAATGGCGAGATATTCTCAGGACAAGAAATCGGAGATGCGAAGCTTTTCGACGAAAACGTGATAGTGGATATAAGCCGTATTGGCTCGCAGGAAACCAAGGCTCTGATTATGGGCGTACTTATAATGCGTCTTAATGAATACAGAGCCAACAGCGGCATTAAATCAAACAGCGAACTGCGTCACGTCACTATTCTCGAAGAAGCTCATAATCTCCTGAAGCGTTGCTCGCAGGAGCAAACAGCCGAAGGGAGCAATATCGCAGGCAAATCGGTGGAGATGATATCCAATGCTATAGCTGAAATGCGTACTTATGGCGAAGGGTTCATTATCGTAGATCAATCTCCGGGGGCTGTGGATATATCCGCAATCCGCAACACCAATACGAAAATCATAATGCGCCTGCCCGAAGAGTCGGACCGCAAGGTAGCCGGAAAATCGGCTGCCATGAAGGATTGCCAGATTGACGAGATTGCCAAGCTACCTACCGGTGTTGCCGTTGTATATCAGAACGATTGGGAAGAACCGGTACTGTGTCAAATCGAAAAATACTCCGGTTCCCGTCATGAGTACGAGTTCAAGGAAGACGTTTCCGAGATTTTCGACATCAATACGCTGGTTGTAGAAATCTTGAAATTCATGTTCCAGACGAAAGTTTCACAACCCCTGGATTTCGATCTTGAAGTCATTAAAGACCACATCTCAAGTTCGGCACTTCCTACGTATGTGAAAATCAACGTGCTTGAAGCAGTGCAGGAGTATGAGAAAAACGGTAAAGCAGCCATCTGGGATAACAATGAATTCGTGAAATTCTCGTGGGTAATATCCGGACTCTTCGGTATTAAACAGCGTGTGGCCAAGATTGTAAAAACGAAGTCGGGCTTCGAGGAGTTAACATCCGGACTTAAAGCCGTAATACACGATACAATGAACGACATCCCTAAGGAATTGGATATGCCGATAATCCAGAGCCTGCTGCGCGATTATTCGACAAGAGATGAAGTAAGTCTCAGGAAATACAGCGATTGGCTTAAAGCAGCACGAAATCTCAAGAATTAACAACACTTCAAATGGCCGTGTGAGGTGTTCTTCACACGGCCATTAATCATAAAAGTATTAGAATATGGATGAATTAGGCCAGGTTCTCAAAGAAATAAAAGAAGCTACTAATGGAGAAAACTCCATGCTGAAACCGCTTGAAAAAGACTTGGATTCTCCTATAGGCTTGGACCGAGATCCGATGATGGAGTGTGTAGAAACGCCCAATGAAAATGTCAGTAATGACCTGCTCCCGGAAGAAGAGTTAAACCGCCCTATATCAGATAATATAGAACCAGAGGATAAGGGACTATCTGAAGAAGTAAAAGCGGAAATAATCGAAAATACAGACTGGAGTGAAGCTACTATTGATTCAATAAAGTCGGATAAAGAGGCTGCAGTTTACTTAGAAGCAAATCTTAAGGAAGTAAACGGCAACCTTGAACGTACAGATATAGATTGGGACGCAAAAATACCGGAAGACAAAATTGACCGTATGCGCTCGCTGTATGGTGATGAGGTTGCTGATAAATGGGCTAATAAAACCAACTTAGACCTTATTAAAGATGGGAAAGCACCTTATGGACGCGATGGAGAACGCATAAATTTGCATCACATAGGTCAAAAGACGGATAGCCCCTTGGCGGAATTGACTGATTCTGAGCATAAGCAGTACGATGCAGTTCTTCATGATAAAACTAAGACCTCTGAGATTGAACGCCCTGTGTTCAAATCAGAACGTTGCCAATATTGGAAGGCCCGCTATGAATCTCTAAAAAATAATTAGTTCTATGTCAACATTTTTTCTAACTGCTAAGCACGACATGCACATCGCCCATGGTAATGACATAAAAAAAGGCGATAAATTTGAAGTATATGTAGGCAAGCCGTTTATTAATTCTGCTAATATCTTCAACAATCCCGAATCACGAGCCAGTATTATCAGGCAACTCAGTAATCGCGATATCGACCTTGTGGCAAATCGCAAAGAATATTTTCTAAGTGGAGGCCATTTTCAGGTGGAAGAACGTAGAAATGTGATTGGTAATCATTTTTAGACGGTGTTATATGCTTGGATTTGAACACATAGACAAATCTAAAGAATGTCTCCTTAAAAGTGTGGATAGCTTCAATCTACTACATAAGATTGAAGAATCGGAACTGAATACTCCGCTCGAAACTCCAAAAGTCAGTCAAAAGATTGAGGGAATTCAAAAAGCGCCTGAAGACTCTGTGCAGATCAGTGAGATAAGCGATTGTCTTTCTGGCTTCCACGAATTGAATTTCGAGAATTGGGTAAATTTGTCGCCATCAGAACGGATGCATATTCTTCAAGACGCCGAGAACAAGATTGCTGAAATTTCTCATCGATTTCCTTGCTCTATAAAAGTAAGCGACATGCCGCTGGGAGAATATGGAAACTACTACTCAGATGATAAGTCTATAACCTTGAATGCCCGTTATGTAAATGCTACCGATTTCAACAGTTATAAAGAAACCTTAGATACTTTAGTGCACGAAGGACGGCACGCATATCAAGATTATAATATTAATGAAAATCCGGTTCACCCTCGCAGTGGAGAAGTTACAAACTGGAAATGGAATGAATTTGAAATAGGCTACCAAAATGCAGAATTAAGCGGTTTTGAAGCCTATGCAATGCAACCTGTCGAAGCAGATGCAAGAGCTTTTGCTGAAGATGTGCTTTGCGCTTTTTTAAAAAGATAACCTGAATATGAAACAGTTGGTTGAAACACTCGTAAAACGCGGCTATCCGATAGAAGCGGCAGAGCAAACGGCCGTTAATCTACAGAAAATGACTCCTGAATTAAAAGAGGCATTGGATATATGGTTGACAAAATTTACTATGCCGATTATTGAGGCAGAAGGCTATTCTACAGATGGATTGATGAGCCGTTTCAAAGGTATGACCTATCCGGCAGCTTTGCTGACTCTTGACTGGCTTATTAGAGAACCAATAAAAGCAAAACAAATAATCAAAAAAGGAATAAGGTAATGAATTCATCAAAAAGTTCAACTCATAAAAATATTATCCTTACCTCAAAAACTACTATTTATGTAAAAGATGAGAAGGGAAAGTATACTTGTGGAATTATCAAACCAGAGGAATCCTATGTGATTTCTGTCGATTCAAAAATGACAGAGCACATACTGTTTTCAAGTAAACCCGAAGATGTGATAACACAAATAAAAACTGATAAAGGTAAATGCATTAGAAAGGAAGATTTAACCAGTAGCAATTGGATATATTCTGAGTAGTATTCTCTACATTTTATAATATCGCTACTCTTAATGTGAATAACCACGTACGGTACTGAAGAAATTGTCGCTCCGTAAGTTGTCGTGATAGCTTATGGGCTGAAGATTCAAATAAATAACTACCAATAAGAAATCAAATTATGACCATCAACATTTCATTTGCTGAGATTGCCGAGCGTGTGAAGACGCGCTATGACGTGGATGTGGAGCTGTCCCGGGTGGGAGATCAAGAAGTGTACATCACCTATGTGGAGCCGAAAAAAGTGCACTACCGCTCCATTAAGGTGTCGGGATATATCCGTATCGACGAGGTGCGACACGACGCTGTGATCAATTCGGGCAGCCTCGAAAAGGAGGCTTTTATTGATGAAGCCACGGCATCCAAGAAAAAAATCAAGCCGATTACGGATGAGGATGTGGCTTCGGCTCTGGAATGGGCAACAAGACGTAGAGGGTGGTACCGCGACCCCTTCCCCATGCATCTTTTAATGGTGGTCAATAGGTATCATCCGGAGGGGTTGGCCCTCAACGATATAACGGTGACTGCCGACGGGCTGAAAATCGAAGCTGAACTAAAATAATCAAATAACAAATGAAACCGACGAAGTTTATTCGCCTGGAAATTGGCGATGTTGAGGAGGTTGACTATGTCAAAGGTGTGGATTCGTCGCAGTCGGGAGTGGATGAGCAGAACGTGAAGCAATCACAAAAAGCCGCTATAGCTTCCATCGAAGTCCCCGTGACGCTGCGCATCGACGATGAGAGCCAAACCGTGATGGTGTCGTATGGCTGTCCTACGGAGTTTAATAAGCTGATTGCCGACGCTGTGGCACTTCTAAAGAATAGGAACCATGAGCTAAATGAGGGGGCGGAAGCAGACAGTGACAAATATATAGCCATCCAGATTTCTTGGCCGAGATACGTGGGCGAGCAGATAGAGAAAGACGCGATTAATAGTGTGGCGATTGGCTATGATGACATAACTATTGATCTGGAACTTAAATAATCAACAGATAATGAGTAAGAAGAAATACGTGTGCCTGGAGTGCGGCGAGAAATTCGAGTGGAGCCGCCTGGAGAGCATGCTCGAGCCGCTGATGCACCCGGAGGTGCTGAGTGATCCTGCGCCGTCGCCGTTATGGGGATTGCTCGCGAAGTGCCGCTGCCCCAAGTGCCGCTCGGAGCGAGTGAGGAAGATTTATAAATGCGGGTGAAGAAGATTTATAAATATGGAAGAAAAATTACGAACCGACAACAAGATCTGGGCTTTGTTATATATGGGCTCGGATATGACTCGCAACTGGTTGCTGCATGATGTGGAGGCCGGTCAAGGGAGGATGTGCTTCCACGTAAATGGAAGTAAATATTCCGGGAAGGTGAGCCTTATTGCCCACCCGGATGAACGTTCCATCGCGATTGAAGTGGTATATACCGGCGATGATAATCCTGCCGAAACAGAAGTTTTGGCACAAGTGACATATAGCGATATGATGTGCGCCCAAGAAGATAAAGGGGTTTCGATTTCTCGGGAGGAATTAGAACGGTTTAAGGAAGAATACGGCTTTTCCGAGCAATATAAGAATCATGACAGTAGACGAATTTATTGACGATTATAGCCTGCGGCGTGCCCGGGAGATTCAGGCCGATATGCTTGCTGCAAGTAGCCGCAGGCCGAAGGAGTGGACATTTGAAGAGGTTACGGGCCGAACAACCGTGTCTTTCGATGGCTGCCCATTCCGGCTCAAGAGCGAGGGGATGGTGCTGTGGCTGCGTGCGTTGCTGCTCTTCATCGCGGCTGATGATGACGAGTCGAGGTATGGCTTTTCGGCTGGTGATCAGGTCTTAATCGGATGCCGCGCAATCGGTGAACAGCTCGGCGGCAATTTCTGGATTGTAAATCCCTCGGGATGCCCGCAGGTGCTCTGCCGGTGGCTTAAGAGGGTATTGGCCGAGGTAGAAGACTCCACTGGCTTAGAAGATATTATAACAGTAATTGAAGAGTCTCTTTCTCAAAAATTTGAAAGCCAAGAAATTCAGCCCGATTTGTATTGGGACTGTTGGAAAGGCGTGCTGCTATGCAATGAGTATCTCCTTGAGTTTTTCGCCAAGACTGGACGCTTCACCGACTCTACTGAGGCAGCCATGGTCAAGTTGCGCGTCGCGCTTGATGATTGTATCTCGCAAATTGAGGAATCGGGCATGGAAAACGCCTTTGCCGTGGAAGCCGACATCTTCGAGCATCTAATTAAGCTGATACCCGTGATAGAGCAGAAAGGCCGCGAGGACGTGACGCGCCGGTTATACGAATTTGCCCGCGACTACTACCGGGCCACGCGTCGCGATGTGCTGGCCGAGAAGTTCACTGCCAAGCTCGCCGAGATGTAACTCCACAGCAGCTGCTCGCGAACCAACGACGATGAACCGACAGGAAAAAAAGCGATTGAGCATCGAGCTCAACATCCCCTTGGACGAAGTGCGCAGGGAGCTGGATGAATCGTGCAGTTTCCGTGCGCATATCGAAAAGGAATATTCTCCTTCCAGGTACAACGTGCGAGAGACCCGGAGGGTTATACATGAGTGTGTATGCTCCGCCGATGGCTGCCGGGTGCCGGAGGCGAGAGACAATTACCTTGCAGATGCTGCCTATGTAGCGGCAATGTATATCGAGTGGACATTTGGCTATAAAATGTGGAAGCCCGATTTCTTGGGTTGGGCCCGGGATACGGCCCGGTCGCTGCGCTCCAAGTATTCCGACGCGCGTTTAGCTCTGATTTCGTCCATTCTCAACCTGGTAGATCTCGTAGATACGGGAAATACAGGTGAGATATTGCAGCACATGAAATATCTCGAAAGAAAATGTGCCGAGCCGTTCAAAATCCCGTTGAAGAGAGATTCAAAACTCTACGAACGCTACAAAATGATGTGCCTGCGAGTGGCAATATACTATTTGGAGTACACAGATACTCCCAGGGCGGAGTGTCTGAAGATTTTTGAATACATCAAACTTCATTGCTGCAGATTTCAAAGACCCTACTGGCCAATCGAATTTAAAGAAGGTAGTGATATCTTTGAAATGCGAGAACCGCATGAACCCATAGCATTTATATCGAGTAGGAGCAGGCTTTACTCAAGCGATTAACAACGAATCTGGTGACATATTTTCCCCGAATAGACACGACCTATACGCCCTCGCCAACGGTGCTTGAGCGCACGAAAGACTTGGCCAGTTGCCCCAAATGCCGCTCGGAGCGGGTTAGGAAGGTGTAGGGCAGGGGCCGTAAAAGTGATTGTTTGCTGCGGACGCTTTGAAAAGCGTCCCTACTGTGTTGATTTTAGGGAGCTTACGTGGCGGCGTGATTGTTCCGGCCCGGGCTCAGAAGGAGCGGGGGTGGCAGCGGAGGATTTCGTCGCGCAGGCGGGTGTTGTCGAGGTGGAGGTAGATTTCGGTGGTGGCGATGCTTTCGTGGCCCAGCATCTGCTGGATTGCGCGCAGGTTGGCGCCGCCTTCGAGCAGGGCGGTGGCGAATGAGTGGCGCAGGGTGTGGGGCGAGATGGTTTTGCGGATGCCGGCGGCTGCGGCCAGGTCGCGCACGATGTAGAACACCATCACGCGCGTGAGGGCTCGGCCGCTGCGGTTGAGGAAGAGGTAGCCCTCGTGGCCGGCTTTCACGGGGTAGCGGGTGCGCTCCTGCATCCATTGCTCGATTTCGTATATGGCCGAGGGGCTGAGGGGCACCATGCGCTCTTTTGAGCCTTTGCCGGTGACGGTGAGGAAGCCCAGCTGCAGGTTGATGCGCGAGATTTCGAGCGTCACGAGCTCGCTCACTCGCAGGCCGCAGCTGAAGAGCACCTCGATGATGGCGCGGTTGCGCACGGCGTGCTGCGCGGCGGGGTCGATGGTCGCGAGCATGGCGTCGATTTCATGCACCGAGAGCACTTCGGGCAGGTGGTGGCCGGTGCGCGGCGCGTCGAGCAGGAGCGAGGGGTTGGTGTCGATGAGGTGCTCCAGGCGCATGTAGCGATAGAGCGATTTTATGCCTGATATGATGCGCGCCTGCGAGCGGGGCGCGATGCCCAGGTCGTGGAGCTCGGCCACGAAGGCGTGGAGCATGTCTACATCGGCCTGCTGCGGCGACAATCCCTGCTCGGCCAGCCACTGCACCAGGCGCGCGGCATCTGCGCCGTAGGCCGCGCGGGTGTTGGGGCTGAGGCCGCGCTCAAGCATCAGCCATGCGTTGAAGCCGTCGAGAAGGTTGCGCCGTGGTACCGCTCTCATGCGATTGTGCCCTCCTCCACACCGCGTGCCACGCGCTCGATGATGCCGTCTTCGCGGTTGGCGGCAGGGTTGTAGTCGGCTTTGAGGCTCACTCCGAAGAGCTTGCCGAAGCCTTGCCAGAAGCCGGCGCGGAAGGAGCCCAGGAAGGCGCGGATGATGTCGTAGCTGCTCTGGTGGGTCTCGCGCTGGATGAGCTTCACCAGCACGCGTGCCTGCGAGCGCGAGAAGCGCCGCAGCACGGGCTTGTATTGCTCGAAGAGGGATTTTTCCATGCGCTTGAGATATTCCTCGCGCTCTTTCTGGGTGGGGAAGGTCTCGATATACTCGTAGGTCTCGATCAGGGTCTCGGCGATGAGCTTGGCGTAGGGAAGGGTGAGCTTCACGTCGCGCACGGTGCGCCAGTAGAACTTCTCCTCCTTCTTGTTCTTGAACTTGAGCGGCGGATACACCGTGATGCCTCTCAGGGCCATCACGGCCACGGTGTCGCCTTCCTCGTCGATGCGCCAGTAGAAGCCCGTGTAGTAGGGCTTGCGCGCGCTGCCGGGATTGTCGGGCGTGCGCTCCTGCTTGCGCGCCGCGGCCTGCGGTGGCAGCAGCGCCGCCGCGAGCATCATGGCGGCAAATATGGTCGACGGGCGTTTCATCAGATATATAACAAGCTCATGCACCCCGGGGTTTTCGGCGCAGGCGGCGCAGCAGGCGTCGCAGGCGGCCGGGGAGGGCCGAGGGAGAGGCTCCGGTGTCGCTCCACATGGGGTCTACGAACGAGGTGAGCGCCGGGGCTTCGCCGAACTGCTCGGGGTAGATTACCATCAGGTTGTTGCCGGCGAAGTAGCGCTGGAGAAATTCGGGCAGGTGCACCATGTCGGAGTCGTGGCTCACGGAATTGGCGCGTGCGCCGATGACCACGAAGAGGTCGTCGGGGAGCACGCGGCCGGCCATGGGGATGAAGTCGTCCCAGGTCTCGGCCGTGCGGAATTCGCAGCGTATGCCGTAATTGGCCTGGTAGATCACGCCGCGGATGAGGGGCTGCACGGCGCCCGGGCAGCAGAAGATGATGCGGCAGCCCAGCTGATGGGTGAGGCGCGCCAGGCAGCGCACCCAGCGGCTGAATCCGGTCTCGTACTGGGCGCCGGCGGGCACGCGCACGACGATGCGCGTGAGCGTATTGGCCGGGATGTAGCAGCGCGGGATAATCACCATGCGGTGGGTGGCGCGCAGCAGCTGGTCCACCTTGGAGCCGAAGAACGAGTCGATCACTCCGGCACGGCGGTGCATGCCCAGGATCACCTCGCTGATGTCGCGCTCCTCGATCACGTTCACCATGCCCGTGATGGCATTGAGGTCGTAGCGCTCCAGGGGCTCCACGTGCTGGTCCATGGCGGCTCCGGCGCGGCAGGCCGTGTCGAGGGCGGCGGCCGAGAGTCGCTTGCTCTGCGGGTCGTTGTCGGCGCGCACGTGCAGGGCCAGGAATTCGTGGCTTCCGCGGTCGTTGCGCATCAGCACGGCCATTTCCACCAGCGAGGGTGCCGTCAGGGGATTGGCCACGGGTATGAGCGTGCGGTTGTGGCGCATGGGGCGGTCGGTGGCGTCTTCTTCCTCCAGCATGGCTATCTTCACGCGGGCTGCGGCGCGGGCCGTGATCAGCGGCGCTATGGCGCAGGTGACGAGAATCACCAGCACGGTGCTGTTGAGCACGCGCACGTCGAGCAGGCCCATGTTGAATCCCACGGTCACCACAGCCAGCGCCACGGCCGTGTGGGCGCAGGTGAGGCCGAAGAGCACGCTGCCGCCGGCGGGGGCATATCCGTAGACGCGCCGCGTGATGTAGGCCGGCAGCCACTTGCCTGCCAGAGCCACGGCCAGCATGATGGCGGCCACGGCGAGGGTGTCGGCGTTGAAGAGCACGCCCACATTGATCATCATGCCCACGCTGATGAGGAAGTAGGGGATAAACAGCGCGTTGCCCACGAATTCTATCGAGTTCATCAGCGGCGAGGCAGCAGGCACGTAGCGGTTGAGGATAAGGCCGGCGGCAAAGGCGCCCAGCACGCCCTCCAGGCCTATGAGCTGGGCGCTCCAGGCCGAGAGAAACACCATCACCATCACGAAGACGTATTGCATCACTTTGTCGCCGTAGCTCTTGAAGAAGCGGCGCGTGAGCCGCGGCAGGCTGTAGAGCAGCACGGCCGTCCAGATGGCGATGCGGCCCAGCAGCCAGAGCATCGACAGGGCGTCGAACTCGCCGTCGCGACACACGCTCACCACTCCGGCCATCACCAGCAGGGCACCGGCCACGGCTATGATCGTGCCCACGATGGCCACCAGCACCGGCGCGGCCTTGGTGATGCCGAAGCGGGCCGCCACGGGATAGCTGATGAGGGTGTGGGAGGCATACATGGCGCCCAGCAGCAGCGACGTGGCCACGTCGAGCCGCAGCAGCACTATCGAGCTCACGACGCCCAGCACCAGCGGAATCAGCAGCGTGAGCACTCCGAAGAGAAGCCCGCGGCGCAGATTGAGCCGCAGGTGATACATATCAATCTCAAGCCCCGCCAGAAACATCAGGTAGAGCAGCCCCACCTGCCCGAAGATGGCGAAGCTCGAATCGCGGTCGAGCACGTTGAAGCCGTAGGGCCCCACCACCACGCCGGCCACAATCATGCCCACGATGTGGGGCACCTTGAGCCGTCCCAGCAGCAGCGGTGCCAGCAGGATTATCACCAGCACCACCGAGAAGATGGCCACGGGATTGGTTATGAGCGGGGCGGCGGTCATGGCCGTCGGTTATCGGTGGGCGAGGATATACTGCGCAATCTGCACGGCATTCAGGGCGGCGCCCTTCTTGATCTGGTCGGCCACGCACCAGTAGGCCAGGCCGCAGGGATCGGCCAGGTCCTGGCGCACGCGTCCCACCATCACGGGGTCGGTGCCGGCGGCGTGAAGCGGCATGGGATAGCCATCTTCCACCACCACCACGCCCGGCGCGCTGCGCCACGCCTGCAGCGCGGCCTGCACGCCCAGGGGGCGCTCCGTCGAGGCCCAGATGGCCTCGCTGTGGGCGCGCATCACGGGCACGCGCACGCACGTGGCGCTCACTTCCAGCTCCGGCGCGTGCATTATCTTCTTCGTCTCCATGTGCATCTTCATCTCCTCCTTGGTGTAGTCGTTGTCCTGGAACACGTCGATGTGGGGAATCACATTATCGGCCAGCTGGTGGGCGAAATGTTCCACGCGCGGCTGCTCGCCGGCGGCAATGGCGCGGTGCTGGTCCACGAGCTCCTGCATGGCCGGCAGGCCTGCGCCGCTGGCCGCCTGATAGGTGGCCACGTGCACGCGCCGCAGCGGCGAGAGCTCGTGCAGCGGCTTGAGTGTCACCACCATCTGGATGGTGGTGCAGTTGGGGTTGGCGATTATTCCGCGCGGCGCATGCAGCGCATCGCTGCCATTCACCTCAGGCACCACCAGAGGCACATCCGGGTGCATTCTGAAGGCGCTGCTGTTGTCGATCATCAGCGCACCGTGGCGCGTGATCGTGCCTGCGAATCGCTCCGACACTCCGGCCCCGGCGCTCACGAAGGCAAAGTCGATGCCGCGGAAAGCGTCGCCCTCCTCCAGGGCCTCCACCGTGACCTCACGGCCACGGAAGCCGTAGCGCGTGCCGGCGCTGGTGGCGCGCCCGAAGAGGCGCAGCTCGTCCACCGGGAAATTCTGCTCGTCGAGCACCTTCAAAAGTTCTTGACCGACGGCCCCGCCGGCCCCAACGATAGCTATGTTCATTAGGCAAAATGAGATTGAATGTGCAAAGTTACAAAATCCTTGCTATAAATCAAAGACCTATCGCAATGCAGCGGCCAGCGCACGCGCGCTTTCGCGGCAGGCCTCCAGCGCGTCGTCATCGGGAGCCTGCAGCGCCTTCACCGGCTCTGCCACCTCCACCAGGTCGCAGCCGGCCAGCAGCTCCTTCATGGCAGGCACCGCCTTGTGGGCCCAGGTGTGGCTGCCGGCCAGAATCACCTTGCGGCCGGCCAGGCAGCGCACGCTCAGGGCCTCCAGTGCATGAGCCACGGGCGGAAAAAGCCCGTCGCTATACGTGGGCGCCGCCACGGCCAGCCCCTTGTGGCGGAAAGCCGCCGCAAGAATCACGTCGAGCGTGGTGTGCGACGCATTCAGCACCTCGATATTGCGCACGCCCTGCCGCGCCAGCTCTCCGGCTATAGCCTCGGCCATGCGCTCCGTGTGGCCATACATCGAGCCATACACCACTGCCACGCCATCATCCAGCGCCTCGTAGCGGCTCAGGCGGTCGTAGAGGCCGGTCACCTCGGCCGCACGCTCCGTCCACACCGGACCGTGCGTGGGACACAGCATCTTGATATCTACGTCCTTGAGCCGCTCCAGCGCCCGCTGCACAAAGCGGCCGTAGCGCCCCACGATGCAGGCATAGTAGCGCACCATCTCCGGGAAATACCGGTCGCAGTCCATCTCGCGGTCCACCACCGCTCCGTTCAGCGCCCCGAAGCATCCGAAGGCATCGCCGCTGAACAGCACGCCCTGCTCCTCCACGAGCGTCATCATCGTCTCGGGCCAGTGCACCATGGGCGTGAGTGCGAAGCGCAGCGTGGCACCTCCCAGCGGCAGCGTGTCGCCGTCGCGCACGGCCAGGGTGCGACCCTCCGCGCCATAGAAGCCTTTCACCATCCTCAGCGTCTGCGCATTGCCGGCGATAATCAGCTCCGGCCACTCCCGGCGCAGCACTTCGATAGCACCGGAGTGGTCGGGCTCCATGTGGTTGATCACCAGATAATCAGGCTTTCTCCCGGGACCCAGCACCCGTTTGATTGCCTCAATCTGCTGCGCGGCATGCGTCAGCTCCACGCCATCGATGATAGCCGTGGCCTCCGAGCCCGTCACCAGATAGGAGTTGTAGCTCACGCCGGCCGGCAGCGGCCAGAGGGCCTCAAACAGCTGTGTAGTGCGGTCGTTCACACCTATATAATGCACGTTATCAGTGATTTCCATATTCATATCCATTGAAAAATATCCTTGAATCCGACTGCAAAATTACATAAAAGATTCCTCTTCGAGAAACAATTGCCATTTTAATGCTCCTACGCAGTGGCGCGAGACAGCGAAAAACTGCCGGCGTTTAGCAAAAAAATGATTATCTTTGCCGTATGAACCTGAAAAAGTATTTTCCTCGAATAATACGCACGAGCGGGGCGCTGGCGCCACCGGATGCTCAGGCGCAGGCAAAGCGCCGCCTGGATTATGTGAATGAGGCGGCTTTCTCGCGGGTGTGGAGCGTGCGTTTTTCGCGGCGGCAGGCTTTGCTGCTGCTGGCGCTGGCTGTGGCCGCCACGGCGGCTCTCATATATGTGGTGATGGCGTTCACGCCCTTGCGCGCGTTGCTGCCCGGCACCTTGCCCGGCGATATGCGCGCCCGATATATCGAGACCACGCTGCGGCTTGATTCGCTCTCGCGGCAGATACAGCTCGATGCGCGGTATCTGGCCGATATGAGGGCTATACTGGATGGTACCACCGACCCTGATTCGGCCCGGGCGTCGCACGCGTTGCTTCCGGCCACCACAGATACGCTGCTTCCGGCCTCCGAGGCCGAGAGGGCTTTCGTGAATAAATTCGAGAGCAACCGGCGCTATCAGCTTTCGGTGCTCTCGCCCATCGCGGCCGATGGCATGGCGTTTTATAGCCCGGCACCGGGCGCAGATGCGCAGCCCGCGGCCGACGGCACGTCGGTGGAGCTACGCTGCGGGCGCAATCAGGGTGTCGATGCTATCTACCGCGGCACAGTGGTGTCCGCGCAGGCAGATGCGGGCGGCCTCTACACGGTGGTGATTCAGCATCCCAATGAATTCGTGAGCATTTACGGCGGCCTGGCCGATATCTTCACTTCGCGCGGTGCCACTCCGGCCACCGGAGCGCGCATAGGCGTGGCGCCCGAAACGGGCGGAGCGGTCACATTTGAGCTGTGGCACAACGGTGTGCCGCTCGACCCTGCCACCTACGTAGCTTTCTGATGAAACCGTATTTCACCCTGGCGTGCATCGCCGCAATCCTGTATCTGGTGCTCATGCCGTCGACGCCCCAGGTGCCCGAGCTCATGCTCTTTGAGGGTGCCGATAAGGTGGTGCATGCCTGCATGATGGGCGGCCTTGTGGTGTGTGTGGCATTCGACCGCTGGCGCGCAAGGCTGCTCCCTGCGGTGCGTCCCGTGCTGGTGGCTGCGCTGTGGATCATGGCTTTCGGTGTATTCACCGAAGAGCTGCAGCAGGCTATGCCGGTGCCCCGCACGGCCGATGTTCTGGATGTGGTGGCCGACTGGGCCGGCACGCTGGCGGCGTCGGGCCTGGTGCTGCTCAGTGCTCGTGCTCTTGGGCGGCGCAGCGGATGCGGATAAGCTCCAGGCGCGTGGCGCTCTTCTTCATCACTTCAAACGTGAGCGGTCCCAGGGGTATCGTGGTGCCTTGCTTGGGGATAGTGCCGGTGCTGTGGATAAGGTAGCCGGCAATGGTCTGATAGTCGTCGTCCTCGGGGATATCGAGATTGAGATTTTCGTTGAGCCAGGTGATTTCGCAGCGGCCCGATACCTCGTATAGGCCCGGCTCGATGGTGCGTGCCGTGAATCCGTTTTTGTCGTGCTCGTCCTGGATGTCGCCGAAGATTTCTTCCACGAGGTCTTCCAGGGTGAGAAATCCGCTGGTGCCTCCGAATTCGTCGACCACCACGGCCACGGAGCGCTTCTGCTGCAGCAGGCGCCGCATCATCACGTTGGCCAGTAGATTTTCGGGGGCGTAGAGCACGGGCTTTATGCATTCCTGCCAGTGCTCCCGGGGCACGAAGAGCTCGCTCACGTGGATGTAGCCGGCGATATCGTCGATGTCGTCGCGGTACACGATGATTTTGCTGCGGCCGGTGCTTGTGAAGAGCTCCGAGAGATGCTCCACCGTGGTGTCGAAGGGCACGGCCACGATTTCGTTGCGCGGTATCATGCAGTCGCGCACGTGGGTGGTGCTGAAATCGAGGGCGTTCTGAAACAGTTTCACTTCATTTTCCACCGTGGCCTGCTTCTCTTCCATGCTGTCGATGGCTTCTTCGAGGTAGTCGTTGAGGTCGCCCACGCTGATGAGGCTGAGGGTGGAGCTGTGGGTGCGGGCGCCGGTGAGGCGCATGAGCAGCCGCGAGAGCCACGTGGCCAGAAGCGACACGGGATAGAGCACCACGTAGAACACGGCTATGGGCACGCTCAGGATGCGCAGGGAACTGTTGGGATTGATGCCGAAGACTGTCTTGGGGATGAACTCGCCCGTGAGCAGTATCACGGCCGTGGAGATGAGCGTCTGTGCCAGAAGCACCAGAAACTCCGAGTGCAGCCAGCCCTGCAGCCAGGGTTCGAGCATCTTGGCCGCTCCCATGCCGTAGATCACGAGCACCACGTTGTTGCCCACGAGGATGGTGGAGATGAAAAACTCGCTATTGGCGTAGAAGCGCTTGACGAGGCCCGATATGAAGCCTCCGCGGCGCACGTCCACGGCGGTGCGCACGCGGTCGGCGGTGACGAATGCCATTTCCGTGCCCGAGAAGAATCCCGAGAGCAGCAGCGAGATTATGGTGATGATGATCCAGGTGGGTTCCATGCTGTGTGTGGTGGTGGGGAGGGATGGGGTCTATCTTGTTGTAGTGGCTGTGGTTGTGCTTGTTGTGGTGGTGGCGTCGCCGGCGGGCAATTCCGGGCGTGCCGTGCGCTGCGATGCCCTGGCGGGAGCGTGGCGGCGGCCGGTGGCGGGGAGTGCCGCGGCGGCAGAGTCGGTGGCGGCGGAGTCGGCCGTGGCCGATGCGTTGTCGTTCCGGGCTTCGCGGTCCACGGGGATGATACCCGTGGGGCGGTTCACGGTGTAGGCCGTCATGTTTTCGTTGCTGGTGAAGCCGTAGCCTTCGATGATACGGTCGGTGCGCACGATGTGGATAAACGAGTCGGAGTAGACCTGCCTCTTCTGCTGGTCCCAGAATAGCTGCGACGTGAGGAAGCTGTCGCCGTCCACGTTCACCATCACCACGTGGCCGTCGAGTCGCCAGAGACGCCGGCGGCTGAAGTAGGTGGCGCTGTCGCTGCGGATGTTGGCCTGCGGCTGCATCGCCAGGTCGTATTGCTCAAGGTCGAGCCCCTGGGGAAAGCGCCAGAAGGGGTCTTTTGTCTCCTCAAACATCTGCCACAGCGGCGTCACGATGTGGTAGCGCACGTATCCGCTGTCGCTGATGAAGGTGCTCACGTCGGCAGTGCTCATCGTGGGCGACTCAAGGCCGTCGCCCACGTTGGGCACGTAGCTTTGGCGCTCTTCGCCGCAACTGCAGCAGGCGGCGGCGCCCAGGGCTGTGTAGAGCAGGAGGCGGCGCACGGTGCGGCTCTTAGTAGATCTTGTTGGGGCGGAACCACATTTCGTTGAAGTTCACGCCTATGGTGATGTTGAGATAGTCTTCCTTGATGAGGGTGGCCGGGTGGCCCTGGCGGTGACGCCATTCGAGGCCCAGGCTCACGACGGTCTTGAAGCCGGGCACGGGGAGCCCCACGCCGGCCGCCACACCGTAGTCGCGCACGGAGTTGTTGCCCACGCGCAGGTAGTCGCGCTCCACGAATGCGCCGGCGCGGTAGGCCGTGCGGCGCAGGTAGCCGCCGCGCGCGTTGGGCACCAGCTGCAGGCCGGCGGCCAGCTTGTAGCGGTCGTTGAGGGTGCCTTTCACGCCGTTGTACTTGGCTTTGCTCCAGGGCTGATAGGTGGCGTCGAGCTCCACGAGCAGGCGTCCGCGCCAGTTGTAGGCCACGCCGGCTCCCAGGCTCCAGGGCGTGGAGTAGCGGCCGTTGATGTCTTCCTCGCTGCCGCCGGTCTCGGAATCGGCCGAGGTGTCGTAGCTGTAGAATCCGGTGGTGCCGTGCAGGTTCTTGCCGGGGGTGAACACGGCGCCGATACTGATCATGTCGGTGCGGCCCACGGCGAAGGCGTATTGCACGCCGGCGTTCAGGTTCCAGTCGCTCACGTGCAGCGTGCGCTCAAACAACGACGAGCTGCCGCCCGAGGTGATGGCATAGGTGTCGTTGTAGGTGTTGCCGAAGAGGTAGCCCACGTTCACGCCCAGGCTGAATCCCTTGAAAGGCGAGTAGCCCAGGCCGGCATAGAGCTGATTGATGCTGCCGCTGCCGGAGTGCGACGACGCGCCGTTGTCGATACTGCTGCCGAAGCTGTAGCCCACGCTGCTGTAGGGCAGCAGGCCTATGCTGGCGCCGAGGCCGCGGTAGATGGGAAACTGCATGGTGATGTAGTCCAGTCCGCCGCCGAAGTCGCTGCTGTGGTTGCGGGTGCCGTCGGCCGCCGTCTCCTCGCTCCATAGGTTGGTCATGGCCATACCCATGTCGAAGAGGAATGTCATGGAGTCGATGCGTGCGTAGCTCGCGGGGTTCATCACGTTGATCTGGCGGCCCGAGTTCATGGCATAGCCTGTGCCTCCCATCTGCCGCTGGGCTGCGGTGGCGTTGTCTCTGAGGATGCCGTAGCCGTGGAGTGAGTAGGGTGTCATGGTGCCGTTCTGGGCGGCGGCGCCTATGGCGGTGGCCAGAGAGAGCGCGCAGATGAGTGTACGTATTTTCATGAGTAGATATTGTGCTCTAATATACTAATGAGGCCGCGGCCCACGAGGTCGTGGTCCACCGTGGCCGGAAAGTCCAGCAGCCCGGCTATATCGTCGGCGCGGCCCCCCGTGAGTATCACGGTGGTGTCGCCCGGCAGCAGGCTGCGGTAGTAGCTGATCTCGCCGGCTATTCCGCGCAGGGCGCCGCAGCGCATGGCCGAGACCGTGTCGGTGCCCCATAGAGGCAGTGCGGCGCCGCGATCTTCGCCGCCATCGACCGTCACCTCGGGCAGCGCCGCCGTGAAGTCGTGGAGCGCACGCAGGCGCAGGCCCGCGCCGGGAGCGATGTTGCCGCCGTGAAAGGCAGCGTCGGGACCGGCCAGGTCGTAGGTCACGGCCGTGCCCACATCCACCACCAGGCAGCGGCACCCTGGATAGCGGGCCACAGCACCGGCGGCGGCCGCGATGCGGTCCAGCCCCAGCGTGGCCGGCGTGGCATAGTGCAGCTCTATGGGCAGAGGCGTGGAGCGGTTGAGCTCCACAGCGCCCGGGCATGCCGCGAGCAAGGCCTGCCACAGCGCCTCGTTGCGGCCGCTCACGCTGCTGTAGATGGCGCCGTCGAGCCGGCCGCATCCGGCCAGCACATCGGCCAGCGCGCCCGTGGAGGCATTGCGCGCCACGTGGCAGCACTGCGGCTCGTGGTCGAGCCACAGCGTGAGCTTTGTGGCGGTGTTGCCCTGGTCTATGCTTGCAAATAGCGCCATCGCGATGCCGTAGGCCGTATCAGTCTATGATGTCGAAGCCGGTGTACTTGCGCAGGCACTCCGGCACCACGATGCCCTCGGGCGTCTGATTGTTCTCCAGCAGCGCGGCCATGATGCGCGGCAGAGCCAGCGCCGAGCCGTTGAGCGTGTGGGCCAGGCGTGTCTTCTTGTCGGCGCCGCGGTAGCGACACTTCAGGCGGTTGCTCTGATAGGTCTCGAAATTCGACACGCTCGACACCTCAAGCCAGCGGCCCTGAGCCGCGGAATATACCTCGAAGTCGAAGGTGATGGCGCTCGTGAAGCTCATGTCGCCGCCGCAGAGGCGCAGGATGTGCCAGGGCAGGCCCAGCTTTTCGAGCAGTCCCTGCACGTGGTCCTTCATCTCCTCAAGGGCGGCATAGCTGTCCTCCGGGCGCTCGATGCGCACGATTTCCACCTTGTCGAACTGATGCAGGCGGTTGAGGCCGCGCACGTCCTTGCCATAGCTGCCGGCCTCGCGGCGGAAGCAAGCCGAGTAGGCGCAGTTCTTGATGGGCAGACGGTCGTCGGGGATGATCACGTCGCGGTAGAGATTCGTCACCGGCACCTCGGCCGTGGGGATGAGATAGAGATTATCGGCCGTGACCACATACATCTGCGCCTCCTTGTCGGGCAGCTGGCCCGTGCCTATGCCGCTCGCCTCGTTCACCACGTAGGGCGGCTGTACCTCCAGATATCCGGCCTTGCCGGCCTCGTCCAGGAAGAACTGGATGAGAGCGCGCTGCAGCTTGGCACCCTTGCCCAGATACACCGGAAAGCCCGCACCCGTGATTTTCACGCCCAGGTCGAAGTCGATAAGG
Source organism: Bacteroides sp. (assembly GCA_014801485.1). Lineage (GTDB taxonomy): Bacteria > Bacteroidota > Bacteroidia > Bacteroidales > Muribaculaceae > CAG-873. Next base: position 101,734 of record JAAVEC010000028.1, read on the forward strand.
TTGTATTTGCGCGCCAGATCCCAGTGGGGCAGAGCGTCGGCAGGCAGTTCGGGCATCTTGCCGCCCTCCTTGTCCACCACGTTGTCGGCAGCCGTGCGGCCCTCCGGCACCATGTCGCAAGGCACGTTGGGCACCGAGAGCAGAATCTCGCGGATAGCAGCCTCAGTCTCGGCCAGCTTGTCGGCCAGCTCCTTCTGGCTCTGCTTCAGCAGCGCCACGCGGGCCTTGAGCTCCTCGGCCTCCTCGCGCTTGCCGGCCTTCATCAGGCCGCCGATCTGCGCCGCCAGGCCATTCAGCTCGGCAGCCTCGCTATCGTTGCGGTGCTGAAGCGCACGGCGGTCGTCGTCCAGCGCAATCACGCGGGCAATAGCATCCTTGCCGTCAAAGCCCTTGATGGCAAGCCGGCGGATAATATCTTCGGGATTCGATTTAATTTGCTGAATAGTAAGCATAATGCTGTGTATATGTGTATATTACATGTTTGCAAGAATCTCCTTCACGGCAGCGCTCACCGCACGGCCATCAGCCACGCCGGCCAGCGCCTTCGTGGCCACGCCCATCACGCGGCCCATATCGGCCGGGCCCTTCGCCCCCGTCTCGGCCACGATAGCCACCAGGCGCTCGCGCAGCTCCTCGGGGCTCAGCGCCTTGGGCAGATACTGCTCGATCACGGCCAGCTCCGCCAGCTCGCCTTCAGCGAGGTCAGGGCGATTCTGCTCAGTGTAGATGCGCGCGCTCTCGCGACGCTGCTTGGCCATCTTCACCAGAATCTTCATCGCGGCATCATCAGGCAGCTCGCCGGCAGCGCCGGGCGCACTCTTAGCCTCCAGAAACTCCTTCTTAATGCCCCGGAGAGCCTCCAGGCGCACCTTATCGCGGGCCAGCATGGCCGCCTTTATATCAGAACTGATAGTATCAAACAAATCCATAGTATATAGTTAGAACCCACAAAAGTACATCTTTTTTCCTTATCCACAGCCCCGCCCCCTCTAAAAAATATTAACGCGGCCCCAAAAACAGCATTTTTTTACAAAAACATTTCCACTATGCAAAAAAAACACTATCTTTGCAACCGCAAATTTGCCAATCGGGGTGTAGCACAGTTGGCAGCGCGCCACGTTCGGGACGTGGAGGTCGGAAGTTCGAGTCTTCTCACCCCGACATACTCAAAACGGGAACCAGCCACCAGGCCGATTCCCGTTTTTGAATTTCTATGTTGTCTCAGATATTGTCCCGGCAACATCAGTCGCGGCAGAAGATGTCGCGGGTATATACCTTGGCTTTCACGTCGTCCAGCAGCGCGTCGTAGCGGTTGGCGATGATGGCGTCCGAAAGCTCCTTGAACTTCTCAGGGTCGTTCACCACCTCCGAGCCGAAGAATGTCGAGCCGTCATCGAGGGTGGGTTCGTAGATAATCACCCTTGCGCCCTTGGCCTTTATTCGCTTCATAACGCCTTGGATGGACGACTGGCGGAAATTGTCGCTGTTTGATTTCATCGTGAGGCGGAACACACCTATCACACAGGGCTTTTCTTCGGCCTTGGAACCGAAGGAATTGTGCTCGGTGTAGCCGTACCATCCGGCAAGTCTCAGCACCTGGTCGGCAATAAAATCCTTGCGTGTGCGGTTACTCTCCACGATGGCGCTCATCATATTCTGCGGCACATGGGCATAATTGGCCAGCAATTGCTTGGTGTCCTTGGGCAGGCAATATCCGCCGTAGCCAAACGACGGGTTGTTGTAGTGCGTGCCTATGCGCGGGTCCAGGCCGATGCCTTCGATGATAGCACGGGAGTCGAGGCCTTTCACCTCCGCGTAAGTGTCGAGTTCGTTGAAGTAGCTCACACGAAGTGCAAGGTATGTATTGGCGAAGAGTTTCACGGCCTCCGCCTCTTTCATGCCCATATAGAGCGTGGGGATATCTTTCTTCTCGGCGCCCTGCTGCAGCAGTCCCGCGAAGGTGTGGGCGGCCTCATCCATGCGCGCGATATCGGTCACGGCCAGGATGGCTGCATTCTCATCCTCATATCCCGGTTTTTCGATAACCTTGGGCACGCCGGCGATTATTCGCGAAGGGTATAGGTTATCGTAGAGAGCTTTGCTCTCGCGCAGGAACTCCGGGAAGAACAGCAGATTGAACTTCTTCACGCCGCGCACGGCATACTTCTGATATAGCGAGCGGCAATAGCCCACGGGGATAGTGGACTTGATCACCATCACTGCATCAGGATTAACGCTAAGCACCAGATCAATAACATCTTCGATGTGGTGCGTGTCGAAATAGTTGGTCTGCGGGTCGTAATTCGTGGGGGCGGCTATCACAACGAAATCCGCATCGCCGTAGGCCATGGCTCCGTCCAGCGTGCCCGTGAGATCAAGCTCCTTTTCAGCCAGATATTTCTCAATATACTCGTCCTGGATAGGCGACACCCGGCGGTTGATCTTCTCCACCTTTTCAGGAATCACATCCACAGCCGTAACGCGATTGTGCTGCGCCAGCAGCGTTGCGATCGACAGGCCCACATAGCCCGTCCCCGCCACCGCTATATTGATTTTTTTCATGTTATTAATTTACAGGTTATAAAATTCCTTGAACCACTCAACGGTTTTGTCGATTCCAGATTGGAGAGGTGTGCAAGGCTTGAATCCCGTTACTTCGGCAAGAGCCGATGAATCTGCATAAGTCTGATATACATCGCCCGGCTGCATTGGTAGGAAATCTTTTTTTGCCTCGCGCCCAATCGCATATTCGATACATTTTATATAATCCATCAGTCGTGTAGGCTGCTGATTACCTATGTTGTAGATACGATATGGCGCGGGAGAGGTTGCTGGATCAGGGTTTTTCTCGTCCCATCGTGAATTTCCGGATGGTATAACATCAACAATTCTCACTATGCCCTCCACAATATCATCGATATAAGTGAAATCGCGCATCATGTTACCATTGTTGAAAACCTTGATGGGTCTGTCGTTAAGGATTGCGTCAATAAACAGGAACGGCGACATATCAGGGCGTCCCCACGGACCGTATACCGTAAAGAAACGTAGGCCGGTAGTGGGCAGATTGTAGAGTTTAGAATACGCATGAGCCATAAGTTCATTTGACTTCTTGGTAGCTGCATAGAGACTCACAGGGTGGGCTATACCATGATGCTCTGAAAACGGCACTTGGCCGTTGAGGCCGTATACGCTTGAAGAAGAAGCATAGACAAGGTGCTTCACATCGTTGTTTCTACATCCTTCAAGCACATTTATAAATCCGTCGATATTGCTTTCTATATAGGCATGAGGATTTGTAATAGAATATCGCACTCCAGCCTGCGCACCAAGATTTATCACAGCATCAAATTCACAGTTGGCAAAGAGCATCTCCATAGCATTTCTGTCCTCCAGATTCATGCGCACAAATCGATACTTTTCGCCATATATAGCTGAAGTCACGAATTTATACCATTTCGAAGCCTCCTTCTCAGATATTCCTGCGTCGGCGAGGCGTGCGAATTTCAGTGCAGTATCATAATAATCATTGATATTGTCGAGACCCACTACGGTGTCTCCTCTTTCAAGAAGACGTTTAACAACAAAACTGCCGATAAATCCAGCGGAGCCAGTAACAAGAATAGTCATATGCAACCTATATTTATGTAATTTATTAATTAGAAGATGATTTGGTGCGCAACACATAAGCACGAAGCTTGCTCCCGTAAATGCGCTTTACAAAAGCTACGGGCATCAGGCGGAATAAATAACGCAGCGTAGGGTATATGTACTTGAACGTAAACAATCCGTTGAGTCGTTTGATGCCGTTCATGTAGATTTTAAATTCATTTTTTGCTTTTTCCTTGCTACGTCTTTTGTACACCTCGCCGTCACGACGGAACTTTATCGTCACTTGGTCAAGATTCGCAATTTTATATCCTGCGCACAGCACGTCGAACCATAGAGCAATATCCTGACTCGTCCTGTATCTTTCGTCGTACAGAATACCATCGTCAAATAATTTCTTGCGTATCATCACTGTGGGATGTGCTAATGGAGACCCCCTATGTATGAACGATTCAACTTCTTTTGGAGTCAGGGGATAATGCCTCACATTCAGATTCTCGTTTTTCGAATCAAACTCCTGTAACGAGCCACCCACAACTGTGATATCACTGTGTTTATCCAAAAAATCCGATTGAAGCTTGAAGCGTTCAGGCATAGAGATATCATCGCTGTCCATTCTTGCTATATATTCACAAGTAGCCTTCGCTATGCCTTTGTTCAGAGATTTGGTGAGACCGATATTTTGCTCGTTCTTGAGAATTATCAGTTTATCGCCAATAATTCTCTCCCATTTTTTCACTACATCTTGAAGAGCTTCGGGTAATGGTCCGTCTTCAACAAGAATCACGTCATTGGGGGGCATGCTCTGATCCGTCCATATACTCTGTATGGCTCGGTCAAAAAATGTCGGATTATCTGATCTATATACCGACATCAAAACAGAAATAGAAGCCATTATTTTCCTATCGATTGAAGATCGTTTTTTATTATATAATGGAAGAGTAATGCTTGCAGGCGTTCAATATGAAATTTGCGAGGTCTGCAAGGTACGCGCGGCCATCCTCATCAGCCCGCAAACTTTTAATGCACTTCTCAAGGGCTTTACCCTCCGACATCGCCAAACCAAGTTCAACCATAGTACTGAAACATTTGTGAGGATTTCCATCATTCAGGTGATATTCAAGTGTGGAGTTGTAATTGTACTTTAAATAAGTACGCACGAGCATCTTTTCTGGAGCTTCGTTGCCTTGGTGAAAATACAGTAATTGATCCTTGGGGTATTTCCAATGACCGGCTCTATCTTTTTCATTTCTCATGTCGCCATCCAGAATGCATGCGGCACCTCGTCTCAGATTATCAGTGCTATGGGTGGCTTGGCGATTCTGATAATAGCTATAAGTTTTGTCGGCGCTCCCAATCTCAACAATTTTTATCGAGCGTGCCATATCCTCATGCTCAATCAGAATATCTTCTAAAGCCTCTTCCACAAGTCTTTTTGAAATATCATCCTCTACGTAAATACTTAGCAGCGGATGCGATATGCTATCCATTGCATTAAGGGCCCGGCACACACTTACGTTCTGTTCTGTGACAATCGTCCCCTCACTGTTACGCACGAGCAAAATCCGCGACTGTGGCTCAACAGATTCAATGATAGTGGACGAATGGGAAGTGACAATAAACTGCTTTTTCTCCAGCGCGGCTTCAGCATAAAGCACATCCATAAGTCTGCGCTGTATTCGCGGATGGAGTCCTATCTCGATTTCCTCAATCAGAATGAGCGAACCGGATGGAGATAGCACGATATCTTCAATAAGGTGGGTGAGAACATCCTCGCCGGAAGCAGTATTGAACGTAGTATAACTGTTGTCGTTCTGATACTTATATATTTTGCGCTCGCCCATATTACCCAGCGCTTCTGTGCGGTACGACACTTCAAGGACGTATGACAAATAATACACCGCTTTTTTGTTCAATGCCGCTCCCCTGCGATTCTTCACCCTTGAATATATTGATTGCGGATGATGGCGTCCCGGTATAATTCGCTCCATATCTATAAGATATACATTGCGTCCGTCTGGTGATTTGGCATGGCGTGGCTTGGGATGGCCTATCTGACCTTCCTTTTTAGCACAGCCGCTCCATTTTTTGGATCGAGCGCTGCGCTTGCCCGGACGCCTTACGGCATCATGTCCGTTTTCCCTGAATTCTACCTCATAGCTCCAGTCTTCCTTCTGCACATCATGCTGGGTGAATCTCATCACGTTGCTCCAGCGTGTGCGCTCATAGTCACCCGACACTGCGCTTCGGGTATAAAAATTGAAGTGGCTACAACCTATCGACAGCAGTAGCGAGCTTTTACCCGTGCGGTTGGAACCGGTGATTACGGTAACCGGATTCCGGAAATTTACTTCAAGGTCTTTCAGATGCCTGAACACGTTGAGCTTGATTCCCAGAAAAAAATCCGGAAACATCTCCTTTTGTTTGTCGGGAGACATTTCAGCATAGGAATTAATTCTTGCCCTCCTTTTATTTGGGTTGAAAGAAAATGATTTCTTAGTCAAAATTTTATTCTATCTTGAAGTTTATTAAGTCGAACTGCTTTTTATTAGATATATCTATACCAATTTTTTCTCTTCATAGTCAGCATCCAATATTTCGAGAAATTTTTGAGTCTCTGACTTCATTTGGAATTTGGCAAGCTGATGACCGGTATTATTTTTATAAAAGTCATAGTTTTTTACAACGGCTTCAAATCCGTTGGCTATAGCATTAATATCATAAGGGTCTATTTTTGGTCCTGCTCCGCCCGTGATTTCGGGCAGGCTTGTGCAATCGGATGTAAGTGTGGGTTTTTGAAATTTGAATCCTTCGAGCGGAGGAATACCGAAGCCTTCACAAAAAGATAGTAACACTGTGGCAAAACATTCGCTTTGAAGATAGCGCACTACTTCATCTGATTGGTGTCCCAGGTAGATTATTTTTTTGTTTTTAGGAAGCTCCGCAATGATTCTATCGCCTTGATAAGTAAGCTTTCCTACGATTATCAAGTTGTAATCCGGGTGGTCATGGCTGAATTTCAAAAAACCATCCGCCATACCCTTGATATTTTTTCCGGGCTGGATTGAGCCCACATACAAAAAACTCTTATTAATAAATTCCTTGTCGAGAGAAAGAGTGTCGCGATTGGCTACGATTTTCCTATCAGATAAAAAATTATATACCACTTTAATTTTCTCTTCAGGAACGCGGTAGTGCTTCAGGATGCTTTTCTTGCTGTAGTCAGATACTGTAATCACGGTATCAGAACTTTTCAGAAACATTTTTGTGGTGATATCCAGCGCTAACGTTTTTAATTTGCTGTAGCGTTTCGCGAATTCCTTGTAATACACATCATGCAGCGTGAATATTTTCCGTGATTTCGCAAAAAGCGGTAATGAAGTGCAATGACTGAACAACACATCGCTTTTCTTGAGATACAAGTAGAACAATGTTTGCTCAAAAATCATTCTCTTAATTCCATTTCCCAGAGATGGGACATTCACCCACTCGATTTTAAAATCTTTCGGGAAATTAAAAAAATCTTCAGGAATGTGTTTCTGCTTGTAGATTACAAAGCTACAATCCTTAATCGAAAAATGATGCAAGCCGGCAATAATATTTTTTAAAAAAGTCGTGGTGCCGCGCCCCTTGGTATCTGCTACAGATATAAGATTTAATCCTATTGTCATTTCAGGTTAATTTGCAGAGTGTAGTTTTCGTCGCAATCTCTTAACAACTCTGTCGGGCCCATATTTGAGTAGCCATGCGATCCTCCAGAATTGCCTGCTCATTCCGCTCGTGCGCTTGATTAGTTTTTTTTCGATATACAAATTGCCGGTATCTCTCTTGCCTATGGCATTGCGCAGGTCGGAATATAACTTTGAGTTCTGAATGTATTCCGGCAATTGGGTATATCTGAAAGTGTTGTTTGCGAAAGACCGGAACGCAGAGGAGTATATATACGGTTCCAGAGATTGAACGCGCTCAGCGGGAATACTGCTGCGCATCACGTCGTAAAATTTACTCTCATATTCCACATCAAATTTCCGTTTTGTAGTCACAGAACCGGAGCGTATGCGATAATTGTATATTCTACCAGGCATGAATTTGATAGCATCCGATGCGTTGCACCCAAACAGCAACCTCACATTCATCAGCATATCCTCTCCCTTCGTTATCTCACGAGGAATATTGAAAACATCATTGCCAAATAAAGAGCGTCTGTAAAGTTTACCACATGGTCCGGTATCGAATTTCAGCCCCCCTGCTACAAAATCCATTATAGCTTCGTCCACATCTATTTTTGCAGGTGTGGAAGTGAATGGAGCCTTGGAAATACTGGAAATGACCATGGACGTGTTTTCATCTTCGAGACCTGAAACAAGATAGGATAATGCAGTGTCCCGCAGTGTGTCATCGCTATCTACAAAAGTAATATACTGGCCTTGTGATTTTTCTACGCCAAATTTGCGAGCCTCGGTCACACCCTTGTTCGGTTGATGATACACCCGAATTCTGTCAAAATCCGTGTACTGATCGCAAATAGCGCCTGAATCATCCTTGCTCCCATCATCCACGAGTATTATCTCATAATTATCGTAAGACTGATTAAGGAGTGATTCTATACATTCTTTAATGTAGTTTTCAACGTTATAAACAGGTACTACTATGCTTATAAAAGGTTCCATAATTTAGAAAATCGTTAAGTCAATCTGGTATGAATTGCCACTTGATTTTATTAAAAACATAAAAAACACTGTTAATATGGTACCAAGCACCAGGTACTCGGATTTACGGCTGAAAACCTTCACTATCTGCGGTAAAAGGATTATGATAAACATAAATCCGTACATATAAAGACGACGGAGAGGCTGAAACGTATAAAACACGCTATATACACACATACCGGCGATAACCAGATTTATATATGGCCTGATTTGCGGTTGCCTTTTTACTGCTTTGGGGTATAACACCAATAGCATCACGCATATCATGGCATAGAAAGTCTTCAGTACTCCCGATGACACTCCGTCACCAAACTGATCAGGTGCGTAATTATATTTACCGTCAATAATCAAAAATGGAAGAAAATTATCGATAAAGATATTCATCAGCTTGGACCCCAAAGCAAAAGTAAAGATAAACACCGTCCATAGAANCCAACGTGGAAATTCGCGGCGGCACAGCCATATAAGCAAAATGCCGAATGCCGCTGACATGTGCATGCACACACTCAGGACATATAATCCGATTTTTCCCCACTTATTTCCATCCTTCCCACAACTATAGCCCCACATCAAAGCTGCCATCGCACAACATTGTCTCACAGTATTAGCCGTTTCGAAATATATGCCCGTGAGCAAAAACACAAATGTTGCCAATACCAGATTAGTAGAAAGCTTGGTAAATCCTTTATAAAACCCAAGCATTGTGAAGCCGGACGTAAGAAGGAAATACGCCTGAAATTTGAATCCTAAAGCACGCAGGCCGTCGTTCATAAACAACCACATAGGCTCTATGGAATAATTGTTCACGTCGTTAGGATCTTCATACATTATTTTATAAACAGGGTAGTCTCGGCCCACGTCAAATCTTACACCCATTATCAACCACAGAACTACGAACAGCACGATGTGGTGTAGCTTTTTTTCCTTTGGCTCCACCTGATCCATTATGGCAACTCCTCCGACGAGAGAAATCAGCAGAAAAATAAGCAAACGCATGTCCATCGTGCTTCTGCCTGGCAGTTATCTGGTTATCGATCGTATTATTGAAATAATCTTCGAAAATCCGTCGGCTGCCCGATGTTTTCCTGATAGATATAGATTATACAATACCTTATTCGGGCGTGTAAGCGGGATAATCAAATCTTCAGGGCGTACCTTAAAAGTATTGATTACCTCATTCCTGTGGGTTCGCGGCAGGCGGTTTAAAATTGTAAAGAGGGCCCTTTGACGGAATTTTATGATACTATCAGCCCACATTTCTTTATCAGGCACATGCTCATAAAAATCATTTACAATATTATATGCACGTTCAATCTGCTGTGCGGAACTGATGGCACGGCTCTTCGTGTATGCAGCGGTGTTTGTTTGATTGTAGAAATATAGAGGCGCGTGCACGTACGCCACTTTTTGTGCGAAATATACGAGTCTATCCAAGACTGAGACGTCCTCCCACATATTCACTCCATCAGTCCACAAAAAATCAAGTTTGTCATACAAATCCCTGCGGATAAGTTTATTCCATAATCCATTGTGAATTCTTCCATCTAAAATCATCTGCTTGAATTCCATGATATCCTGTGGCGATGGCTGATGGTAGGGAATGTTTCGATACCGGTATCCTCCTATGTAGTCACACACCACAATATCCGAATCTTCTGCGAGAGCTTTTTCAAGCATTTTTTCATATATTATGGGCGACACCATATCGTCACTGTCGCAATGCGCTATATATGTGCCTCTTGCATGCGAAAAGCCGAGGTTTCGAGCTGCAGCTAATCCACTATTGACAGGTGTTGATACTATGTTTATTTGATGGCATCTGTTTGGATACTTGCTTACCACTCTATTTAGGATATCCAAACTTCCATCAGGTGAGCAGTCATTTACGAATATAAACTCTATACCGTCCTTTAACGTCTGTTCAAATAGCGATATTGCACATCGTTCTATGAATTTCTCAACGCCATAGATGGGTATTATAACCGAAAGCTTGATATCTTTCTTCTCCTTCATTTACTTAACGTATTATGTATAAAGTTTATAGGCCGACTAATCTCGCAATCTAACCATAGCTTTTACAAAAATATCTATGTGCAGGAAACACAGCATGTAAAGCACCTTTCTCTCATAAGAAATCGGAAAGTTTAAAAAATTCATTTTTATTTTGGGAAACGTATCTCGCCATAAACGAGGATCATATGTTTCTCCGGGTCTTAGATAATCGTCCTTGGATCTTAACTGTAATCTCTGAACCATTGATTCGTATTGTTCCGCCTGCTGCAAGCTATCTATAAACGTTGTAATATTCTCAACTGCTTTGATTTGAGAATTCACAGTACGGGGCGTTTTTTTGCGAGTGATTGAGTCTGATAGGATTGTATAGTGATATAGCGCTTTTTCAATTCGTACGAATCGTCCTGGAGTCAACAATAGGGGTACTATATAGGCCATATCTTCCCACAGGCTGAGTTCTGGATTGAATTTCCTGTTGATATTTTCAATATATTTTCTTGAAATCAATTTATTCCACATCGCACAGTGAAGCTGCCCGCTGCACACTTCGAGCATAAGTTCCAGCTTATTGTCGGGTAAAATCTGAGTGTGATACAATTGTTTTTCAGGAGCTTCTTCCATGAAATCACAATAAGCAATATCCGCATCGGAGTCTTTGGCCGCGGTGTACATAAGCTCATACATGTCGGGCTCCACCCAGTCGTCAGGGTCGCAGTGAATAAGGTATTCACCCGTGGCGGCATCCACGCCGTCCTGGCGGCTCCGGCTCACCCCCTTATTTTCTTTATGTCGCAGAAACTTCACCTGCGCCTTGCGCTGCGGATAATCCTCAAGCACTCGCTCCAAAACTTCGATGCTCCTATCCGGCGAGCAATCGTCCACGAAGATATACTCCATATCATCAAGTGTCTGCCCGAAAAGAGTACGGGCACACTTCTCAATATACTTTTCGGCCTTGAATACCGGAATAATCACACTTACTTTCGGGTGGGTCATAGGCGTTACATCAAATTATTGCGCAGATAATCCAATGATTCCGCACGTCGGGCCTCAAGTACTTTCTTTACATGCGTCCAATCTATACTGTCGCCTGATATTCTCTCGATATCATTCGCCATCTCAGGATCCAGGAGCCGGCGTTGCAATCCCAGAGGCTTCAGGAGAGAATTGAAGCGGTCGGCTCCTCTGGTGCGGTTATACAAAGATATGAAAGGCTTCCCAAAGATTATCGCAAACACCGTTCCATGGAAAGAATTAGTCACCACAAAGCTTGCGTCCCTGATCATGGCTATCCAATCTTCGGGCGAGGTATCGGTGTCGTTTTCGCTTATCCGTCGAACCGACGAAAGACCACGGTCCCTGCACACCTTTTGAATAACCCTGTCAATCTCCGGGCTGTCGTCGAGCACATACACACCCACGTAGCGCTCCTTCGCCACGGGGATATCGCGCGTGAGCTCCTCGTAGTCTTCCTTGCTCAGGAGCAAGGTGGGGTCGAGCACCTGCTGCGCGTCGATATCGAAATAATCCTTGCACAGCTTCACGGCACCCTGCTCGCGCACCCCCACGGCATGCAGCCGGCGTGCCGCAGGGCGGCAACGCTCGATCTGCTCCGGCGTGTACTCATGCTCGGCCGTGCCGAATGAGGCCGCATAGGCAATCTTCCGGATATCAGCGCTACGTGCGAAGTCGAGATACATATCGGGCAGGTCGGGGTTGTAGCGCGGGCGCCACACCTGGTCGCTGCCCGTCACCAAGGCCTCGATGCCATGGCGGCGTAGCGTGCCCGGCCGGTAGCTGTAGACGTAGCGCGTGGTGGCGATATGATCCTTCACGAAGGCATCCGTCAGGGGATTCGTGCGCTTCGGAAACTTCTGGGCGAACGCGCGCCGCTTGCCCGGCACGAGCCATAGCAGCGCAGTCTTCAGAGTAGTGAGCACATATCGCGGCCATTTGATATTCCAGATATAATCGATGGTCACCGGTTCGTGCCCCATACGGCGTAGCACCTGTTGCAGCGCGTAGTTCTGCATCAGGCCGCCGTAATTGCCCCACAGGGGTTGTGTTACGATTCCTATTTTCATAACTGTTTTATCTGTGCCCAGATATTTGCGCGCGGCATTCGGGGCTATTCGCTTCACCGTGGCTATTAAGGCCACCGTGAGCACCACGCTCAGCAGCCACAGGAGCGCCCACTGCTCGTGCCACTGCGGCGCGAATCGCATCACGAGTTCTATCAGATACACGTGCGTGAAGTATATGCCGAAAGAAATCTCGCCGATATAGAGCAAGGGACGTGTGGCCGGGTTGAGCCGAAACATCTTCTCGCATTTTTCCNACATGCACAATAGAATCACTCCGGCCTCGAATAAAAAGAGCATCGTTTTCTGGCCGTGGGCTGAGATTCCGTAGTGGTTCCTCACGTATTCCATCTGCAACAATCCCAGGCACAGTCCGGTCACAATCAGCACCACGGGCAGCCACAGCGAATAATCCCGCCGGTGCTTCGAAAGATAGATGCCTATATAAAAGAATATCAGTGCCCCGGGGAAGGAGCCGCGCACTATCAGGGGCAACTCTCGGCCGTGGACGAAGCGGATATATTCGAGGGCNAGCGATGCCGCCACGCTCATCGCGCACACAAGCCACAGCGTGGCCCGGTTGTTGTGGCGCACGAGCAGCGGAGCCAGCANGTAGCACTCTATGATAAGGGCGATGAAGTAGTAGACGCTGTAGCCGCACAGNAATAAATTGGCTGTTTTAGATATGATACCACCTCCCGAAATGCAGCTGATCACAAACCACGGAATGCTGAATATGAGACATGGNACGTACACCGTGGGAATCTGCTTGCGCCAGAAGGCTGTGCAGTCGCTCATGGTGTTGAGATTCTTTCGAGCTATGAAAAATCCCGAAAGCGCCAGGAATAGCGGCACCGCGCAATTGAAGAAATTAATCAGGAAGAGCTTCACTGCTTCTTCGGCCGTTCCGTTCAGGCTGTGGCGCCCGTGATAGGTGTGGATACCCACCACCATCAATATGGCCACTCCCCGCAGGAAGTCGAAATAGGGATTATGTATTTTCTTCGCCGTCATGCAGTGAATTTTGATGCAGTGCGCTGCAGGGTNGTGAGCACTTTATGCTTCATAGACTTCGTGAGCCCCAGGAAGTATATGGCGGCGATGCTGCACGTGAGGCATATAGCCGTGATGGCACAAAGAGCTCCGATGCCGCTGCTGCCCACGCGCAGAGTGAGCAGATAAGCCGGCACGCCGGCAGCCGCCGTCACCAGCAGGCAAGGCCGGAACACGCTCAGGACNTCGCGCCACGTATAGTCCACGATCTTGATGATGAGCAGCGGCTTCACCACCAGGCCCAGCAGGGCATATACCACCAGGCTGGCCCACGACAGCGCCACAGGCGATAGGCCGCACCTGAACATCACATACACCACCGGAAACATCAGGAAACCGAGCGTGGGCGATATCAGTGCGTTCATTTTCAGGTCGCCCTTGGCGTAGAGAGCCGTATAGAATGAGGTGTCGAACACCTGAAAAAGGCTCTGCACAATCACCAGTTGCAGGAATATCACCGTATAGTCCGGCACCACCTTCAGCCAAATCCCCAGCAGCGGCTTGGCACCCAGGCAGATGGGCAGGCACAGCAGCAGCATCAGGTAGTAGCTGAANTTGGTGGANGTGAGCAGCAGGCCTTTCGACTGGTCGTAGTTGCCCAGGGCGTATTGCTTNACAATCTGCGGATTCACGGCCGTGCGGAAATTGCTCACAAACTGATTTGCGGCGTTATTNACCTGCAGCGAGATGGCCCTGGCTGCCACCACCGCCGGCGAGAAAAACATATTCAGGAGCACGAGCACGCCCTGATTGTTGAGCGCGATACTGGTGGAAGCGAAAAGATTCCATCCCGAGAATCCGGNTATACGCTTGAGTATGGGCCTGTCGATAATCAATCGCAGGGAACACTCCCCGAACGAGCGGCGGCAGTAGAAAAAGTAAAAGGCGCTCACCATCACCTGCACGCCCAGCAGCAGAGCGGCATACATCACGAGCCTGCTCGCATTGCTCAGCGTGAGGGCATACACGATGCCCAGCTTGGCACACACCTCGATTATGCCCACGTAGGCAAACGTGTTCATTTTCTCGTGGGCGATAATCAAAGCCAGAAAAGGTACCGTCACCAGCGTAAGTGCCGTGGTGATGATCGACAGATGATATGCCCACACGGCCGCAGTCATCTTCTCGGCCGGGATGGTGAGTTTGTGTGTCACAAACCACGTGCCGCCCGTTTCGGCAATCAGCACGATGGCAGCCACCAGTATAAGCTGCATGGTAAGGGTGGTGGAGAACGTGTCGCGCAGGATGCGCGCATCGTTGCGTCCCAGCTCGTAGGTGATGAAGCGCGACGTTCCTGAACTCAGTGCCGAGTTGACAAACGTGAGCATCCCCACGATACCGCCCACGCTCTGATAGATGCCGAAGTCTGTAATGCCCAGAATTTCAAGAATCACTCGCGACGTGTACAGGGAAATTCCCATCACGAGGAGCATCCTGAAATACAGAAAGATTGTGTTCCGGGCTATTTTTTTCTTATTGACTTCTTCCATCAAAAAATAATTACCACACCCGCGTCAGAGTATGGTAAAGTCGCAGTTATCCGGATCGTATCTCATGCGCGAGTTGATGTTGATACCATCTATGAGCGCCATATCTTCATCGGATATCCTGAAATCGAAAATATTGATATTGCTGCGCTGGTGGGCGGGATTCAGGGCTCTCACCACGGGTATCACGCCGTTTTGCACATGCCAGCGCAGAATAATCTGAATGAACGATTTGTGGTATTTCTGCTCAAGCTTGCGCAGCAGCGGAAGGCGCACCAGGCGGTCGTCGTAGCGGGCCACAGGNGTATAAGCCTCCACGGTTATATTCCTGGAGCGACAATATTCGAGCAATGGTTTCTGCGTGAACAGCGGATGCACCTCCACCTGATTCACTTCCGGGAGTTCTCCNGTGGCTTTCTCAAGCTCTTCGAGATGATGGGGATGGCAATTGGCCACGCCCAGGACTCTCACGTAGCCCTCGTCGCGCAGCCGTATCATTTCTTTCCAGGTGTCCACGAATTTTCCGGTCACGGGCCAGTGAAACTGGAGCATATCCACGCTCTTCACGCCCAGGTCCTTGATTGCCGCCAGCACTTCCTCGCGCACGTTTCCGTTAATTTGCGCCTTGTTGCTCACTCGGGTGGTGATAAACAATTCTTCGCGCGGCANGCCTGATTTGGCGATAGCCTCTTTCACGAGGGGCAGAAAGCGGTAGGTATTGGAGTAGTCGAGCAGCCGGAAACCGTTTTTAAAGGCCGTGGCTATGGCATTTGTGAATTTGCGCTTGCAAGCCGGAAATAGATACAGCTTGCGATAAACGCGCCATATAAAATAGCCGGCGCCCTTGCGTTTCTTCGGGTTCTTCACCATGGCCTCCACCATTCCGGGGCCGAAGCCTATCGCAGGAATGCGTGTGCCGCTTCTCAGCACCACGCAGGGTGCCTCTTTATCAGTTGCCATAATTAATTACGCATCCGCCCCAGGAATAGCCCACGCCGAAACCGCACAGAAGCACAGGCCCGTGCAGTGTCTTGCCGGCCTCGGCAAGGGCAAGGGGAATACTGTTGCTCACGGNGTTGCCCACTCCGGCCATATTCACGTAGAATTTCTCGGGCGCGATTTTTATCTTCTTTCGCAGGAAGTTGAGCATATAGCTGTTGGCCTGATGAAACACGTACATCTCCACCTGATCGGCCGAGAGTGCGTTTTTCTCAAGGGTCTGCTTCACCACAACCGGGACATTCTTCTGCGTGAACGAGAAAATCTCAGCTCCGTTCATGAAAAGATAATCCGACGAGTGNGGATTNCCGTTTTCGTCAAAGCTCAGATCACCGGCTTTGCCCGGCCGGCGGGAGGCGCCGGTCTTCACGATGAGGTTCTCCGCTCCGGCACCGTTCGTTCCCAGTGCGAATTCTCCTATTTCGGCGTAACCATCCGTAGCCACTACCGTGGCCGTGGCGGCGTCGCCGAAGATAGTGCGGTTGCCCTTGTCGCGCGGATGCAGATACTTATTATATGTTTCGGCAGTGAGAAGCAGCACATTGCGCGCAATACCACCGGCAATCAACCCCTTGGCTATGGCCAGGCCATATACGTAGCCCGAGCAGCCCAGGTTGAAATCAAAGGCTCCGCAGCCGGNGGGGATGCCCAGCCGGTCCTGGATGATGCAGGCCGATGAAGGCAGAAAATAGTCCGGGCTCTGCGTGCACAGAATCACGAAGTCTATGTCTTCACGCTTGATGCCGGGGTTATNGGCAAAAAGCTTCTCGGCAGCTTTCACTGCCATATCTGTTGCCGTTTCGTCTTCCGCAGCCACGTGGCGCTCATGCACGCCCACTTTATCGGCAATCTTCTCCACGGTCCATTCCGGNAATTCCGCCACGAGCTCCTCGTTGGTCACCACCCGTTCGGGCAGAAAATATGATATTCCTTTTATGTATGCTTTCATCTCATGCTTGTAAAGTAAAGCATCCTCCACCGGTTATATCAATGCAGCTTCCTGTCATCCAGCTGCTTGCATCAGATAGCAGGTAAATGGCAAGGTATGCAATGTCTTCAGGTTGACCATATCGCTTCAGCGGATACTTCAATTCCTCTTCGTGATAATCCATACCCATGATTTCTGCATCTTTGCGAACAAGTTCTGTCCACACCATCGCGGGGCAGATGCTATTGACTCGAATCAGCTGATTTGCCAATTCCAGCCCCAGCACCTTGGCGTAGGCTATCAGAGCCCCTTTTGAAGCTGAGTACAATCCGTTTCCTACGAGGGGCATGAACGCAGCTCTTGANGCAATAAACACTATTGAAGCTTTNGGCTCGATTTTTTTCTTTTTCAGCAATGCNCGCTGTAGCAGAACCGGTGCATCGAAATTGGTCTTCATCACCCTTTCGATATCTTTTTCACGCACGGATTTAAGCACGGTTTTNTCGCCTATTCCGGCACTGTGCACCACTCCCTGGAGAGTAGGACATTCACTGGCTATGCGCTCAATATCGTCGCTGTTTGTCATATCGGCAGCTACAGCTATGTGTCCCTCGCCCTCAAGCGCAGCGAGGGTTTCTTTCAGCCGTTCTTCATTGCGACCTGTAATTACAACGCTTGCGCCCAGTTTCGAGCAGGCTATGGCTGTGGCCTTTCCTATCCCGGAGGATGCTCCGGTCACAAGTATGCGCTTTCCCGCGAGAGAGAAAGGGTTGAAAGTGTTGTTCATAACTCTAGTTGTTCATAACTCTATTAGTTCTGGTACGGCTATTTTATCNGTTTCAAAATACACGCTNCCCCACGACAGACCCACGCCGAAGCCGCAGGCTATATGCTTCAGGCTCTTGGTTGTGAGGTTTTCCCTTTCTCTCGTCACCAAAGCCATAGGAATAGATGCCGAAGACGTATTGCCGAACTCTTCCATGCAGTAGGGNACTTGCTCGGGTGCGAGTTTCAGCTTCTTGCGAATCATCTCGTTCATCATCAGATTGGCCTGATGAAATGTCACCAGATCNATGCCGGCGAGATCNATNCCGAAATGCTCNCACAGCTGCTTCACCGATTTCGGCGCTTTCGTGATACCGAAGGAGAACACGTTCATNCCATCCAGCTCTATTTGCAACCGGTTGCGTACGATACCCTCGCCGCACTCCGTCATCTCGAACGACTCCNCAGTGGCCGGATTTCGGTAGGCACCGTCGCGCACGATTATTGTCTCCGCTCCGCTGCCGTCTGTGTTGAACACGAATTTCAATCCCTTGGAATCTTCATCGTATTCCAGAGCGGTGGCCGTGCCTGCATCTCCGAAAAGGGGATACGAGCTCTTATCNTCAGGGCTGCATATTTTTAAAAGCGTATCTCCGGCCAGCAGGAGNCCTTTTCTTATAGTGCCGGTGTTCATCAAAGCAGCGATGACGCTGAGTGCGTACACCCATCCCGAGCAACCCAGCGAGATATCCAGCGTGTAGCAATCTTTGGAAAGGCCCATGCGTTCCTGGAGNATGCATGACGTAGCCGGCAGGATGTAGTCAGGAGTTTGTGTAACGAACACGAGGGCGTCTATCTCCTTCTTTTCCCAGCCCAGCTTTTCTATCAGTCTTTCTGCAGCATGGTAGCACAGGTCCGATGCCGCTACATCTTCTCCTGCACGGCGTCGCTGTGCTATTCCGGTGGCAGCGATGAAGTTTTCTGCTCCGTCCCATTTGTAGATTTCAGAGATGGAGTCCTTCATCGAAGGCACGCAGGCAGAGATTCCCTTTATCGAAACGCGGGCAGTTTCCAGATAGGCCATCGGCGCGATTACTTATTGTTGATGAGGTCGTAGAGATCCTGAATGGTCTCGGCTTCGCGGATTTCCTTGCCGGTGATGGTAACGTCGAAGTTTTCGTCGGCAAAAGCGATAATCGAGAGAGCCGTCAGCGAGCTGTATTCAGCAAGTTCCTTGAAATAGGTTTCAGGAGTCAGATTCATGTCGTCGGCATCGTCGAACACTTCACTGAACTTTTTGGTAAATTCTTTGATATCCATCTTGTTGTTATATAGTGATTAGTTTTAATTCAAAATTTCCANAGCACNTCCTCGTCCACGATTCTTGCAGGATTCCCTGCCACCATGGCGTTGGCCGGCACATTTGATGTCACGAAAGCGTGAGCTCCGATTATAGCGCCGGGGCCAATCTTNACGCCGGCCATGATNGTGCATCCTTCNCAGAGCCACACTTTGTCGCCGATTATCACAGGACGCGAATCCTTGTAGCCGCAGCGATTAAGATAGTGATTGCCGTTGTTGTCGCGNATAGTCACGTTGCGCCCCATTATCACGTCGTTGCCTATCTCTATGCGATTGGCGCATATAATGGTGGCATTAACGTTGCTGCCGCCGCCACCCTTAAAGATGAGCTCACCACCTGGAAACACTTCGATATCCGATCCGTATCCCAGCTTTATGGGGCCCTCTACCCTGAGAGTGGCGTTGCGGTCCACGAGTATTCTTGTTTCGGCGCGGCTCNTGCGGAATCTGCCGGCTCCCACGCGGAAATAGCCTTTTACCACCACATTCGCCTTCTTTGAAATCTCGCAGTGGGAATAAGGAGCAAACGACATATAGCGTCCGCTGAGAATTGCCTTGAGGGAATTGTGGCGCAGAGTTCTCAGCGAAGAGCACGGGTGAAGCAGTCCCTTTATCAAGAGCTTGGANGTGGCGATACCGCGCTTGATGAGCTTCTTCACCTTCTGCTTCGCGGTGGGNTCGGGAATGAAGTGATATTTACGCGCCACTTCGCCGAATGTAAGCTCATTAACGTCTTTAAAGAATTGTTCGCGATCGATGTTGGGCCTTGCGGCGGATCTCACGAGAGCCTGATTGCCGCCCAGGGTGCTCTGAAATTCCATCGGAATATAATTGAGCCTGCCCGCGATTTTTTCAAACCATTCCTTGCCTTTCCGGGAGTTGACCATCACGAGCGATGTGCCCAGGTCTTTTTCGAGAGATTTGTCGTATTTCTCGATGCCCCAGAAGTCGGCCAGAGTGATATCGGATATTCTCGGGAAACCTCNNAAAACACATTCGTAGCACGAAGGACGTATATAGGCGTGCGTTCCGATAAATCCGCGCGTAAACAGATTCTCGTTGCGCTTCTCGTATTTCACCTGTCCGTCGGCCAGTTTAAATTTCACCGTGAGGTTGCGCCAGCCATATTCTTTGCTTTTCGGTTTGGCGTAAACCACCTTGCTGCCGTAGCGTTCCTCAAANGTGTCGAGATATTTCCNCCATATCAGCGGAGAATTGATGCCCAGGCAGATGAAGTCGAGAATGAGAAGATTGTCGTAAGGCTTGCGCAGGAATGCACGCAGGCCTGCCATCTGGCAGGGACAACCACACACCAGCACCTTTTCTCCGGCCTGAAGGAGATTTTTCACCTGAGTATAGAACCCCGAGAGGTCGCTCTGCAGATACTTGCTGCTGCGCAGAGCCGGAAGATCTTTCTTGTCGGCCGAAATAAACTGCTTCACGCTGCGGANATCTTCAGAAAATACAGCACCACCCACATAGCCGTGGTCCTTGTACATTCTGTCGGCAAACGCCGAGAACAAGCCGCCGGAGGTGCTGTCGAATACCACTTCCAGATTCTTGTTTTCAGCCGCATAGCATTCAGGCTCCTGAAAGTCGTTGTGCTTCAAGCTGTCGATGTTGATAATCGGACACGTCTTCTCGCAAAGACCGCAATTGATGCACTTGTCCATATCCACCTCGGGATACCAGAAGCCTTCGTTATCGGTGTGAAACGAAATNGCCGTCGTAGGGCAAATATCGCCACAGGCGTTGCAGCCGCAGCAGTCTACCTTGTTTTTGATGTCAATCATCGTGGATGAATTATGGGGAAAAGGGCCAACATTANCCCCCTCAGTTCTGCACCTCCAGCAGGTCGGGGTGGATGAAGGGGAGCAGAATGGTGCAGAGGCCTTCGATGCGCACCACCACGTGCTTGTTTTTCTTCACGCGCTGCACNTGGCCTTCGTAGCCGCGGAAAGGGCCGCCGGTCACGCGCACGCGCTTGCCGGGCCTGAAATCCTCTTTGCCGTAGATGCTGCACCGCGTGGTGTCGGGTGCCGTGAGCAGCCGCAGCAGCTCCATGGTGCGCTCCGGCACCTGCTGCACCTGCTGCGAGCCCGGATAGCGGTATATCCAGAAGGGGGGCACGGCCTGCCCCGGTTCCTCACGGCCCTGCCGCTCCATGGCCAGGGCGATCTCTTCGGTGGTGCGGATGAAGAGCACGCGTGGGATAATNGCACGCACGCGCGAGCGGCCGTCGCAGCCCTTTACGCTNTCCTTCGGGAAGTACACCTCGCTGCACCGGGCNGCCAGCTCGGCCTCGGCCTTGAAAGCCTGGCGGGTGCGGATGGCAAACCATTGTTCCGTGTCGGTCAGTGTCGTAGTGTCGTTGTTCATGCGAGTATACTTCAATCCTTCTGCACGGCCCGGGGCCGTGCACGATAGCTTGCCGTCCGGCTGCACGTGGTGCTTCGGATCTCAGGGACGAGCCTATACAGGTGCTTTCCCGGTGGCTTTCACGCGCGGCCCCCGCGATGCAGTGGCGCGAGCGTGTTCACAAAGTTATAAAAAAGAATTGTATCCACCAAATAATAATATGGCATAAAGCCACTGCTGCCGCGGCGTGGCGCCTATACCAGGTCGTCCACGGCCACGCAGTCGAGGGTGAGCACGGTGGCTCGNTCTATGTCGGCAGTGCCCAGGGGCATGGGCTGGTAGGCGAAGTGAGNGGAGCACATTTCGAGCCAGCGAGAGCGCAATGCNGAGTCTACGCATGTGATCAGGTACTTCGACTCNTAGGGNGTGCCCACGGCGTTGTGGCGCGTGAGCACGGTGGACAGGCGGTTGAGGCGCTGGAGCACTCCGGCCGTGTCGGCCTTGGGCAGGTAGGGGTAGTTGCAGGTTCCCATGATGTAGGAGGCCATGGTGAAGTCGGCAAACAGNGGGGCGATAGCACTGCGCGTTGCCTNCTCCAGCTCGTGNCGCACGCGTTGCATTCCGTCGGGGCTGAGGTCGTAGTGGAGGAATGCATCCATGAGGTCTATACGGGCCGTTACGTCGGCGTCGTGCATCTGGTAGAATGCGTCGAGCAGCGTGGCATCGATGAGCTTCACGAGCATGCGTTGCCCGCTTCCGGGCACGTCGGCTGCGTGGCTGCTGTCTTCTTCNTGCCAGCAGCGCAGATTGTTGTTGAAGCTCACGAGGCGCTGATAATCGGCGTGTAGCTTGAGCGATAGCTCGTGCAAGTCGTCTACGAGCATACCGGCCACGTGGAAGCGCAGCTGGAGAGTGAGCAGCCGGCGCTTTTTGCGCCCGGCTGCGGTGGCCACGTCATCGATTTCTTCTTGCAGNTCGCGGCGCTTTTTGCGTTTCGCCCATTTGTAGTGCACCCAAGCTGCCACGGTGATTATGGTGANCAATGCACTCAGGCCNGTGAGCCACAGGTGGGTGTTGCTCAGCTGCACTTTCCAGAACAGCGCCGTCATGCCCCAGGCTGCCAGAGTCACTCCCGATAGCTGCAGGCAGCCCTTGATGTAGTTGTGCGAGAAATTGCGCAGCTTTTCGGGCATCTCGTTTATCAGTTTCTCGCGGTGGTTTTCGAGTCCTATGATTTCGAGTCTCAGGGCTTGTTCGGAGCGCTTGCGCAGCTCATTGCGCACCAGCGGCTGGCAGAGGTGCTGCATCAGGTCGGCATAGTATCGGTATAGCTCGTTGTAGGCCGTGGTGAGCCATTCCAGGCGTAGGCGCGCCTCGTCCAGGGCGTTGCGCGTGGCTGCGATGTTGATCTGTGTCTGTGTGGCGCCGAAGGGAGCCATCAGTGCGGGCACGGCGGTGCCGGGGGCGTCGGGAGTACCGTCGGTGGTTTCTGCCACGATGCAGGCAAAGGGGCACAGNTCAGGGTCATCTATGTAGCTCGACGAGATGTAGGCGTAGCCGTTNTCGCCGAAGTCCGTGCCCCATGAGTTGCGCACGATGTAGCACTTGTCGCGCTCGCTGTAGCCTGTGATCACCATGGCGTGTCGGCCGTGNCGGCCGTGCTCGATGGCGTCGTCGCCCGGACGCGGCACGAGGCCGCCGGGATGATTTGCGAAGTCGTCGAACACGCGCAGGGCTATGCCCACGGGGTAGCCCTCTGTGAGTGCTGATGTGAGCAGCGCGTGGTTGGCCTGCATGGCGTCGTAGTGGTTGCCATCCGTCACCAGTGGTATCTGCAGGGCCTTTACCACGCGATGGCGCCGGGCGTCGGCCTCNGCTTCAGGGCCGGGTGCCGGGCCGGAGGGGTCGCCGGTGTAGGGGTATAGTTGCTCGCCACACACTCCGCGCGCCGCAGCCACCTCCAGTTGGTCGTGGTAGCTGCTCCCTTCGTCGCAGCGCCCGGTGGCCACGTTGGTGTGGTAAAATAGAAATCGCGCGCTCAGGGGCGTAGCCGTGCCGTNGCTATTGTTGCGGCGTGCGATGTATTCCATCATCGAGGCCACGGCCATGGACGTGCACGAGCCAAGCGCNCCCTGGTCNGCTGCAGGGCCGAAGAACTTGCGCAGGTCCACCGAAGGCAGAGGTTTCAGCCCTTCGGCAGGGGTGTATTGTTCCTGCAGCGACACTTCGGCCACTGCCGTGTCGAGNCGGCGCTGCACGCCGCGCCACACAAATCCGTCTTCCGAGAGGTGTCCCTCGGCCATGGCTCGGTCGGAGTGCTGCGCGTTCAGCGCTGCCAGTTCTTTCTCTTTGGCGCGCATGAAAGCCGTGAGGTCGAGCATGTCGGTTTTCAGCGCCTTTATCTTGGGCAGCGGATTGATGGCCTGGTCTGGCGTGGGGTCGAANAGGTCGCGGGCTATAGCCGGATACATTCCCAGCTGCGGCAGAAGGGTTTCTCCGGCGGCATGGCGGTTGTAGGCCTCCACNTATAGGTCTATGGGCTGCGAGAGCGCATCGTCGAAGCTCAGGTGGCGCTCTCTGTAGCGTGCGCCACCCAGCAGGCGGTTGTCNAGCCCCAGGATGATAGCCCACACGGCCTCCTTTTCGGGNAGCGACAGAGNCTTGTCGTCGAGAAACGACGTGAGCCTCTCTCGCAGTGCCGCCACTGCCTCGTCGAGCGGCTCGCGAANCCGCGCGGCAATCTCGCCCTCGGGCATCCGCGCGGCAATCAGCGGCTCCACCTGCGCATCATAGAAATCCTCATAGAAGCTGTCAACGCCCTCCAGGCAGGCGGCCGCTCGCTGCGCCGCNCTCTGGGCNTCCACTTTGGTGCGCGTGATTTCCGCCTGATTCAGAGCCGATACGAATGCGCGGCTCAGCAGAAAATCGGCAATCGCCCTGCGATCGAATTCCAGGCTGGCCAGTCCCAGGGCCACTACGGCATCGCGACCGCCCACGTTAGGATTGCCCAACCGCCCGAAGGTGTCGGCATAGTTTTCGGTCATCACCCTCAGNAGTTCGGCCACGAAGGCTGCGAGCAGCGTGTCGTCGAATCCGGCAGCTGCCCCGCTGCTGTTGAAGTTGTCGATCACAACCGCACGGCATGGTATCGTAGCCCGGGATGCGCAGGCGGCAATCTCGGCGATGACTGCTCGCCCGGTCTCGCGCATGCCGGCCCGTGNCTCGGTGTCGGCNTCAGTCGCCAGGGCGCTATGCAGGCACAGGATGTCGACGCTCGTCTTGTGNGGAGTGGCTTCCGCNGCCTTCACCAAGGTGCGTGCGGCTTCGGCAGCCCCCGAAGCCCANGTGGGCAGCAGCATCACGGTGTGCAGCGTGGTGTCGGTGGCTTCGAGGTCGATAAGCTCGGCATACTGCGTAGATAGCAGCAGCTCCGTGGCGCGCNNCGCTCCCTCCCCCTGGGGGCATGGAAGACAGCGCACGGCTTCGTTGCCGGCTTGGTGCAGCCGGTTTTCCACGGCGGCGGCGATGCTTCCGCCGGTTTCCGGCAGGTGCAGGAANAGTACGGGCGTCATGCGGCGGGAGCGTCTANAGTTCCAGAATGTATTCCAGCTCGCTGTTGATCAGGTCGGCCTCGGCGGGATAGAATTCTATCTCGGCGGCAGGTATGGGGCACTGCGATAGGCCCTGCAGATAGGTGCCGTCCTGAGCCTGGCGGCGTGCCTCGGCGTTGGTGCGTCGTATCAGGTTGTCTGGACCGGGCACATCCAGCTCATCCACGTGGGCCTCCACCTCGGCCTTGAGCACGTCGAGATTGTCGCAGAAAAAGTCGAAAGCCTCCTTGCGGGTAGCGCCCATCGCCACCCGGTAGCCGCTCAGCGGGCGGCCGCCCAGGCCACGGCTCTTGATGCGGTATTGCCCGTCGGAGTAGTTCACGAGCCCGTAGAGCAGCGCCATCACCCAGAGGCCCATTGCGTTGCGGCGGTCCACGTTGTCGGTGGGATAGAGCGAGAAGCGCTCGCGTGCCATGCGCTCACACATCTCGTTATCCCAGTGCGACGTGTGGGGCTTGTCGCTCTCGAANCGCTGATATTCGGGCTGGTAGGTGTCGATGGCCGTGAGCGTGAATGCGGGCAGCACGCCTATCTGGCGGTAGATGATGATGCGGTCGCTGATACCGATGCCCGAGAAGTCGACCTTGGAGCCGTTGGGCACGAGCTCCTGGAAGAGATTGCCGTCGCGCAGGCAGGTGGTGCGGTCGTCGGCCACGCCCACGTAGAAGGCATCCATCGGTGCCTGCCGCACGTCGGCGTCGTAGCCGCGGTAGTTGTAGGTGAAAAGCGGAAGCGACTTGGAAATGGCGCGGCTCAGCAGCCCGGTGCGCTGCGCTGCGGGCATCTGGCGCAGCACTTCGTCCACGGTGCGCCGCTCGTAGGCCTCNCCTTCAGGCAGCTTGGCGCAGTATCCGGCCAGTGCTGCGTAGGTCTCGTCGGTGGTCATGTCGGCCAGCGCGGCAATGCCGCCCTGTTGCATCAGNGTGGTGCGGATGAAGCTGTTGAGGTTCACCTGCTGCGGCGAGCACGTCACTTTCGTCACCTCGTCCACGGCCATGTCGAACTGGAAGAACGACGTGGCGCCGATAGTCTGGCGCGTGTTTTCAATCTGCTGCGAGGCGCGCGTGGAAGCGGCCTGCAGATTGCCCAGAATCACGTTGATACGCTGGTAGAACTCGCCCAGCATGCTGTCCATCGAGTTGTAGAACTGGCGGGCCATCTCGCGGCGCTTGATTTCGCGCTTGAGCACGGCCANCCNGCGCACGGCGTCGCACACGTCCTCCATGAGCTGGCTCTTGCCCTTCTTGAACCAGGTGCCCATGCAGTCGGCCAGTTCGCGGCACGATGTCTCCAGAGCGGCGCGGCGNCGCGGCAGCTCGTCGGTGAGGTCGGAAATTTCCTTTTTCATCTCGGCGGCACAGAGGTCCATCTGCGTGCGTATCGTGCCCAGGATTTTCTCGGCCAGGAACACGCCGCANTCGCGGTTGAGTGTCTCGCGCAGGAAGTCGCGCAGCGANGTGCGCACGCGGGCCGTGAGCTCGTCCAGCTTCGTGTTCAGCACNTCGTTCTTTTCCACAGCTCGGTTGTCGAGATAGATGTCGGCCTCCGGCAGNGGATTCTCGGGATTGTCGATTTCCGTGAAGTTGAATTCGGGCGTGGGCTTCATGAANTAGTCGATCACGTCGTCCTTGCCCATGTTTTCGCGTATTCGGGTGTTGTCGATCCAGGCATTCGCCATCACGGAGGGGTCGTCGCATCCGCCGTTNAGCATCGAGTTCACGAGCTGAATCAGCGCCTTGCTGCGGAAAATCTCGGCCAGCGCCCNACCGTTGAACACGATCTCGCTCACGCCGAAGCCGGCCGCCCACGCCTTCTTGTTCTTGATATCCATGGCGCCGTCGCCTATCACCTTGGCCACGTTGTCGCTCACGGAGGCTGTGGCCACGCTCAGCTGTCCGGTGGACGTGATAAGTGCCAGTGAGATCATCTCACACAACTGGTTCACGTCCGTGAACGTGTCGCCGTTGGCATTGCGGTTGTCCACGAGATACAAGGCCGTGAAGGGCCGCTCGCGCACGAGCTGCACGTCGCCGTTGCGCAGCCAGCGCAGCTCCACCGGCACGGCGGCCGGATCGAGATGCGCCAGGAAGTCAAGGTCGGCGATGGCGCCGTAGGCATTTGGACGCACCCGCACTACGCCCGCGCCTTGCATCATGGCGCGGAACACATCGGCCATCACGGCATAGCCCGAAATCTTGGCATCGGGCAGCAACTCGCGCAGCAGATAGGCCACGTTCAGGAATGTGCCGCAGCCCGTGCCGCCGCTCAGCGAGAATACCACGTGCACCTCCAGGTCGTTGCTCAGCAGGCTGTAGTCGGGATTGTCGATGTGGGCGGCGTTCTTTATCTGCTGTATCTTGTTCTGGATGCGCGCGGCCACGTCGTCCTTATGCAACGTGATGGCGAAGCGGCCGTTGCTACGCATCTGGCCGGCGCCTATGTTGAGCGCCGAGAGGCTTCCCACGTTGCACTTGGGCAGCCATTTGTAATTGTCGGGGTCGCGCAGATATATCTGATTCGGGCTGTTCACGCTTATTGGCAACTGCTCCGAGGTGGATAGTGAGATGCGTGTGCCGTCTGCCGCGGGAAGAGACTTGTTGTAGACACCCCCGTCTGTGTCGATACCCAGGAAGCCCACCATCGGGGGCACCTCGCCATAGGTGTCGTAAAACATTTTCTTCGTGTGCAGCAGGGTGTTCATTCCCGTGCCGCCCAGGCCTATAAATAACGATCTGCGGATTTTAGTTGCCATGATATCAAGTGTGTTGAGGTTATTCAATTGTGAATCGTGCTTTCTCCCCGGTGGTGGAGTTGACCACGTCGTAGCTCTCGTTGCGCCGCATAGTGGCCGAGGGCACGAATTCCCAGCCGTTGCGCACCGCGGCGCGCACGCTGCGCTTCGTTCCGGGACGCAGCGTTATGGCGGGGCTCCAGGTATCGTCGCGCACTATGAGCACAGNGCCCGTGAACAGCCGGCTCAGCGCGCTCTGCCGCTCGTTGCGCGACGTGAGACGCGCTTCGCGGTATTTTTTCAGTTTCTTGCGGGCATAGTAGCCGCGGGGTGCNGTGATTTCTATGGCNGCCACCTTGAAGCAGGGGAAGAAGAAGCGCTTCAGCACCGCAAACCACAGCACCAGTGCCAGAAGGATAGCGNCCCCGGCCCAGAAAAGCACCGTGGCCAGGGGATTCCAGCGGNGGTGGTAGGTGGTGCGCACGTCGATCGACGCCTCGTCGAGGGCATCCTCGCCATCGTCCACGGCCACNCCGTTGAGCACGTCCACATCGCGGGTGCCCGTGCATTGCAGCCTGAAGTAGCGCTTGCCGCCTGCCGCTCCGGGCTCAAAAAGGATTTCCACGCGGGCGTCACGGCCGGCCTGCACCTCGAAGGTGCNGTCGCGCCCCACCTNGCGNCCGTTGAACAGCACAGCGAAGTCGNCCTCCTGACCGTGGGCCGGCACCAGGCGCATCATGGCCTTGCTGCCGGCTGCGCGGGCGCCCTCGTTGCACTCCGGCGCCAGGTCCATCACCACGGGTTCCGGATTCTTGGCCGGNCTCCATAGGAAAGCGCCGTAGCTCTCGGCACCGGGCTTCAGGATCACCTCGTCGAATCCGGCCGTCACCAGATTCATNCGCCGCTGCTGCCGGTTGCTTATCACCACCGTCACCGTGGGGTTGGCGACGATGAGTGCCCGGGGGTCGGATGCGCCCACATCTATNCTGAAAATGTAGTTGCCATTGGCGTCGGTGTATGGCGCCAGCATGGCGTTGAGGCTGTCGGTATCGGTGATTCCGCGGCGCGGCTCGAAGCGCAGCTGCAGCGAGTTGCCGCTGCCACCGGTAGCCACGGGCTTGAAGAACGGGTCGTCGCTGCTCACTGCCAGCGGGCACGGCGCGCTCTCGCTGGCCACGATGGTGTGNACCGCGTCGAGCTCAATCACGCTCCCGTAGAGCACCGTTGGCGATATATACGCGATGGGNGGTATCACTCCGTTGTGGCAGTTCACCAGATAAGCGTCAGGGCAGCCGTCGCATGCCGCCTTGATATCCTTGTCCACGGCCTTGGGGTCGAGGGTCACGTAGAATAGCCGCGTGTTGTTGTGGTTGCTGCACCAGCGGTTTATGGCATCCACCACCGCTTTNGTACCNTNGNTNNTNTCNGTGCCGTCGGTGAGCAGATAGATATTATTCTCNATCTCGGGGCGGCAAAGCGCGAAAGCGCCGCCCAGTGCATCCACGATATTGGTATTGGTGAGCGAGCCGATATATTTGTCGCAATCTGCNAGNATATCGTTGCGGTAGCGNCCGAACTGCCCCGCCTCAAAGCTGTAGGTCTTGTGGTTCTGCCCCTGGAAAGGTATCACCGAGAACTGTGCCTCGGGATGCTCCTCCTGCAGCGCGATGGTACTCTGCAGCGCATCTTTGGCTGCGTCCCAGATACCAAGCTGCTGCATCGACTGCGTGCAGTCAAAAAGATAGATATAATTGCGCTGCCGCTGCGCCACGGCCCCCGGTGCAGCCATGGCCGCAGCAATAGTAAATAGCAATATGCACTTTATCCACTTATTCATATTGCAAATATAATAAAGATTTTTCAACCGCNGCAGCAAACGTGCTATAAAACATTTAAATTGTACCACGCAAGGTACAATTCTTTAGCTTCACCCTCTATGCGTTTTATAAGTCTTATAAGTTTTATAAGTCTTATAAGTTTTATAAGTCTTATAAGTCTTATAAGATGTTTAAGACGTATAANACGTATAAGACCTTGATTCTCTGTGCGGGATTCTTCCGCTCAGAACGGTCGCTTGGGCTTGGTGGCCTGGAAGTCCTTGAGGTAGAAGGGNACGCTGTAGGCGAGGTCCAGGAAGTTGCGGCGGGCATGGTGAAGCTCGCTCAGCGCCACCATGTCGAGCGCCAGAGGCACCACGTCGGGCACAAACTCCACTCCGGGCTTGCCCTCCAGNAGCGCCCNCGCCTTGTCGCTGCCGTTGCCGAAGAGCAGCAGNGGCCGCCCTGTGGCACGCAGCCCGGCGTAGCTATCCTCGTCCAGGATAAGGGCCTGAGGCTCAAGCAGCGCTTGCAGCCCGAAGTCGTAGGCCGCGGTGTAAACTTCCATGCGCCGGGCGTCTATCATGGGCACGAATATNGTATCGGGGTCGATGTCGAGCGTCGAAAACATCACGCGCGAGGCCATCAGTTCCAGCGTGTTCACGCCTATCAGGGGCACGTCCAGGGCGTAGGCCAGCCCCTTGGCCTCGCTCATGCCTATGCGCAGGCCGGTGTAGCTNCCGGGGCCCAGCGACACGGCCACGGCCTCGGGCCGTATCTCNTGCTCGGCTGCGAAGTCGAGGCACCCCTTCACGTAGTCGCTGATGAGCGCCGCATGGTTGCGGCCGCCGAAGTCTTCGTAGTGGGTGAGAATCTGCCCCTCGGCCGTGAGAGCCGCCGAGCACACGTCGGTCGACGTCTCTATGTTGATTATCACTGCCATTACGCCAGCGCTTCAATGAGTTCCTGCCCCGGGGTCACGCGTTTCTGCTCGCCTGTGGCCATATTCTTGAGCGTGATGGTGCCCTCGGCCAGTTCTTCCTCGCCTATGATGGCCACGAAGGGAATGCCCAGCGCGTCGGCATAGGTCATCTGCTTCTTCATCTTGGCGGCGTCGGGATACACCTCGGCGGCCACGCCGGCGCGGCGCAGCTCCATGGCGTCGCGCAGCGCAGCGGCGGCCTCGGCGGCTCCCATGTTCAGGAAAATCACGCGGGTGCTGTTTCCGGCCTCGGCGGGGTAAAGGTCGAGCGCATTGAGCACGTCGTAGATGCGGTCGGCGCCGAAGCTGATGCCCACGCCCGAGAGTCCGGGCATACCGAATACGCCCGTGAGATTGTCGTAGCGGCCACCGCCCGTGATGCTGCCTATGGCCACGTCGCGCGCCTTCACCTCGATGATGGTGCCGGTGTAGTAGTTGAGACCGCGTGCCAGCGACACGTCCAGGTCCAGCTCGGCGCGCAGCCCGGTGGCGCGCACGCCATCAATCACGGTGCGCAGCTCGGCCACGCCCGCGGTGCCGGTCTCGTTGCCCGCCAGTAGTTTGTCGAGTGCCGCGAGGCGCTCGTCCAGCGAGCCGCTTATGGCCAGGATGGGCTTCAGGGCCTCGATTGCCGCGGGGGCGATGCCGCGCTCGGCCAGTTCGGCGCACACGGCGTCCATGCCTATCTTGTCGATCTTGTCGATGGCCGTGGTGATGTCCACCAGCTTGTCGGGCTCGCCTATGTGCTCGGCTATGCCGGCCAGCACCTTGCGGTTGTTGAGCTTGATGGTGATGCGGATACCCAGGCGTGCAAACACCTCATCCACCAGGTTCAGCAGCTCTATCTCGTTGAGCAGCGAATCGCTGCCCACCACGTCGGCGTCGCACTGATAGAACTCGCGGTAGCGGCCCTTCTGCGGCCTGTCGGCACGCCACACGGGCTGTATCTGATAGCGCTTGAAAGGCATCTGCAGCTCGGCGCGGTGCTGCACCACAAAGCGTGCGAAAGGCACCGTGAGGTCGTAGCGCAGGCCCTTCTCGCTCACCTTCGACGTGAGCCGGGCGGCCTCGCCTGCCTCCACCATCGCGGGGTCCACGCCGCGTGTCCAGTCGCCGCTGTTCAGGATCTTGAACAGCAGCTTGTCGCCCTCCTCGCCATATTTGCCCATGAGCGTCGATAGATTCTCCATTGCCGGAGTCTCGATGGGGCGGAAGCCATAGAGCCTGAACACATCGCGGATTGTATCGAAAATATAGTTGCGCCGTGCCATTTCGGCAGCCCCAAAGTCGCGCGTACCCTTGGGTATAGACGGTTTTTGTGCCATATCAAATCAGAATTTAGACCACAAAGTTACGAAAATATTGTAAAACTTAAAACTTATCCCTGCCTTACGGTGTTCTCTTAGCATAATCAAAACTCTCCTCAATATGAACGCACAAGTATCTCAGGCAGCTGCGCAGGCTGCCGCACAAGTATCGAAAGCTGCGGCTCAGGTATCGGCCGACGCAGCAAAGGTGGCCGCCGAAGAGCAGGCACAGAGCATCAAGGAACAGGCTGCCGACGCAGTGGCCGGAGCCAAGGAAAAAATCACTTCCACGATCCAGAACGTCAAAGACACCGTGGCCGAGCAGCAGAACGACCCGGATTCCACCCTCAATCGCGCCAAGCAGACCATCGCCTCAGGAGCTTCCAACCTCATGGAGCGCGGTGCCGACGTCCTCGACTCCCTCGCCGACAAGGTGCACGGCCTCGCCGACAAGCTCAAATAACCGCCACTCGCAAGACGATATGCACAAGGGCGCTTATGAGGATTCATAAGCGCCCTTGGCCACCAATATATGGCCGTCTACATCCGGTCGTAGTCGTCGGCGTTGTCTATCGACGAATATTTGCGCTTGGGCATCGTGAAGCGGTAGGTGGCCGTCAGAGTCACGCCGCGGGTGTCGTAGCGGTTGATGCGCGTCTGCCTCAGATTGGGCGACCACGACGTCCAGTTCGGGGTGACGCTGCGCCGCAGCAGGTCGTTCACGGCCAGGCGCAGGTTGAGCTTCGACTTGAGCAGGCTCAGGTTGCCGCCGAAGGAAATGTTGCAGCTCGCCCCTGTGCGCAGATTATCCACCAGCGTGGGCGACCAGTAGCCGGCCGTGGCGAATACGCTCAGATTCCTGCGCAGGCTCCAGCTTCCGTTGAGATATACCGAGGCCGAGAGATTATCGCGCCGGGAGAGCTCGTCGGCATAGTAATATTGATTGTGGGCTTGCGTCACGGTGCCGAAGGCATACAGCCTGAATTTGCTACCCAGGTTGAGGTTGTACGACAGCTCCAGCGACATGCGGTAGTTGCCCGACATATTGATGGGCTTCACCAGAAAGTAGTCGCTGCCCTCTATGGGCGTGGTGATATCCATTATTTCGTTGATGCGGTAGATATACTCCGCGGCCACCATGAACGACCTGATGTTGAACACCAGCGCCACGTAATGGCTGCGAGGTATCTTCAGTGCGGGGTTGCCCGTTTCGTAGAAAATGAGGTCGTTCAAGGTCATTGACGGCCGCAGCTGCGAGAAGCTTGGCAGCGAATAGCGGTATTTGTAGCTGAGGTTTACCCCCAGATTCTTCGAAAATCTGTGCCATATCGAGAGATTGGGCACGAGATTGAAATACGATTTGGAGTACTTCTCAAGGGTGCCGTTGAGGTAGCTCTCGCTGCTCTGGTGCTCCCAGCGGCCGCGCAGGCCGGCGGTGACGGCACACTTGAACAGGTCGAATCTCGACGAGTAGTACATCTCGGTCCATCCCACCGAGGAATTGACGTTCTGCAGCCCCGTGAAGGTGAAATCCGTGCCGGAGGTGTTGCTTGAGCGGCCGCCGTACACGCCGGCGGTCTGGCTGTCCTTGCCGCCGAAGCTCCATGCATATTCGCCCTGAAGGGTCCAGAGATCGGAGCGCGAGTCGCTCAGGTTGGTCTGGTGCAAGGCTGCCTGAGGCATAAGGTAGACGTCTTCCTCGTTGTGGGATTTCTTGAAGTTGTAGGTGGCCGTGAGGGTGAGCGTCGACTCGCCTATGGAGCGCGTGTAGGCTCCCAGCAGGGTGTGGTTTGTGGGTGTCTTCCGGTTGTGCGATTCGTAGCTCATGGCCTCGGGCGCCTCGCTGCCGGCGGCCGTGAGGCGGTCGTTGGCAAAGGTGCGGTTCATCGTCGAGTTGCCTCCCGAGTATTCTATCTGCAGGTCGTCGTCCTTCGTGATATGCCAGGTGGCGCCGGCCATCCAATTCCAGCGGCGGGAATGACTGAAGTCCTGATGCTCGGTGGCGTTGTGGCGCAGCACGTCGCCGCTCTTGTCGATGATGGTCTCGGTGTAGGATGCGCTCTGGCGCGAATTGCCTGCGTTGAAGCTCGCCGAGGCGGCGAAGTCTACTTTGCCCAGGGAGCCGAAGGCGTTGGCCGTGGTGCCGTTCGACACGCGGCGAAACACCCGCAGCTGGTCAATCACGTTCACGCCTATGAGGTCCTGCAACGGCACGGATGTGGTGATGCGTATCACGCTCGTCGT
This sequence comes from Bacteroides sp., assembly GCA_014801485.1. Taxonomy (GTDB): domain Bacteria; phylum Bacteroidota; class Bacteroidia; order Bacteroidales; family Muribaculaceae; genus CAG-873. The sequence continues at coordinate 135,790 of JAAVEC010000028.1, forward strand.
GCCGGTGGGATATTCCGCGCCCGGATCCCTGATCACTTCGATTTTTTTCACCAGGGCGGACGATATAAGTTCCATCTTGGTTCTATCGGTCTGCTTCACGCCGTTGATATAGATGAGTGGAGAACCCTCGGCGCCCGTTACCGTGAGGTTGCCCATGGCATCGAGCATCACGCCCGGCGTCCACTGCATCATGTCGAGAATCGTTCCGGCCGAGGCCAGATCGCTGCCCTTGATGTTGGTGATCGTGAGGTTGCGGCCCTGCTCCTTCACCTCCACCTTTTTGCCCACCACCACGAGCTCGTTGAGCGCGGTGCGCGCCGAGTCGGCGGCGGCAGGATTGGCATGGAGCATGAGCTCCGTCAATAGAAATAGTAATGTGGTTTGCGGCTTCATAATATTTGGATTTTATGCCGCAAAGTTCCCCCTAAAAAGTGGTTTTTTCAATACACGGGCGCCGCGGAGTATTCCACAGCACCGTCTGCAATGGCGTGCAATCCAGTGCTTTGTGCAGGGCGATGGGCCGCAGTTTGTCTACAGGTGGCCCGTGGCTCTCTACCCCTACATGTTTTCGGCAAAAAAAGCCTTGTCGGGAGCGTCGCTCGCCAGGATTTTATTCCTCAGGCGGTAGCGGCGCATGTAGTAGGCCTTGATTTCGATGTCGCATAGCACGCATATCGTGCGCGCCGATAGGCCCGAGAAAAGATATATCAGCAGCGTGCGCTCGGCAGCCGTCAGGGCAGGCAGCTGCTCGTCGGCACGCGCCATGATACCGTCGCAGTATAGGTTCAGCGACTCTTCCAGCCGTGCCAGCTCGGCGGGCTGGCGCAGCTTGAGGATTTCCTTCTCCACTTCGTTGTAGATGCTCTTTCGCAGCGCCGGCGACTCGCCCTTCTCGAAATACTCGAAGCACAGCTTGTTGAGCGTCTCGAATTTTTGCTTGAAAAGGTTCTGCAAGGTGGCGCTCATCTCGGAGTTGATGCGCTCGTTCTCGGAGGAGAGGATGAAAAGATTGTTCACCATCTCGTTGCGGCGCCGCCTGGCGCGCAGGCTCAGGCCTATGGCCACAGCCGTTGCCGCCAGCAGCAGGGCCGCCAGCAACGAAATCCACAGCATGTAGCGGCTATCCTTCTCGTTCATCGACAGGTCGAAAGCCTTCTGCTGTTCCTTCAGGGCTACTTCGCGCCTGCGTTCCTCGCCCAGATACAGCGTTAAATTGCCGCGGTCGGTGAGGAGCACCAGCGAGTCGGTGCCGGGACACAGCGTGTCGAAAGGAAATGTGTTCCATATCCTCAGCCTGTCTATCCTGTTTTGCTCGGTGGAGTCGCCGGCATGCAGCGAAAAGGGCTGCAGAGTGTTGAGCTTATGGCCCGAAGGGCCGGCATATAGCTCCACGTCGTTGATCTGCAGCTCGGTGTTACGCAGCGTTATCTGGTAGCCCACGGTGGTATAGCCAAAGTTGTGATATGTGATAATATCCAGTTCCACGGGCGGCATGGAACCGGGGACCACGGTGTCGCGAAACACCTCGTGCAGCACCGTGTCGCGAAACACATCGTGCTGCACGCTGTCTCTCGGCGAAGTGTGCTTCGCGCCCCATGCCTGCACGAAGCAGGCCGGTATCAGCAGGCAGGATAGGAGAAGTTTCATCATATATGCAAAATTACAAAATTATCGCCGCAAAGCCTTCGCCGGCGCCCCGTTTTTTCGCCTGCGTGCTTGCGCCTTTGGCCGCGATGTGCTATTTTTGCAAAAAATACTCCTTCATAATATATGAGCGATCCCAAGGAACGCGTGGCGCAGCTGCGCCACCTGCTCAACGAGCACAACTATCATTACTACGTCGAAAACGACCCGCAGATTTCCGACCGCGAATTCGACGCCCTCATGCACGAGCTTGAGGCGCTGGAGCTGGAGCACCCCGGGCTGGACGACCCGCTCTCGCCCACGCATCGCGTGGGCAGCGACCTGTCGAAGGGCTTTGAGCAGGTGGAGCACATCTATCCCATGCTCTCGTTGGCCAATACCTACAGCCCTGCCGAGGTGGACCAGTGGCTCGAACGCACCCGCACGGCCCTCATGGGCGAGGAGCCTGCCGTGGTGGGCGAGCTCAAATTCGACGGCACGGGTATATCGCTCATCTACGAGCACGGCCGCCTGGTGCGCGCCGTCACCCGCGGCGACGGCACCCGCGGCGACGTTGTGACCGACAACGTCAAGACCATCCGCAGCATCCCTCTGGAGCTGCGCGGCGAGGGATGGCCGGATTTCTTCGAGATTCGCGGCGAGATCGTGATGCCGTGGAGCGCCTTCGAGCGCCTCAACGAGGAGCGCGCGTTCAACGAGGAACCGCTCTTCGCCAATCCGCGCAACGCCGCCGCCGGCACCCTCAAGCTCCAGAATCCCGCCGAGGTGGCGCGCCGGGGCCTCGATGCCTATCTGTATTATCTCCTGGGCGACAATCTGCCCTTCGACACCCACTACGAAAACATGCAGGCGGCGCGCTCGTGGGGATTCCGCGTGAGCGACCGCATGACGCGCCTCTATTCCTCGGCCGAGGTGGAGGCCTACATCACGCGCATGGACCGCGAGCGCAAGGAGTTGCCCGTGGCCACGGATGGCCTCGTGTTCAAGGTCGACTCGCTGCGCCAGCAGCTCAACCTGGGCTTCACGGCCAAGAGCCCCCGCTGGGCCATAGCCTATAAATTCGCCGCCGAGAGGGCATGCACGCGCCTGCTGTCGGTGTCGTTCGACGTGGGCCGCATGGGCACCATCACCCCCGTGGCCAATCTTGAGCCCGTGCTCCTCAGCGGCACGGTGGTGAAGCGCGCATCCATGCACAACGAGGATATCATGCGCCAGCTCGACGTGCACGAGGGCGATATGCTCTACGTAGAGAAGGGCGGCGAGATAATCCCCAAGATCGTCGACGTCGACCGCTCGGCAAGGCAGCCCGGAGCGCTTCCGGTGGCGTTCGTGAGCCACTGCCCGGCGTGCGGCACGCCGCTCGTGCGCGTGGAGGGAGAGGCATCGTGGGTGTGTCCCAATAAGTGGGGCTGCGTGCCGCAGATCACGGGCCGCGTGGAGCACTATGTGGGGCGCCGCATGATGAATATCGACGGCATCGGCGAGGAGACGGCAGCCACGCTGTTTGCCTCGGGGCTCGTGGGCAATATCGCCGACCTCTACGACCTCACCGTCGACTCGCTCATGACCCTCGACGGCATCGCCCGCAAGGGCGCCGAGCGCATCGTGCAGGGCGTGCAGGCCAGCAAGCAGGTGCCATTCGAGCGCGTGGTCTATGCCCTGTCGATTCCCTATGTGGGCGAGACCACGGCCAAGAAAGTGGCCCGCACCGCCGGCAATATCGACCGCCTCATGGCCATGACCGAGACGGAGCTCACGGGCATTGAAGACGTGGGGCCGCGCATCGCCCGCTCCATCGTCGACTACTTTGCCGCTCCCGTCAATCGTTCCATCGTCGAGCGCCTGCGCGCGGCCGGCGTGCGCATGGCCGTGCCCGAGCGCGACCCGGCCGAGGTGAGCGACGTGCTGGGCGGCAAGTCGTTCGTGATCAGCGGCGTGTTTGAGCGCCACAGCCGCGACGACTACAAGGCACTCATCGAAAGCAACGGCGGCCGCAACGTGGGCTCCATCTCCAAAAAGACCGATTATGTGCTGGCCGGCGCCAATATGGGACCGGCCAAGCTCGAAAAGGCGCAGAAACTGGGTATCCCCGTCATCGGCGAAGACGAATTCCTCGCCATGATAGGGCAATGAAGGCGGCGGCGCAGGCAGCCGCCAGCCACATCCGCCACTTGCTCCGCGCCTTGCCGCCCGGCGGCTGAGGCAGCTCAGATACCACCACGGCGTGGCGCGCCGAGCTGTCGGTAGCCGCCTCGGCCATCGTGCTCCTGCGCTCCACGCGCCTCGCGGCCTTTGCAGCAGAGGCGCGCAGCTCCACCACGCTGTCGCGCAGCAGGGTGATGCGTGGCTGCTCCAGCTCCACCACCAGCCATTCCTGCACGCTGTCGAGGCGCAGAGCCTCCACGCTGCGCACTTCAATGGCCATATCCTCTGCCGCCTGCACGCTGCGGGCCGTGCGGCACGCACCCATGGCAAGGAGCGCGGCCGCAGTAATCGAGGCCCTTCTCATAGCCGGGAATATTCGGTGGTGGCGTCGAAGCAAGGGCATGCCTTGGCCGCAAAATCTCGGTGGGAGTGCACGCGCGCTCCCGGAAAGCGGCGGAGCAGAGCGGATATCAGCTCTATGAGCGCACGCCGCTGCTCGGGCGTGCGCGTGTCGGCCGGGTGCCCCTGCGCATCCAGGCCGCCGGCGTAGGCCACGCCTATGCTCGTCATATTCCGGCCCTTGCAGTGGGCGCCGGCCACCTCCACCGGGCGCCCCGTCTCCACTGTGCCGTCCAGCCCCACAAGGAAGTGATAACCTATACGTTCAAATCCCCTCGCGCGATGCCAGCGGTCCACCTCGGCCGCCGTCACCTCCCGTCCTGCCGGCGTGGCCGTGCAGTGTACGATAATTTCATTGATCTTTCTCATTGCAGAAAACATTTATAGATGTGAATTTTCTGCAAAGTTACGAAACCCTTCCCGCCGCAATTGCCACAATCGCGCCTATACCATGAAAAAAAAGTCCTTAAGGTCTTTAAGGACTTTAAGGACTTTATTCCGTCTCTTCCAGCTCGGAAGGATGCTTCAGATAATATTGCTTCAGCAGCTCCCGGATATCGAAATAATAGCCGGCCGGCTGCTTATCCGAGTGCTCCACCTCTATATAATCATAGTATGGCGGCTCAAAATTATGGCCCACAGCCTTGATACCCTTGAAATTGAGCACATCGTACTCATGCTGCGGCGACACCACGATCCAGGCATTCTCCTTATCGGCGCCCGTGCCGCTCGCTGCGATCACCAGCAGCAGGTGGTTGAGCTTATTCTGCCAGATGCGTGCCAGATTGGTATTGCCCTTCTGCTCATAGCCATAGATGCGGTTGTTGATCTGGCGCAGATTCATCGGATCGTCGTCCACAGCCTCGATTGCATAATCGAGAATACGCTGACGCTCGGCGCGCGACAAATTGTCCTTGCCGAAGAGAGGTGCCAGCGCCTCCAGCTTCTCCGGGTGCACGGGCTGCCTGTAGGGGTCAAAATCCTCCTGAAACAGAGTGCCATAATAGAGATACTGATACTCCGTGCTGGTCATCGACGTGTCGTTGCGCAGAAAAGCACGCATCAGCGTGGGGTAGTAGTACTGCGAATGCTCGTCCACGCTCGCCGCGCGGATGGCTTCCAGATCAGGCTTGCCCAGGGCGGCACGTGCCCCGGTGGGTTGTGCCGCGTGCGCAGCCACGGCTACCGCCAATATATATATAATGAATACAATCTTTCGCATAACCTTACAAATTTAGGCAATCTTGCCGTCTTTTCCGCACCCGCTCCGCCATTTTGACATTTTTTAATATGCCGCCAAGCACTCGGCGAACCCTGCCGCATGAGATGCAATGAATCCACAAAAAAAACAACGCACCCCGGAAAATCCGGAGTGCGCCGTATCAGTTTCAGGAAACCTCGATTACTTCGAGAGCTTTTCCTTCAGGGCAGCGAGAGCTTCGATGTCGCCGAGGGTGGTCTTCTCGATAGCGGGAGTAGCCACGCTGGCCTCTTCCTGCTGCTTGGCAGGACGCGAAGCACGCTTGGCGCGACGCTCGGCATTCTTCTCGGCACGAGCCTCATCCTCGAAGATGCGGCTGTGGCTCAGGAAGATGCGCTTGCCATCCTTGTTGAATTCGATCACCTTGAAGTTCAGCTTCTCGTCCACCTGGGCCTGAGTGCCGTCCTGCTTCACGAGGTGCTTGGGAGTGGCGAAGCCTTCAACGCCATAGGGCAGGGCGATGATAGCGCCCTTGTCGAGCATCTCCACGATGGTGCCTTCGTGAACGCTGCCCACGGTGAAGATGTTTTCAAACACTTCCCAGGGGTTCTCCTCCAGCTGCTTGTGGCCGAGGCTCAGACGACGGTTGTCCTTGTCGATAGCGAGAACTTCCACGTCGATGTCGGCACCGATCTGGGTGAATTCGCTGGGGTGCTTGATCTTCTTGGTCCAGCTCAGGTCGCTGATGTGGATCAGGCCGTCTACACCCTCTTCGATTTCAACGAACACACCGAAGTTGGTGAAGTTGCGCACCTTGGCGGTGTGGCGGCTGCCGATGGGGTAGCGCACCTCGATGTCTTCCCAGGGATCTTTCTTCAGCTGCTTGATACCCAGGCTCATCTTGCGGTCTTCGCGGTCGAGGGTGAGGATCACGGCCTCTACCTCGTCGCCCACCTTCATGAAGTCCTGAGCGGCACGCAGGTGCTGGCTCCAGCTCATTTCGCTCACGTGGATCAGACCCTCCACGCCGGGAGCGATTTCCACGAATGCACCGTAGTCGGGCAGAACGACTACGCGACCCTTCACGTGGTCGCCCACTTTCAGGTCGGGGTTCAGAGCGTCCCAGGGATGGGGCTGAAGCTGCTTCAGGCCCAGGGCGATGCGCTTCTTCTCGTCGTCGAAGTCGAGGATCACCACGTTCAGCTTCTGGTCCAGTTCCACCACTTCGCTGGGATGGCTTACGCGGCCCCAGCTCAGGTCGGTGATGTGGATCAGGCCGTCTACGCCGCCCAGGTCGATGAACACACCGTAGCTGGTGATGTTCTTGACGGTGCCTTCAAGCACCTGACCTTTTTCGAGCTTGCTGATGATCTCGCGCTTCTGAGCCTCAAGCTCGGCCTCGATGAGGGCCTTGTGGCTCACTACCACGTTCTTGAATTCTTCGTTGATCTTCACAACTTTGAATTCCATGGTCTTGCCCACAAACATGTCGTAGTCGCGGATGGGCTTCACGTCGATCTGCGAGCCGGGCAGGAAGGCCTCGATACCGAAGACGTCCACGATCATACCGCCCTTGGTGCGGCACTTGATGTAGCCCTTGATCACTTCGTCGTTGGCCAGAGCGGCATTGATGCGGTCCCAGCTGCGGGCTGCGCGTGCCTTCTTGTGGGAGAGGATAAGCTGGCCTTTCTTGTCCTCCTGGTTTTCGATGAACACCTCTACCACGTCGCCCACCTTCAGGTCGGGGTTGTAGCGGAATTCATTCATGGGGATGATACCGTCGCTCTTGTAGCCGATGTTCACAACGGCTTCACGCTTGTTCAGAGCGATGATAGTGCCTTCAATCACCTCGTTGTCTTTCACGGTGTTGAGGCTTTCGTCGTAGGTGCGGGTGAGCTCTTCGCGAGTCTTTTCACCGGCGGTTTCGCCTTTTTCAAAGGCTTCCCAATCGAAATCTTCGATGGGGGAATTTTTAAGTTCTGCCATTAAAGGGTTAATAAATTAGGGTTTAATTAATGGGTGAGACTTTATGTTGGTTCTCAAAATATCGCGCAAAGATACACATAAATTTCTAATTCTCAAAACTTAATCCCGCTTTTTATAAAATAATGTCCTCCGCGATCCGAATTTTCAATAAATTGCGAACATTTTGGGCGATTATTCTGTTGGAATTGCTAAATTTGCATCACGTTATTAATTGTATCATTCATCATGGGAAAATTTTTCTCCGATTTTAAAGAGTTTGCGATGCGCGGCAATGTTGTCGACATGGCTGTGGGTGTTGTAATCGGCGGCGCTTTCGGCGCTATCGTCACTTCGCTGGTGAGCCAGGTGATTATGCCCGCGGTGGGCCTGCTCACGGGCGGCGTGAATTTCAACGAGCTCAAGTGGGTGCTCAAGGAAGCTACCGTGGATGCCGCCGGCACCGAGGTGGCCGAGGTGGCCATCGGCTACGGCGCTTTCATCCAGTCTATTCTCGACTTCCTCATCATCGCTTTCTGCATCTTCCTGCTCATCCGCGCCATTATGAAGCTGAAGAAGAAGGAAGAAGTGGTCGAAGCTGCCGAGGAACCCGCAGGTCCCACCCAGGAGCAGCTCCTCACCGAGATCCGCGACATTCTTCAGAAGCGCGACTGATTGGACTCGCGCCGCGTGATATTTCTCGTGGGCATGCCGGCTTGCGGCAAGTCCACGCTCGCGCGTGCTCTTGAGGCCGCCGGAGCTGCCTGCTGCCTCGACCTCGACGAGCTCGTGGAGCAGCGCGCCGGCATGTCGGTGGCGCAGCTCATGGCCCTGCGCGGCGAGCCTGAGTTCAGGCGCATGGAGGCCGAAGCCGTAGAGGCCGCAGCGGCGATGCGCGGCGGCGACGGCGGCGTGCTCCTGGTGAGCACCGGCGGCGGCGCTCCGTGCCACGGCCGCAATATGGACTTGATGCTTGCCGGAGGCACCGTGGTGTGGCTCCAGGCCTCGGTAGAGCGCTCGTTGCAGCGCCTCGTCGAGGCCCGCGGCAAGCGCCCGGCAGCCGACCGCGCCATCGAGCGCGGCGAGCTGCGTCCGTGGTTTGAAACACTGCTCGCCGCGCGCACGCCCCACTACGCACGCGCCCACGCCACCTTCGACTCCACGGAGCTCGACGATGCTCCGGCCGTGGCCGCTGCCGTGGAGCGTTTCCGCGCCTTATTCGGCATATAGGCCATATCGGCCCGCCACCCTCAATAAACCATTCAAAATCACAACACTATGCCGGCACCCACCCCCCTCGAAGAACTACTGGCCGTGGCCACCTCGGCCCGGTCCATATCTATAGGCCTGCCTGCCAGCGAAAGCATGGCCGAGCGCCGTTTTCCGCTCACACCCGAAGCTGCCGGGGCCCTTGTGGCCCGAGGCTTCAGGCTGCGGATGCAGGCCGGAGCAGCCACGGGCATCCATTACCCCGACACGGCCTACGCCTCTCAGGGCGTGGAGATTGTGGAGCGGCGCGACGCCATGGCCTGCGACATCGTGCTGCATCTGCCGGCTCTCTCGGCTCCCGATGCGCGCATGCTGCGCCGCGGCGCCATGGTGATGACCCTTTTCCACCCGGCGCGCCAGGATGCTGCCGCCCTGCGCATCCTCCTGGAGAAGCATGTGATAGCTCTCGCACTCGACCTCGTGGCCGACGACGGCGCTCATCGACCCTTTGCCGACATCCTCCACGAAATCGACGGCCGCGCAGCCATAGCCATCGCATCGTCGCTGCTGGCCGATGCGGTGCACGGCAAGGGCATACTCCTGGGCGGCATCTCCGGCGTGGTGCCCTGCGAGGTCACCATCGTGGGTTCCGACCTGGCGGCGCGCGCCGCAGCCCGCTCGGCCATAGGCCTGGGAGCGATGGTGAGAATGTTCGACAACGACGTCTACAGTCTCCGCGCGGCTCAGCTGGAGCTCGGCCCGGGCGTGGTGTGCTCGGCGTTGCACCCGCGCGTGCTCGACGGAGCCCTCCGCTCGGCCGATATCGTGGTGGTGGCTGCCACACACCCCCGGGTGGAGCTCGCCCCGGAGGCCGTGGCCGGCATGAAGCGGGGCGTGGTGTGCTTCGACATTTCCGGAAGCACGCGGCCTGCCATTCCCTCGCTCCCACAGGTGGATCTGGCCATGGCGAGCCCTGCCGATACCGCCCCCGACTGCCCCATGCGTCTCTGCTACGTCAATGCCGGCAACGCCGTGGCGCGCACCGCGGCCATGGCCCTGAGCAACACCATGCTCATGATGCTTGCCGACATCATCACATGCGACGGCGCCGCCAATGCCCTGCGCCTCAAGCCCGGCCTGCGCGCGGCGGCCTATACCTTCCTGGGCAAACCCGTGAACGAACGCATCGCGCGCATCCTGGGCATGCGCAGCGTCGATATCAACATTTTCCTGCAACTGTCATGAGCGCACCATCCAGAGTCCGCCGCTACTACGTGGTGTGGGAAGGCCACGCTCCCGGCGTCTACGACACCTGGGAGGAATGCGAAGAGCAGGTGAAAGGCTTCCCGGGCGCACGCTTCAAGGCTTTCTCGTCGCCCGACGATGCCGTGGCCGCATTCCGCCGCGGCCCGGGCAGCGACCTCGATATTTTCCGCACCATAGCCTCGCGCCGNGCCGAGCATATCAACTACGAAGCTATTCCCGAGATTCGCCTCGACGCGCTCGCCGTGGACGGCGCGTGCTCGCGCAANCCGGGCCCGATGGAATATCGCGGCGTGTGGGTGAGCTCCGGAGTGGAGCTNTTCCGCGTGGGGCCGCTGGCCGACGGCACCAACAACATCGGCGAATACCTTGCCATTATCCACGCCGCGGCTTTGCTGGCNCGCATGGGATTGCCGGCCACGCCCATCTATTCGGATTCGCGCACGGCGCAGGCATGGATACGCGCGCGGCATTCGCGCACAACCGTGCGACGCACCGCCACAAACGGCCGGCTCATGGATATCCTCGACCGCGCCAACGCATGGATCGCCACCCACACCATCACCAATCCCATCCTCAAATGGGACACCGAGAAGTGGGGCGAAATCCCCGCCGATTTTGGTAGAAAAGGCTGAGCTTAAAGCTTCTTGAGCCCGGCGNGCACNGCGGCCGGCGTGGACGCGCGCAGCAACTGGCGCCCTGTGGAGTCGGCCACGATATAGAANGGAAGCACCGGGATGGCCAGGCTGTCGAGCCCGGGAGCAGCCGTGCCGCCGGGAATCCAGGCCTGCNTCCACTGCGCGCTGTCGCGGCGCACCACGCGGCGCCACGCNAGCGTGTCCATATCCACCGATATATCCAGGATGGCCGGAGCGGCCTTGCGCCCCTCAAGCTCNCGCAGCAGCGGCAGCAGGCTGTCGCGCCGGTCGGNACCGTCGGCGCTCACCGTCACGAGCCACAGCGGCTGCGAGCTTATGCGCACCGTGTCGCGGCCTTCTTTGTAGATATGCGCCGCAAAGTCGTGCAGGCGCGCTTCGGGGCCCTGCAGGGCTGCCTCTATCATGGCGTTGAANCTGCCGGTGATGGCCATGGGGCGCGCCGCCGGCTCTATCAGGCTCATAAGCGAATCGGCGCGGTGCAGCCCGCGCGGCGTNGANGCATCGGCCATCGTCACCACNAGCAGCGTGCTCACCACATCGTCCCTGTGGGCAGCCACGTAGGCTTCCACCAGCGAGTCGGCCTCGCGCTGTATCAGCAGCCGGCCGGCNTGGTCGTTGAGCCAGCGCGTCCAGCGTTCNAGNTCCCGGTTGCCCGAGGCCGTGAGCCGGTATTGGTTGGCCGGGTCCACGTGGCATGTGATTTCGTCGCCGTTGGCGGCGTAGAGCCTGCCCAGAGGGCGGTATTCGTTGTCGAAGAGCTCNATCATGGCCGGCTCGCGGGTGCGTCCGCCGAAGTTGAACTCGCCGTCGCGCACGNCCGTGAGGCCCTGCACGAANGCGTCGCCGTTGTAGTAGCAGAAGCGCAGATTCGTGGTGGGAGCTCCCTCCATCGTGCCNTTCACGGTGAAGCGGGAATCGTCGCTGCAGGCCGTGGCCACGAGCAGCAGGAGCAGAGGCAGCAGGTATCTCATCATTTTGCTTTGAGTGCTATGAGGCGGCGCAGGTAGCGCATCTGGTCTTCAATGAAGGGGTTTGCCTCGGCCGTTGTATTCTCGGCCAGGGCTGTGAGCACCTCAAGGGCGCGTTCGTAGCTGCCCCGGCTGATGAAGATGCGCGCCAGGCTCTCGCTCAGCGTGGTATCGGGCTGCGCAGCTGTGGGCTCGGGTTCGATCTTGGGTTCGGGTTCAGGCTCGGGTTCGGGTTCCGGNGCGGCCGCGGGCGCGCTGTTCTTGCCCAGGAAGGCGTCTATCAGGGCGTCCTGGGGCGTGAGCGGCGGTGGCAACGGGCCATCGCTGCCGGCNGCNTCGGCGGCGAGCACGTCGGCATAGTCGGGCACGGGGTTGAAAATCAGTNTCTCCAGCAGGGCCTCCTCCTCCGGCGATGTGTGGCCGTAGGTGTCGAGGAANGTGTCGATGGCGTTGCCCGTGGTGATGGGCNCGGGCTCCGGCACGGGCGGATAGAAGAGCGCGGGATTCTCGCCGGCNGGAGCNGCCAGGGCTGCCAGGGCGGATTTGTCGGCCGTGAGCACCGCCACGCGGGCGCGGGCGGCTTCGGCTTCGGGGCTGNGGTCGTCCTCGGCCGGCAGCAGCAGAGATGCCGCCAGCGCAAAGTAGGGGTGGCTGTCCAGGGCCAGCGCCAGGCTCTGGCGCGCTTCNTGCGTGAGGTCTTCGCCCGGGTGGGCGGCTGCGGTCTGTAGTGCTTTGCCGGNAGTCATTACCAGTCGCCGAGTGTGGCGTTGAAAATAAGGTTTACGAGTTCTTCCGATATCTGCTCGCACAGCTCGTCCTGCACGTCGGTGAGCATGAGCGAGGCGTCGAAGTCGCGGTAGGCGCTGAACGACTGGTCCACGTTCTTCTTGTCGTTCTTGTTGTCGGTGTACTTCACGCGCACGGTGATGGTGAGGCGCGTCTGCGAGGCGTAGGCGTTTTCNGTCACGGCCTGTGGCGTGAGGCTGTAGCCCGTGATTTCGCCTTCGAGCTCCAGGTCGGAGGCGCCGTCGGTGGTCTGCAGGCGCGTATTGCGNGTGATATAATCGAGCAATTCATTCTCAAACATCTGCTGCAGNGGCGGATACACCAGCGCCGCNCGGATGGGAAACTGCGACACGCGCACCGTGCGATACACCGAATAGTCGATGGGCGAACCGTTGAACGTNTAGCTTATCTTGCACGCGGGCAAGGCTCCGGCCACGAGCAGCAGCACGATAGCGAGCGGGCGCAGGANGCGCGGGATGCGTATTCTATTCGAGGCCATATTCCTTNATTTTGCGGTAAAGGGTGCGCTCGCTTATGCCCAGGTCGGCGGCGGCGGCCTTGCGGCGCCCCAGGTTGCGCTCCAGGGCGTCTTCGATGGCCCGGCGCTCGGTGTCGTCGAGGGANGTGGCCTCGCGGGTGGCCGGCGANAGATCCACGTGTGTCACCTCGTCGATTTTCACGGGCAGATGGTGGTGGTGCAGCGCGCCCGGCACCTCCACGAAGGGGTCGGTGGCTGTCGTGGCCGTGGTTGCGGCTTCGTCGTCGAGGCGGCGCTGCAGCTCGCGGATGTCGCCCTGCAGGCGCATGATCAGGCCCAGGAGCATATCGCGCTCNCGCTCGTAGCTGTGGGCTTCGGGCCNCTGCGTCACGGCCGGGGTCATCACGGTGCTTCCGGCNGGCAGGTAGCCGGCAAGGGTGTCGGCCTGCACCTCGGTGCCGGCCTCGAATAGGGCTGCCTGNTCGATCACGTTCTTGAGCTGGCGCACGTTGCCCGGCCAGCGGTAGCGCTGAAGCAGGGCGCGAGCGGCGTCGCTCAGGGTGATGGGCGGCGTGTGGTAGCGGTCGGCGAAGTCGGCCGCGAATTTTCTGGCCAGCAGCAGGATATCNCCCCCGCGGTCGCGNAGTGGCGGGATGGCTATCTGCACGGTGCTCAGGCGATAGTAGAGGTCTTCGCGGAAGCGGCCNTCGGCCACGGCACGCTGCATGTCCACGTTGGTTGCGGCCACGATGCGCACGCTCGTGTGCTGCACCTGGCTGCTGCCCACCTTGATGAATTCNCCGCTCTCCAGCACGCGCAGCAGGCGCGCCTGGGTGGTGAGGGGCAGCTCTGCCACCTCGTCCAGGAAGATGGTGCCGCCGTTGGCCTCCTCAAAGTAGCCCTTGCGCGAGGCCAGTGCGCCCGTGAAGGCGCCCTTCTCGTGGCCGAAGAGCTCGCTGTCGATGGTGCCCTCGGGGATGGCGCCGCAGTTCACGGCTATGTATTTCGAGTGCTTGCGGGCGCTGTAGCGGTGGATGATTTTGGGAAAGAACTCCTTGCCGGTGCCGCTTTCGCCCGTCACGAGCACGCTCAGGTCGATGGGCGCCACGCGAATGGCGCGCGCGATGGCCTGCGTGAGCGCCGGAGCGGCGCCCACGATGCCCAGATTGTTCTGGGCCTGCCTCACTTCGGCGGGAGTGATGTCGGCAATCCGGTTCATCTCAGGGTGGGGAGGGGNAGTNGCTGTTTCTGGATATTCTATTATTTGATCTTGCGCAGCTCAAAGGTCTTGGNCTTGAGCCATTCGCCCAGTTCCTCGGTGCTTCCGGCGTGGGCNGCNATCTCGTCGGGCATGATGGGCCGGCCCACGCTCAGGTGCATCTCGGTGCCGCATTTGCGCCACACCTCCGAGGGCAGGCGCAGCGTGCGGAGCACCCAGCTCACGCGGCCCAGCAGGTTGAACATGAAGCTGTTCGTGCCATGGAAGAAGATGGGAATCACCGGCACCTTGAGCTGCGATATCAGGCGTATCACCACGGGTTTCCACTCCTGATCCTCCAGCCATCCGTGGCGGTTGATCTTGCTNATGGCTCCGGCGGGGAAGAAGCCCACGGGGTGGCCCTGGCGCACGCGCATCATCACTTCCTTGATACCGGCCATCGACACGGCCTTCTTGGCCGGGTCGTCGCTGCCTTTCTGGTCCACGGCTATGAAATTGGGGCGCATGGCCGTGATGCGGTTCAGAATCATGTTCACCATCACCTTATAATCGGGCCTGTAGCTGCCCACGGTGGCGATGAGGTTGATGCCGTCGAGGGCACCGAANGGGTGGTTGCTCACGGTGATGAACGCGCCTTCGGGCAGATTTTCAAGCACTTCCAGNCCGTCGATGCGCGTGGTGATGCGGAAATCTTTGAGCAGCGACTGCGCGAATGGCACGCCCGGCGTGTCGAAATACTTGTCGTGCACGGCGTTCACGCGGTCCACCTGCAGCCAGTGGAGCAGTCGCTCCACCAGCTTGCGGTGTCCGCGCAGCTTCGGCGCCATTTCCATCACGTCGTCGGCGTCGAGCACGGTGCGTTTCACGGGTGCCTCTGCCGGGGCTGCTGCCGCGGGGTTGCTGATGCTGTTGATTTCTTCGCTCATTATTCTTCGTCGTCGCCTTCTTCCTCGCGCATGTTGTGAAACACGTTCTGCACGTCTTCGTCGTCTTCGAGCTTGTCGATGAGCTTGTTGATGGCTTCGCGNTGCTCGGGCGTCACGTCCTTGAGGTCGTGGGGGATGCGCTCGAATTCAGAGCTGATGATTTCGTAGCCGTTTTCTTCGAGGTAGCTCTGGATGCCGGCGTATTCCTCAAAGGCNCCGTAGAGCACGATTTCCTCGTCGTCGGCCTCGATTTCGTCCACGCCGTAGTCGATGAGCTCCAGTTCCAGTTCTTCGAGGTCCTGGCCTTCCTTGGGCTTGATTTTGAACACGCTCTTGTGGTCGAAGAGGAATGTGAGCGAGCCCTGGGTGCCCAGGCTGCCGCCGTGCTTGTTGAAGTAGGAGCGCACGTTGGCCACGGTGCGGGTGTTGTTGTCGGTGGCTGCTTCCACGAANATCGCGATGCCGTGGGGGCCGTATCCCTCGTAGGTGATTTCCTTGTAGTCGCCGGCGTCCTTGTCGGTAGCCTTCTTGATGGCGCGTTCCACGGTGTCCTTGGGCATGTTGGCGGCCTTGGCGTTCTGCATCAGGGCGCGCAGGCGGGGGTTGGTGGAGGGGTCAGGTCCGCCGGCCTTGGCGGCTATGGTGATTTCTTTACCTATGCGCGTGAANGTGCGCGACATATTGCCCCAGCGCTTGAGCTTGCGGGCCTTGCGGTATTCAAATGCTCTTCCCATTGTGGTTGTGAACTATAGTATATATATGTGTATGTTGTATTATCGCTGCTCGGCGCCCAGGTTGGATGTGAGGCGCGTGAGGATTTTGGCCATGATGGCATCGATCTGCTTGTCGTTGAGTGTCTTCTCGTCGTCCTGCAGGTAGATTGCTATGGCATAGCTTTTCTTGCCGGCCGGGAGGTGCTCGCCCTCATAAACGTCGAATAGCTCCACGCCGCGCAGCAGCTTGCGCTCGGCGGCGCGCACCTCGCGCTCGATATCGGCCATGGCCACGGAGCTGTCGAGCAGCAGCGAGAGGTCGCGGCGCACGGCCTGCGTCTTGGGCAGCGGCTTGAAGCGCGTGGCGTGGCGGCGCGCCATCTCGTAGAGGGCATCGGTGTCGAGCTCGGCGAAGTAGACGGGCTGGTGCACGTCGGCGCGCGCGGCCAGCTCGGGGCGCACTACGCCCATCTCGCCCAGGTGCTTGCCGGAGCGGGTGGCGATGGCCAGGGCCGGGCTCAGCAGGGGCGTGTCGGTGCGTTGCAGCTGCAGCTCGTCGGGCGTGATGCCCAGGCGGGCGATCACCTTGTCCACCTCGGCACGCAGGTGATAGAAAGTGGCTGCCTCGGCAGGGCCAGCCCAGCTCTCGGGGCGCACGTTGCCGGTGAGCCACAGCGCCAGGCGGCCGCCCTCGGTGAAGGGTGCCAGCGGATGCTCGGCGGTGATTTCGGTGCCGGCGCGCAGGCTGTAGACGTTGCCCGTCTCATAGAGGCGCAGGTCCTGGCATCGGCGGTTGATATTGCGCGCCAGCGCCTGCAGGCCGCCGAAGAGCAGCGTGCGACGCAGCACGTTAAGGTCTTGGCTCAGAGGATTGAGCAGGTGCACGCATCCCTCGGCCTCAAGGCCTTCCAGGTCGCGATACCAGCTCTCGGCCGTGAGCGAATTATTCATGATCTCGCGATAGCCGGCGCCGGAGAGCTGTTCGCTCAGGGTGCGGCGCATGTCGTCGTTCTCGTCCGATACGGCCTTCACGGCTATCGAGCTGTGGAGGCTCAGGGGCATGGGCACGTTGTTGTAGCCGTAGATGCGCAGGATTTCCTCATATACGTCGCAGGGACGTGTCACGTCCACGCGATACGTGGGCACGTGCAGCTCCAGCTCGCCGTCGCCCTTGGCCAGGGCGTCGATTTCCAGCAGGCGCAGGATTGCGTCCACCGTCTCGCGGGGCACCCGGGTGCCTGTCATGCGGTCGAAGCCCTCGTAGGTGAAGGGCACCACGGCATCGGTCACGTGCTCGGGGTAGATGTCCACCACGGGGCCACACACCTTGCCGCCGGCCAGCTCCAGCACCATCAGCGCGGCCAGCTTCAGGGCATAGAGGCAGCCGTTGGGGTCCACGCCGCGCTCAAAGCGGAAGCTCGAATCGGTGCTCAGGCCGTGGCGACGGGCCGTGCGGCGCACGCTCGTGGGGTTGAAGCAGGCGCTCTCCAGGAAGATGTCGGTGGTAGAGTCGGTCACGCCGCTGTCCAGGCCTCCGAATACGCCGGCCATGCACATGGGGCGCTCGGCGTCGCATATCATCAGGTCGGCGGCGTTGAGCTTGCGTTCCACGCCGTCCAGCGTGGTGAAGGCCGTGCCCTCGGGGCAGGTGCGCACCACGATGCGGCTGCCGCCTATCTTATCGGCATCGAAGCAGTGCAGCGGCTGGCAGAAGGCATGGAGGATATAGTTGGTGATATCCACGATATTGTTGATGGGGCGCACGCCTATGGCCTGCAGGCGCTGCTGCAGCCACTCGGGGCTGGGCGCCACGCGCACGCCGCGGATCGTCACGCCGGCATATCGCGTGCAGGCAGCTCCGGGAGCCACCTCCACCTGCACGGCATCCGGGTCGCCCTCCTTGCCGGCCTCGAAGTGCTTCACCTCGGGGCGGTGAAGCACCGTGGCGGCGGCGTGCACGCCCATCCAGGCATTGAGGTCGCGCGCCACGCCATAGTGCGAGGCAGCGTCGATGCGGTTGGGTGTGAGGTCCACTTCCAGCACGAAGTCGTCGCTCAGCCCGTAGTATTCGGCTGCCGGAGTGCCGGGGGCGGCAGCGCCCTCGGGAAGCACGATGATGCCGTCGTGGCTCGTGCCGGTGCCTATCTCGTCCTCGGCGCATATCATGCCGCTCGACTCCACGCCGCGAATCTTCGACTTCTTGATTTTGAATTCCTTATCGCCATCGTAGAGAGTGGTGCCCACGGTAGCTACCACCACCGTCTGGCCGGCTGCCACGTTGGGCGCGCCACACACGATCTGCACCGGCTCATCGCCGCCCAGGTCCACCGTGGTGATGTGCAGGTGGTCACTGTCGGGGTGCTCGATGCAGGTGAGCACCTTGCCTACGACGATACCGCGCAATCCGCCGCGGATGCTCTCCACGCGTTCCACGCCGCCCGTTTCCAGGCCTATGGAAGTGAGAGCCTCGGCCACCTGTTCGGGAGTCACATCCGCAGGCAGGTCGATATATTCTTTAAGCCACTTGAAAGAAATATTCATTTTTAAAGATGTATATGAGTGTGCAAAGGTACAAAAAAATCCAAAATCCACCAATTTATAAGTTCTTATAAGAATATCGCTGCTGCCGGAAGCCTCGCGCCACCCCTCCAAGAGAAAATAAGTTATTGAAAACCAGGCAGTAGGGACGCTTTTCAAAGCGTCCGCCCATGAGTGAAGAAACCTCGCGCAGAGCCGCAGAGGAAAAAATAAGTTGTTGAAAATCAAGTTGAGCGGCAAGTGCGGCAGAGCCGTGCGCGCCGATAGCGGCAGAGCCGCCACTCTTTATATAGCCACATGCAAGCGCGGCCTTTGGCCGTGCGCAGCTTGTGGTGAGGAACGCCCCCTCCCTCTCATAATTGGCGAGCGGCCCCCGAGGGCGACAGCCCGACGGGGCCATGCGAGCCCGATTAATTCCGTAAATAGCGCGCTCTCATGACCTCGGCATCTCCGAAGCCGAGGCCGGTCGCGCCCTAATGGGTGTTTGTTGCGTGGCGTTATACCCAAGCCGCGAGCGGCTCTGCCGCTCTTGCATGGGCCTATATAAGGATTGACGGCTCACGCCGCCATGTTGCGCGCACGGCCACCGCCGCGCTTGCTTCGCCTGCAGCGGACGCTTTGAAAAGCGTCCCTACTGCGTTGATTATAAACTCTTTATTCTTCTCTGCGCCTCTGCGCGAGGCCACCCCCAAATAAAAAATGTTTCTTCTGTCGCTTTTGTCCTTTTGTATCTATTTCGTACTGCGGACGCTTTGAAAAGCGCGAGTTTCCCCCCGAATCAAAAAGCTTCAGGGATCTATCCAGTAGGTGTAGCCCAGGTATCCTATGGCGGTGTCGCCCGGCTTGTTGTAGGTGGATCGGCCCTCGCGGTGCACATCCACTTTCTTGCGCTTACTCTCGGCCGCCGCGCGCACCACCGCACCGAAATTCTTGGAATCCTTGAGTAGCGGCCCCCAGTGGTCGGATATCCGTGCCATATTCAGGCTGTTGAGATCATCAAAAAGGCCGGCGATAGCAGCGTGCTGCTCCATGGCCTCGCGCGTCCAGGTGCGGTTGGCATCAAGATATGCCACAGCCTGCTCCACGCCCCCTGCGGCCACCGGTGTGGTAGCGGCCTGAGGGGTAGCCTGGGAGGTGGCAGGCTTGGCCGCGGCCGGTGCTTCGGCCGGTTTCGGGGCAGGGGCGGCAACGGGTGCCTCGGGCACCGGTGCAGCCGCCTCCCGCCTACTCACTTTCTCGTCACTGCCCCCGGCAAAGAGGCAGAATCCCAGCACGATACCCAGCACGAGCGACACGCCGGCCGTGATCAGCAGCTGGCGCAGCGTGAACCCTCCCGACGCCTGTTCCGGGGCTGCCACCGGAGCTATCTTGGGAGCAATCTTGGGCTCAGGCTTTGGTTCAGNCTTGGGCTCAGGCTTTGGTTCAGGCTTGGGTGCCGGCTTGGGCTTGGGCGCCGGCGGTGGCACCACTTCGGAGTCCACCAGCAGCACGCCCCGGCTCTCGGCCAGTTCGGGCTCATATCCGCCGTTCTCCATGAAATCACTGAGCAGCAATCCGGTATTGGCNCCATAGCGCTCCACGCGATAAGCTCCCGCAGGAGNCGATACCATCATGCGTCGAGGCCGTGGCAGNGTGGGATACTCCNTGGCAAAAAGCCGGCGNANCTCGGCCACGTCCTCGCCTTTCAGCGACGAAGCGCTTATCTTTCGGGTCACTTCGGCCGTAACGTGCTCCAGTTCCTCGGCAGTGATGGCCATATCAGCCGGCACGAAAATCGTTGCCGCCAGATGGTCGTGCGGTATGTTGGGAATTGTGCGCAGGATAGTCAGCAGCGTNCCCTCCGGAATATACCTCAGCAGGTATACNATGATTTTCTCCGCCGGATTGTAGACCAGGGCCTCCAGCGCCTGCCGCATGTCGCCCACATGCCGCTCCACGTCCTCCGTGGCATTAAAACTCACCAGACTCTTGTAGCCCATTCNGCTCTTGGCGATATATAGTTGCAATACGTTCATTGGCAAAGGATTATTAATTCTGTGCAAAATTACCAAAAAATCGCCGAATATTTCCCCAAAAAAAGAGCAAAGAGCCGCTTTTCAGAGCGTCGGNCACCGAGATAGGAAACTCGCGCAGAGCCGCAGAGAAATTANTAAGTNNNTGNNNACCAGGCAGTAGGGACGCTTTTCAAAGCGTCCGTCCANNAGTGAAGGAGCGTCGGAGACGCGNCNNGTCATCNANCCNCATGTNGAACGCAGTNAGGCATGGGNNGTGGANTGCCCACCAGGCAGNNGNGAGGGTGTTGCAAAACTACGCTGTTTCAATCCTCTGAGAATTGAATATTCTGGCAGGNCTCTGAAATTTTCGAAAAGACTTCGGGTGTTCGATTCTCAGAGAGTTAAAAATCAGCCATAAACTAAAAAAAGGCAAAAATCGGTCTTTTCAGGCCGATTTTTGTATGTTTTTATGCAATTTCAGGATATTAAGAGCCATGAAGACGAAGCCGAGATCCATTGTGATTCTGGCTTTCCCGAAGTGGCGGAA
>JAAVEC010000029.1 GCA_014801485.1 Bacteroides sp.
AGGGCGCGCATGCCAGAAGCATGGTCACAAACAGTTGTTTTCTCATATAGTTAATAGTATTGGTGGTTTGTCGGGTATTTGTAATTTAGTGTGCTTTAGGGCACTAATGGTTTGATTTAAGGTATCTTTTTGCTATGTTTCGAGTGGTGTTTTAAGGGTTTTTATATTTATGTTTGCAATATTTTACTATTTCAAGGCTCAAAATTATTATTTATTTTCGATACTTAAAAATATTTTTAAACTTTTTAACAAGTTACACTTACCTATGCCTTACCCGCCCATCGTGTGTTTTCATCGAGAACCGTACCGGTGATTGTGGCGACAGTCTGGTTCTGGGCCTGCGGAGCGGGCTCGGCATAAGCTGCGAAGCTGCTGCCGAAGGGCGCGCATGCCAGAAGCATGGTCACAAACAGTTGTTTTCTCATATAGTTAATAGTATTGGTGGTTTTGTCGGGTGGTTGNTTGCCGGGATAAATAAGCCATTCCGGCGCTTTGATTTAAGGTTTTAGTGCAAGTTGTTTTTCGTGCTAATTAGCGGTATTTTAGATAGTTTAAAAAAATTTTAATTAAATACGGGCGTATTATGCCCCTTATCGGTCTCAAATTTATCACTTATTTTCGATACTTAAAAATATTTTTAAGCTTTTTAACAATTAAAGATACATAAATTAACTCTTGCGGTGGGCGGAAGTTGCAGACAATTTGCAGACACGGGCACGGCAGGTGGTGGTTGATGTTGTAAATTAACGGGCGGAATGCAACCATAATAATAATGAAAGCTATGAAAATTACATGCACTCTGTCGAAACGACGCGATTACCTCGGACGCGCCGAGGTGCTGATGCGACTCACGGTGGANCATTCGCGGCAATACCGGCTCAAATCCGGTGTGGTCGTGAACCCCGGCGAGTGGCCCGGCGAAAACCGTCGNCTGGAAACNCTTATGAAACAAATCCTTAAGGCCTGCCACGAGGCGAAGCGCAGCGATATCACGGCCGAGTGGCTGCGCGATATGTGTGCGCGCAGCCACCGCTCGCTCGCAGCGTGGGTGCGGGATTTCGTGGCGTCGCGCGAGCTCTCGGATGCGCGCAGGCGCCAGTATTNCACGCTGGAGCGCACGCTTGAGAGATTCGATCANTCCACGCGCGNGCTGCACACTCCGGAAAATTTCACGGCCGAGACTGTGGGCGAGTTCATNACCTTCCTGCGCCACGAGCACCAATACAATCCNGATTGCAAGGAGNGGGGCCACAATACGTTNTGCTCCATGCTGAGCCGCCTGCGGGCACTGGTGCGCTGGCTGGCGGGCNTGGGCGTGTGCGTGATGCCGCCGGCCGCCGCCTTCAGGCTCAGGACGGGCGAGGTGTACGGCACGCCCTACTTTCTCACNACGCAGGAGGTGGACCAGATAGCCGCCTGCGCGCTGGGTGGCGATGAAGAGCTCAAGGTGCAGAGGGATATCTTTGTGTTTCAGTGCCTCACGGGGTGCCGNGTATCAGACTTGCAGCGGCTCGTGCCCAGCAACGTGAATTGCGGCACGCTGGAATACGTGGCCAAGAAGACCCATCGCGAGCGGCCGGCNGTGGTGCGCGTGCCTCTGCACCCTCTTGCCTCCGAGATTGTGGCGCGATATGCCGGAGGCGACAGGCTNTTGCCNTGCAGCGGAGCCGCGCGCTACAACACTGCCATCCGCCGGGTGCTCACGTGCNGCGGCATCACGCGCAGCGTGGCCGTGCTCGATCCCCACACCCTGCTGGAGAGTCACAGACGCATCAATGAGGTGGCCAGCAGCCACTTGGCACGTCGCACNTTCATNGGCAATCTNTACNGGCAGGCACGCGANCCATGCATCGTGGGAGCCATGAGCGGCCACAAGGACGGNAGCGCGGCCTTCTCGCGCTACCGCACCATAGACGATGGCATGAAGCGCGACCTGATAGCGCAGACATTTTGCAGACAATGATGANTTTTTACACATTATNATATAGGCAGATTCTCGATGAAAACAACGAGCCCGTGATCGGTGCAAGTGTAATGCAAAAGGGTGTGAAGGCAAATGCCGTGACCACCAATTTCGATGGTAACTTCACCATCAAGGTTGCCCCCGGCGCTCAGCTCCAGGTGAGCTACGTGGGCTACAAGACCGAAACCCTGGCCGCCGCCCAGGGCATGACCGTGTATCTGCAGCCCACCACCGAGCAGCTCGACCAGCTCGTNGTCGTGGGTTACGGCACACAGAAGAAAGCCAACCTCACCGGCGCCGTTGCCACCGTGGATGTAGCCCGCGTNATGGACAGCCGCCCNGTGCAGGACGTTACGAAGGCCCTCCAGGGCGCCGTTCCCGGCCTTACGATCACCAACACCGACGGTGGTATCGCTTCCGGCTCCACCATCACGATCCGCGGCGTGGGAACAATGTCGAACAACCAGACATCCAACCCCCTCATCATCATTGACGGTGTGGCCAGCGACGACCTCGCCTACCTCAANCCCGAGGACATCCAGGACATCAGCGTGCTGAAGGACGCTGCTTCGGCTTCGATCTACGGCTCGCGCGCTGCCTTCGGTGTGATNCTCATCACCACCAAGAACGCCAACACCAAGGAGAAGGTGAAGATCAGCTACAGCAACAACTTTGCATGGAGCGGTGCCACGATGTATCCCCACCAGGCGCTCAACTCCCAGAGCATCGAAGCTTCGCTGCAGGCTTATGCCCGCACCGGTGCTTCCGCAGGTCTTAAGACCGAGGTTTCCGGCATGGAATACTCGAAGCTTCTGCCCTACGTGAAGGCATGGGAAGCCCAGCACAACTACAAGGGCTACACCGACTACCGCGAGCTCCAGCCCTTCCAGAGCTGGGACAACGTGGGCGACTACGCTCAGGACCCCGAGACCGGCCAATGGTATCACTACGGTATGTGGGACATTAACGAGACCCTCTTCAACAGCGCCGCTCCCTCGCAGAAGCACAACGTGGCTGTGGAAGGCACCAGCGGCAAGACCCAGTATCGCATGAGCTTCGGCTACGACTCCAAGCAGGGCCTGCAGAACTACGCTCCCGACCAAATGCAGCGCTACATGGCCAACATGAGCGTGAGCACCGAGCTCTTCTCGTTCCTGAAGGCCGGCGCACGCATGAACTTCTCGCAGCGCGAGTATGAGGATTCCTGGACCAACCGCTACGCCTACGAATACGTTTGGCGCTGGCCGTCCTACGAGGAAGGCTACGGCTACATCACCGACCCCGTGACCGGCACCCAGTACAGCACCAAGAACGATATCTCCGACCGTCTGCAGGGCAACCTCGACAAGACCCGCACTCGCCAGATGCGCCTNCAGGCATGGATGGACGCTACAATCATCCCCGACCTGACGCTGCANGCCGACTTCACCTACGATATCCGCAACATGCGTGCNTCGTACTCCAACCCCGTGTACACCTGGCTGCCCTGGAACTGGGGCACGGGCGAGTATCCCTACAGCAATGTGGAATCCACTCCCGCCGATCCTATCAACACCTACGCCCAGAAGAACTCCTCCGAGAGCACCCGCTGGACACTGAACGTATATGCCACCTANGCCAAGACCTTTGGCAAAAACCACAACCTCAAGGTGATGGTGGGCGGCAACGCCGAGGAATACAAGTATGACCAGTATTCCGCCCGTCGCTACAACCTTCTGGACCCCTCGCTGCCCGGCCTGGGCCTGACCGACGGTCTCACCTACGACAAGGACGGCAATCCTCTTTACACCCACATGACCATCGGCTCTGACGACAGCCGCCGCTCCACCGCCGGCTTCTTCGGCCGTGTGAACTACGACTACAANGGNATCTACCTCCTGGAGGCCAACGGCCGCTACGACGGTTCCAGCAGCTTCCCCGCAGCCGACCAGTGGGCATTCTTCCCCTCGTTCTCGGCCGGCTACCGCTTCTCGGAAGAAGGCTACTTCAAGCCTCTGAAGGGCTGGTGGAGCAACGGTAAGCTCCGCTTCTCGTGGGGCCAGGTGGGTAACGAAGCCGTTGGCAGCAACCGCTTCATCTCCACTATCGCCAGCGCAAGCAACGTGAACTGGGTGAACGGTGCAGGTTCCGGCCTGATCAAGGGCCAGGGTCTTCCCTCGCTCGTGTCGAGCACCCTCACCTGGGAGCGTATCCAGACCACCGACGTNGGTATCGACCTCGGCTTCCTGAACAACTCGCTCAACTTCACNTTCGACTGGTACAGCCGCCTCACCAAAGACATGCTCGGCCCGGGTGCNCAGCTGCCCCAGACCCTGGGTGCAAGCGCTCCCTACCAGAACGCAGGCCAGCTCCGCACCAACGGTTGGGAACTCGGCATCAGCTGGAACCACAGCTTCGGCGACGCTCAGATTTATGCCAACTTCAACATCGGCGACGCCCGCACCAAAGTNACCAAATGGGAAAACGAAAACCTGACGCTCTATTCGTGGCGTCCGGGCGTGGGCACCAACACCGACCGCTACTACGTGGGCCAGACCTACGGCGACATCTGGGGTCTTGAATTCGACCGCTTCTTTGAAGTGAGCGACTTCTCCGGCAAGAATGCCGANGGCGTGTGGGAAATGAAGTCCGACGTGCCCAATCAGGACCTGTTTGCGAAAGCTCCGTTCGTATTCGGCCCCGGCGACGTTAAGTTCAAAGACCTCAACGGCGACGGCGTGATCAACTGCGGTACTGCCGACCCCGGCATGGGCAACCGCGCAGCCTACATCGCCGAGCATCCCGAAGCNGCTCAGTTCCTTAAGGATCCCAGCCTCTCTCCCGATGATCCCCGCCAGGGATGGTGGCCCGCAGGTTCGCTCCACAACCATGGCGACCTCAAGGTGATCGGCAACGCTATGCCCCGCTATGAGTACTCNTTCCGCCTGGGCGGTGCATGGAAGGGCTTCGACCTCGACCTGTTCTTCCAGGCCGTGGGCA
The DNA here is from genome assembly GCA_014801485.1 of Bacteroides sp. Classification (GTDB taxonomy): domain Bacteria; phylum Bacteroidota; class Bacteroidia; order Bacteroidales; family Muribaculaceae; genus CAG-873. The sequence goes on from JAAVEC010000029.1 coordinate 4,943, forward strand.
AGCGCAAGATGTCTATCCTGAGCACCTTCACCGTGATCCAGGCTCAGGGCCAGGGCAACCCCCTCTACCAGCACCAGATCGAAGCCGGCTNCAATAAGTATATCTACGATCCCGAGACCTTCGAGATCACCGGNTACGAGATCGACCAGAACAACCACTACCCCGCTATCTACCCCGGTTGCTTCGGTTTCCCCAGCAACAACACCAACACACTGGTGCAGGGTATGAACAACTTTACAACCAGCGACCGCTACCTGACCAATATGGCCTACCTGCGCCTGAAGACCGCTACCCTGGGCTACACGCTGCCTTATGAGATCACCAAGCACGCCCTCATCCAGCGCGCCCGTATCTACTTCAGCTGCGAGAATCCCTTCTTCATCTACAACGGTGCTTCCATATATGGCATGGACCCCGAGCTGTCNACATCGGCCCGCGGTGCAACAAACGGTTATGGTGGCCTCGGCCGCACGAACCCCATGATGCGCAGCTACTCGTTCGGTATTCAAGTAACTTTCTAATCAATTCAACAGAAACAACAATATGAAAAAACATATCATATTTGGAGCTCTTGCTGTTGCTTCCATCGGCCTCACCGGCTGTAACGATCTCCTCGAAAGAGACCGTTTCCAGCCGCAGACCCAGGTGAACCAGCCTGCCTACTGGAATACGGAAAACAACGTGAACCTCCAGCTCAACGGTCTGTACGGCTACTACACCGGCTACGGCAACGGTGCCACCTGGAGCACCAACTTCTACAACCACGGCCTCTCCGACGACCAGACCGCATTCATGCAGAGCGGCGTGGGCATGGCCTTCGCAGAATGGAACTTCCAGGTTGTGCCCACCTCGTCGAGCGTGTGGTCGTCGACCTACACGGCTCTGCGCCGCATCAACACCATCATTGAAGGTCTTGAAGGCAGCACGCTGCCCGAAGGCGTAAAGAACAACGCCCTGGGTGTCGCCCGCATGAACCGCGCCTATCAGTACTGGGATCTCGTGCGCTGCTANGGCGACGTGCCCCTGATCAAGAGCGTGCTCAACACCGACAGCGAGGAAATGTATGCTCCCCGCACCAACCGCAACGAGGTGATGGACTACGTGCTGGACGACCTCAACTTCGCCGTGGCCCACATCATCAAGGAATCGAGCAAAATCGAGTGGAGCAACGACATGGCCCAGGCCATGAAGGCCGAGATCTGCCTCTTTGAAGGCGCCTTCGCCAAGTATCACCAGAACGACGACACGCGTGCCACCAAGTTCTTCACCGAGGCCGCCAATGCCGCCGGTGCAGTGATGAACAAATACCCCNTGTGCGAAGACTATCAGAGCCTCTACAACTCCTACTANATCGCTCAGGAAGGCATCCCCAGCCTCACGGCCAACCCCGAAATCATCTTCATGAAGGGCTACGCTTCNGGCCAGCTCGCCAANTCGCTCGTGCCCTACATCTGCAACCAGATGAACGGCGGTATCACCAAGGACGCTTTCGACGCCTACCTCTTCAAGGACGGTCTGCCCAAGGCTCTCACCACTGAGAACACCGACGACGCAGCCGTGAANGACGCCGACGGCAACTACACCATCGCAGCCGCTCTGGCCGTGCGCGACGAGCGCCTCTCGAAGACNGTCGAGGAAATCGTGGCTTTCGGCGCCAAGCAGTGGGCCCGCCCCAACGCCAACGCCCAGACCTCGATCACCGGCTATATGATCAAGAAGTTCAACAACGTGAACATTCCCAAGTCNGACGCCACTACCGAAGGTCGCGGCTACACCTGCGCTCCCATCTTCTGGGGTGCACGCGTGAAGCTTGCCTATGCAGANGCTAAGGCCGANCTGGGNACCCTCACCGATGCCGACCTGAACGCCACCATCAACCAGATCTTCCAGCGCGCCGGTCTTCCCACCCGCACCGTGGCTCAGCTGAGCGCCATCGCCGACCCCGCCAACAACATGGGCGTGAGCAACCTGCTCTGGGAAATCCGNCGCTGCCGCCGCTGCGAGCTCATCATGGACGAGAACATCCGCTACTGGGACCTNATCCGCTGGCACCAGCTCGACAAGCTCGACACTCAGAAGTACCCCAACATCATGCTGGGCGCCAACCTGAGCAATGTTGACACCGAAGATATGGCAGGTGTGTACACCAACAGCGAAGGCTACATCCAGAGCAACGTTTCTAATGCNGGCCGTAAGGATCGTATCTTCACNGACCGCGAATATCTCTATCCCATCGGTTCGGGCCAGATCGACCTCTACAAAGAGCANGGCTATGACCTGAAGCAGAANCCCGGCTGGTAATAATCAACCGCAATCAACACAGGGCCGCAGCTCCCGCAAGGGTGGCTGCGGCCTTTTTTTGCATTTGTGCGAGGAATTGATTATTTTTGCGCATTATGAAAGCATTAAGGAAGAAAATNGCAGTGGCCATGGTTATGGCACTGTGTGCCCTCGGNACCATGGCCCAGGGCTTCGCGATAGATCCCCGGCCGGTGCAGGCCGTGAGCGGCACGGCCGCGGGTAATCCCACCAAGCAGGAAATGATGAGCCGNCTGCGCCGCTGGGTGGCGCTCACGTTTGAGCACTCGGATGTGATCGACATGACGGACGANGCCGCCGGCACAATGGTGNTGAAGTGGAGCGCTGTGGTGCCGCAGCCCTCGCAATGGCTCGTGGCTGCGCTGAGCGANACCTGCGTGATAGACNTGGNCGACGGTGGCGCCTGGACGCTGCAGATCTATTCCCCGCGCNTNTCGTGGGGCCTCACCGATACTGCGGCTATGCTGGAGGANGCCGGACTGNCCGGCGCGGAGGCGCAGGCCGATATGGGACTGATACGCGGATTGGCCAAGCGCGTGTACTCCGACAGCATGGAGTGGCCCGTGGATGAGCAGCTCGACACTGTGGTGGCCGCNTATCTGGAAAATCTCAATGCGAAGCAGCAGTTTCGCAGCGANCGCGACCGCGAGCGNGGCAAGGCCAGCGACGAATACCGCGCCGCCGAGCGCCAGTGGCGCATCCTCTCGGAAGCCNGCCGNGCCACCGANCTCTACAACGCCACCCTTGTGCAATCCCTCTCCCGCGCCATGGCCGCNACAGGTAAATGAATTATTTGTGAGGTTGTGGAAAAGATACAAAAGAACAAAAAGNACAAAGGAAACAAAAGGGAGATTTATTAATGGATGGGGGNGTGGATATAGAAAAGGTNATGGGCGAGATAGTGGATTCTGCTGTCACGGTGAGTCGGGTTCTTGGCAGTGGATTTCTTGAAAAGGTATATCAGCAGGCTCTTGCTGTGGAGTTGCGTTCAAGAGGGATAAAAACCGAGACTGAGATACCAATCGAAGTGTACTATAGGGGTGAATCAGTAGGTTTTTACAGAGCTGATATATTGGTGGCTGATGCTGTGATAATCGAGACCAAAGTGTGCGAAGNTATCTTAAAAGCGCATGAGTTCCAATTGGTGAATTATCTGAGAGCAAGCGGATACAGTCATGGTATACTCATAAATTTCGGGCAGACTCCACTTGGATTCAAGCGTAAATTCAGAGACTTNGTCGCGAGAGATTAATTATTTNGTGTTTCTTCTGTCACTTNTGTCCTTTTGTATCCCNNAAAATNNTAAATATGAAAAAAGCATTCGCAATAATAGCTCTGACATTACTCCTTTGTTCAGGTGCCCTGGCGCAGGCGCCGGGAGATACGGTGGTGAGTCTTGTGGTGTGCGATGCCGGGAAGGATGTGTATGAGCTGGAAGGGCATNCAGCGTTGAGGGTGCGCACGCCTTATGATGATGTGGCCGTGCACTGGGGNCTCTTTGATTTCAATGCGCCCGGATTTGTGTGGCGCTTCGCTCTGGGCGAGACCGACTATCTATGCGGCGCCACTCCGTGGCCCTATTTCGAGGCGGCCTACAGCCGCGAGGGCAGGCGCATCACCGAGCATCGCCTGGCCCTCACGCCCTCCGAGAAGGAACGAATGCTGATGCTGCTCAATAGGAATCTCCAGCCGGAGAACCGNAGCTACAGATATAACTATGTGAAGGACAATTGCGCCACGCGCCCCCTGGCTATGGTCGAGGCNGCCATTGCCGACAGTATAATCCTTCCTGATGCAGGCGCGGATCATGAAAGCTTCCGCGGCATGATGCGCCGCTACCACAGCGGCTATCCCTGGTATCAGTTCGGGATAGATCTCGCGCTTGGTCCGGGCATCGACTATGAGCTTAATGCCCGNGAGAAGGCATTCGCACCCGTGGTGCTCGACAAACAGTTGCCNGAAGCACGCACATCCTCGGGNCGGAGGCTTGTGGAAAGCAGCGCAGTGATNTCCGATGTGCCNGANAGGGCCGCCGTGGACGGCCCCACNCCATGGTGGGCNTCGCCCATGGCGATGGCCATGGCGGTGCTTTGTGCCGCCCTGTTTTTTACGGTGCGCGACCAGCGGCGGCGGTGCGTCACCAGGTGGTTTGANGCCGTGCTCTTCGGCGTGCTCGGACTGGCCGGTTGCCTGGTGTTTTTTCTGGTGGTNTTTTCCACCCACGAGGCCACGTCGCCCAACTATTTGCTGTGGTGGGTGAACCCTTTGTGCCTCTTGCCTGTTATTTTTATTTGGATAAAAAAGGCTCAACGCCTTGTAATGTGCTATCAAATTGCTAACTTTGCAGTGTTGCTCGCATTGTGCGTGGCTTGGCCACTGTTGCCTCAGAGCGCCAATGCCGCCATCTGGCCCCTGGTGGCCGCTGATGCAGTGCGAGCGCTTAACTATGTGACCGTCAACATTCGTCGCCCTTGATGAAACCAACGCATCGCGCCCCGCGCATGATACTCGCAATAGTCGCTTCGGCCGTGGCCACCCTGGCCGCCGTGGCCGGTGCGCCCGTGCGTCCGCAGCTGGTGGTGGGCATCGTGGTGGACGGTCTGGAGCAGGATTATCTCGACCTGCTGCGCGAGAGCTTCGGCGCAGGCGGTTTCAACCGCNTGCTCGACAACGGCGTGGTGATTCCCGCCCTCGACTACGGCACTCCTCTNGACGCCACCGGAGCCACCGCCCTGCTGGCCACCGGAGCCACCGCCGATATCAGCGGTATCGACGCCGCCACGCGCTTCGACCGTGAGGCACTGCGCACGGTGCCCCTGCTGCACGACCCCGAGGTGATGGGCAGCTACACCACCGAGACCTACTCTCCCGTGGCGCTGGCCGTGAGCACAATTGCCGACGAAGCCCGCATCGCCGGCGGAGGCGTCACCGCCGTCTACGCCATTGCNGCCGAACCGCAGCAGGCGATACTTCTGGGCGGACACGCCGCCAACAGNGCCCTCTGGATCAATCCCGAAAACGGCAATTGGGCNACGTCCACATTCTACAAAGANCCTCCCGCCGGCCTCGCGGCACGCAACCGCCAGCGGCCGCTGGCAATAAGCCTCGACACCATGAGCTGGACGCCTCTGCGCCCTGCCTCGGCCTACACACATCTGCCCGACCACCTCACGCGCTATCCNTTCCGCTACAGCTTCGGCCGCAGCCGTGCCGAGCGCGTGGCCAAATTCATGACCACGCCGCTGCTCAACACCGAGATCACGCGGCTGGCCACGGAAATTATTGCCACGCCCGACTTCGGCGCCCACGAGGGTCCCGACATGCTCAACCTGGCCTACACGATAGCGCCGTTTGTNGACAGCAAGAGCGCCGACACGCGCTATGANCTGATGGACAGCTATCTGCGCCTTGACGCCGATCTGGAGCAGCTCTTCGCAGCCATCGACCGCGGCCCCGGCATGGACCGCACNCTCATATATCTGGCCGCCACGCCTCCCGGCTCGCGCTCGCGGCGCGACGACGAACGCTGGCAGGTGCCCTTCGGAGAATTCTCCACGCGCAAGGCGATATCGCTGCTCAATATGTATCTCATCGCCCTGCACGGCAATGGCGAATGGGTGAANGGATTCCACCGCAACGCTTTCTACCTCAACGACAAGCTCGTGGGNGAGCGCAATATCGACCCTGCTACGATACGCACCGAAGCGGCCGACTTCCTGGAACGCATGAGCGGCGTGCGGCGTGCCTTCACAATCGACGATATCATCAACGAGCGCGCCGGCGAGGGCTCCGAGGCCCTGCGCCGCAACACNTCCATCAGCCANTCCGGCGACGTNTATATCGCCCCGGCTGCCGGCTGGGAAGTGGTGGACGACTGGCAGACACCCGTGGCCGCCGGCCACACATCGATGGTGCACCGCGAGGTGGCACCCACCGGCATTGCCATGATTATGGCTCCGGGANTGGATGCACGCACTATATCCACCCCTGTGGATGCCCGCACCATAGCGCCCACCGTGGCACGCCTTCTGCGCATACGCTCGCCCAACGGTGCCTCGCTGCCGCCGCTGGCCTTCTGATCCGCGCGCGGCAAATCCTATCCGAGCGTATTCCTTAATTCNNCCCCAAATCACAATCAAGAATAAANTATAAAACCAATGGGTTTAACAAGCATAATATCCAAAATATTCGGCGATAAGAGCAGCCGCGACCTTAAAGCCATCCGTCCTATCGTGGCCCAGATTCAGGCACAGGGTCCGCGCCTGGCCGAGCTATCCAACGACGAACTGCGCGCCGAAATCGACAAAGTGCGCGCNTCCCTCGCCTCTGCCACCGCCGCCGACCGCGAAGCTATCGAAAAACTGCGCGCCGAGGTGGAGGCTCTGCCCTTCGACCAGCGACAGGGCCTCTGGGACCAGATAGACAAGCACGAGAAAAACATTCTCGACACACTTGAAACGCAGCTCAACGANCACCTGCCCGTGGTATTCGCCACCATGCGNGAGACCGCATCCCGCTTTGCCAAGAACGAAACCATCGAAGTGACCGCCACCGATCTCGACCGCCAGCTGGCCGGNGAGGGCCGCGACTTCGTGACCATCGACGGCGACAANGCAATATGGCGCAACCACTGGATGGCCGGCGGCAACGAAGTGACCTGGGACATGGTGCACTACGACGTGCAGCTCATTGGCGGCATTGCCCTGCATCAGGGCAAAATCGCCGAGATGGCCACCGGNGANGGCAAGACTCTCGTGGCCACCCTGCCGGTGTTTCTGCGCTCGCTCGCCGGCCGCGGCGTGCACGTAGTCACCGTGAACGACTACCTCTCCAAGCGCGACTCCGAGTGGATGGGCCCCCTCTANATGTTTCACGGCTCCACCGTGGACTGCATCGACAAGCACGAGCCCAACTCTCCTGCCCGCCGCAAGGCATATATGTGTGACATCACCTTCGGCACCAACAACGAATTCGGCTTTGACTACCTGCGCGACAACATGGCCATGTCGCCCGACGATCTCGTGCAGCGCAAGCACTACTACGCCATCGTCGACGAGGTGGACTCCGTGCTCATCGACGACGCCCGCACGCCTCTGATCATCTCAGGCCCCGTGCCCAAGGGCGACGACCAGTACTTCAACGACTATAAGGCCAACGTCGAGAAGGTGGTGCAGGCGCAGCGCCGCCTCGTGACCAACATCCTGGCCGAGGCAAAGACCAAGCTCGCCAGCGACGACAAGAACGAGCGCAAGGAAGGCGCACTGCTGCTCTTCCGCGCATATAAGGGCCTGCCCAAGAACGGTGCCCTCATCAAGTTCCTGAGCCAGGAGGGCATGAAAAACACCCTGCTGCAGACCGAGGCCTACTACCTCCAGGACAACGCCCGGGAGATGCCCGTGGTGACCGATCCTCTCTACTTCGTGATCGACGAGAAAAACCGCAGCGTGGAACTCACCGACAAGGGACTCGACGAGCTCACCGGCAAAATCAACGACCCGCAATTCTTCGTGCTGCCCGATATAGCATCGCAGCTGAGCGAACTTGAGCATGAGCCCGACACCCCCGAGCGTGCCGAGAAGAAAGACGCCCTCATGGCCGACTATGCCGTGAAGGCCGAGCGCGTGCACACCGTGACGCAGCTGCTCAAGGCCTACACCCTCTTCGAGAAGGATGTGGAATACGTGATCGACGACAACAAAATCAAAATCGTGGACGAGCAGACCGGCCGCATCATGGAAGGCCGACGCTACAGCGACGGGCTGCATCAGGCCATCGAGGCAAAGGAGGGCGTGAAGGTGGAAGCCGCCACGCAGACCTTCGCCACCATCACGCTGCAGAACTACTTCCGCATGTACCATAAGCTGGCCGGCATGACCGGTACGGCATCCACCGAGGCCGGAGAGCTCTGGGATATCTACAAGCTCGACGTTGTGAGCATCCCCACCAACCGCCCCGTGGCCCGTATCGACATGAACGACCGCGTGTACAAGACCAAGCGCGAGAAATACGCAGCCGTGATCGCCGAAATCGAGCGCCTCGTCAAGGAAGGTCGCCCCGTGCTCGTGGGCACCACCTCGGTGGAAATCTCCGAACTCCTGAGCCGAATGCTCACCGGCCGCCGCATCCCCCACAACGTGCTCAACGCCAAGCTCCACCAGCGCGAGGCCGAAATCGTGGCCCTGGCCGGACGCAAAGGCACCGTGACCATTGCAACCAACATGGCAGGCCGCGGTACCGACATCAAGCTCACCCCCGAGGTGAAAGATGCCGGTGGCCTGGCCATCATCGGCACCGAGCGCCATGAGAGCCGCCGCGTCGACCGTCAGCTGCGAGGCCGCGCCGGCCGTCAGGGCGACCCGGGTTCGTCCGTATTCTTCGTATCGTTCGAAGACCAGCTCATGCGCCTCTTCGCCACCGACCGCGTGATGAAAATGCTCGACACCTTCGGCCTCAAGGAAGGCGAAGTGATTGAGCACAAGATGGTGAACAATGCCATCGAGAAAGCCCAGAAGCGCGTGGAGGAAAACAACTTCGGCATCCGCAAGCGCCTGCTCGAATACGACGACGTGATGAACAAGCAGCGCACGTATATATACGCACGCCGCCATCACGCCCTCATCGGCGAGCGCGTGGGCATCGACATCGCCAACATGCTCTACGACTGCATCGAAAACCTCGTGAAGACCTACGACGGCCCCAACGACTACGCCGACCTGCAGCTTGAGCTCTACCGTGCCCTCACCCTCGAAATGCCCGTGACCGAGGAAGAATACCGCAACCTCGACACCGAGGAGCGTGTCAACCGCCTGCACGATGCCGCCATCAAGGCCCTCGACCGACGCAGCGAGCGCATCCGCGAGGTGGCTATGCCCGTGATCCAGCGCATCGTCGAGAACAACGAGTACACCGGCAACATCATCGTGCCCATCACCGACGGCAAGCGCATCTTCAACCTGCGCATCAACCTGCAGCAGGCCTACGACACGCGCTGCAACAATATCGTGCGCGAATGGCACAAGGCCATCCTGCTCGTCACCATCGACGAGCTCTGGAAGGAACACCTGCGCGAGCTCGACCAGCTGCGACAGAGCGTGCAGAATGCCTCCTACGAGCAGAAAGACCCGCTGGTGATCTACAAGGTGGAATCTTTCCACCTCTTCGAAAGCATGCTCAACCAGCTCAACGTCAAGGCTCTCTCGGCACTGATGCGCGGCCAGATTCCCGTGCGTCCCGCCGAGCAGCAGCAGCCGCAGCAGCAGGCACAGGACGAGCAGCCCCACGAAGCGCCCAGCCGGCAGGCAGCTCCCGCGCCAGAGGTGAAGCAGGCAGCTCCCGAAGCTCCCCGCAACTACAACTACCGCACCTCCCGTCCCGGCCTGCCCGGCGAGGAAGCGCAGCGCAGCGCTGCTTCCGCGCGCCAGGGAGGCCAGCAGGCTCCCGTGACCGTGCGCAACTCCGGACCCCGCGTGGGCCGCAACGATCCCTGCCCCTGCGGCAGCGGCAAGAAGTATAAAAACTGCCACGGCCGCGGCCTCTGATAGACCAATAAGCAGCGCACAGCACGCCGCCTCCGTGGCGCGAGTTGTGCGCTTCCACTTTTTCACCCCCCCTATATGCCCGACATCCACCACACGGGTCTCACTACGGCCCAAGCAGAAGAATCACGCAGGGTGCATGGCTCCAACGTGCTCACTCCGCCCGCGGAAGTGCCACTGTGGAAGCAGTTCCTGGCCAAATTTAAAGACCCGCTCATCATCATCCTGTGCGTGGCCGGGGTACTCAGCGTGGGCATCTCTGTGTATGAGTACTGCACAGGCTCGGGAGCCGAAGTGTTCTTTGAGCCGGTGGGCATCATCATCGCCATTATTCTGGCCACGGGGCTGTCGTTCTTCTTCGAGCTCAGGGCCGAACGCGAATTTGCGGTGCTCAACCGCATCAACGACGACGAGCCGGTGCAGGTGGTGCGCAACGCCACACCCACGCAGGTGCCGCGACGTGACGTGGTGGTGGGCGACATAATCCTGCTCGAAACCGGCAACGAGGTGCCGGCCGACGCCACCCTGCTCGAATCCACCCGCCTCACCGTGGATGAATCCACGCTCACGGGCGAACCACTATGCTCCAAGAGCGCCGACCCGGCGCTGGCCGACCCCGACGCCACCTACGCCTCCAACCGCGTGCTGCGCGGCACCAAGGTGATGGAGGGCCATGCCGTGGCTCGCGTCGATGCCGTGGGCGATGCCACCGAGAACGGCCGCACGCTGGCAGCCGCACGCATCGACAGCGGCGTGCGCACGCCCCTCGACATGCAGCTTGCGCGCCTGGGACGCATGATCACCATCGTGAGCTACTCCGTGGCCGCGCTCGTCGTGGCCGGCCGCATGGCTGTGTTCTTCATCTCCGGCCCCGGTCTACGGGCCGATGCCGTGGAGATCATCACATATTCGCTCCAGACGCTGATGATAGCCGTGGCACTGATGTGCGTGTCCATCCCCGAGGGACTGCCCATGGCCGTGACCCTGAGCCTGGCCTACAGTATGCGCCGGATGCTGCGCACCAGCAACCTCGTGCGCAAGCTCCACGCATGCGAGACGATGGGTGCCACCACCGTGATTTGCACCGACAAGACAGGCACGCTCACGCAGAACCGCATGCAGGTGGAGACGGCCACCTTCTTCGTGCCCTTCGACCGCGCAGCCACCGATATCGCCGTCAACAGCACCGCCGAGCTCGACACGGGCAACCCCGCCCATCCGGCGCCGCTGGGCAATCCCACCGAGGCCGCGCTGCTGCTGCTTCTCCACGCGCGCGGCTTGGATTATAGCCGGCTGCGCGACAGCTGCACCGTGCGCGCCCAGTTGCCATTCTCCACCGAGCGCAAATACATGGCCACCGCCATCACGCTCCCCGACGGCTCAGCACGCCTATGCGTGAAGGGCGCCCCGGAAATTGTGATGGCCATGTGTGGCGACAAAACCGCCGACGGTAGCCCGACGGCCGACGTGGCCCGCACCCTCACGGCCATGCAAGCCCGCGGAATGCGCACCCTCGCATTCGCCGAAGCTCCGCTGCAGGCCGATTCCACCGGTATCACCCCCGACGGCATAGACCCGGCAGCCACCCTCACCCTCACCGGTATCACCGCCATATCCGACCCCGTGCGCGCCGACGTGCCCGACGCCATCGACCGCTGCCGCCGCGCCGGCATCGACGTGAAGATCGTCACCGGCGACACCCCGGTGATAGCACGCGAGATAGCGCGCCAAACCGGATTATGGGCCGATGGTTCCGACGATCCCGCCCGAGCCATCGTCACCGGCCCCGAATTCGAGGCCATCAGCGAAGCCGAGCTTCCGCGACGCGCCGAAGAAATAAAGATAATAGCCCGCGCACGCCCCCTCGACAAGAAACGCCTCGTGCAAGCCCTCCAGCGCAACGGCGAGGTAGTGGCCGTGACCGGCGACGGCACCAACGACGCCCCGGCCCTCAAGGCCGCCCACGTGGGGCTCTCGATGGGCGACGGCACAGCCGTGGCCAAAGAAGCATCCGACATCACCATTATCGACAACAGCTTTGCCTCCATCGCGCGCGCCGTGATGTGGGGCCGGTCGCTATACCGCAACATCCAGCGCTTCATACTCTTCCAGATGACAGTGAACGTGGCCGCATGCCTCATCGTAATGGCCGGGGCCTACATGGGCACCGAATCGCCCCTCACCGTCACGCAGATGCTCTGGGTCAACCTCATTATGGACACCTTCGCGGCCATGGCCCTCGCCTCGCTGCCCCCCTCCGAAGCAGTGATGCTCGAAGCCCCGCGCTCCCGCCGCGACTTCATCATCTCCCCGGCCATGTGGAGACTGATAATCTCCACCGGCGTGATATTCTTCATCCTGCTCGTGGCGCTTCTCTACGTGTTTCACCACGCCGACGTCACCTCCCTCGCGCAACTCCCCCGAGTGAAACTCGGAGCCGAAGCCGCCCTCACCCCCTACGAGCTCTCGCTCTTCTTCACCATCTTCGTCTTCCTCCAGTTCTGGAATCTATTCAACGCCCGCGCCTTCGCCACCCACCGCTCCGCATTCCACCTGGGCCACTGCGGCGAGTTCCTCTTCATCGCCGCCATCATAGTCGTGGGCCAGATAGCCATCGTATCGCTCGGCGGCAGAGCATTCAGCGTCACACCACTGCGCCTCTCCGACTGGCTCATAATCATCGCCGGCACGTCGCCCGTGCTCCTGCTGGGCGAACTCCTGCGCCGTCTTCACCGCCACTGAATCACGCAGACGACTTGCAGACACAGCCGTTCTGCAACCNCCTGATATAAAACCGATTGCCCACAGGCGAAGATTCTCGATGAGAACAATGAGCCGGTGATTGGTGCAAGCGTAATGCAAAAGGGCGTGAAGACCAACGCCGTCACCACCAATTTCGACGGTAACTTCACCATTAAGGTGGCCCCCGGCACCCAGCTCCAGGTGAGCTACGTGGGCTACAAGACCGAGACCCTGGCCGCCGCCCAGGGCATGATGGTGTACCTGCAGCCCACCACCGAGCAGCTCGACCAGCTCGTTGTCGTGGGTTACGGCACACAGAAGAAAGCCAACCTCACCGGCGCCGTTGCCACCGTGGATGTAGCCCGCGTGATGGACAGCCGCCCCG
>JAAVEC010000030.1 GCA_014801485.1 Bacteroides sp.
CGGCAGGGAGCTCATCGGCTTCGGCCGTATACACCAGCTCGGGCTTGGTCAGGCCGGGAGCAGCAAGACGTGCCTGAGGAAGGGCACGGCTCAGAGCCTGCTCGGGGCTCAGGACCTCCGCCTGCGCGGTAACACCCGCAGCAGCTACCACAGCTGCCACAAGGAGGCGTTGGGAAATCTTTTTCATAAGCTGTACATATTGAGTATTAATTTTTTAAGCTATACGAAACACCACCGGTTCGAAGCGATCACAACCGCTACGACACCGGCAGCCGCCCCTTTGTCATGGGGCTACACGCTGCAAAATTAGTATTTTTGTGGGAAATTATAAAATTTTTTGAGCAAAATTTGTAATTTTGCATACAATTCAGCAACAAAAACTTCTAATTTCACAAAAATAGTAAGAGCCAACACATGAAACCACCCTACATATATCTCTGCTTCTGCGCAATGAACATTCAGGCATTTGCAGCCGCNCCGGGAGCGCCCGCTTCCTACCCGNCTGCACCCACCGACAATACCGTAGACCACTACTTCGGCACAGCCGTGCCCGACCCCTTCCGTCCGCTCGAAAACGACACCGCCGCCACCACTCTGGCCTGGGTGNAAGCCGAGAATNCCGTGACACGNGGCTACCTCGACGCTATCCCCTTCCGCGGCAAGCTGCGCGAGCGCCTGTCCGCACTCAATAATTATACAAAGAAAGGGNTGCCCTCGCGCGAGAACGACGGCAAATATTATTTCTCGGTGAACGACGGCCTGCGCAATCAGTCGGTGGTGTATCGCTCAGACAACCCCGACGGCACCGGCGCCGAAGTGTTTCTCGACCCCAACACCCTGAGCGACGACGGCACCGTGGCGCTCACCGGCCTGTTCCAAAGCCGCGACGGACGCTACACGGCATATACCATCTCGCGCAGCGGCAGCGACTGGACCGAAATCTATGTGCTCGACACCGCCACCGGCAAACTGCTGCCCGACCACATCGAGTGGGCCAAGTTCACGGGCGCCGCATGGCACGGCGACGGCTTCTACTACAGCGCNTACGCACGCCCGGAGGCCGGCAAGGAATTTTCAAACGCCAACGAATACCATAAGGTCTACTACCACCGGCTGGGCACNCCGCAGGAAGCGGATGCCGTGATATATGAAAACCCCGCCGAGCCCCTGCATTTCCACACCGCCGACGTCACCGCCGGCGAGGGCTTCCTCGTCATCACCGGCAGCGGAGCCGGAAANGGCAACTCGCTGTACGTTAAGAATCTCAAGCAACCCGANGCNCCATTCGTGACCATCGAGCCCTCGCAAGACCAGATTATTGAAGTCGTGGAGGCGCTTCCCGGCGGCACNCTCCTGGCCTACACCGGCATAGGCGCGCCCAACTATCGCCTGGTGGAGATAGACCCNGCCGCGCCCGCACAACAAAACTGGAAAGAAATCGTGGCCGAGCGCCCCGANGCNGTNCTCAAGGGCGTAGCGCCCTCGCAAGACAAGCTGGTGCTCATCTACGACAAAGATGCCGCCAACCGCCTATACATAGCCGACGCCGCCGATGGCNGCAACATGCGCGAAATCGCGCTGCCCGCACCCGGCACCGTGGACGTATCGGCCTCGCGCAAATACCCCGAAGTATTCTATAGCTTCACCAGCTTCGTGCATCCCACATCCATCTACGCCTACGACAAAACCACCGACNCTTCGTCGCTGCTCTATAGCCCCGTNCCCGAGGGCTTCGACCCGGCGCGCTACACCACGGAGCAGGTGTTCTACACCTCGGCCGACGGCACGCGCGTGCCNATGTTCATCACTTACCGCAGCGACCTGAAGCCCGACGGCACCAATCCCGTCTATCTCTACGGCTACGGTGGCTTCAACATCGCTNTGGGNCCGTCGTTCAACCCCAATCGCCTGCTNTGGCTCGAAAACGGCGGAATCTACGCCCAGGCCAACCTGCGCGGCGGCTCGGAATATGGCGANGCNTGGCACGAAGCCGGCACNAAGCAGCAGAAGCTCAACGTGTTCAACGACTTTATCGCCGCAGCCGAATGGCTCATCGCCAATGGCTGGACCAAGCCCGGCCTGCTCACTATCGAGGGCGGCAGCAACGGCGGACTACTCGTGGGAGCCTGCACCAATATGCGCCCGGATCTCTTCGCCGTGGCAATNCCNCGCGTGGGCGTGATGGACATGATGCGCTACCATCTCTTCACCATAGGATGGAACTGGGCACACGACTACGGCACNTCGGCCGACTCGCCCGAGATGGCCGNCTACCTGCTGGGCTACTCGCCACTCCACAACATCAGCAACGACGGCACACCCTACCCTGCCATCATGGTGACCACCGCCGACCACGATGACCGCGTGGTGCCCGCCCACTCCTTCAAATACGCCGCCACACTGCAGGCGGCCGACACCGGCNNCGCACCCAAGCTCATCCGCATCGACAGCAAGGCCGGCCACGGAGCAGGCAAGCCNATCGCCAAGGTAATGGACGAATGGGCCGACATCTATAGCTTCATCTACCACAACCTGGGCATCAATCCCACAGAGAAATGACCGCACCGGCCCATCGCCTGATCACGGCAGCCATAGCAGCCACCGCACTCTCCGGGTGCTTCACCGGCATCGAGAGCACTCCGCGCATCACCGCCGGCGAGGTGCGCCGGCAGGCGGCCGCCACGCCCACGCCCGAGATGCGTTTCCTGGCCGATGTAGGTCCCGAAGCGCCTGCGGCATGGGTGCCCGGGAAGGAATTCCACGTGGCCGACTCCCGCGTGGCCCGGCTCTTTGCCTACAACGATAGCCGGGCCGAGGGCCTTGAAGGCACCACGCTGCACTTTGAGTGCTTCGAAGACGCGCCCTCGCTCACGGGCACAGGGGCCACCTACGTGGTGCTCACCACCATGCGTGCCGATACGCTGCGCTACCGCATAGACACTCCGCGACCCGCGTTGCTCGCGCGCGAACGCCTTGAGATCCCCTTTACGGTGGAGATGCAGCCCGTGCAACGGGCCGACAGCCTCATGCGCTCACACATATATTATATAAGCACGCCGCTGTGGCGGCGCACCGACGGGCGCTCTCGTCCCGGAATGCGCCACGTGCCCGTGAAAATCCTGGGCGTAAAACCCGGATCCGACGGCATTTATCCCGCCGCTGTGGTTTTTACTCCCCAGCACTCCCCCACCGACACAGCCATGGTGATGATGAGCCTGAGCGGCGACAAAGCCCCACGCAGCTTCGCCACGCTATTCTCATTCACCAATCCGCGCGACCGCTTCCCTCACATCACCGACAACGTGTGGCAACTCATCATCAACTCACGCGTGCAGGAAGGCATGACGCGCGACGAGTGCCGCCTGGCCCTTGGCGCGCCATCGCGCACCGAGCAGATACCCACGCGCGGAGGCATGGTCGAGCGCTGGAGCTACGGCGAAGGCATCTATCTGATTTTTGAAGACGGCACATTATCTTCCTACAGATTATGAAACTCACATTTCTGGGCACAGGCACCTCCACAGGAGTGCCGCAGCTGCGCTGCCACTGCGCCACCTGCACCTCGCGCGACCCTCGCGACCGCAGGCTGCGCTGCTCGGCGCTCGTTGAAACCGGCGGCCGCAAACTGTTGATCGACTGCGGTCCCGACTTCCGCGAGCAGATGCTGCGCATAGATTCTCCCGACCTCGACGCGCTGCTCGTCACCCACATTCACTACGACCACGTGGGCGGCATCGACGACCTGCGCCCCTGGTGCAGCGACGGGCGCCACTTCCCCGTGCACTGCACCCCCGACGTGGAGCGCGACCTGCGCGCACGCCTGCCCTATTGCTTCGCCCTCAACCCATATCCCGGAGTGCCGGCTTTCAAGATGGAATCCATCGACCCATGCCATCCATTCATGGCCGCGGGCATCCGTGTGGTGCCCCTGCCCGTGATGCACTTCCGGCTACCCATTATAGGCTTTCGCATCGGACGCCTCGCCTATATCACCGACGCCAAAACCATCCCCGACGAAACCTTCCGCCTCATGGAGGGCGTGGACACACTCGTGATCAACGCCCTCAGGCCGCAGGAGCACCTCTCCCACATGAACCTTGAGCAAGCGCTCGCCGCCGCGGCACGCGTGGGAGCGCAGCACACTTGGCTCACCCACATAAGCCACCACATGCCGCCCCATGCCACAGTGCAGCTCCCCGAAGGCGTGCAGCTTGCGCATGACGGACTCACGATCGAAATACCCGACTGACAATACAGAATGCAAAAAAATAGCGAAAAATTTCCGTAATTCACATTTATTCGCTAACTTTGCACCCTGAAACGTGAAAAAGAATCACTAATCATTTTTAAATCATACAACTATGTCTGAAATTGCAGATCGCGTAAAAGCTATCATCGTCGACAAGCTCGGCGTAGACGAAGGCCAGGTTACTGAAACCGCAGCATTCACCACCGACCTCGGTGCTGACTCCCTCGACACCGTAGAACTCATCATGGAATTCGAAAAGGAATTCGGCATCAACATTCCCGACGACCAGGCTGAAAAGATTGCTACCGTCGGCGACGCCGTTGCCTACATCGAAGCCAACAAGTAATATCCTCTCCCGCCAAAAACCCCGCGCCTCCGCCATCAGGCGGAGGCGTCGGTGCGCGAGAATAACCCCACACTCATCCCACACAGTTTATGGAATTAAAAAGAGTTGTAGTGACCGGCCTCGGCGCCATCTCTCCGCTCGGCAACGACGTGGAAACCACCTGGAACAACGCTCTCCAGGGCAAGAGCGGCGCAGGTCCCATCACACATTTCGACGCTTCCAAGTTCAAGACTCAGTTTGCCTGCGAAGTCAAGGATTTTGACCCCAACGCACACTTCGACCGCAAAAAACTGCGCCAGCTCGACCTCTACGCACAGTATGCCATAGTAGCTGCGCGTCAGGCCGTGGCCGACTCCGGACTCGACAGCGACGAAAGTCTCAACAAAAACCGTGTAGGCGTTATCGTTGCTGCCGGCATCGGTGGCCTCCACACCTTTGAAGAAGAGGCCGGATACTATGCCCTCAACGAAGCCAACGGTCCGAAGTACAACCCGTTCTTCATTCCCAAGATGATTGCCGACATTGCCTCGGGCCACATTTCCATGGAATATGGCTACCACGGGCCCAACTTCGGCACCGTGTCGGCTTGCGCATCATCCAACAACGCCATCATCGACGCCTTCAACCTCATTCGCCTCGGCAAAGCCGACGTGATTCTGAGCGGTGGCGCCGAAGCGGCCATCTTCCCCGCCGGCGTGGGCGGCTTCAACTCCATGCACGCCCTTTCCACCCGAAACGACAGCCCCGAAACGGCATCGCGCCCCTTCAGCGCCAGCCGCGATGGCTTCGTGATGGGCGAAGGCGCCGCCGTGCTCGTGCTTGAAGAACTCGAACACGCACTCGCTCGCGGAGCCAAAATCTATGCCGAAGTTGCAGGCGGCGGCCTCTCTGCCGATGCCTACCACCTCACGGCCACTCACCCCGAAGGTCTCGGCGCCATCCTGGCTATGACCAACGCGCTTGAAGATGCCGGAATGAAGCCCGACGATATCGACTACATCAACGTGCATGGCACATCCACTCCCGTGGGCGATATCTCCGAGGTTAAAGCAATCAAGGAAGTCTTTGGCGAGCACGCCTACAAACTGAACATCTCCTCAACCAAATCCATGACCGGCCACCTCCTGGGTGCCACCGGCGCGCTTGAGGCAATGTTCAGCGTAAAATCCGTGCAGAACGACGTCGTGCCTCCCACCATCAACCACGCGCCCGACGATCTCGACGAAAACATAGACTACAACCTCAATTTCACCTTCGACCGTGCGCAGAACCGCCCCGTGCGCGCCGCACTGTCCAACTCCTTCGGCTTCGGCGGACACAACGCCACCGTGATAGTCAAGAAATTCGAGAAATAAACGGTCTATAGATCATCATCCCCAAAAAAAGCACACATCCGGGAGCGCCCAACCGCGCTCCCGGACTTTTTTTTTGCGCGGCTCCACGTTTTTTTTCAAGAAATACTTGGTCAATTCAAAAAAAGGTCGTAACTTTGCAACGCTTTCGGCGATAACGGGCGCTTAGCTCAGCTGGTTCAGAGCGTCTGCCTTACAAGCAGAGGGTCGGGGGTTCGAATCCCTCAGCGCCCACAACACATACACCGACGACGTTGAAAAAAACGTTCAATCGGGC
>JAAVEC010000031.1 GCA_014801485.1 Bacteroides sp.
GAAAGCCCTGGTGTGGTTCAACGACATGTGGCAGGGATTCACTCCCAACGAAAATCTTGAGGGCTTTGAAGTGGCCGGCGAAGACCGGGTGTTTCATCCCGCCGTGGCCGAGATCGACCGCGACGGGCTGTATCTCACCATTAGCTCGCCTGATGTGGACGATATAAAATCCGTGCGCTACTGCTTCCATAACTTCGCCATAGGCAAAATCCACGACATGCTGGGCATGCCCATCGTGCCTTTCCGCACCGATAACTGGGAAAAATAACCACCGCAATGAAATACACAAAACTACTGCTGCTTGCAGGCGCATTGGCCACCACGGCAGCGGCGTCAGCCGCCAATAAAGAAGAACTGCGCTCGGCGCTCAAAGAGGCCGTGCACAACGGAAAAACCTACTTCGGTCATCACGACGACACCGCCTACGGCCACGACTGGATAGGCGAAGACGGCCGCAGCGACACGAAAGAGACCACAGGGTGCTACCCGGGCATCATGAGTTGGGATCTGGGCGACCTCGAATGGGGCAAGGACCGAGATCTCGACGGCGTGCCCTTCGATCTGATTCGCCGCGAGGTGATCGCGCAGGACGCCCGTGGCGGCATCAGCACCTTCAGCTGGCACTGCGACCATCCCCTGACTGGCCTCGACAGCTGGAAGACAGCCGACAAAACCCAGGTGGCCGTGCTGCTCCACACCGAGGAAGGCCGAGCAGCCTTTGCCAGGCAGCTCGACTATCTATGCGATTTCTTCAACAGCCTGAAGGATGAAAACGGCGAGAAAGTGGCCGTGATTTTCCGCCCATGGCATGAGCACACCGGCAGTTGGTTCTGGTGGGGGCGCGACAACTGCTCCACCGAAGATTTCAAAGCTCTCTGGAGCACGATGAGAGCTCATTTCGACGCGCGCGGNGTGGACAACGTGCTNTGGGCATATTCTCCTGACCGCTGCGAGAATNCCCAAATGTATATGGAGCGCTATCCCGGAGATGAATNCGTCGACATATTGGGAGCCGACGTTTATCACTTCCACAACGAAGAAGGCTCGGAAGAATATCACCGCTGCGCCGGCACCACGCTGGGCATCGCCTGCTCCGAAGCTGCAAAGAGAGGNAAGATNGCAGCCTTCACGGAGACCGGTCTCGAAAGCATCACCATCCCCGACTGGTACAATTCCCACCTGCTACCGCTGCTGGAGGCCAATCCCGTGGCCTACGTGGTGGTGTGGCGCAACGCTTATCGCTCGCCTCGCCACTACTACGTGCCCTACCCNGGCCACCCGGCCGAAGCCTCNTTCAAGAAATTNGCCGATAATCCCCGCACGATATTCGTGAANTAATCTCCGCGCAACCACAACGAGGGGCACNCCGNCNGTGTGCCCCTCGTCTACTTTTGCATGAAGGGAGATTATTCAGAATCGGAGCCGTAGGCCACCACCTGGATGGGATATAATACTCCGGGNCCCGANGGAGAATCGGCAGTNTCGGCTACTTTGTGCTTAGCCGCTTCGGNTTCGCTCTTGGGCAGNTTGAANNTNACGGGNANAGCCATGCTNCAGGGCACGGGCTTGCCGTCCTTCTTGCCGGGCGTCCATGCCGGCATGGCGTTCACNACGCGTATGGCCTCGGCNTCNAGNTCGGGCGACACTGGTGTTTCCACGTGGACGTCGACNGGCCTGCCATCGGTACTGATTACAAACTTCACCAGCACTNTGCCTTGGATACCCTGATTCGCTGCGGCAGCAGGATAGTTGACGTTCTCCATGAGGAATTTGAACATTGCAGACATGCCTCCGGGATATTCNGGCACCACGTCGGGCTGCTCCACAGGTGCCTCGGTTGCCTNGGACGAGCTTGAGGCAGCTTGCACAGCCGGAAGATTTTCACTACCTTTGTGGGTGCTGAGCGACACTGATGAGGCCGTGCCCAGGGCAGAGGCCACCGACGGAGTGTTCACGGCCACGGCCGCCAGAAGNATGGCCGGGGCGATAGCCAGGGCGCGCAAGCGACGCGCCGGGCTGCTTTTTTGATTACACATCATAGTAATACGGTTTTTAAGTTTACTGTGGTTAAGGCTGTTGGCGAGCGACGGGAATCTCTGGCCCACAGCCTTTTTTGTGAGCAANAATTGGTATTGGCGTGCATCCGCGCCGCTTTGCAGCACGGCGTCGTCGGCCTGGTATTCATGCACGTTGCGCAGCTCGGTTCTCATTAGCCACGATGCAGGGTTGTACCATAGGAGCACAACCACAANCTGCGCCAGAAGCAGGTCGGTCCAATGNAGCAGGCGCAGGTGGGCACGCTCGTGCATAAGNATGGTCTCGCCNGCCTCAGCGTAGTCTTCACGGCTCATCACTATATAGCGCAGCCAGCTGAAGGTAGCGAATTTCGTGTGGGGCAGCAGCACAAGCGTGTAGCTGTCCATCGGGTGCCTGTCACCCTTTCGGAGAATTGCGTAAAGGCGCATAAACGATATTATAGTGAACAGCACGGCCACAATNACTCCGGCAAAATATACGGCAACGCACCACCATGCCCACNCCGGCACGCCNCCCGGCAGNGCCTGCGCCACGATGGGACCGGCTTCTACCGTTCCNGCCTGCACGTCATCGGCAAGAATCCCCGGCTCCGGCACGTGCAGCAGTGGNGCCGCGAATGANATNGCGTAGATCGACAGCAGCGCAAAGCGATTGAACGCAGGCTGATTCTCGGCGGANAGCAGCCACTTGTAGATCAGATACCCGGCAAGCAGATATATGCCGGCTTCAAATGTATAGGCAGCAAATGATCCCATGGCGTCACTCGTGCTTGCTGCGTGCCTCTATCATATCAATAATCTGCCGCAGNTCGTCCACCGAAATTTTTTCTTCCTCGACGAGNGCCGAGACGGCCGACGTGTAGGAATTGTTGAAATAGCTCTTTATCACTTGCGCGAGACTGCGCCCGGCAAAATCGGCGGCCTGNGCCACGGCAAAGTATTTGAANGGCTTTGCCGACTCCGGCTCGTGAGACACGTAGCCTTTNTCTTCGAGAATGCGCACGGTTGTCGACACGGTATTCACGTGGGGACGCGGNTCGGGATAGGTGTCGAGCAGCTGACGCACGGTCATCTCGCCGTTTTCCCATAGGCGCTCCATCACTTCGGCCTCGCGCTCCGTCAGNCGAGGGTATTTGGATTTGGTTCTTGACATAACTAATTATTTAGTTGANNCCGCAAAGGTATAACTAAATTTTTAGTTATGCAAGCGCCCNCAAATATTTTTTTATATTTTCTGGNGCCTNTATGTCTTAGTTGTCTTGGTCAGGANTCAAGATCGGCAAGCATACGGCGAGCGGTTCGCCGCAGGCTGCGGTATTTGAGCGTGCCCAGCACGCCACCAATCACGAGGCCGGCAATGCCGCCCACGAGCACGCCGGGCTGATCGATGCGATACATGAACCACAGCAGCGGTAATATAATCACAGCCGCGGCGGCTATGCCCACGGCACGAAGACGCGCCTGCCACAGAATCATGCGCGATGCATGGGCCACTGCCTCGCTCGTGGGCAGGTNAATATAATCGACGGAGCCTATCATGCTCACAAACCACACGTCAAGAGCGCCGAAAACTATACCNCCGGCNGCATATAGCAGGCACAGCCACAGTGGAGCGTCAAGATAGCCGTACAAGGCCACGAAAGCCAGCACCGGAAGCACCAGAAACGATATCACAGCGAAGATAGTATATTGCCTGCGCAGAATCTGCTGCTTGGAAGTGGCCTTCTCGGCAGCAAGCTTTGCCACAAGCATTTTATTTGCTTCGGCAAGCTTGTTGACGTCGGCCGACAGAGCCTGCCATTCACGGCGTATTTCGTCAAGATTATTATCGCTCATTATTCTTGTGTTTTTGCGCGTTTGGAGAGTTTCTCTTTAATTCGGTGGAGCCTTGTGGCCACATTGGCCACGCTGAGACCGGTAACGGCGGCGATATCGCTGTAGGGCTTGTCGTCGAGCCACATAGTCACGATAGCCTTCTCAATAGGCATAAGGTGGGAAATCATGTCGTGCAGCATGCGGAACCGTTGCTCGCGTTCGAGACTTTCGGCCGAATCATCGGCGATTGTCATCGCTCCCTCCAGCGAGGTGTTGAGCGAAGCGTGCTTGTTGCGGCGCACCCACGTGATGCACGTGTTGATGGCCGTTCGGTAGATCCAGGTCGACACCTTGGAGTCGCCGCGGAAACGATCAAGCCCGGTCCAGAGATTGGCCGCCACTTCCTGGTAGAGGTCGTCGACGGTGGCCTGCGGAGAGGAATAGATGTAGCACACCTTCACTATCAGACTCTTGTAGGTGTCCAACAGTTCCTCAAACCGTTTTTGTCTGTCTCTTGTGCCCGACATAGTATTTATTAGACGCGCCGCACACGGAAAAATTACACCGTGCTGCAAAAAAAAATCCCGGCGGGCGGCCGGGATCTATTCATATCTGCGTCATGCACTACATGCTGCGGTGAAACGTGAGGTCGCGCTTGCCCACCTCGCACGACAGTATATTGTCGTGCACCTTAACGTCGTCGAGCTTGTCGAGGGCGATGAACTGCGCCGTGGCCGCACTGCGCACAGCCGCGCGCCATCTTTCGGCCGTGGCTGCCGTGAGCGAATCCACCTGCGGCTGCTGAAGGCCGGTGAGAAGATTCTGAGAATACGACACGCCGTCGGGGTCGACATTCACGTTGAGCGTGCTGCGGTCGAGGAAAATCACGATGTCATCGTGGTCGTCGTCTTCGTAGGTCCATTGGCCGCTTATGGTGGCCGTGGCAGTGACACTCACCTCGTATGGCTCGGCAAAACCCTCCGTCGCGCCGGAATCCACGGGTTGGTTAGCGTTAATTACGGCCGACATCGTCACGGCGCCGGATTTGGCTCCCTTCGGGGCACGGAAGTCAACAGTGAGCACGCTTGTGGCGTCGGACGCCATGGCTATTTCGTTGTCGATACGTGTGGGCGTGGACGTCCAGGCTCCGTTGATGTCGGGGCCACCCGAGCAGGCTGTGCATGCAGCGATAAGCGCTGCGGCAGAAAATAGTTGAAGTTTCATAGTTTTTCAGGATTGTATTCTATATAAAAGAGAAACAATCCCGGCGCTGTTTTTGTTCCGCGGTCAGCCACGGCCCCGGCGCGCCGCGTCGAGGCGCAGCATGATGAACAGCAGGATGGTGAATCCCCACAGCGAGGAGCCACCGTAGCTGAAAAACGGCAAGGGGATGCCTATCACCGGACACAATCCTATCACCATGCCGATATTGATGCAGAAGTGAAAGATGAAATACGAGGCCACGCAATAGGCATAGACGCGTGAGAAGGTGGAAGGCTGCCGCTCGGCTATCGACAGTGTGCGCAGTATCAGAGCCAGAAACAGGGCCGTGACGGCCACCGACCCCACAAATCCCTCTTCCTCGCCTATGGTGCAGAATATGAAATCGGTGTGCTGCTCGGGCACGTATTTGAGCTTGGTCTGGGTGCCGTTCAGGAAGCCCTTGCCCGTGAGGCCGCCGGAGCCTATGGCAATCTTGCTCTGGTTCACGTTGTAGCCGGCGCCGCGCAGGTCCTGCTCTATGCCCAGCACCACCTTGATACGCATTTGCTGGTGGGGCTGCAGGTGGTCGAAGGCCACGTGCACACAGAACATGAACACAATGGCGTACACCGCCGCACCCACGGCAATGAGCACGGCCGGCACGCGGCAGCGCACCGACTCCACGGCCACGTAGACCGCGGCAACTCCTATCACGCCCAGCATCACCGGCATGCCCGGCACCTGCACGCCGCAAGGACCTGCGAGCAGCCATATCAGAAGACCTGTGCCGGCAAACCACAGCACCAGATTGCGCAATATCTCGAAGCGCTTGCTATATACCACGGCCATGACGGCGAGCATGATTTCGGAGATTACCAGCACAGAGAATTCGCCCGCCGGAACACCCAGCACCGAAGTATCGGCAAACTTGGCCACCACCACGAAAATCACCACCGAAAGCAGCGCGGCAAAGAGAATGAGGCCGCTCATTCCCTCGCGGTAGAGCACGAAGAAGAGCGCCATGAACGTGAGGGCCGAGCCTGTTTCGTTCTGAGCGAGGATGAGCACCACCGGCACTATTATTATGGAGATGGCACGGGCATAGTTCGAGACCTTGGCGTTGAGCGAGAAATGATAGCCGCTGAACAGCTTGGCCAGCGCCAGGGCCGTGGCGAATTTGGCAAACTCGGCGGGCTGAAGGCTCACGGGCCCGAGCACTATCCACGAATGGGAGCCCTTGATATCCGGCGCCACAAAGGGCGTGATGGCCAGCAGCACAAGCATAAAGAGATAGATGGGATAGGCGTAGGTCTCATACATGCGCGCATCCACCAGCAGCAGCACGAAGGCGAGAGCCATCGACAGGCCTATCCAGCGCAGCTGCTTGCCGGAGAACTCGTCGAAGGAGAAGATGCTGGCCTCGTCGAAGTCGTAGCTGGCGGCATATATACTAATAGCGCCGGCCACAACCATGAGCAGGTATATGGCCACCGTGAGCCAGTCGACATTGCGCAGCGTGCGCGCCAGGCTATTTCTTTCTTGGGGCAGCATAGGTGAGCGAGCTGTTGAGCATTTGCTGCTCCATCGCCTTGCGATCGGGGGCGATGGTGCCGGTGAGATACTTTTCCATCACGAGGCTGCCGATGGGCACGCCATAAGTGGCGCCGAAGCCGGCATTTTCCACGTAGGCGGCCACGGCGATGCGCGGCTTGTCGTAGGGTGCGAAGCCCATGAAGGCCGAGTGGTCCTTGCCGTGGGGATTCTGGGCCGTACCGGTCTTGCCCGCCACGGCGATATCGCGGAGCGCGGCGCGGCGGCATGTGCCGCCGGTGACGGCCATGCGCATGCCCTCGGCAATGTCGTCGTACCAGTGGCTGTCGATGGTGGGACGGCGCACGTCGAGCAGTCCTTCGGGCATCACGGTGTCCTGAATCTGCTTCACCACGTGGGGCGTGATGAACCAGCCGCGGTTGGCGATAGTGGCGCAGAGATTGGCGATCTGCAAGGGCGTAGCCAGAATTTCACCCTGGCCTATGGCCACGGATATGATGGTATTGGCACTCCAGTGGCCCTCGGAATAGAACTTGTCGTAAAACTTGGCATTGGGCAGGAAGCCGCGTTTTTCGCCGGGGAGGTCGAGACCCAATTTATATCCGTAGCCCATGCTCACGAGATGGTTTTTCCACACCTCGAAGGCATTTGCCGAGGAGCCGTATTTGCTGCGGCGGTCGATCATGGCCTTGAATCCCCAGCAGAAGAAGGCGTTGCACGACGTCTGCAGCGCCGGCTTCAGAGGCAGGGGCGACCCATGGGCGTGGCAACCCACCCTCAAGCCGCCGTTGATGTATCCGTGGTAGCAGGGATAGGTGGTGCTGAGGTTGATGATATCTTCCTGAAGGAATATCAGGCCTTGAGTGGGCTTGAAAGTGGAGCCGGGGGGATAGGCAGCCATATAAGCGCGGTCGTAGAGCGGCCACGCCTCATCGGCCACGAGCTTGCGGTAGTTCTCGCCGCGCTGGCGCCCTACGAGCAGGCGCGGGTCGTAGGTGGGCGACGACACCAGGCATAGTATTTCGCCGGTCTCGGGCTCTATAGCCACCACGGCCCCGCGTTTACCCACCATGAGCGACTCGGCATACTCCTGGAGGCCGATATCTATGCTGAGCTTGAGGTCGCGGCCGCCGATGGGTGCCACATCGTGCGCGCCGTCTTCGTATCGTCCCTGGATACGTCCGCGGGCGTCGCGGATAAGTATCTCCACGCCCTTATGGCCGCGCAGATATGGCTCATAGCTCTTCTCCACGCCCAGGTCGCCGGTGTAGTCGCCGGGTGCATAATATTTGTCGATTTCGATATCGGTGGCGTTCACTTCGCGGATATTTCCCAGCACGTTGGCCGCCGTGGCGTGGTTGTATTGCCGCAGGATGCGCTTCTGGATGAAGAATCCCGGAAAGCGGTAGAGCTTCTCCTGCAGGCGGCCGTAGTCCTGTGACGATAGCTGCGTGATGAGTTTCTGCGGCGTGTAGGACGAATAGCCGGGATTCAGCCGCTTGTCGCGCATGTCGGCGAAGCGGCGCCGCAGCTGCTCGGGCGTGATGTTGAGCGTGGCGCAGAAATCAAGAGTGTCGAAGGGCTGCACGTCGCGCGGGATGAGCATCACGTCGTAGGCCGGCTGGTTGTAGACCACGAGTTCGCCGTTGCGGTCGTAGATGAGACCGCGGGATGGATACACCGTCTTTTTCAGAAACGCGTTGCTGTCGGCGCTCTTCTTGTACTTGCCGTCGTTGATCTGCAGGTCGAAGAGCCGCACGAGATACACCAGCGCGATGAGCACGATGAAACCACCTATAATGTATTTTCGTTTTTCGAGATTATAGTCTTTTCTCACGTCGGGAAGAGCGGCTTGCGAGGCTCGCGAAAGCGTAAACAAAAACAAAAGTATAGAGCGAGCTGCACACGATGCGCAGCGCCCACAACCGTAGGTTGAAGAGTTCGAATGCCTCGATGGTGAACACGAGTGTGCAGTACAGCACCACCATCGAGATCATGTATTTGAGATAGTTTTCCTGCCCCAGAGACTGCAACCCCAGCGACACTGCGCCGAGCTCCTCATCCTGAGGCACATAGAGGCGCAGAACGGGACGCCTCACGAAGGCAAGCACGGTGCAGCTGAAGGCATTGAGGCCGGGAGTGTCGGAAAACACATCCACGGCCAGGCCGGAGAGGAAGCCGATGGTGAGCACCCAATTGGTGGCCAGCGTCACGGGCAATGAAATGAGCACGTAGATGAACACGAGCGGCAACGCCACGCCGAAGAGGGCCAGATTATTGAAAATCACAGCCTGGGCCGGCACCAGCAGTACCAGCAGCAGAAGGGCGTTGAGGATAGTCTTGGTCATCTGTGCTGTTCGTCAGTTAAAAGCTTTTTTGGCCCGCTCCTCGTCCTGGTCTTCGCCTTCTTCGAGGGAGGAAGCCTCGGCACTGAGGGAGCTCACCACCACCTGCACGTTGTTGAGGGCGGTGAAGTCACTGAGCAGGCGCACCTTGAGGGTAAAGAAGTTCTCGTGGTCGTTGTAGTTGTCGGGCATTACTATACCCACCGGCAGGCCGGCCGGAAACACGGCGGAGTAGCCCGAAGTGATTACGGTGTCGCCGGGGCTGTAGACCGTGTGGCGCGGTAGCTCCTCAAGCAATGCGATACCGGGGTCGCGGCCGTCCCACACCAGGGATCCGAAATTGTCGGAGCCCTTGAGCTTGCACGACAGGCGGAAATTGGGGTTGAGCAGCGATATCACCCGCGCACTGCGCGAGCCCACGACGCTCACGATTCCCACCACGCCCGAAGCATCGATCACGCCCATCTCGGGGCGCACACCATCCTTTTCGCCTTTGTTGATGGTGAGATAGTTGAAGGGGCGCGCCACGCTGTTGTTGATCACGTGGGCCACGATGAAGCGGAAGGGAGCCACGCCTGAGTCGAGCACGAGTGTGTCGCGGCACTGCTGCTCGTCGATGCGCAGCAACTGCTCGCGAAGGGCCAGCACCTCGCTCTGCAGCTCGGCGTTGCGGCGGTTGAGCTCGGTGTTGCGCTCGCGCAGGTTGAAGTAGGCCGTGGCATTGCTCGTCACATCATACACGGAGGCCGAAACACTGTTGGCCGACGTGAGATAGAGATGGCGGTGATAGGGATCGCCGCCGGCAAGCAGCATCACCGAGAGCACCAGATAGAAGGCAAAGACCAGCCACTTGCTGTTGCGCGCGAAAAATGCAAAGACTTCGTGCACGGCAGTGGCCTGTTTTTACCGGATGAGGAACGAGAACTTGTCGATATTCTTGAGCGCCACGCCCGTGCCGCGAGCCACTGCCAGCAGGGGATCTTCGGCCACGTGGAACTGGATGCCGATCTTATCGGTGAGGCGCTTGTCGAGGCCACGCAGCAGTGCGCCGCCGCCTGCCAGATAGATACCGTTGCGCACGATATCGGCATACAGCTCGGGAGGAGTCTGCTCCAGGGCGCCCAGCACGGCAGCCTCTATCTTGGATATTGTCTTCTCGATGCAGTGGCTGATTTCCTGATAGCTCACGGGCACCTCCATGGGGAGCGCCGTCATCAGGTTGGGGCCGTGCACCACGTAGTCCTCCGGCGGATTTTCAAGCTCGGTGAGGGCTGAGCCCACGTTCATCTTGATCTGCTCGGCGGTGCGCACTCCCACCTTCACGTTGTGGGCGCGGCGCATGTGGTTCTGGATATCTTCAGTGAGGTCGTCGCCGGCGATAGGTATGCTCTTGTTGGAGACGATGCCTCCGAGCGAGATCACAGCGATCTCGGTTGTACCGCCGCCTATATCGACAATCATGTTACCCTCGGGAGCAAGCACATCGATGCCGATACCGAGAGCCGCTGCCATAGGCTCGTAGATCATGTAGACGTCGCGGCCGCCGGCGTGCTCGGAGGAGTCACGCACGGCTCGTATCTCGACCTCGGTCGAGCCCGAGGGAATACCTACAACCATCTTCATGGAGGGAGAGAACCAACTGCTCTTGGAGCTGGCCTTCTTGATGAGGCCGCGTATCATGATCTCGGCGGCATTGAAGTTGGCGATCACACAATTGCGCCGGGGACGGATGGTCTCGATACCATCATTCTCGCGACCCTGCATGAGCTTGGCTTCGCGACCCACGGCGATAGGCTTGCCGGTACGCTTCTCTACGGCCACGATCGAGGGCTCGTCGATGACGATCTTGTCGTTGTGGATTATGATCGTGTTGGCCGTGCCGAGGTCAACAGCGATTTCTTTAGTGAGAGAGAACAGTCTCATTTGTTTTCAATGATGTGGATAGGTTTTTCTGGCGAATGAGAATTTTTTTAGTG
>JAAVEC010000032.1 GCA_014801485.1 Bacteroides sp.
ACTACCGGAAGATATGCCCGGCCTACCTCGAAGACCGCAGCGACCTGCACAAGGTGGAGCCCTACGTCTACTGCCAGATGACCGCCGGCAAGGACGCCGCCCGCCCCGGCGAAGCCAAGAACTCGTGGCTCACGGGCACAGCCGCCTGGAACTGGTATGCCATCACCCAGTTTATCTTCGGTATCAAGCCCGGCTACACCGGCCTCACCATCGACCCCTGCGTGCCCGCCAAGTGGGACGGCTACGAAGTGCGCCGCCGCTTCCGCGGAGCCCGGTACCACATCAAGGTCACCAACCCCGACCACGTATCCAAGGGCGTGAAATCAATCTCCATCAACGGAGTGCCTTTCCCGGGCAACGTAGTGCCCGCACAGCCCGAGGGCAGCGAGAACCTCGTGGAAGTGGTGATGGGCTAAGGCCCCGTCTTCGTCAAAAACATCCGCTGCGGAACGCTCCGCAGCGGATGTTTTTGTCTTTGGTAGAGCGCCACTTACGATTCGATGGCTTACAATTAGGCACTTACAATCCGTAATTACCTATTTGTCGGTATTTTTATCCAATTTTGGCCGAAATTATTATGTTTTACAACATAGTTTTAAAATACAGCAAGAAAAATGATAAAATTTCCACTTTCAATTAGTAATTTTCAGAGCTCGAAATCTATGAGTTTGTAAAATTATTAACTTAAAGTAAGAAAATTTTGAAATATGTAAGCACAAAAGACCATCGTGGTGATTAAAAGAGGCTGAAAGCGTGTGTTCATGCGGTATTGCATGGTATAATATTTTTTCATAACTTTGCAGTGGGAAATAAAAAAATAAAGATTGCTTTCTTTTCATGAGTAATATGGAATAGACATTTATCAATATCTGCACTATTGTGTACGACGCAAGGAGGATTCGGGAGAACCCTCCTTGCTCGCGTTTTATAGNCATCCCCCATTTGCCTCCGGGTGTGTGTATGCAGNCTCTGAATAATTGGGGTATACCACGCACCGGAGAGCGCGTCCCGATAATAGCCGTGGCGGTAGGCGGCTAAAGGCCGCACACCCCGCGGATGCGAGCGCTCTACGAGGGTGTAAGCCGAAGGTGGGCATTCAGACCCTGTATATGTGGAGACAAAGTAGCAAAATGTCAACATTTTTTGTACCTTTGCAGTCACTATGGGACGAAAAGCCATTACATTAGATGAACAGATAAAATTACTCTCAGAAAGAGGAATGNTAATCTCCAATGTCGAAAAAGCGAAAGAGGTGCTATACGACGTCGGTTATTATCGGTTAGGGTATTATTGGTTCCCTTTTGAGAAGTCATATCCGAATAAGGATAATAGGACTCACGAATTTGTGCCTGAAACAAAATTTGACAGTGCTGTAAAATTATACTACTTTGACTTCTATCTGAGAAGTNTATTGCTTCGGGCATTAAGTAGAATTGAAATATCATTTAGGACNAAAGTAATCTACTTGGTGTCCAATGAATATGTTGNTATTCCCTCTTGGTTCGCGGATAATAGTGTTGTATNAAATAAGCAGGTAAAGCACTATGAGGATGGAGGATACAAAGCGNTACGNGATAAAAANGCNACACTNCGATTACATCATTCNCATTATCCTGATGATGANTATGCTCCGGCTTGGAAAACNATCGAATATATGACTCTTGGAGAGGTGTTTCANTTATTCAAGACTATTCGAGATGAAAATATCAAGAAGAAAATAGCATCTGAGTTCGGAATAAGAACNTTGGTAACACTGGAAAGCTATTTNGAAGTGATAAAGAACATACGAAATGTATGNGCCCATAGCAATGTTCTNTACGANTTCACTCCTGAGAAATCAATAAGAAAAGGTCCTGCAATGATGAAAGGCATTNCNGACAATCANAATCTTAATGGTGCGGTGCGAGTCATCTTGTATATGTTNAAGCAAATATCAANCAAGAGATACTTGGAACTATTGAAGGAGATAGANGACCTNATAACNAAATATGCAGTTAATGAAGATGTTCGTNATATACTTCTTAATATCAGTGGTTTTAAGGATCTTCATAGGAGTTGAGAAACTTTTTCGCAAAAAGTTTTGTTTAGAAATAAAAAGGTAGTACCTTTGCAGACATAAATAGTGCCGGTATTGACTTTAGGCTCAATGCCAACACTCTAAAAAGGGAAAAATGAGGTCGTGCATTTCGCTGTACGACCTCTTTTATAATGAAATATCCATAGCAAAATAACAAGCCTCTCAGGCGCGCCTTTGGCAGCATACTTGAGGGGCGTTCTTTTTTGTCCGACTTGTTTTATGGGCTCATGCCGTAAATATGCGTATAGCTTAAAAGAAATGTGGNTTAGCGCTAATTTTTCAGATGCGCTGAATAGCACGTCCCGAGAATTGCACTTCGATTTAGAATCTACAATATCTGCGGACGAAGTTGTGGTTTGAGTGCGCTCTGAATNAATCGACGCGCCGTAGTGCGCTACGTTGTTTTCCACAACTCTCTACCGAGCAGTTAAGGCTCATGAGATAATCGGCACCTCTCCGAGGCGCCNTGCTTTATTTGTGGCTTTNACCCCGGGCCTCGGTAGCGCCNCGGGCGCTCCCTCGTGCCGGGGTTTCCAACAATCACGCGTCTCCGACGCTCCGATGACGCCCGCGCCCTTAATTCTTATGTTNCTTTTGTCGCTTTTGTCCTTTTGTATCTCATGCCGTAAAACCCNTTTTTNAAGAACCAAAAAATCGCTCCTACAATCGTGCTTCTGCACTNCGCTGCTAATCAATGCAGTGCGGNCACTTCTGCCACAATCGAGNCGGTGAAGGCGAAAATGTGGTAGTTTNTTGCATGANGGCATCGTAACTTTGCAGTGTAGAATCACACACGCCCCGTGAGCTCAGGGCGTCCCCGGCCGGGATTTTACACACACCCANCGAGATTATCAACCCTATTAGTTAACCATTTAATCTACTTTNNTATCCGCATGTTTCATCATTGTTCCCATCGTCCGCGCGACGAACCCTTCAGCAAGGGGCCGCTTCCGCAAGTTCCGACAATAGCGCTTCCTCGAAGCTACGGAAAACGCCCCACTCCACAACACTGATAAACACTTAGTTATCGGCAATATACAGCGGCGTGCCATGGGCGTCGCTGCTNAAAGNCGCACCATAAANANNNGGACGCACCATGGNGCGTCCCTACTTTTTTTTATTGTTAATCAGGGNGTTATGCCCATTTATTTATGATAAAGGGCACTCGCAGGAGCATCAGAAGGAGAACTGGCACATGGCNCCCACGCGGCGTGANGAGCGCGCGTGGCCATCGAAGTTGCAGCGAAGNCCCCAGTCGAATTCTACGCCGGCCTGGATGCGTGGCGTGAGGTTCCAGAAGAGGTTGCCGCAAGCCCAGAGNCCGTATTTGTATTCAGTGCCGGCCACGGGATGATCNACGTANAGGCGCGACTGGCTGAAGGCNGCGCTCACGAAGAGATTNGGGCGGAAGTTGTATTGCAGTCCCAGCTGATAGCCGAGGGCGGCCGGGGCATACATGGTGCCCGGCTTATCGCTGTTGTCGATCAGGTCGTAGTTGCCGCAGAGGAGGTCGCCNCCCAGGCTCGCAGTGCCCCGGCCGTAGTTGAGGGTGGCATATACCGTGAGTGGCTCGGCCGGNTGCCCGGTGCCGCTCAGGAGCAGACCCCANCCGGCCTGCCGGTGATTGCGGCCCGTGAGCAGGTCGCGATAGCCCAGCGAGCGCACGGTGCCGCTCAGGCGCACATGCGACGTGGGNCCCCAGGCGTATTGCAGGAAAGCGGCACCATCGGGACACACGTTGTTGATTGTGCCGGTGTTGNTGCCGTCGGCTCCGATCTGCGGCGAGGGTTGCTCCACGGATGCCGCCAGGGTGAGGCCCGGCGCCACGNTGNGCATGTAGCGCAGGAGCACGGCGGTGTTGGAAATCTTGTTGTTGGCACCCTGCGCGTCGATCACCGGCGACTGCGCGGCCGGGTCGCCGAAGGTGGANGGAGCGTAGCCTATGGTGAAATCGCGCACCACGGCATAGGCCTTCTTGAGCTGAAANCCGGTGCCCTTATAGCCATTGAAATTGCCTTCGATATAGAGCTGATAGTGGCCCAGCATCTTGTTGCGGCCCAGCACGCGGAAGTAGAGNGCNGTGCCGGCCGGTGTGCTGCCCAGGCGTTTGTCGTCNATGCGACCCTCGCCCATGGGAATGAGATAGGGCGCGAAGCCGTTGGCCGGTACCACGTTNCCTATATCGTACCATCCGCGCATGCGCACCACGCCGCCTATGCCCATGGCCAGCTGCGAATCTTTGCTGAGAAAGAGGAAGTACGGGGCCTCCGGATCCTGGAAGCTGCGGAACTGGTCGTAGTAGTATTGCGCAATTATGCGGTTGATGCTGTCNACTTGCTCGGGGGTGTACTTTGTGCCACCCAGTTCAAACATGGCCGTATTTGCGGCCACGGCTGCGCGCTGCTTGTCGACGTGGCTCTGAGCTGCNNCCGGCAGCATGGCCGCGAGGGCCAGAGCGAAGACGGATAGNATTTTTTTCATCTGATGCGTAGAAAAGAGTAAGCATTTGAGGTTGTGGCACCNGCAAGGGCATCGGGAGANATGCCGAGGGCGTCGGCCACNCGGGCGGCNGTGCGCACNATATAGGCGCTCTCGTTGCGCTTGCCGCGNTNTGGCACCGGAGCGAGATAGGGCGAATCGGTCTCAAGCAGCAGGCGCGACACGGTGATGGCAGGGATAGCCTCGGCCACGCGGCAGTTTTTGAAAGTGACNATGCCGTTGATGCCGAAAAACCAGTCNTCGCCCAGGGCGCGGCGCACGGCGTCCACATCGGCNTCCGTGCCGCCGAAGCTGTGCATCACACCNCGCGCACCNCGCACTCCGGAGAGCACCTCAAGTGTCTCCGGCAGCGCCTCGCGGCAATGAATCACCAGNGGCAGGTCGTNCTCCACGGCATATTGCGCCTGCATTTCGAGCGCCTGCATCTGCTGGTCGCGGAAGGTGCGGTCCCAGTAGAGATCCATCCCCACCTCTCCCACGGCCACATCGCCCGGCTGCACCGCAGCGAGCGCCTCGGCCACATCCCGGCGCCAGGATTCCTTCACCTCGGTGGGGTGCAGCCCCATGGCGGCATATACGCGCCCTGGGCAGGCGGCCTGCANCTTCCTGAGCGGCGCGATGGTGGAGAGATCCACATTGGGCATGAGCATGGCTTCCACCCCGGCCTCCACGGCGCGGGCCACGGCGGCCTCNCCGCCGCCGTCGGCATCAAACTCAGGCAGATACAGGTGTGTGTGGGTNTCAAANAGCTTCATATCTTGCGCGAGGCCATGCGGTCGACGGTTTCGACAAAGAATTCCTTATATTCCGGACACTTGAGGACTGCGCGGTCGAGAGCTTCCAGTGCCTTGGCATGATGGGCTGCNGCTGCGGCNTCGCANCGCTCGCCCACCTCCAGGCGGTTGAAGAGGCGCGTCACCTGCATGATTTTTTCCTCGGGCTCAAGGTCTTCCGCAAGGATGGCGTCGAGNTCGCCGTAGCTGTCGCGACGTGCCGTGATCAGCATCCAGGTTTCCTTTTCGTTGATGATATCGCCGCCTATGGGCTTTCCGAAGGTGCCGGCATCGCCGAAGGTGTCGAGCCAGTCNTCGCGCAACTGGAAGGCAAGGCCCAGCTCCATACCNTAGTCGTAGAGAGCGNTGCACGTCTCCTCNGGCGCCCCGGCGATCATCGCGCCTATGCGGCATGCGGCGGCCAGGAGCGCGCCGGTCTTGAGACTGATCATCTCGAAGTATTCTTCCACCTCCACATCCTTGCGGTGCTCAAACTCGGTGTCGAGCTGCTGGCCCTCGTAGACGCGCAGAGCCATCTCGTTGAACTCGACGGCCACGGGGGCNGCGACAGCNNCCGGCACACGGGCAATGAGGCGCGCGGCCAGGGTGAGCATGGCGTCGCCGCTCAGGATGGCCTGATTGCTGCCGTAGCGGGCCGCCACGCTCGGGCGCCCGCGNCGCGTGTCGCTGCCGTCCATGATATCGTCGTGCACCAGCGTGAAATTGTGGAACATCTCCAGCGCCAGCGCCGCGCTCATGGCATCGGCGGTGCTTCCGCCGCAGGCGAGGCAGGCCTGAAGGCACAGNAGCGGACGCAGNCGCTTGCCTCCTGCCTCAAGGGCGTAGCGCACGGGTTCGTACAATCCCGAGGGGCGCTCGGGCAGCGGCAGCGTGGCGATGTGCTGCTCTATCTCTTGCGAAAGTTGTTTTGTGGACGGCATAATGCGATGGTTTTCAAGTGTAGCACAAAGTTAATGATTTTTTGTGGCGCAAGCCTCCTTATCCGCAGGAAAATTCGTAAATTTGCAATATGAACGAACTACCCTCCGATCCCGCCATGCTGCTCAGCTNCCTGAATATGAAGCTGCGCGACAGCTATGCATCGCTCGAAGAGCTGTGCGACGACCTCGATATCGACCGCGACGCGCTGATCAAGCGCATGGCCGATGCCGGATTTGAATACTCCGCCGAAAACAAACGCTTCTGGTAAATGACCCACGCCGAGCCCGCTTATCTCAAAGGCCTCAACGAGGCACAACGCGCCGCCGTGCTCTACACTGACGGCCCCGAGCTGGTGATAGCCGGTGCCGGGTCGGGCAAGACGCGCGTGATCACCTGCAAGATCGCCCACCTGCTGGCGCAGGGCGTGGAGCCGTGGCGCATC
The DNA here is from genome assembly GCA_014801485.1 of Bacteroides sp. Taxonomy (GTDB): domain Bacteria; phylum Bacteroidota; class Bacteroidia; order Bacteroidales; family Muribaculaceae; genus CAG-873. Next base: position 6,734 of record JAAVEC010000032.1, read on the forward strand.
ATGGCCCTCACCTTCACCAATAAGGCGGCACGCGAGATGCGCGAGCGCATCGGCGCCATGGCNGGCGAGGAGACGGCGTCGCGCCTGTGGATGGGCACATTCCACAGTATCTTCGCGCGCCTGCTGCGCCGCCATGCCGAGCTTCTGGGATTCAAAAGCAGCTACACCATATACGACACCGCCGACTCCCGCGCGCTGGTGAAAAGCATCGTGCGCGCCATGGACCTGGACGAGAAAATCTACAAGCCTGCCGCCGTGGCCGCCGATATATCCACAGCCAAGAACGCCCTGATATCTCCCGAGGCCTACGAGCAGGACCGTGAACTGATGGAGGCCGACCGCCGCGCGCGCCGGCCACGCACCGCCGAGATATACCGCGCCTACCGCGACCGGTGCCACACGGCCGACGCCATGGACTTCGACGACCTGCTATATTATACTAATGTGCTGCTGCGCGACAATCCCGAGGTGCTACGCCACTATCAGGAATTTTTCAGCTACGTGCTGGTGGACGAGTATCAGGACACCAACTTCGCCCAGCACCTGATAGTGTCGCAGCTCACGTCGCAGAGCCAGCGCCTGTGTGTGGTGGGCGACGACGCCCAGAGCATCTACAGCTTCCGCGGCGCCAATATCCGCAACATCCTGAACCTGCGCAAAGCCTATCCCACCCTCGAAATCTTCAAACTTGAGCAGAACTATCGCTCCACGGGCAACATCCTGGGAGCGGCCAATACGCTGATAGCCAAGAANAGNGAGGGNATCCGCAAGGAAGTGTTCACTACCGGCGGCGAGGGCAACCGCATCGAGGTGGTGCGGGCCTACAGCGACTACGAGGAAGGCTTCCTCGTGGCCAATCGCCTGAGCCAGNTGCGCATGAACACCGGCGACAACTACGAGGAATTCGCGATCCTTTACCGCACCAACGCCCAGAGCCGCATCCTGGAGGAAGCCCTGCGCAAGCGCAACGTGCCCTACCGCATCTACGGAGGCCTGGCNTTCTATCAGCGCAAGGAAATCAAGGACGCCGTGGCATATCTGCGCCTGAGCGTGAACCCCGANGACGACGAGGCCCTGCGCCGCATCATCAACACGCCGGCACGAGGNATAGGCGACACCACCGTGAAGAAGCTCACGGCNGCCGCGATGCGCGACGGGTGCAGCATGTGGGACGTGCTCGCGCGGCCCGACGAGCATCCGCTGGACGTGAACCGCGGCACGCGCGCCAAGCTCGAAGCCTTCCACGACCTGATATTCGACTTCGCCGAGCGTGCCGCCACCATGCCTGCCGACGAGCTGGCCGAATACATCATCGAGCGCACNCGCCTCGTGAGCAATCTCCTTCACGACAAGACGCCCGAGAGCATATCGCAGATNGAAAACCTGCAGGAACTCATGAGCGGCGTGCACCAGTTTGTGGACGAGAAGCGCGAGGGTGGCGGCGACGAGAGCGACTCGTCGATGGCNGCATTCCTCACGGAAGTGTCGCTGGCCACCGATCAGGACAACGACGACCCCGACGACGGCGCCCCGCAGCGCGTCACNCTCATGACCATCCATGCCGCCAAGGGCCTGGAATTCGGCAACGTGTTCATCGTGGGCGCCGAGGAAGAACTGCTGCCGTCGATGATGAGCATGGACTCGGCGCGGGGCGTGGAGGAAGAAAGNCGCCTGATGTATGTGGCCCTCACGCGCGCCAAGCGCTTCTGCATGATCAGCTATGCGGCGTCGCGCTTCATCAACGGCCAGACCAAGATATGCCAGCCCTCGCGATTCCTGCGCGATATCGATCCCAGATACCTGCGCCTCACTTCCGGAGCCACCATCGCCGGTCCATCGCGCAGCACCGAGAGCTTCCGCAGCAGCTACCACTCGCCGGCATCCGCTACTCCCCGCCGCCCCGAGCCGCAGGAGCGNCGCAACTCACCGCCGGCTCAGGCTCCGGCACCNGCCTCGCAAGACACCGGCGACTACACGCTNCACTCCTCATCCGAGCTCAGCCCCGGCACCATCATCGAGCACAAGACCTTCGGCCGCGGCACGGTGCTGGAAGTGGACACCGCGGCGCTCGACCACCGCATGCGGGTGCAGTTCGACCAGGTGGACCCACGCGTGCTTCTGCTCAAATTCGCACGATTCAAAATCATCAAATAATGAACCGCAATACGATTCCCACCCCCGTGTATCTGGTGCGGGAAAGCGCCCTGCGCCGCAATCTCGAACTGATATCCGACGTGCAGCGCCGTGCCGGCGTGAAGATTATCATGGCATTCAAGGCCAACGCCCTGTGGCGCACCTTCGACATCGTGAAGGAATACGGCTTCAGCTGCACGGCGAGCTCCCTGAACGAGATGGAGCTGGGCCTGGAATTCCTCACCCCGGCCGTGCACACCTACACCCCGGCCTANACCCCGGCCACGATAGAGCGCTTCCTGGCCGGCAGCTCCCACATCACGTTCAACTCGCTGGGGCANTGGGAGCGCTTCGGNGCCCACGTGGCGCGGTGGAACGAGCAGCACCCCGGNCGGCACGTTTCGGCCGGGCTGCGCGTGAATCCACGNTGCTCCGTGGTGGAGACCGACCTCTACAACCCNGCGCTGCCCGGATCACGCTTCGGCGAGCAGGCCGAGGCCCTGGCCCAAGGGCTGCCCGAGGGCATAGAAGGGCTGCATTTCCACGCCCTGTGCGAGGGCACGGCCGAGCAGCTGGCACGAGTGCTCGAAGCCTTNGAGGCACAATTCGGCCATCTGCTCGACAGCGGGCNAGTGAAGTGGGTGAATATGGGNGGNGGCCANCTCATGACCCGTGAAGGCTACGANGTGGACGNCCTCGTGGAGCTGCTTCGCGCCTTCCGGAATCGNCATCCCGGCGTGGAGGTGATCCTGGAGCCCGGGAGCGCCTTCACATGGCGCACGGGCGACCTCATCACCTCNGTGGTGGACGTGGTGGAAAACGACGGCGTGCGCACGGCTATCATAGACGCGTCCTTCGCCTGCCACATGCCCGACACTCTCGAAATGCCCTACCAGCCGGCCATCACCGAGGCCGTNGAGGCTGCTCCCGGCACGCTTCCCTATCGCCTGGGGGGCAACTCATGCCTGAGCGGCGACTACATGGGCGACTGGCACTTCAATGCACCNCTCNGGGCCGGCGACCGTCTCACGCTGGAAGATATGAACCATTACACGACGGTGAAAACCACCATGTTCAANGGCCTGCAGCACCCCGACATCGCNCTGGAGCGCCCNGACGGAAGCATNGAGCTGCTGCGCCGCTACACCTACGAAGACTATCGTTCAAGAATGAGCTGAGCCATGCCACGATTTTCAATTATCATACCCGTCTACAACAGGCCCGACGAAGTGGCCGACCTCCTCGAAAGCCTTGAGGCCCAGACCGTGCGAAACTTTGAAGTGGTGCTGGTGGAAGACGGCTCCACCGTGCCCTGCCGCGANCAGGCGGAGCGTGCNGCAGCCNCAGGGCTNGACGTGAAATACTTTGCCAAGGACAACGAAGGACGCTCCATAGCNCGCAACCACGGCATGGAACGCGCCACGGGCGACTACTTCGTATTCTTCGACTCCGACTGCGTGATTCCGCCCACGTATTTCGAGACCCTCGCCNGCGANCTGGACGCTGCGCCCACCGACTGCTTCGGAGGCCCNGACGCAGCCCACGAATCATTCACTACCACGCAGAAGGCCATCAACTTCGCCATGACCTCCTTCCTCACCACCGGCGGCATCCGCGGCGGCAAGGTGCAGCTGGAGAAATTCGTGCCGCGCACGTTCAACATGGGCTTCTCNCGCCGGGTCTACGACCGCGTGGGCGGCTTCCGGGAGATGTTTTCGGAAGACATAGACATGAGCACACGCATCCGCCGCGAGGGCTTTTCGATATCGCTGATCCGCAGCGTGCCCGTGTGGCACAAGCGCCGCGGCAACCTGCGCAAATTCTTCCGGCAGGTCTACGTCTTCGGCATGAGCCGCATCACGCTCCACCTGCTCTACCCCGGCTCGCTCAAGGCCGTGCACACNCTGCCGGCACTCTTTGTGCTGGGCTGCGTGGCTCTGATAGCGCTGGGCATCTTCGNCTCGCCGTGGTGGCTGCTGCCACTGGNCCTGTGGCTCGTGGCCATATTCATTGCCGCGCTGGTGCAGAGCNGCAGCCTCGCCGTGGCCCTGAAAGCCGTGCCGGCCAGCTGCATCCAGCTNTGGGGCTANGGCCTGGGCTTCATCAAGGCCTTCACCATCAAGATACTNATGGGACGTGGCCGGGATATTGATGAAGAAATAAGACTGAGAAAAGGAAAATGACCCACCAATCCGCCACCNCCGCCACCGACAATCCGCGGCTCATCCGCGACCTCGACCCGGANCTNCGTCCGCGCGAGAAAGCGCTGCGCCACGGCATCGACTCGCTGTCGAATGCCGAGCTCATGGCCATCATCTTTGCCACCGGCCTGCGCGGCAAGAGCGTGATAGAGCTGAGCGAAGATATACTGCACGACAACCGCGACCATCTCTCGCGCGTGGTGCGCATGACACCCAAGGAGCTGTGCTCCCGCTACAAAGGCATAGGGCAGGCCAAGGCNCTGACGCTGCTCGCCGCGNTGAAGCTGGGCGANCGGAGCGTGGCGGATGCCCTCCGCGACAGCGACGAAGCCATCACTTCCGCCGCGACGGCCTACCGCTATATGGCCCACAGGCTGGCAAATCTGCCCCACGAGGAATTCTGGGTGATGTATCTCAACCGTGCCGCGCGTGTGATATGCGAGCGCCGCATCAGCCAGGGCGGCCTGGCAGGTACGGTGGTGGANGTGCGCATAGTCGTGAAAGGCGCGCTGGAAGAGCAGGCTTCGTCNATGATTCTATTCCACAACCATCCCTCNGGCAACGTAAAGCCCAGCCCGCAGGACGAAGCTCTCACCCGAAAGATACGCGATGCCGCCGCGCTTTTCGACATCCGCGTGAACGACCACATAATCGTGACACCCGGAAAATACTATTCATTCCACGACGAAGGGGTGATTTAACAATTTTAAACAGGCGTGTGAGGCAATCCTGCCCATAGCCGGTCCTACCTTTGCAGCGTAAACCTCAAAACCATTTACCTGCAATGTCTGTAAATCTCGCTCCCCGCACCATCCGCACTCTCCGCAGCCTTCCCCGTCGCGACCGCCGCACCATGGCATGGGCTCTCGCCGGCCACATCGCCGAGCGCCACCTCAGCCCACTGCAACTCATGACATTAGGCGTGCTCAGGCGCTACCAGATGCAGGCCACCTGAAGCCGCCGATTTCTAAAAAACATTAACGCGAGCGTGCAGGTGCATATTTTTTTGTAACTTTGGGGAGTTTTAGACCAATCGCAATGACCCCCTTCATACATCTACACGTACACTCGCAGTACTCTCTTCTCGACGGTCAGGCATCTGTCTCGGGTATCGTTGACAAAGCCATGGCCGACGGCATGCCCGGCGTGGCTCTCACGGACCACGGCACCATGTACGGCGTGAAGGAGTTCACAAACTACATCAAGAAGAAAAACGGCAAGACCAAGGACGCCATCAAGGAGGCGCAGAAGGAAGCCGACGAAGCGCGCAAAAACGGCGACGAAGCCGCTGCCGCCGAGGCGCAGGCACGCGCCGACGCCCTGTCCAAGAAGATTTTCAAGCCCATAATAGGCTGCGAAATGTATGTGGCCGAGAAAGACCTTCACGACCACGTGGACAAGCGCGACACCGGCCGCCACCTCATAGTGCTGGCCAAGAACGAGAAGGGCTACCACAACCTGATCAAGCTCGTGAGCCAGGCCTGG
>JAAVEC010000033.1 GCA_014801485.1 Bacteroides sp.
CCCAAGCTTGAGTTGCTTTACAAGCTCGGTTATCAATGGAAAGGCCTCGGATTCCTTTCCGAAAACACCGACAATCCCAAATTCATCGTAGAAAACGATTATTATCTGGACCAATCGGAAGCCATTGAAGTGGCCACCGGTATTGAAATCACGGCCCTGCAGGCGCTTATCACCATTGGCTACATTGGCCTTGCCGCGCACATCCTTTTCTTCGCCTATCTGGTGCGGATAGTGTTCAGATGTCGCTACCGCGGCTATTTCATTTCGGTGATATGCGCCTTCCTGTGGTTCGGCCTCGGTGGCTTCGAAGGCCTGATCTTCCCTATGGGCCTCGAACTCTCCGGTCTGGCTTTTGCCGTGGTACTTCTATCCAACAAGACTCAACCATCCGCCCCAGCCGATGCAGGAAAATGACCGCCGCATAGCACGCAACACGCTCTTTCTATACGGGCGCATGCTCGTGACGGTGTGGATTTCGCTCTACACCTCGCGCATCGTGCTTGAGCGGCTGGGCGTGGACAACTACGGCGTTTACACCATCGTGGGTGGCATTGTCACCATCCTCAGTTTCATCAACGGCACCATGAGCGCTGCCACCTCGCGCTTTATCAGCTACGAACTGGGCACAGGCGACCCCGAACGCCTGCGACGCACCTTCGGCGCCTCCATGCGCGTGCATCTGGCACTTGCAGCCATCGTGCTGCTTCTTGCCGAGACGGCCGGCCTATGGTATGTGAATCATCATCTGGTGATCGCTCCTGAGCGCATGGCCGCTGCCAACGCCACCTATCAGCTATCCATCCTCGCAGCTATGGCCACGATAGTGCAGGTGCCTTATATGGCCTCCATAATGTCGCACGAGCGCATGGACGCCTATGCCGGGATAGCCGTGGCCAATGTGGTGCTCAAATTCCTTGCGGCTCTCGGCATCGCCCTCTTCGCCACGGCCCGGAGCCTCGTGGGTTATGCCTCGCTCATGGCCCTGGCATCTATCTGCGTGTGCGGAATGTATGCCCTCTATGCCCGCCGCCACTTCCCGGCATGCCGCTCCCTGAAGGCCTCCGACCGGGCCACGATGCGCGCCATGCTCGCTTTCTGCGGCTGGGACTCCTACGGCAATCTGTGCTTCACTGCCCGGTCGCAGGGCACGCTCGTGGTACTGAACCACTTCGGCGGCACGGTGCTGAACGCCGCCGGCGGTCTCACCCTCACCGTATCCGGCACCATAGGCAGCTTTGCCGGCACGGTGGTATCGGCTTTCCGCCCTCAGATCGTAAAAGAATATGCCGCACGGGCATGCGACCGGGTGCTGTCGCTGCTCAACAATGCCGCCTGCTATTCGCTGCTGCTCATGGGACTGCTCATTGTGCCCGCTATAATAGAGATGGACACGCTGCTGGGCTTGTGGCTCGTGGATGTGCCGGCCTATACCGTGGCTTTCTGCCGCATCAGCCTGATAGCCGCCTGCGGCGAGTTGCTCAACACGATTGTGGCCATCGGCATCCACGCCACCGGGCGCGTGTTCCGCATCAGTTTTATCTCCGGCACCCTGTATTTGCTGGAATTACCGCTGATGTGGTTGCTGCTGCGCCTCACGCAGATGCCCCCCGCGGTGTACGGCGTCCATGCCTGCGCCGTGACCGGCATACTTCTCGTCAACACTCTGATCCTCAAGCATCAGATGCCGGAATTCTCGGTTTGGAGCTTCTGGCTGAAAGGCGTACTGAAGCCGGCGGCTCTCGTGGCGGCTACATTCGTGGCCGTGTGGGAAGTGGCAGGCTGCGTGCAGGGGATGTGGCTCCGGCTCATTGCCGTGGGTGCCACCACGCTCGCGGTGCTGGGCACGCTTGCATGGCTGGGAATCTTTCCCCGGAGCGTAAAGCAAATGATAATGAATAAGCTACGTCGATGAAAAAGCGAAGTATCATATTCTGCATCAACTATATGCACACGGGCGGAGTGGAAAAATCCCTGCTCTCGCTCATCGACGCCCTGCCGCGAGACGCCTTCGACATACACATAGCCCTGATGCAACACAAGGGCGAACTGCTGGACAGCATCCCCGATGACGTGACGGTGCACACGCTCAAAAGCATCGAGCGCAACAAGGCGCGACTGGGTTTTCCGCTGCGACACGCCACCGACCTCAGCGGCCCCCTGAGCTACCTCGCCGCCAAACTGCGCGGCACGCTCATCCCCTATTATCGCCACATACTGGGTGATGAGCGCGACATCGACCGCCGATTCGACATAGCAGTGTCTTATCAAGGGCCGAGCCAATTGCTCGACTGGTACGTACCCACCCACATAAGCGCCGATAAATACGTGGCATGGATTCATTTCGACATAGCCCACAGCTTCATCAATCCGCGCACGGCCAGGATCGCCTATCCCCTCTACGACCGCATCTTCGTTGTGAGTGAGAGCGCAAGACAATCGTTTTGCCGCCTATTTCCGGAACTCGCGGCGCGCACCGAGGTTTTCAATAATATTGTGGACATAGACCGCGTGCGAGCCCTCGCGCACGAATACACCGTAGAGCGCCCGGCCGGCAAGACTATTGTGTGCACGGTGGCCAGGATGAACAAGGCCAAAGGCCCCCGGCTCGCTCTGGACGTTGCTGCGGAGCTCATCCGGAAAGGCTTCGATTTCAAATGGTACTGGGTGGGCGGCGACGAACTGCTTGAGCCATGCCGCAGGGAAGCAGAGAGGCGAGGAATTTCAGATTCAATGGATTTCGTGGGCCTCCAATCCAATCCTTATCCCTACATGGCCGCTTGCGACGTGTATGTGCAGCCATCTCTCCACGAGGGATTCTGCATCACTCTGGCCGAGGCACGAGGCTTCGGGATGCCCGTGGTGTGCACGCCCTTCTCCGGCTCGGAACAGGTGGCCGGGCAATCCAACGCGCAGATCGTGGAACGCGACCCCCATGAGCTGGCGCAGGCTATAATACGCGCCTCATCGATGCCACGGGTGGACAACCGCGACACCTCGACAGCACGCGACATCAACAAACTTCTCGAACTATGAAACGCTATTCAAAAAATACACTTCCGAGGGTGCTTTTCGCCGGCCCCGACCTGCGCTCGCGCGGCGGTATAGCATCCGTGATGGGTCTTTATAAGAAAGCGTTGGGTGAGATTTCATATCTTCCCACCACTCATTTCCGCAACAAGGCGTTCTCTGTCGTCGCCTTCGCAATGGCGTTGATAAAACTGCCTTTCTATCGCCTGAAAGGCTACGACACGTTGCATGCCCATGGCTCAGTGCGCGGTTCGTGGCCCAGAAAAAGCCTTCTTCTCGACTGGGCGCGGTTTCTGGGGATGCGAACGGTGCACCACATCCACAACGGCGCGCTTCAGAAGCACTTCGCCGCAATAGGGCCCGACAAAGTGGCCCGCAGCCTGCGCAAACGCGATGCCGTGGTGGCCCTCACGCAGGGCTGGGCCGACTACCTGCGCCGTGAATTCGGGCTCACCAATGTGGTGGTGATAGAGAATCCCGTGGAATTCACCGAGGCCACACGCAAAGAAAACAGTTCGGGTGTGCTCCGACTTATTTTTCTAAGTACCATCGACCACACCAAGGGACTGGATGAACTGCTCGCGGCCATAGCCCGGCACAAAGACGAGCTTCATGGCCGCGTGCACCTTGACGTGGGTGGCGACGGCTCAGGCTATCGCGATGCGCTCGACTTCATCGCCCGCCACGGGATTGAAAACATCGTAAGCACCCACGGCTGGATGAGCGGAGAGCCCAAAGCACGCCTCATAGAGAGCAACGATGTGTTTGTGCTGCCGTCCTACGCCGAGGGGCAGCCCATGTCGCTGCTTGAAGCTATGGCCGCGGGCCTGGCTGCCATAGTGACACCTGTGGGCGGCATGGCCGAGGTGATTGACGATGGCGTGAACGGCATCTTCGTCACTCCCAAAGATTCCGAATCGATATTCGAGGCCATAAAGTTCTTTATAGCCCATCCCGACGCGATTCCGGAGATGGGCAAGAAAAACCGGGTGATTGCCGCAAAATTCCTGCCTGAGCGCGTGGCAGAAAAGGTGATTGCCCTCCACAAGTCTTTACAAGAAAAAAAGAAGTAATGCGTCAGAAACTCAAAGACTGGATGCTGCCCATAGCGATGCTGGGCGGAGTGGTGTTCTACAAATGGATGGGGCACCTCACATTTCTCTCTCCCTTCCTTATCTTCGCGATGCTCACCATCACCTACTGCCGCCTGGAGCCGCGCGAGTTCAGGCCCCACCGCTTCCAGGCATGGCTGATGCTCGCTCAGATGACCTTTGCCGCCATCGTGCTGCTTGCGCTTCTGCCGTTGAATCACAATGTGGCCACCGGGCTGTTTATCTGTGTGTTTGTGCCCACAGCCACAGCCGCCCCCGTGATCACGGCCATGCTCGGTGGCAGCATAAGCCACGTGGCCACCTATTCGCTGCTGTGCAACGTGTTCGTGGCCATCACCGGCCCTGTGGTTCTGGCAGCCATAGGCGACACCGACATGACTTTCGCCGATTCTTTCTACCGCATCTGCTCCGCGGTGCTTCCCCTGCTTCTCCTTCCCATCATCACAGCATTCATTCTGCGCTACGCATGGCGCAGCTTCCACGATTTCCTGGCCAAGAACCAGTCGCTTTCGTTCTACATGTGGGCGGTTTCGCTTTTCATTGTGGTGGGGAGCTCCGTGAGCTTCATCATCCGCAACTACGACCACGACCACCTGCCCGAAATCATCGTGCTCGCATTAGGCTCCGGCGTGGTGTGCCTCTCGCAGTTCTTCATCGGGCGGCGCGTGGGCGCGCACTTCGGCGATAAAGTGAGCGGCGGTCAGAGTCTCGGACAGAAGAACACCGTGCTGGCCATCTGGCTCGCCCTTGCCTATCTCAATCCCGTAGCATCGGTAGCTCCCGCCGCCTACGTGGCATGGCACAATACGGTGAACTCGTGGCAATTAATCCACCACCATAAACGCAACCGCAAATGAACCCGGCCACCATCGACAAAATCAACCGCATGATCGAGGCCGCCGAACGATGGCTTGAGGCTCACGACTATCACCATATAGAGTGCAACTACGTGCCGCCACGGCTTTTTACGCGTCATCGCAAGCTCAATATGCTGATTCGCACGGTATTCCGGCTACTGCCATTCAACCTGCGCAGCAAGAAAGATATAGCACAGAGCCCCTACACGCCCCACGAAGCAGTGGCATCGCTCGCCGCCTGCGGTGCGGGAGGCGATGCCGCTACCGGCACACGGCTCACCCGTCGCGTCCTGGAACAGCTGCGCTCACCCCTCACCGGCAACTTCGCCCTGCGCCAGGGCATACGCATCTCCATAAGCCTCTATGAGGATTTCGCCGATGATCCCACGCCGCTCAACACGGTATTTTTCGGCAACTATCTGCTTGATCATGCCCCGGCCGACGATGCCACCCGCCGCGAGGTGCTCGTATCAATCTGCCGCTACCTCACGCAGGAACTCGGCTATGAAGACTATGGCACAGAAGGCGTGTATTTCTTCTACGGCCACCATCTCAAGGACGTGATCTACAACGCCAGCGCCATTATAAGTTCTTTCCTTATCCGCACAGGCACCGCTTTGAATCTTGACGAATATGTGGAACTGGGCCGGAGAGGTATCCGGTTTATAATCAATAATCAGAACCCCGACGGGAGCTGGTACTACTGCGCCCCGCCCCACCGCAAGGCAATCGACGGTTTCCACCAGAGCTATATTCTCAAAGCCCTTATCGACGTGCGGGACGATGCGGTAGACGGACTCGCGGAGTGCATAACCAAAGGTGCGGAATTCTACCGCTCGCAGTTCACCGAAACCGGCGCGTATCTGATTCCGCAGCGCTACGACAAGCGTTTCAACCCGGGCAACACCTGGATGTTTCAGCGCCTCGACGGCAGGGATCTCTCGGAAGCCATCTCTTTCTATTCGATGTATCTTCCGGATGAAGAGCGGGTGGAGAAACTCGTCAACTATATGCACGACCGCGTTTTCTCGCCACGCAGCGGAAAACTCGCGCCCGAGATTTTCGTCTACGGCAAGAACCACAACGAATATATCGAGTTCTACGCATGGTATCTGCATGCCCTATATTGTGCGAGAAACACTTTTGCAGAAAAATGAAGGTCATAAGCGTCTACAACAACTTCGCCAATACCGGCGGCGCGCAAGATATGGCGCTACGCCTCGCCGGCAGCTTTTCGCCCCACACCACCCCTATCGTGCTCACCCGCACTTCNGCCGGCCACATTNCGGNGGNCTATGAAAAAGCCGCCGANTTCATGCAGCTGTCGCGCAAGCAAGTCAAAGACATATTGCGCANGTGGCCGGATGCCGTGTTTCTGTCGCACGACCGTAAATCCACCACCAGGCTAATGATTTACAAAACTATGGGGCTAAGNAATCTGAAGGTGGTGCACGTGGCCCACAGCGTTTTCGACAATCTNCGGCGGTTCACGCTGTTTCCNGAGCATGTGGTGGCAATATCCAAGGCAGTGGAGGCCAATCTTAAAGACTATTTCAAGCTCCCTGCCCAGCGAATCACCNTNATACCAAACGGATTGCCCGACAGAGGCGTAAAAGAGCCGCGGCGCGGACCCGGAATCAGAATTCTTCTCATGGGCAGAATATACGCGCTCAAGCGCCAATTGGAAATTGCTGAAGCTCTGGACGGATATCTGCCCNAAGGCACCGAATTGTATTTTGCCGGCANAGGCCCTCAGGAACACGANCTCACGCAATTGCTCGCCGCAAAGAAAAATATGCACTTCCTNGGGCAAATAGACCCTGCGAAGCATATTTGCGACTACGACTACGTGCTGCTGTTCTCGCAGAAAGAGGGGCTGCCGCTAAGCCTTATCGAAGCNTGCATGTACGGNCGCCCNATGATAACCAACACCTTACCCTCCGTACTCGAAATCAATGNGCCGGGCACCACAGGCATCTCGTGCCGCNACCTTGACGAACTCAGAAGCATGATTAAAGATCTTCCGGCACCATCAAGCAGGGAATACATCCGGATGGCCCGTAATGCAAGGGAGCGCTACGGACAATTATTCACTGAGAGCAGGATGAACGANGCATACCGCTCCCTGCTGGAAAAGGCGTCTACCGGGAAGTGACGAGCGAGAGCCGGGCCACGAAGTCCTCGAAGCGATACCAGCGGTCGTCGTCAAAGGGGTTGGGGTACACGGCCGGAGCNGTNCCCTCCAGCACATCGAAGGGNTTGAATCCCTTGAAGATGTTCACGATAGCACTGCCGGATATTCGCTTCGACGCTTCTATGAAGTAGTATTCGCCGGCGGCATTCTCGGCTATCTGCAGGTGAAACACGTCGTGAAACAGCGTGGCATCCCATCGAGCGTTCACCGTGTTGATAAACTTGCGCACGGCCGCCACCAGCGGATGGTCTTGCGGAAGCAGGCGCACGAGCTTGTCGTAGCCGCAGCGCAGCTTGGTTTCGCGAGCATAGATGCGATAGTCGCCACCCTGCTCAAGGACGTCCACCACATATTCGCGCTTGATATCAATGAGTTCCGACACGCACACATTCTCCTTGAACTCCACGCCCCGGGAGCCCGCAGAGCCCGAATTGGGCTTCACGCACACACTCTCCATCATGAACGTGCGTGGCACGCGGATGCCTGCATCATCACCTGCGAGGCGTTCAAGGGTGCGGTTCACCCGTGCTTTTTCGTAATACCAGGTCTCGACGGCGGCCATGCGGTCGGCCGAGATGGCTCCGCGCACGGCGTCGTTGCGCTGTCGGGTGAGTTCGTCGCCCGGAAATGCACGGTAGCCCTCGCCGCCCAATCGGGCTGCGGCCACCTTATCGTTCTCGCGCTCGACGCCGTCTTCGGCCGGAACAAGGGCGAAGGTGGTGTCGCTGTCGGCCATCACAAGCTGCACATCGCGCCCGGGATGGTTTTTCTTCCACGCCAGATAAAAGAACTCAGCCGAAAAGCCGGCCCGGCTGCCGGCCTCAAACACTACGTATTTCATAACATCATTTTTTGCACATAAAATTTTTCGGCATATTCCCTGCCGCATTCCACTCCCCTGATGCGCGCGAGAGCAAGCACGCCCTCGCGGTTGAGGGGCGACGGAGTGGAGCGTATCTGCGTGGCATATAGTTCAAAGAGCGCCACTTTCTCCTCGATGCAGTCGGTAATGTCGTGATACATGTAGCCTCCGCCTATGGGTCCCACCTGCGTGGTGGCGAAGGGATACTCGTAGAGGGCCACGAGCCGAGGCGAATAGCCCTCGCGCAGGCGCATCGATGCCAGCGCACATTCATAAAGCTTTATATGATCCTGATGCAGGCTGCGGTAGTTGATGAATATCTCGTCGGGACGGAAGCTGTCGACAATCCTGTCGAGGCGCGATGTGATCTCGAAAGCAGGCAGGGTGTCCATGAGGGTGTCCATATTCTTGAAAAGAACCTCACCACGGGCTCCAAGCCGCTCACACACGGCATTGAATTCGGCCATGCGCACATCGTAGTCCTGACGGATATCGGTGCCTCCTATAGTGCCAATCACCAGCATTATCTCGGCGCCGCGCGCTTTCTCGTGCAACAGATAACCACCCACGCCGAGCACTTCATCGTCGGCATGCGGAGCTATCACCAGTATCTTTTTATTTTCCATTTTTCGGGAAGTTCTTGATTTTTCTTTTAGCATTGATTATGCGCTGGGCCATGCGGGGCCCCAGAATCAGCTGCAGGCGCTTCTTGAACCTGTGGTAGGGCGACTTCCAGCTGCCGGCAAAGTGGTGTATGCAGTAGGTGCGCGGCGTCGCGAGCAGTTCGAGATTCTCGATGCTGATGGGGCTGAAAAAGTCGCTGGGGAGCATGAAGAATTTGTGTGCGTCGCGTCGCACCTCCGCCGGAGACTGCACGTCCTCAAACTCCATACCCAGCTGCCTGAACACGATGTTGAGCACGTCGGGCATGGGCGTGAGGTCGAGTGTGCCGTCGGGCCTCACGAAAGAGATGCTGTCGTATCTCTCCAGCACCGAGCGATACAGCTGGGAACCGGCCTCGAAGCCCACTACGGCAGCCTCGGGGCAGCGCGAGCCGGTCTCGCGGCACATGAAGTAGGGCAGATGCAGCAGATCGTTGAACGACTTGAGCACCTCCACGTCGCTGTCGAGGTAGATTCCGCCCTCGTGATATAGGGCATACGCCCTTATGTAGTCGGCCGCGAAGGCATATTTTTTATTGTCGAAAGCCTCGTCGACCCACCTCGACGTGCCGCGCGGAAACCGCTTGTAGTCCCAGAGCCTCAATTCATAATCCGGCAACACGCGGCGCCAGGTGTCGATATATCCACGCAGCCGCTCGGGCATGGGCCCGTCGCTCAGCCAGCAATAGTGAATCACCTTGGGTATCATAGGCACTTCTGGTCTTCATGGGTGGATATATGTCGCTCTTTCTTTTCTTCGAGTATCTCGTCGATAGCGATAAGGATACCGCTTTCCTCCACGTTGCCGAATTCGTCGTTCACGGCTGTGCCCAGCATCCTCATCGTGGGCGAGAGGCTCATATAGGCATTCACCAGCGGCGGGATATTGTCGCCCCGGCTGCGCACCTCGGCATTGAGTATTTTGTAGTCGGCCTTGAAGCTATTGCCCGTGAAGATACGCTCCATGGCGCCCTTGTCGTAGTTCACGGGCAGGGGCCGGATGGGTGTCACCAGATGGTCGGGGTCCGGGAAGTGCTTGTGCAGGAAGTAGAGAATCATGTCGCGGCAGGCGGCCGTGTAGCTGGGATACATAGTCATCTTTCCGAAAAGATATCGCAGCTCGGGATGGATCACCGTGAGCGAGCCCAGGCCGTCCCAGAGGTTGTCGAGCACGTAGATGGCCTTCACGCCTGCACGCGTGCTCTGATATTCAAGTCGCACGAAGCTGCGGCCCAGTTCGATGGTATAGGGCAGAAACTCGCGCAGGAATTTTTCGGAAAAATTAAACATGTGGCTGGTGGCGATACGCGGCCGGCCGTCGGCCTCGAAGCGTATGTCGCTGCCATATATATATCTGTAGCCGCCGAGTATCTGCCGGCTCTCGGGATCCCACACTATCAGCTGGCGGCAGGGCGGGTCCATGGTGTCGTAGCTGTCGATGTCGCAGCTATGGCCGGTGCCTCCGCCTGCCGTGCGGAATGCTATCTCACGCAGCCGGCCGATCTCGCGCATGGTGTTGGGAGCATTGTGTGCGTCTACCACATACAGCAGGTTGCCGCCGCGGTTGGTGTGGCGGAGAAAACGCTCGGGCGTGAGTTCGCTCTCGATCAGCTGCGGGTCTACCGGGGCAATTATCTTATCCATGGGTGTGATGGGCATGGGCAGTTGTTGGAAGATTATATACGATGGTCCTGATGCGCTCGGCCTCTTCATCTCCGGCAGATGCAAGCGAAGCGTGAGGGATAGGGCGGCCGCAAGTCACGGTGAATTTTTTGCCACGGCTGGCAAAGACTTCGCCGGGCAGGAGCACCATCTCGAAGTTGAATTTGAGGCCGGCGCGCACTCTGCGTCGCGCAGCATCGTAGAAGCGGTCGCTGTTTCGGCCGTCGAAATAAAGCGGCACTATGTCGCGACCATAGCTGCGCGCCTTGCGCAGAAACATTTTATTCCATTTCAGGTCGGCGATGGTGCCGTCGGCGCCCTTTCTCGACACAAGGCCGGCAGGAAACATCAGCACCGGAGCATCGGAAGCCATGGCGGCGTCGATGCTGCGGGCGGTGTGGCGCCCCTGCGCGCCGTGCTTGTTGACGGGCACAAAGCACTCGCTGAGCGGCTCGATGGCCATCAGCAAGTCGTTTACCACCACCTGCAACTCGCATCCGAAATATTCCGACAACCGGGCGATAAGGCCGATGCCGTCGAGGCCTCCCAGCGGATGGTTGCACACGAGGAGCACACGGCGATGCGACGGCGGAGGCAGGCATTCCTCGCCCTGCAGCGTCACCTCCACGTCGAGGTCGCGCAGCACACCGCGGCAGAAGTCGGAGCCCCGTCGTGGAAAATTGTGCCGGAGCAGCTCGTTAAGCCTGTCCTGACACACGAGGCGCTCAAGCCTGCGCCGCAGAAAACCGGGCACAAGCCGGCTCCAGCGACCGAGGCGGTCGTGAAGCACCTGCTTGAGATCTATGCGCAAAGGAGCCTGCGGTGTCATAATATGAATTTTGACACAAAATTAGCTAAAATTAACGATTGTACCACATTTCAGCCGTTAAGGCGTGTTAAATTTGTGTGCAAGGCTTTTTTTAACTACTTTTGCAGCGAAATGTCGACGGAATTAGAGCGCATATTCAATTCGCTACGCGACGCGTGCCATGCGTCACCGCTCCTTTATGGCATCCCCGTGGGATTCTGCATCGTGGGCATGACCAATCTGCTGCTGCCCGGAGCGTCTTTACTCACCACATCAATGGGCTGGGCTCTGATTTTTGCTGCAGTGGCGCTCCCGAGTCTTCTGTGCAGCTGGTGCACACGCACGGCCGCCTGGATTCTGTGGGGTGCATCGGTGGTGATGACCATGGGCGTGATTGTGAATTGCCATTACTACGTACACATCTGGGGCTGCGGAGATGCCGCTCGCCCCATTCTCATGAATCTCGACCACTGGAGCGCATGGAACAATGCCCTCTACAACCTGGGAGTGGACCACGCCGTGCAATCGGATTGGCCTGCCGAGGGCTACGGGCGATTCATCGGATTGATCATGGGAGGCACGGCTGTGGATATCGCCATTCCGCTGCTCTTCAACTGCTTCTGCGTGCTCGCCACGATTGCTCTTACCGCAGCGATAGCCGCGCACTGCGCTGCCGGCCGGGCAGATCGTAGCAAAACCGCGCTATGGGCCATCGTGCTTATGGCGCTCATGGTCGACCTTATAGCCTCCGGTGCAGGCCTGCTCAAGGACGCCCCGGTGTCGCTGGCCACGGCGTTGACGGCATGGGCAGCTCTGCGTATGCGCCTGAAAAGCAACGTGCTGCTGCCGCTTGCAGCAGTGGCTGCGGCCATATTCATCACATTCTATGTGCGCCCCAACTACCTCACGGTGCTGATTGTGATTGTTCCGGCGATGTGTTCACGCAGCACACGCAACATTGGCCTCGCGGCCATTGTGGTAGCCGCCTGCGTGATACTTCTGGCCTATGCCCATATCGAGCGAGCGGCAGCTACAGTGCAGGAGCACTTCAGTGCCGAGCTCATCACCGGACTCGACGACTCCGACTTCGAGCCGCAGCACGCAGCCTATTACGAAATATTCTCGTTTTACTTCTCGGCCCCCTTGTGGAAACGCCTGCTGCTGCTGCCGATTGCCATGGGCGTCCAGTTTCTGATTCCCCTGCCCTGGAATTGGGCCGGCAATCTGGCCTTCGGGCCTTTCGTGGCGATAGCCTACTTCGGCTTCTGCCGCTACTTCACGGGCCTGCTCGTAGCTTTCTACCTATTCACGACGCTTCGCAGGAAGCAGATCACGCTCGCCCTCAGGCTATGCCTCGTGGGGCTGCTATTCTATGCCGGCGCTGCTTATATATATGGGGGCACGGTGTCGCGCTACGGCATCCCCCTGCTGTGCCTGCTCGTGCCCTGCGCAGCGGAGCTGTGGGCACACCGCCGGGAGCATCCGGCGCTGCGCGCGTGGCTCATCATCGGTGGCTGCGGCGTGGCGACCGCGCTTATCGCATGCTATATCCTTTCAGCATAGGCAACCATTGACAAAGCCCCCGTACCCCAATATTTTTTAAGGCCGAGGAACGCGGGGGCTTAATAACGAAAAGAGCCACTCCTCGCGGGCGGCTCATCTCTTGCGGTGTCTCTAACACTAAATACCTAAAACCATTTAATCCTTTTTACGATATCTGAATAACCTGATCAGAACCGGAATCTAAGACCTAACAATTATTTACACTGCAAAATTAACAGCACTCAGCCACATTGCCATAGCCATATAACTGCAATATAAATAAAATTAAGGGCGTATAATTATTATAAGATTGTATTTCAGCTATTTAATTACGCGCCAATTGTTATGAAATATAAGTATTAATATTGGATATAACCGAGGTTATGCCGGAAAATCCTCGCTTACGGATGAAATTTCCGGGTGGGCGGAGAGCATATCGAGGAGCTCGCGACGAGAAGAAAACACTATGCCGGATGGCCCGAACGACTCCACGCACNTTCCCTGCATTCTGCCCAGCGCTTCCACGAGAGCCGAGCGCTGCACACCCCAGATGGCACACAGATTGCGCAGCGGAGCTTCAATGGCAATATTCTCGCCCGACTGCTGAGTGAGCATCAGCACCCAGAATGCTATCCGCTCTTCAAGCGAGCCCGACGACAACGACATCAGGCCCGTAACGCTTTTCTGGGCGTTCATGGAAATGATATTGAGGTAGTTGAACATAAACACGGGGTCGGAATTCAAGATCTTTACATAGTCGCTCTTGCTCACCTGCATGATGCCGGTGTCTTCAAGAGCAAAAACGGTGCAAGGATAATTAGTGGCACGGCCGAAAAGAAACTCCGGCGCTACCACATCGGGCGCCCTAAGCGTCTGCGACACTGAAATGCGCCCATTACGGTTGGCCGTGGTGAGTCTCACGGCGCCGCTCACCACAAAGGTGATGTGGGTGCAGGGTTGCCCTTCAGTGATAATCGTNTCTCCCTTAGGATATTTAAGAAAATGAAACTTTGCCTGCCCTACGGTATTACGCATGGTCTCGGCACTCACGCCCCGGAAAAGGGGCAGCTCCATCAATANATCAAACATGCTGCTCATAAATACAATATTTAAATTAATAACAGCAGCAAAAGCTATATAGTTGGGNTCCCACCCTTAAAAATATCGCGCGAATACTTGACAAACGCCTCTAAAAGTATTAATTTTGTAGTCGATTGCAGCACTTAGCTCTCATGACACAGAAACGCTCCCATCACATAAGCGTCTTTGGTTCGCGCGCCACATCGGTGGTGAGCGTTGCTTTGGTGCTCATACTCATTGGCCTCGTGGCACTTATGACCGGAGCCGCCCGTGCGGCCACCGACGACCTGCGCCGCGATCTGGGCTTCACGGTGAAGATGGAGCATGGTGCATCCACANCCCAGCTCAACAACGTGAAGCGCTATCTTGCCGCCGCNCCCTTTGCCGAAACATTCGTATATGCCGGCGCCGATGACATACTGGCGCAGGAAGCCGAAATCATAGGCGAGGACATCATGCTGCTCGTGGACGAAAATCCCTACGGGGCGGAATTCGACGTGCGCCTGCGCCCCGCCTACGCCTGCAGCGACAGCATCAGCGGAATCGTGGAACGTATATCNNCANTGCAAGGAGTGGAAGACGTGCTCACCGACACCGGCGTGATAGACAGCGTGAACCACAACCTCACACGCCTTATGTGGATAATGCTGGCCGTGGCCGCAGCACTGCTGGTGATATCGTTTGTGCTGATAAACAACACCGTGAGCCTCTCGGTGTATTCGCGTCGCTTCATTATCCACACCATGCGCCTTGTGGGTGCCACCGCAGGATTCATTCGCCGGCCCTTCATCAAAGCCGGCGCCATGAACGGGCTCGTGGCCGCGTGCGTGGCCTGCGGCGTGCTNGCNGCCGTGCAGGCATGGGTGATGAACAGCGACCCGGCTCTGGCCACTGTTCTCGACTGGCGCGTGAGCGCCATGATTTATGTGGCACTGATAATACTGGGCATGCTGATATGCCTGCTGGCATCGGCATTCGCCACCACGCGCTACCTGCGCTCCGATATCGACGATTATTACATGAACTAAACGGTTCGTAAAAATGGAATCAACAAAGAAAAACAACGGAATTATGCCCGAAAGCGACTCCCAGAAGCCTCTGGGACGCCGCAACTTCATAGCGATGGCTGCTGCAGGGGCGCTCATTGTGCTGGGATTCATCCTGATGCTGGGCGCACCATCCACCGAGACCGAATTCAACCCCGATATCTTCAGCACGCGCCGCATAGTTGTGGGCCCGGCACTGGCGTTCATCGGCTTCGTGGCTATGGCTATAGCCATCATTATCAAACCCGTAAAGAAATAATCTCNCAGCTATGGATTGGCTTAGTGCCCTGATTATGGGAATCGTGCAGGGACTCGCAGAGTACCTGCCCATCAGCTCCAGCGGCCACCTCGAAATATGCCGCGACCTGCTGGGCCTTGAATTGAGCGGCGCCGAGAGCCTCGAATTCGACGTGATGCTGCATGTGGCCACCGTGCTCAGCACCATCGTGGTGCTCTGGAGCGAATTCAAGCCCCTGTGCATCTCGTTTTTCACCTTCAGGCGCGACGACAACTTCCGCTATGTGCTCAAGATACTCGTGAGCTGCATCCCGGTGGCTATCGTGGGCCTGTGCTTCAAAGACGTGATTGAAGGCTTCTTCGGCGGCGGCCTGGGCATCGTGGGCGTGTGTCTGTGCATCACGGCCGTGCTGCTGTCGTTTGCCTACTTCACCCGCACGCGTCCCGAAGAGANCGGCAAGGCTCCGCGAGGCCGCGACATCACCATGCTTGACGCTTTCATCATAGGTTGCTCGCAGGCGGTGGCCGTGTTGCCCGGCCTGTCGCGCTCCGGCACCACCATAGCCACAGGCATCCTTCTGGGCGACCGCCGCGAGGAAGTGGCCCGCTTCTCCTTCCTGATGGTGATTATCCCCATCCTGGGCGAGGCCCTGCTGGACCTCAAGAAGATGGTCGGAGGCGANGTGGCAGCGGCCACCGGCGGCGAGATAGGATGGCTGCCTATGCTCGTGGGATTCCTGGCTTCGTTTGTGGTGGGCTGCATCGCATGCCGCTGGATGCTCAACATNGTGAAAAAAGGCAAGCTCGTGTGGTTTGCCGCATATTGCCTCGTAATGGGCATAATCTGCATCGTCACTGCATTTTAATGGACTTTATTTCCGGAGAAATAATATGCGTGGACAAGCCGCTGGGCTGGACCTCGTTTGACGCCGTGAAGCGCATACGCGGCGCCCTCACGCGCCGTCTGGGCGTGCGCAAGCTCAAGGTGGGGCATGCCGGCACTCTTGATCCTCTCGCCACCGGCGTGATGATCGTGTGCACCGGACGTGCCACAAAGCGCATNGAGGAACTACAGGCCGGCGTGAAGGAATACGTGGCCACGATAGCGCTTGGTGCCACCACGCCGAGCTTCGACCTTGAGACGGAAATCGACGCCACNTACCCCACTGCCCACATCACCCGTGCCCTCACGGAAGAGGTGCTACGCAGCTTCACGGGCCGCATCGAGCAGGTGCCCCCTGCNTTCTCGGCCTGCAAGGTCGACGGCAAGCGTGCCTATAAAAGCGCGCGAGCCGGCNGGGAAGTGGAGCTTAAGCCCCGCTCGCTTATGATCGACGAGCTGGAGCTGCTGGAATTTGCCCCGGAGAGCATCACCCTGCGCGTGGTGTGCAGCAAGGGCACCTACATCCGCGCCCTGGCACGCGACATAGGGCAAGCCCTCGGAAGCGGCGGCCATCTCACGGCCCTGCGNCGCACGCGCGTGGGCAACATAAGCATCAACGACTGCATGAGCGTGCAGCAAGCAGCCGATATTATCGCCGCAGTGCCGGTGGAGTACCCCGACTGGTATGAGGGCCCGCGCAAAGATCAAGCCACTGTTTCATAAAAATCCAATAGACACTATTTCTTATATAAGATGAAGCTTTCACAATTTAAATTTCGTCTGCCCGACGAACTGATAGCTCAATACCCTGCCGAACACCGTGACGAATCCCGCATGATGGTGCTCCACCGTCGCAGCGGCGAAATCGAGCACCGCCTCTTCAAAGACATCCTCAACTACTTCGACGACGGAGACGTGATGGTGTTCAACGACACTAAGGTGTTTCCGGCTCTGCTCTACGGCAACAAGGAGAAAACCGGGGCACGCATCGAAGTGTTTCTGCTGCGCGAGCTCAACGCCGATATCAAGCTTTGGGACGTGCTGGTGGAGCCNGCCCGCAAAATACGCATAGGCAACAAGCTCTACTTCGGCGAAGACGAGTCGATGGTGGCCGAAGTGATCGACAACACCACCTCGCGCGGTCGCACGCTGCGCTTCCTCTACGATGGTCCACGCGACGCTTTCAAGCGCGACCTCTACGCCCTGGGCCACACGCCGCTGCCTGAATACATCAAGCGCGAGCCCAACGAAGAAGACGCCGAGCGATATCAGTGCATCTTCGCCCGCAACGAGGGCGCCGTGGTGGCTCCCGCCGCAGGNACCCACTTCTCGCGCGAGCTGCTCAAGCGCCTTGAAATCAAGGGCGTGAAGCAAGCGTTCCTCACGGAGCACAGCGGTCTGGGCAACTTCCGGGAAATNGACGTGGAAGACCTCACCAAGCACCGCATGGACTCCGAGCAGCTCATCGTATCGCCCGAGCTGGTAGCCACGGTGAACGCAGCAAAGGACGCCGAGAAACAGGTGTGTGCCGTGGGCACGAGCGTGCTTCGCGGCATGAGTACGGCCGTGAGCATGGGNGGACATCTGCAGCCCTACGACGGCTGGACGAATAAATTCATTTTCCCGCCCTACGATTTCACCGTGGCCACCTCGATGGTGAGCAACTTCCACATGCCCTACTCCACCATGCTCATGATGGTGGCTGCATTCGGTGGCTACGACGAAGTGATGCACGCCTANTCCGAGGCCGTGAAGGAGCACTACCGCTTCGGCGCCTACGGTGATGCCATGCTCATACTCGACAACTGATGGAGCAACTGATACAACAGGCCACAACGGCAGCAGGCTGCACCCCCGAGCAGGGACGCACAATGGCCGAAGCCCTGGCTGCGCTTGTGCGCGAACGTGCCGGCAGGCTTGATTCGGTAGCCGTTCCCGGCTTCGGAACTTTCNCTCCGGAAAAAGTAAAGGAACACGTGGAGACCGACTCTGCCGGCCGTAATNTGCTCATGCCTCCGGGCATAACCCTGAAGTTCAACCCCGGCAGCATGCTGCGCAAGCACNTNTCGCTCAATGAATAGCACCGCCACACTACCCGAAATAGCCGAAGCTCTTGCTGCTGCAGCCGGCGTGGACCGCGACACGGCCACACGCTTCGTGGTGCANCTTTTCTCGGCCGTGGAAGCGCAATTGGCCACCACCGGAAAGGCCACACTCTCTGGTATCGGCAGCTTCAGCAACACGGCCCGCGGAATAGTGTTTGAGCCCGATCCCGCGCTGGCAGCCGCCATCAATGCTCCTTTCGCGATTTTCGCTCCCATGGAACTCTCGGAAGAGGCCGCCCGCGACTTTGCACACGCAGAACCCGCNGCANCTACNCCCGAGCNTGAGCCTGNNGCTGAAATCTTANCCACTACGGCGCCGGAACCGGAAGAGGAAGTGCTTCCGCCGGTCTACGTTCCGCAGCCCACACTCAAAGAAGAGCCTGAGGCTGAAGAAAGCACTGATACTAAGGAAGAAAACAACGAAGAACTTCAGGAAATCGAGCCCGACGTACCGGATGAAGATCAAGACGCGGAAGCCGTAGAAGAAGAAGGAGAAGGAGAAGGACAAGAAGTAGAAAAAGAAGAACAGGNACCGCAGCCCGAGCCNCAGATTATCTATGTGGCACGACGCAATTCATGGCCCTGGGTGGTGGCCCTGATAGCTCTCGTGGCCGGATTTGCAGGCGGATATTGCCTCGGAAATTATTCCGGCAACGTGCGNGAAGCCGCACCTACCGTGGCCGAGGAGGTGGTATCGCTTCCCCCGGCGGTGGCCGACACCGACACCGTGGCATACAAGGCCGTGGCCGACACCNTGATAACCACCGCGAATACCGATTCCGTGGCAGAGCCTGCGGCAGCCGCTCCCNCGCCTGTCGAGCCGGAAAAGAAAGAACCCGTCTACGACACCGTGGGCACTTCACGCTACCTCACCACAATAGCCAGGGACCATTATGGCCGCAAGGACTACTGGGTGTTTATCTACGAGGCTAATTCGCAGCGGCTAAAGAGNCCCAACCTCATATCTCCCGGCACGCGGGTGGTGATTCCCGACCTGGGCGAACATCCCGCACTCAATCCTGAACTGCGAGCGCGCTCACGCAAACTGGCAGCGGAATACGCCGAGCGCTACAACCTGTAGCTATCTACCGCCTGCTCACGAGAAATACTCCGGTGAAAACGAGCACTACCGCTGCCGCTTTTGCCGGAGTAAACGTATCCATGCCTGCCCACACCGCCACGGCCGCCGCCACCACCGGCTGCACATAATTGTAGATCGACACNACCGCCGGACTCAGACGCGCCTGGCCCAACGGCAACAACAGATAGCTCAGGAATGTGGGCCCCACGGCATAGGCAACGCATATCCACCACTCAATGGCCGAAATACTCTCCCACGGCAATGCAGCCATCGGCTTGACCGACACCGGCAGCATGCACAGAGTGGCGTAGGTAAACATCCATTTCATCAGCGTGACGGCCTTGTAGCGCCCAATCAGGCCTTTGAAAAAAATGAGGTAGCAACTGAAGCAAATCTGGGCAGTAAGCACCATGAGATCGCCTCTGACAGAACCGGTGCCGGCCACTTCNGAGCCACCTGTGATGAGCACAAGAGCGCCCACGGCGCCCAGAAACACTCCGCCCACCTTGCTCCGCGTCACACGCTCGTGCAGAAACACCGCCGCCATCAGAATCGTAACGATGGGCAGGCTGGTGGTGATGATCGTGGCATTTATGGGNGTGGTGTAGCTCAGGCCCAGCATGAAGAATCCCTGATTGAGCACTATAGCCAGCAATGAGGCTCCGAACAATGCCAGATGATCGCGCACCGAAACCTCGGGCTCCTCAATAAAAAAAGATACTACCCAGAACAAAATGGCAGCGCCCACGATTCTGAAATCAGTGAGCAGCAGCGGCGTTACGCTTCCGGCAAACACTACCTTGCCCAGGGGAGCCCCNAGGCCCCACATTATCTCGGCGCCCATCATGGCGCTGTGTCCCACAATCTTTTCTTTTTTCATACCCGGCCGCAAAGGTACGAAAAAACCTCGCTCGTTTTTCATTAAAAATGCGTATTTTTGCAGATATGAAGACTAACGGATACCACGCAAGANATTTCCTCCCCTCGATATTCTTTTCCATAATCCTCGTGGCCGCGGGAATAACATGGGCGCACCGGAATATGACATGCGGACTCGACTTCATGGACGAATCCTACGAAATTCTCAACGCACGCGATCCGCTCAACTGCCCCCTCGCNCCACTNNCGGCATGGCTCGGTCATTGCCTGCTCCACCATGANACCCCCAATTTATTGGCCGCCCGGNATCTCGCATACGGCATCACGCTGCTTTCNATTTTCATTGTGGNGCTGTGCCTGGCGTCNAGNTCAAAAAATGCAAAGGATACGGCAAGAGTCTTCTTATCCGCCGGTATTGCCGTTTTGCTCAGTGGAGCTTACCCGGGTGCGTGGCTCTACGGCTGGGATATATTCTCCAACGCGGCACTCTCAATCACCCTCGCATGGCTTTTCATTCTCCTGCGCAGGCGTGGCTTCACCACTATTTTCATAGCCGGGGCACTGGCAGGGGCAGCCACGCTGTGCAGGGTGCCCGACGCGCTCGTTCTCCCGGCTGTTCTTGCCGTGGCGGCCTACTCGTTGCCCGGCAGAAGAATAAAAGCGTGCATCACGGCCATAGGCGCCTATATCATCGTCGTGGCCGGCTTTCTNTTGTGGGCNTACGGGAGCCCCGGCAATTACATTNACGCTATAGCCGCCAATTCTATGGGCGCACACGGTGCCGGCGATCTGATCCGCAACACGTTCAGCGGACTCGTGTGGTTCGTGCCGCTGCTNTGCTCAACGATATGCCTGTTTCTGCTGGTGCGATATTNTGCCTCGCGCTTCGGCCGACGCTNCGCCTGCTTCCCGGCCCTATGCGTAGCCGGCGCTGCGCTGCTGGGCNTGGTTTTCCGCCTCACGGTGTGGAAATTCACCGTTGTGGAGCAGATGGCCGAGTGCATAGTGATTCCGCTGCTTCTGTATCCTCTTTTCAGTCGTCTCCAAGCCCACCGCACCACGAAGATACTCGCATTGGCCGCCCTATGGACCGGCCTCTGCGCCGTTGCCGGCTCCAATACCGGCTTCATCAAGTTTCTGTCGATAGGCATGCTTCCCGTGGCCGTGGCTCTGAGCCGTCCCGANCGGTCGCGACCGCTGGGNATATGGTTGATAATGATGGTGGCANTCTATTGCTGCGTGGGCGCCGGAGTGCGCAGAGCCGAAAGCTATAAGGACGCAGGAGCGGCGGTTGCCGAAAGGCAGATAACAATACCGANCCATCCTATGTGTGGCATCCGCACCACCGAGCGCTTTGCCAATTATGCNTTGCAAGGCATGGNCCTAAGCCGCAATCTGAGGAGGCAGGGCTATGAGGTGCGTGTGCTGGCCACGGGTCTCAACCGATATGGCTGGGCTCTGATTACNGACACACCACCGGCATTCAATCGCCATAACTGGGCAGAGGAATCGGCAAGCANNAGCGCCGAGTTGAGCTCAGCTCTTCAGGAAGCAATCACTACGCCCCACGTGGCCGTGATAGTGCCGGCTCCATTCGCAGGCGAGCTGCAATGCAGCGACTTCGCGCCCTGCGATGCCNATATAATTGAANCCCTGGCCGGCGCGCTNCGCGAGGAGCCATCCGGCATCGAGGGCGTGCGGCTATTTTGCGGCATCCCTCGCCAGCAATGACGCCAGAGCATCCACCCTTGTGGCGTAGGCCTCAATGGCCTGCACCTTTTCGCGCGTGAGGCCGTAGATATTGAGACCGCATCCCGAGTGGGTGCAATACTGCGCTTCGGCAGCATTCACGTGGCCCGCCGGGCACACATAGCGCAACTCGCGGCGCAGCAATCCGCGGCCATCGGCCATCTCGCCTTCCTCGGGCAGGTGCTCCAGGCGGTCGAGCAGCGCACGCATATCGGCCAGGTCGGCCCGTGTATATTCCGGCTGGAAGGCTTCGAGCAAATCCACGGCCATGGGTAATTCGCCGCGTTCGATGAGCTCCGTCACGGCCCGGGCATCGAAGAGGTCGCACTCCACGATCAGATTCTTCGTAGCCTCAGGGGCACTCACGGTATCGTCGTAGACCACCTCGATGGCATACTCGCGCGGCACAGCCCTGAGATAGCGAGGAAACTCCTTGAGGGCAATGCGATTGGGAGAACGGCGCTCGCTCTCGTCGAGCACGGCGCTCACCAGGAATTTGCGGTAAAGCCCCTCGCCTATTCCTTCGAGCGCATTCTGAATAATAAAATCCCAATTGGCCTGCGAGGGAAACACCTCCGGCTGCTCCAGCAGTCGGGCGTAGCGCAGGCGCAGCAATTCAGTGCGCAGGGCTTCGGCCGAAACAGTGGTCTCCGTTTGCGGATTGGGGTCGTCGAGCGTAAACATGGCTAATCGAATAAATTATTAAGTAATTCACTCACACCGCGGAAGGTGCGGCGGTGGAGCGGGCTCACCCCCACCTCCACCAGCGCCTTGCGGTGGGCNGCTGTGGGATAGCCCTTGTTCACCTCCCAGCCATAAGCCGGATAGTCCTTAGCGGCGGCTTCCATATAGTCGTCGCGCGCGGTTTTGGCCAGCACTGAGGCAGCGGCTATATTGGCCAGGCGGGCATCGCCGTGCACCACCGTGACGTGGGGCACGGCTCCATAGGCCGTGAAGCGATTGCCGTCCACAGCTATGTGGCCGGGGCGCACCTNCAGNGCGTCAAGAGCCCGATGCATCGACAGAATCGACGCACGCAATATGTTGATATCGTCTATTTCCTGCGCTGATGCCGAAGCCACGGCCCAGGCAACGGCCCTTTCCTTGATGAGGGGAACGAGCTCGCGGCGACGCGCATCCGTGAGCTTCTTGGAGTCGTTCAGCCAGGGATGCGAGAAGTCGTCGGGCAATATCACAGCGGCGGCNAACACGGGGCCTGCCAGGCATCCGCGGCCGGCTTCGTCGCATCCGGCCTCCAACACGCCGGGATGCAGGCATGGCGGCAGGGGGCTATATAGCGATTTCAAAATTCAGGATATTTTCTACCAGAAACAGATCGCGCACATCGCTGCGAGGCACCTCGATATCGTCGTAGTCGGGGTTATCGCTGTGCAGTATTATCATCGATGGATCGGGGTGGCGGCGCACATACTTGATCATGCGGTAGTCGTCGAGCACCACCACGTAGATTTGTCCCCAGAGGATGGGTGCCGTGTCGCTCACCGGGCGTATCGACACCCAGCTGCCGTCCTGCAAGCGAGGCGACATAGAATTGCCGCGTACCCTCACCAGCGGATAGGCCGGATTAAGTCCCGGCAACTGACAGAATCCCACGATGCGGTCGTCGGTGAACTCACGGCTGAGATTGGCGCTTCCTGCACTCACGTTAATATCATAGACCGGTGCGCCGCGACGCTCGTCGTGCGAAGCCACCACAGAGCCGCCTCCCTCAAGCGTGCGCGCATGGATATCGCGAGGAAAAGGCACCCCCACGCCATCCACGAGCCATGGCTTGGACACGCCCAGATCCACCACCACGCGGTTCACGAAGGCCTCATTCACAGGATTGTGGCCCGAAAGCATNCGCGAAATATTGGATGGGTCCACCCCCACGCGCTCGGCAAACCGTGCCTGAGTGAGGCGCGACAGCTTAATCAGGTAGCGCAGGCGGTCTACAATCGTGGCAGATGGAGCCGGCAAGGCGAGATTGTCAAGACTTTGTTTCATAATGAATTGTTATTGCATTGCAAAGATACAATACAATTTGCATATATGCAAATTATTTCACGCAAAGACCAAGGCACTCAATAGGCTTTGCCCCACGACGAGCGGTCGAGGTTGCGGTAGGAAACGGCTTCGCTGATGTGCAGAGCCGTGATATCGGTGGAGTTGTCGAGATCGGCGATAGTGCGTGCCACCTTGAGGATGCGGTCGTAGGCNCGTGCGCTCATGTCGTATTTCACGATAGCTTTCTTGAGGATAGCCGTGGTGGCATCATCCATCACACACCAGCGTGCGAGCAGGCGGGAATTCATCTGGGCGTTGCAATGAATATTGGGCTCATCGGCAAAGCGTGCGGCCTGTATCTCNCGCGCCCTGGTTACGCGCTCGCGTATCCGGGCACTTGATTCTCCGGTGGGGCGCGAGGTGAGTTCGTCTATTTCCACAGGCATTATCTCCACCTGAATGTCGATACGGTCGAGCAGCGGCCCCGAGATGCGTCCCAGATATTTGCTCACCTGTCCCGGCAGGCAGGTGCATTCGCGTGTGGGGTGGTTATAGTAGCCNCACGGACANGGATTCATCGACGCCACCAGCATGAAGCCTGCCGGATAATCCACCCGATAGCGCGCACGCGACACGCTTATCACTCTGTCTTCGAGCGGCTGGCGCATCACCTCCAGCACCGAGCGGCTGAATTCGGGAAACTCGTCCAGAAAAAGAATGCCATTATGTGCCAGCGAAATCTCGCCCGGCAGGGGATTGGAACCTCCGCCCACAAGGGCAACGGGCGAAATGGTGTGGTGGGGCGAGCGGAANGGGCGGCGGGTCATAAGCCTGGAGCCGCTCTTGAGCCGTCCGGCCACGGAGTGAATCTTGGTGGTTTCGAGAGCCTCGCCCAGCGACAGCGGAGGCATGATCGACGGCAGNCGCTTGGCCATCATCGACTTGCCGGAGCCGGGAGGCCCCACGAGCAGGATATTGTGGCCACCTGCACAGGCCACCTCAAAGGCACGCTTCACGTTTTCTTGTCCCTTGACCTCGGCGAAATCAAAATCATAGTTACAGGCAGAGCGGGCAAATTCGGCCCGTGTGTTCACAACGGTGGGTTCCAGGTCGCGCGTGCCTGCGAGAAACTCCAGCACCTGCGCCAGATTCTCCACGCCATAGACTTCAAGATTATTTACCACGGCGGCCTCCGTGGCATTGTCGCGCGGCAGAATCATGCCCTTGAAACCGGCTGCACGCGCGGCGATGGCCATGGGCAGCACGCCACGGATGGGGAGCACGGAGCCGTCGAGCGAAAGCTCGCCCATTATCATATAGCGGTCGAGCTGCGGGGCCTGGATTTTCTCTGCACCGGCCAGGAGTCCCACGGCTATGGGCAGGTCGTAGGCCGCGCCTTCCTTGCGCACATCGGCGGGCGAAAGATTCACCACCACGTTGTGGCGCGGCAGTTCATGTCCTGAACTCANCAGGGCATGNCGCACACGCTCAAGGCTTTCCTTGACGGCCGTATCAGGCAGTCCCACAATGGTATAGTGAAAGCCTCGCCCCACTGCCACCTCGATGGTGATCACAATGGCGTCGATTCCCTGCACCGCCGCTCCGAACGTTTTTACCAGCATATCTCCTTATTCTATGGCCGAGAGAGCCCGGGCGAGTTGGTCGGGACACGAAGTGGTTTTGCTTCCGCAGCGTATGCCGGCAAGACGGGCGGCCACATCCGTGGCCTTGCAACCCTCCACCAGAGCCGCTATGCCCTGAAGATTGCCGTGGCAGCCACCGGTGAAGCGCACGTTGCGCACGCATCCTTCCGCGTCCACGTCGAANTCTATCACGCGGCTGCATGTGCCTTGAGTAGTGTATTGATAATGAGCCATAATGCGACGGAATTACCTGTTTATAGTTACAAAAGTAGAAAAAAAAAGCTACGTCCACAAATAAATTTATTACATTTGCGCATGGAACAACAGATTCGACACCGCAGGCTATATGCCTTTTATCGCAGCAAGGCGCTGAATGCGCTCATGATCTGCTTTTTGCTCAGNATTATCCTGAGCCTATGTGTGAAGCCGGTGATATTTCCGCAGATATGCGCAGCGGTTTCNGGCGCGCTATTCGTGGGATATGCACTGTGGATATGGATTGCCCGACCGCGCCGCATCGTGATCAACGACTGGCTGTCGAACGTGAGCGGGCTATACTTCATCTATTTTCTTGCCGTGCCCTGGATGAAGAGCCCGGATCCATGGTGGTANACGGCTCCGGCACTTGCCGCTATTCCCCTGCTCTTCATCTTCTCGCTCAACGCGGGCGATGAGAATTTTGAAGTGAAACCGNAGAAATAAAANAATCGGCTGCTTCCCTGACGGGCGCAGCCGATTGTTTTTTAGTTCATGACTATTACTGCTTGTTGAACAGCGACTGGATGGAGCCGATGCTCGAAAGCACGGATGATGCCTCGTAGGGGATGTAGACGGTCTTATTGTCTTTTCCGGAGGTCATCTCGCGCAGGGTGTCGATATACTTCATGGCCAGCATGTAGGTGGCAGGATTGGTCTGCGACGAGCTCACGGCCTGAGCCACACGCAGTATTGCNTCGGCCTCGGCCTGTGCGTTGAGGATGATGGCCTGTGCCTCGCCCTCGGCACGCAGAATCTCCGACTGCTTAATAGCCTCGGCTTCATTGATGCGCGAAGCTTTTTCGCCCTCAGAGCGCAGGATGCGCGAGCGCTTTTCGCCCTCGGCATTAAGGATTTCGGCGCGGCGGTTGCGCTCGGCCTGCATCTGCTTCTCCATGGCGATGCGCACGGTCTCGGGGGGTGTGATATCCTGAAGCTCCACGCGGTTCACCTTCACGCCCCATTTGTTGGTGGCCTCGTCGAGAATCACCTGGAGCTTGTTGTTTATGGTGTCGCGCGAGGTAAGGGTCTCGTCCAGCTCAAGCTCGCCTATGACATTGCGCAGCGAGGTCTGGGTGAGCTTCTCGATAGCGTTGGGGAGGTTGTCGATTTCGTAGACGGCCTTCTTGGGGTCGACAATCTGGAAATAGAGCAGAGCATTGATCTCGGTGGTGACGTTGTCGCGAGTGATCACTTGCTGCGATGGGAAGTCGTAGACCTGCTCGCGCAAGTCGATTACGGGCGAAGAGGTCATGCGCACGTACACGCGGCCGCCCACACCGGTTTCGATACGGCGTGTGTAGATGGTCTTGGCCTTGTCGATGAAGGGGATGATAAAGTTGAGGCCGGGAGAGAGAACGCTGTGGAAGCGTCCGAGGCGCTCAATCACACGGGTTTCGGATTGCGGCACTACACACACGCCGGCCGAAATCACCACAATGGCGAGAATCACCAGAATGGCAGCAAAGATAAGGGAGCTGTATTCCATAACGATTTATTTGATGTTTTCTACGGTGAGGATAATACTGTCGTAGGCGTGGATACGCACGCGCTGGCCTATCATGAAGGCCTCGCCGTCGTGGCGGGCGCGAGCCTGCCAGTTGTCGCCGTCGACCTTCACACGTCCGAGCCTGCCCGGCTCGATAGACTGCACCACGGTGGCTTCCATGCCTATGAGCGCGTCCATTCCGGTGCGGGCCGCGGGACCCTCACGCTCGGTGGCAAGGTGATGCATGCGTTTGAAATATGGTACGAGCACGAGATATGCCACTACCGACGCTATGGCAAGGACAGCCAGCTGCACGGGCAGAGAGCAGCCCAGCAGACACGCGGCGAGGGCTGCCGCGCATGCGATAGCGAGGCACAGCGTCCACACCATCTGAGAGATAATTTCGATAATCACGAGCACGGCCGCGATTATCAGCCAGATAATCCATGTTGTCATAATGCCGTAAAGTTAGCAAAAATTTTCGGTTTTGTCAAGACGACAAATGCGAATCTCAACAAAAAAACTTCGCCGGCAACATCACGTTGCCGGCGAAGCCATATTTAATTGGAACTTTCACGTCATTATTCGGGACGCTTGGTCTTCTTGCCGTAGCCGTACTGGGCAGCGGCACCGAGCTCTTCCTCGATGCGGAGGAGCTGGTTGTACTTGGCCATGCGGTCGGAGCGGCTTGCGCTACCGGTCTTGATCTGTCCGGCGTTGGTAGCCACGGCGATATCGGCGATGGTGGCATCCTCGGTTTCGCCGGAGCGGTGGGAGATCACTGCGGTGTAGCCGTTGCGCTGGGCGAGTTCGACGGCGCGGAGGGTCTCGGTGAGGGAGCCGATCTGGTTCACCTTCACGAGGATGGAGTTGGCGCAGCCTTCCTCGATACCCTTCTTGAGGTACTTCACGTTGGTAACGAAGAGGTCGTCGCCCACGAGCTGGCAGCGGTCGCCGATGAGGTCGGTGAGNATCTTCCAGCCTTCCCAGTCGTTCTCGGCCATGCCGTCTTCGATGGAGTCGATGGGATATTTTTCAACGAGGCCCTTGAGATACTCGGCCTGCTGCTCGCGGGTGAGTTTCTGGCCGTTGGCTTCCTTCTTGGTGCCGTCCTTGAGCTCCTGGTAGTTGTAGATGCCGTCGAAGTAGAACTCGCTGGAAGCGCAGTCAAGGCCGATGGTCACGTCCTTGCCGGGCACGTAGCCGGCCTTCTCGATAGCTTTGATAATCACGTTGAGGGCGTCCTCGGTGCCGTCGAGGGCAGGAGCAAAACCGCCTTCGTCGCCCACTGCGGTGCTGAGGCCGCGCTCGTGGAGCACCTTCTTGAGGTTGTGGAACACCTCAGTGCCCATGCGGATGCCTTCCTTGAAGGAAGCAGCGCCGATGGGACGAATCATGAATTCCTGGAAGCAGATGGGAGCATCGGAGTGTGCGCCGCCGTTGATGATGTTCATCATGGGCACGGGCAGCACGTAGGTGTTGCAGCCGCCGATGTATTTATAGAGGGGGAGGTCGAGGTAGTCGGCAGCAGCCTTAGCCACGGCGAGCGAAACGCCCAGAACGGCGTTGGCGCCCAGGTTGCTCTTGGTGTCGGTGCCGTCGAGAGCCAGCATAGCCTCGTCGATAGCAATCTGGTCGAGAGCGCTCATTCCCTTGAGGGCCTCGGCGATAGGACCGTTGACGTTGGCAACGGCTTTCTGCACGCCCTTACCCATGTAGCGGCTCTTGTCGCCGTCGCGAAGCTCAAGAGCTTCGTTTTCGCCGGTAGAAGCGCCCGAGGGAACGGAAGCGCGGCCACGTGCGCCGCTTTCAAGAATCACGTCTACTTCAACGGTGGGGTTGCCACGGCTGTCGAGCACCTCACGACCAATGATTTTTTCGATTTTCATAATTTCTACTCTGTTGAGTGTTGGTGAGTTATACTATATAGGTTTATTTTCTCTATATTTTGCCACAAAGTTACGAATTTTCTCCGTACTATCAGCTGTCTTTAATATTTTTTTTAAAAAACTACGGCTTGAGAGGGCTGAGTGTGAAGCCGTAGCTGTAGTGCTTGTCCAGCAGGCGGTATTGCCCGTAGGGCTCGGCTCCCCATGAGTTGTCGCCTCCCAGGCCTCGCTGTGCTAGGTCGATATTGAAGTACACGCGGTCGCGGCTGTGGAGCACGTCGCTATTGTGCATCTGATGCTTCGACAGGCCCGGGTCGAGCGCGGCCGGATCTACATCGAGGGCACTTACGTTGAGCAGGCCGCGGCCGTGCACAATCAGGCCACGCCCGGCGTCGTCGGCCAGCGAGGCGTAGCGCACACCGGTGTGGTTGCCGGTCTCCTGAGGGCGGATGTAGGGGTAGAACTCATCGGCCACCTTGCCGCTCCATAGGCCCACGAAAGCCGCCGTGTGGCGGTCGCTGTAGTTTTCAACAGGTCCCCGGCCATAGTAGCTGAAATTGTCGTAGCTGCCCGCCAGAGTGAACTGCATGCCCATGCGCAGCAGCTCCGGCATATCGTCGCCGCCGTCGAGCTCAACATCCACGTCCATCATTCCACCACTATAGACTGCGCAGTCTATAGTGAGCGTAGCGTCCACTTCCGGCAGGCGGTAGCGGGCCGTGAGGCGGTTGCCGTCGGTGGTGAGGCTCAGCAGGCGCCTGTTGGATGCAGCGCATCGCCATGCGTTCAGGCGGTGCTGGATGCCGGCACCCCAGTCGTTGTCGGTGACGGCACGCCAAAAGTTGGGCTCCATCGACTCCACCACCCTGCGGCCACGGGCGCTGTAGTCGTTGAGGCGTCCGCTGCGCTTATCGAAAGCGATGCGGAAGCCGTCGCCGCAGTCGAAAACGATCTCCGAACCTTCGTGGACAGCAGGCACAGGGCTACCCTTGGCCACGGCAGGCGCCGACACAGGACGCGACACCTCAAACTGCTCGCGAGCCACCTCATGGCCGGCAGGCACTACTTCAGTGGCCGCCCGCGTGCAGGCGAATACATTCAGATAATACTCGCGCCCGGAATCCAGCGGTGGAAGCGTGAGACGCACACGACCGGTGGCACCGGGAGCAACGTCGGGACTGAAGCCTCCGGCGGCCACTACGCGGCCGTCTTCGAGCAGCTGCCACGTGAAGTCGTAGTCGCTCAGGTTGCGGTAATGAAAATGGTTCTCCACCGTGAAGGTGGCCGTGACGGGGTCGAAGGCCGAGAAGCGGATATCCTGATACACCTTTTTTACCTCGGCCAGGCCCGGATGCGGCGTGCGATCGGGCTGCACGAGTCCGTTGATGCAGAAATTCTCATCATTCTGGCGATCGCGTGCTCCAAAGTCGCCACCATAGGCCCAATATTCATTACCGTTTTCATCCTTCGTGAGCAGACCCTGGTCCACCCAGTCCCAGATGAATCCGCCCTGCATCTGGGGGCTGGAGCGCACCACGTCGAAGATATCCCGGAAGTTTCCGGTGCTGTTGCCCATGGCGTGGGCATACTCACACATGATATACGGGCGTCCCGGATTCGTGAGGGCCGCGTACTTCTGCATATCGCCGATAGCGGGATACATCGGGCACACGATATCAGTGTTGCGCTCCTGCTGCGCCTGTTCGCTCTGCACGGGGCGCGAGGCGTCGCGCTGCTTAATCCAGTCGTAGGCGGCCACGAAGTTGCTGCCGTTGCCGTGCTCGTTGCCCACGCTCCATATTATCACGGAGGGATGATTCTTGTCGCGCTCCACAAGCAGGCTCTCGCGATCAAGGATGGCCGGCAGCCACTCCTCGGTGGCTGCCGGGTGCACGCCCGGCTGCACCTGGTCCCACGGCGATGAGCCATAGCCGTGAATCTCGATATTGGCCTCGTCCACCACGTAGAGGCCATAGCGGTCGCACAGGTCGTACCACAAAGGCGACTGCGGATAATGGCTCATGCGCACAGCGTTGATATTGTGCTGCTTGAGCATCCTGATATCCTCCATCATCATGGCCGAGTCTACGACGTGGCCCGTCACCGGATGATGCTCGTGGATATTCACGCCATGCACTTCCAGGGGCTTGCCGTTCACCAGAAGCTGACTGTTCTTTATTTCCACTTTGCGGAAGCCGATGCGGGTGGAGGTGGTCTCCACCACCTTGCCGTCCACGCTCAGGGTCAGCACCAGGGTGTAGAGTTCGGGAGTCTCTGCGCTCCATAGCTTCACGCCACGCAGCTTGCCGTCGAAGCGCACGGTGGCCGTGGCTCCCGAGCCGCCAATCTCCACCTTGCGGCCGGCGCCCATCACCTTGCGGCCGGCCGGGGAGTAGAGCGTCATATCCACAGAGGCGCGGGCGGCTGCATCGCCACTATTCTCCAGCTCTACGTCCAGGCCGAGGAGGCCGTCGCGATACCGCGCATCCAGATCGGGGTGCGCGAAGAAATCGGCGATGCGTACCGGCGCCACGCTCATCAGATACACGTTGCGGTCGATACCCGAGAGGCGCCAGAAATCCTGATCTTCAAGATAGGAGCCATCGGTCCAGCGCAGCACCTTGCAGGCAATCTCGTTCTGGCCGGGCTGCAGATACCCGGTGATATCGAATGCAGCGGGATTCTTGGTGCTCTGCACGTAGCCGACCCGGTGGCCGTTTACCCACACATACATGCCTGCCGTGCTGCCGTCGAAATGCAGGATGGTGCGACGGCCGTTCCACGAGGCGGGCAATTCAAATGTGCGCTTGTAGCTTCCCACCGGATTGTCGTCGTGGGGCACCTTGGGCCATTCCCTCGGGAATGGGTATATTATATTGGTGTAAATGGGCACGCCATAGCCCTGCATCTCCCAATTGGACGGCACGGTGATTTCATCCCAGCCCGTCACATCATATCCGGGCTTATAGAAATCCGCCGGACTCTCGGAGGGATTGGGCGAGAACTTAAATTTCCACTTTCCGTTCAGGCTCAGGACGTAGGGCGAGGCCGCCGGATTGTTTTCCAGTGCCTGCTCAATGGTGGCGTAGGGATAAGCCGTGGCACGGGGCGCGAGACGGCCCTCGGCAAACACCCCGGGATTCTCCCATTCATCGGCTGCCGCTGCGGGGCAACCCACGACGGCTGCAAGTGATGCAGCCACAATAGTTCTTGCAATGTTTTTCATGACAAGTGCAAAGATAACACCTTTGCACTTATCATGAAAATTATGTGGTTATTATTTCACAATATTACTCCAGGACCTCGTTCACGCGCTCGACGGTTTCAAGACACATGCGGGCGTTGTGGTAGGGGCATTTCCAGAAGCCGGCGTGATCGTCGGTGCGGTTGGGCTCGCCGTCGCGGCGGCTCCACATCCATACCAAAGATCGCATAATATATTTATTAATTAACGTATAGTTTAAAAGGTTTATCACCGACTTTAACACAAATGATGCAATCTCTACTATTAATGGGCACTTCATCACTATAGCCGTTAAAAATAATTCTTCCCTGCATATCGCTTACTACTACTGGAAGTGAGTCCTGTCGACCAGAAATCTTGATTATAGAATTGCAGAATGCAACCTTTATAGGAGAATAATCTACAGAATTATCAATCCCAGAATAATCACATTGGGATAATATTATATAAACAACTCCACTCTCTTTAAGGGGACCTGTAGAGTAAAAGCCTTCACTATCTGCGTTTATGTCTTCACCATTGAAACTTACTGACTCCAATTTCCATCCGGTAGATGGTTTTATAGAAAATTTAGCGTCATACCCATATGGATATCGGTACTCCATCAAACCTAAATTAGGTGTAGACACTCTTAATGTAACAAACTTGCCACCACTAATGTCAGGGTCATCTGTGGTTTCTACCTCAAACGTCTGAATTTTTTTAAATTTATTCCATTCGCTTGCTGCTTTATACTTATTATAAGCCGTTTTTGGCACTAAGAGGGTTACCGAGTTATAAATCTCATCAGGAAAATATGAATGATTAATACTCGTTCCTATCCCTTCTTCCCATACAAGAGGTGGCGTTTCTGATGTGCACTTCAATTCAACTAGTCTGCATGGTTTATACTCTAAAGCACTTTCACAAATGGAAGTTAAAGATGGAGGCAACGTAATATAATTTAAGGACAGACAGTCCTTGAACGTTTTTTGCTCAATACGACTAACATTCTTTGGGATATTTACTGTTCCTAATTTCTCGCACCCTCTAAAACATGATCGGCCAATTACTTTTACATTTTCTGGAATAAGCATAGATGTTAAGGAAGAGCAGTATTCAAAACAATACTCACCCAAGGTTTCTATAGATTCGGGCAATTCTATTGAAGCCAATCTTTTACAACCAGAAAAGCAATCGCCGGGCAATTCGGTAATATTATCCGGTAAGGTTACTTTTATAAGCCCTGAACAATCTGCAAAGCACCCGTATCCCAACTCTGTAACGGCTTGCGGTAGGGTTATTGATTTTACGTTTATACACCGCTCAAATGCACCATCATCTACAGATATTACGGTATAATTCTCCCCTTTATACTCCACAGAAGATGGGATTATTATGTCACCTCGATATCTGGAACTCTCTGCCATTT
Source organism: Bacteroides sp. (assembly GCA_014801485.1). GTDB lineage: Bacteria > Bacteroidota > Bacteroidia > Bacteroidales > Muribaculaceae > CAG-873. The sequence continues at coordinate 33,725 of JAAVEC010000033.1, forward strand.
GACCATCCTCAAAATTACAAGTAACTTGACAGGTTAAGTCATTATTCGAAATGACATTATACGCAACCCCATTGACTATAAAGTCATAGGCATAGTTGCATAGAGAAACGAACATCATCGTCGTCACAACTATTACTTTTTGCATAACGTGTTTCATGCTTTTGTTTTAATTAGTTCAGTGATTGTTTTAAGAAGTTCTTCATTCGCTTTGAGTTGAGTTTGGCAAATATAGCGCTCATACTCTATACGAATATTTTCTCTTGTTAGTCTCTCTATTGTAATTTTGTTGCGAAATATTTCCTCAAGTAAAGGTAACAACGCATAATCATCGTCAATTTTGGTAATTGATATGAAAAATTCCCAGATTCGCTTAAAATCTTCAGGACTTATCGTTCCATTCGTGGACAGAGAAACACAATGCGAGCCCTTGGAAATGGTGGCATATCGGGAGTACGTCCTATATAAGCCCTCTTTAGGCGTATCAAATTGAAGCCTCCAACCATTAATCTCTATGCTATCATTACAAACTCCATTTTCATTAATAAAAAACGTGAACGCGCTTGAACTATCACAGGTGAGCACGATGTACTCGTATGGCAAAATAACCGCTGCCATATATGTATTTTCTAGAATAAACCACAAATTTGATGACTTTACATCATACTCGTCTCCTATCGCGAAATATATCGGTGCGCCAAAATTTAACTTAATTTTGATTCGTTGGAGCTCTCGTATAAAATTATTGGCTATTGTAGCTA
>JAAVEC010000034.1 GCA_014801485.1 Bacteroides sp.
CCAATTAGCAGGGGCTAAACAAGCCTCCATCTCAATTGAGATTTCACGATAGACAATTTTTGGCTTAGAAAAATCGTCCAAATAAGCGCAATTGCGCAGATTGTATGGAGTGTCACCCTTATCTGCACGAGTGGAAATTTTATCCCAATATTGGTCAAGATGTGCCTTTACTGCCGGATAATCTTCTATATGAATTCTATCAAGTTTACCTTTTATGCCGTTATGGGTGTTGATGAGCCATAGATTAGCCCATTCGTAGCCGTAACGCTTGATGTCACGGCCTCGAAGAATGGGTCGTATAAGTTCGGCCGTTCTTTCTCGTTCGTCATCATCTTTACAGTTTGCGAGTATTTGATCGCGAGTTTCTGTTGTAACAATAAACGCATCATTGAAACCGGTCTTTATTCCATAGTTAATTTGAATGTCCCAATCTTTAAGCGGAACACCTACTGATTCGATTTTACGTTTGATACTAAGTTCAATTGGAGTTAAAACCACCCACGAATCACTACTGTTAAATTCCGTAGGAGAGGCATTTTGCTGAACAAAATCGCTCAATTACTCTCCATATACTTGATGAATCTGTCTAGGGTATTCCTATCAACCTTGCAAATTTTTGCAATTTTACGTTTCGATACTCCGGCATTCATTAATTCTCTAATTAGGGTCTCTTTCCCACTTAGTTTATATTTATCAGGTGAGTTCCTGCGTCCTTTTGGTCGACCGAGAGTTACTCCTTCTGCTCTTTTTCGAGCCAAAGCTTCTTTTGTACGCTGAGATATAAGGTTTCTCTCTATTTCTGCCGAAAGACCAAAGGCAAAAGCGAGTACCTTTGATTGTATATCATCTCCAAGACGATAGTTGTCTTTTATAGTCCATACCTTAGCTTCTTTAGTCATGCAGATATTAAGAATCTCCATAATCATAAATAGATTTCGACCAAGACGTGATAACTCAGCACAGATGATAAGATCATCCTTCTTAATACGTTTCAGAAGTGCGCCAAGCTGACGCTTGTTATAAGCTTTTGTTCCGGAAATAGTTTCCTCAATCCAACCATCAATGGTCAGATCCTCGCGTTCGCAGAAATTATTTATCTCGAATCGCTGGTTCTCGACAGTCTGCTTATCGGAGCTGACTCGAATGTACCCATATACCATAGTTAGCATCATGTTAAAAAGTCATCATAAATATATTTATTTTTCGCTTTAAGGGCACGTGTATTGCTTTTATTTGGGTAGTTTGGGAATTTATGTTATTTTTGTGCAAAATTGGGATATTGATATGAATGCCGATTATAAAAAGACCGAAGCTGATGCCACACCCCTGAAGCTCACGCCCGAGCAGGAGGACGCCATGGTGCAGGAAGCCTTCGACGAGGTGCTTCAGGGCTATCTGCGCAGCAACCACCGCAAGAAGGTGGAAGTGATCGAGCGTGCATTCCGATTTGCGCGCGAGGCCCATAAGGGCGTGCGCCGCCGCTCGGGCGAGCCCTACATCCTCCACCCCATAGCCGTGGCACGCATTGCCAGCCAGGAGATTGGCCTGGGGTCGACATCGATATGCGCGGCTCTGCTCCACGACGTGGTGGAAGACACGGAATACACCGTGGAGGATATCGAGAGGGCATTCGGTGCCAAGGTGGCCAAGATCGTGGAGGGGCTCACCAAGATTTCGGGCGGCATTTTCGGCGACAAGGCATCGGCACAGGCCGAGAACTTCCGCAAGCTTCTGCTCACCATGAGCGAAGACATCCGCGTGGTGCTCATCAAGATGGCCGACCGCCTGCACAACATGCGCACCCTGGGCGCGCAGCCGCCAAACAAGCAATACAAGATAGCCGGCGAGACGCTCTATATCTACGCTCCGCTGGCCCACAGGCTGGGTCTATTCGCCATCAAGACTGAGCTTGAAGACCTGAGCTTCAAATATGAGCATCCGGCCGAGTACGATAAAATCAGCGCCAAGATCCGCGACACCGATGCGCGCCGCAAGCAGGCGTTTGCCGACTTTGCCGCTCCCATCTGCCGCAGCCTCGACGATATGGGGCTGGTGTATGATGCCAAGTATCGCCTGAAGAGCGTCTACAGCATCTGGCGCAAGATGGAGACGAAGCATATACCATTCGAGGAGGTTTATGACCTCTACGCCATGCGCATAGTATTTGACTGCGACGACCCGGCGCGCGAGAAGGCGATATGCTGGAACATATACTCGGCCATCACCGACCTCTACAAGGTGCATCCCGAGCGCACGCGCGACTGGATAGTGACGCCGAAGGCCAACGGCTACCGCGCCCTGCACCTCACAGTGATGGGCCCCGACGGCAACTGGGTGGAGGTGCAGATACGCTCGCGCCGCATGGACGAAATAGCCGAGAAAGGCTTCGCGGCCCACTGGCGCTACAAGATAGGCGAGGGCGACGAGGAGAGCGAGCTCAATGCGTGGCTGCGCACCATCAAGGATATTCTCGAAAACCCGGAGCCATCGGCCATCGACTTCCTGGACACACTGAAGCTCAACCTATTTGCATCGGAGATAGTGGTGTTCACCCCCACGGGCGACGTGGTGACGCTCCCGGCCGGAGCTTCCGTGCTCGATATGGCCTTTGAGCTCCACACCGAGCTGGGCATGCACTGCATCGCCGGAAAGGTGAACCACAAGCTGGTGCCCCTGAGTCATCGCCTGAGCAGCGGCGACCAGGTGGAGGTGCTCACCTCCAAGAGCCAGACGCCGCAGCCGGAGTGGGACAACTATCTGGTGACGGCCCGCGCCAAGACGCGCCTGCGGGCTGCCATGCGCAAGGTGCGCCAGCCGCTCATCGCCGCCGGCCGCGAGATGCTCGACAAGTGGCTTGCCGACAACAACATAGAGCCCACGCCGGCCGTGATGTCGAAGCTTCTGGGCTCCTACCATGCCGCCAACCGCGACGACCTCTACTACCAGCTGGGCGCCGAAGAAATCATGCTGGGCGACTTCCTGGTGGAGACGCTGCGCAAGCAGGAATCAAAGACCGACAACAAGAAGGGCCTGCTGCGCAAATTCCTGGGATTCGGCAGCAAAAACAAAGGGCCGGAACCGGCTCCCGAGACCGCAGCGGAGCCCGGCAAAAAGCCCGGGATCAATCCCAAGGAAACGTATGCGCTGCGCATCGACGCCGACGGCAACGCCAACTTCCGCCTATGCGACTGCTGCAATCCCATCCCCGGCGACGACGTGATGGGCTTCATTGCCGACGACGGTGCCGTGGAGCTTCATGCCCTCACCTGCCCGCGGGCCGCCGTGCTCAAATCGGCCTATGGTCCGCGCATCGTGGCCACGCGGTGGGATAATCCCCGCACCCGCTTCCTGGTGCACATCCACATTGAAGGCCTTGATCGCCACGGCATTCTACAGCAACTCACGGCCATGATTTCCACCCACATGGGCATCGACATACGCCGCCTGGAGATTGAGGCCACGGAAAGCGTGTTTCATGGCGACCTCTGGGTGCGCATCACCGACTCTGCCGTGGTGGCCGACCTCTGCAGCCGCATCCTCACCATCGAAGGCGTCACCAGCGCCGCGCGCATAAAATGATTGCTATATGACATCGCTCCTTCAACGCAACAAATACATCTGGCAGGCCGTCATGGGCCTCGCCGCCGTGGCTCTGATAGTGCTGTGCTTCCCGCAGAGCGACACCACGCATTTCAAATACGAGGAAGGGCGCCCCTGGAACTACGCCAAGCTCATAGCGCCGTTTGATATCCCCGTGCATCCCGACTCGGCCACGCTGCGCCGCATGCGCGATACCCTCGACGCCCACTTCGTGCCCGTCTACCGCATCAACCAGCAGGTGGTCGACAGCATCGCCGGGGCACTTCCTCAGAGCTCGTGGAGGCAGGCCACGGCCACGCGGCTGCGCCGCGCCTATGCCTCGGGCGTGGTGGATTCCGATACGCGTCGCAAGGTGTCCTCGGGCAGACTTCCCAGGGTGCGCGTGCTCGACCGCAACGTGCTGAGCGAGATGAGCACCTCGGCGTTCTCCTCGCCGGCCGATGTGTATAAACAACTCGACAGCACCTGCACCGACTCGGCCATGCGCCGCTACATGGCCATGGCTCTCCCCACGCTGCTGCGGCCCAATATAGAATACGACTCTACGGAGAGCCGCCGCCACTACGAATACGACTACCTCACGCTCACGGCCGACCGTGGCGTGATCCAGCAAGGGCAGACGATCGTGGACAAAGGCACCCTGATCACCCCGCAGGACTTCACCAACCTGCGCACCTACGAGGCCATGATCCACGACCAGCTTCGCGGCACGTCGTCGTCGGACACGCTCATGCTGCTGGGGCGGATGCTATACGTGCTGATATGCGTGGCCATGCTCTCGGCCTACTTCCACTTCTACTGCCCGGCTATCGACGGCAATCCGCGGGCGTGGCTCTTCGCCATGTCGCTGCTGGTGCTCATCTTCCTGCTCTCGGCCCTGCTTGAGCGCAACGTCTACACGGGCATCTATCTCGTGCCGGTGCCTGTGGCGGGTGCGCTGATGCTGGCATTCTTCGACGGCCGCACGGCGGTGGTCACCTCCATGGCCGCTACGCTGCTGTGTGCGGCCCTGTCGTCGTTTCCGCTGGAGTATTTCTTCTTGCAGATATCGGCTTGCGGCGCGGCCGTCTACTCGCTGCGCGAGGTGAGCCGCCGCTCCCAGATGCTGCGCGCCTCGGCATTCGTGGCGGCGGTGTATCTCATTGCCTATCCGTCGATCGAGCTGATGTTCAACGGCTCGTTTGAGGGCTGGTCGTGGCGCATGGTCATCTTCCTGTGTTGCAGCGCAGCGCTGGTGCAGCTGTCGTACGTGCTCATGTTTGCGGCCGAGCGCGCCTTCGGCTTCGTGAGCCGCATCACTCTCGTGGAACTGGCCGATAGCGGCAATCCGCTGCTGCGCCGGCTGAGCGACGAGTGCCCGGGCACGTTCCAGCACAGCCTTGCGGTGTCGAATCTGGCCGCCGACGCCGCACGCGTGATCGACGCCGATACCATGCTCGTGCGCGCCGGGGCGATGTATCACGATATAGGCAAGCTGCGCAACCCGGCCTTCTTCACCGAAAACCAGCACGGTATCAACCCCCACGACACGCTGCCGCCGGAGCAGAGCGCGCGCATAATCACCTCGCACGTGACCGACGGCCTGCGCATCGCCGAGAAGGCCGGATTGCCATCGGTGGTGCGCGATTTCATCGCCCAGCACCACGGCCGCGGCATGGCCAAATATTTCTACATCATGGCCTGCAAGAACGCCCGCGACGCCGGAGAGCCCGCCGCCGACGCCGCCCCCTTCACCTACGCCGGCCCCAATCCTCTCACGCGCGAAACCTCCGTGCTGATGATGGCCGACTCCGTGGAGGCCGCCAGCCGCTCGCTGCGCGAGTACACCACGGAGAGCATCACCGAGCTCGTGAACCGCATAATCGACTCCCAGATAGCCGACGGCCTGCACGACGAATCCACACTCTCCTTCCGCGACGTGCCCGCTATCAAGCAAGCATTCATCAAGCGACTCAAAACCATGTATCACGCCCGCGTGTCCTATCCGCCCGCAGGCACTAATCCCGCACCCAAATGAAAGAATTCACGCCTCATGCATGGATGCTCCCCCAGCCCGTGCTGATCATAGGAACATATAATGCCGACGGAACTCCCAACG
>JAAVEC010000035.1 GCA_014801485.1 Bacteroides sp.
ATGATTCCCTGCCAATCTCCCTCCGTCGCCACTTTGTATGTGACAAAAACGACCATAGCCACGAGGTAGGCTATGCCGACCGCTACCAATATGAAAGCGCCAATTTTCTTCAACACTTTACCAAGACGCTCGTTAATCCTTAATCTCCCGGTCTCGAAAAGCCATATGACCAATGCGGCAAGGGCAATTGCGCCGACAGCAATCAGCACATCCGTAAGGGAATTAGCCATTCTCCCGATTGACAAAATCAGGACGCATGCCACACCTAATATGGGCCAAATCTGCTTCATTTTCGTTGGCGTTTTAAGGCTAAGTTTTTTCTGTTATGCCACGCTTGCTTCGGCATAGTGAGCTTATCCCGAGTCTTTATATTAAGAACTACTCCATCAAGAGTCATGTATCCGGATGATAATAAATCTTCAGGATTATTGCCTGATCTCAGAAATATTCGGCCTTTCGATATGCTCCATGTACCGGCATTACGAATTTCCGGAACTATAACTATCTTATCAAGTCTATTTTGCATGAAAACATATGTCGAATCATTATTTAGATGAAGTGTATAATTTTGCTTACCATGTTTGGCAAAATAATCTCCGGCAAGATCATCCACTCTATAATAAGGCAACCCGGTTGTTATCACCACAAACGGAGTCCGCTGTTTATGGCAGGTAACACCAAGATCCTTTATTATATCCACGCTCTTGACATCGTAATCCTGCAAATCAGGTATTTCACTCATTAATATTCGACCAATACAATCCGGCGTTCCCAACATTTCTCCGGCTGTCATCTTGATACGACTTTTGTAAAGGATGCCATTCACGACAAGCGACAAAGGTTCACGAAAGGAGGTCTGAATTTTCACAACCCCGCTACAATTCACAAAGCCATAATCCGCAGCCTCTGCCGAATCCATGACACAGACACTTTCAATGTCGGATGGATAAACATAACTCAACGACTGTGCCGCATATACCGTCGCGCTGTCGCTCCTCATCCGGTCAATAGAGTATGTGAATATGGAATCATGGAGAGCCACACCATCAACCACCCATAATATTTTGCGTGACACATCATTGCTCCCGGAGGTACTTGTCGGAATCGCCGCAGCGCACAACAGTATTGATGTTGTCACCATTACCAGCCAAAGCACGATCTTATATAGGAGAGACGTTTTCATATTTTGGCTTTTGGTATTAGGGTTAGTGATTTAAGTTTGGCAACATCGGTTGAAATCGGCTTGATTGTAAGCATTACATCGTACTGTTCAGGACTTAGCTTTACATTTGGGTAGTTGTTGAGATTGTAACTTCTCCAAAAAGGAGTTCCGTTATAACGGAAACATACCTCATCTATTCGATTTGTTGAATATCCATTTAGAGAAGTTGTTAAGGTTGTTGGAGCGATGGACTGTGCCTTTATATTCCAATAGCTAAAGACAGCAAGGAAAACTGAAAGACCACCAATAGCGGCAGATTTCAGATACTTTCCGTATTGTGATTTCCGCGAGAGAACAAAACAACCGATTGCAACAAGCCATACGGCAATCATCAGGAAATCATATATCCTACTGGAGATAAGAAATCCTCTTGAAATCCATAACACTGCACCCATAAGCACTATAATCGCCCAAAGAAAATAGTCAACCGTCCGAGTACGAACAGCCTTATATATCTCCATACCAACGGCATAGACTATGACGGCAATGAATATGTATCTCAAAGCAACTTCCATAGCGATTTATAAGGGAATATAGCCGTTACTATTGGGCAATTTATGCTTATAAAGTGATGCTGTCCTTAATGTGGACACAGACGTGTCATTAAATACGAATTGTCTGTTATGAGTATTTATCTCGATTCTCTCTAATGATGATGAAAAATTTTCAGGTAATGGTGCTATTATAAACACTTTGGATGTGTCTGTAGCATAAACGCCAACATTATCATCCGATGAACGAACATCGTTCCTTATTATTTCAAATCCTGCCGGGGCTAACTCTATGAGGCAGTAAGGACCTCCGACTTCTTGCCAGTTAATTACATTTCCTTCAATGTAATATTCAACTCTTGCAAAATAGTCAGTCTGGCTTTCTTTATAATTCTTAGTGAAATAAGAGAATAATCCAACGAGGCAAATTAAACCAGTCAAGAAACATGCCAAACCACACAATATCCATAATGACATTTTTATAACTTTATTCATCGCTTGCCTCCTTTCCGGCAGAGCAAGAACAATAGACTTTGCGCCCATAGGTTGCAGGAAAGAGCAAAGCCAACACACAAAACCAATATTTTAGAGAGAGTGGCCATACGCAAAGTTACAACAAAAATTTCGTAACTCGGTGATAATAGGGTAAGAAAAAATCCGCACCTCCACGGTCGCTACCATAATTTTTCCTCAGCGATATTTTGAACACAAGGGCATGAACACAGGTGTATGCCATAGGGCCCTGAAATGAGTTGGCGCGGAGTTGCGTTCAGATTTGTGTTCAAAGCAAAAAAACAAGCAGCTAAAATTTGTTTCGCAACTGCTTGTTTTTCAAGAAGTGGTCCCACTTGGGAAACTCCACATTTTGAATATCCTAAAAATCAATTCTTTATCTAAACGTCTTTCTGCAACTCCAACATTCGCTCCTACGGCGCATTGTATCGCTTTTCATCGCGTTGCTTCGCCGAAACCACCGGAATGCCCTTAAAGTTAGCTCTCAAGTTATCTTACTTGTCATCTGCGAATATAACGCAAGACTAATGGAGATTAGTATGATAACTGAGATTTTTATAGATTCAATGCAATTTGAATAAAATCTTCAATACTCTTTCCTGGTATGGACATTCCTCCTTCATAAGGAGTAGGAAGATTATATCGTCCCTTTGCAGCCCCATTTAACGCATAATCAGTGCCGTTTATGGTAACGACACACCAGTGTTTACCTCTACGCTCGACTACAACTTTATTTGTATAAAAAGGCCAATCTCCGTTATATTGTCTTTTTGTAATGCTTTTGTATTTGTAATTGGGATTAAAACGTCTGCAGAAATAATCTCGAATGGATCGTTTATGCTTGACTATGACCGCTTGATTGAATTTGATAGTTGACTTCCTATAATCTTGATTGCCTATCTTATCCTCATTCCAAGTGGCATAATCGTAAAGGGAACTGGCTAATTGCTTACCTAATAATCCTAATGTGCCAAATGAAATTTGGCGTCCTAGACAAATTAATAGTCTTTCACAATTTGAAATTATTACTCTGTTTATTTCTGGAAATATTTCATCAGCGGTGTCGGGATTGAGTAATCTACTTATTTGTTTAGAGTCAAGAGGTCTTATTCTTGATTCTAAATTACCCCATCTTTCTTTAGGATTTTTCCCTAATTTAGGGTTGGATGTAATTAGGTTGAAATTATAGTATCTTGCCTGCTGTCCAAAATCTGATAATATATCAATTATTTCTCTGATTAAGGATTTCTTAGAATATATAAAGTCCCAGTCTTCCTCAAAAATTGGAGGGTTGTATCTTATATAGTATTTCTCCATGATTTCGTCAAAAAGTTTTATCAAATCATGGCCTAAATTCATTAATGTTTTGTGATTTGGAAGCTTATTATTGCACTGAAAATAGCCAACACATATATATGCCTTGAATAATCTTTCAAAGCCTTGAGACAACAGTTGAAAGGGTAGAAAATAGAAATCATTACCCATATTAATATTTTGCAACTCTCCAAATCCTAATTGTAGTAATTTGTGAGATGTTTCAAATTCTTCAATTAAAGCAATACTCTTATCGAATGATATTTCACTCATTTCTATGATATAAATGGGTTATTTACGACCACTATGCTATTTGATGCCTTGATTTACGATCCACTCGCCGGCTTTTGTAGAACCTTTACGATAAAGTACACCGGATTCTTGAAGACGATTTGTGACTTTCTGAACTCCTCTTTTCGTCATGTTGAGGTACTCAGCCATTTTGTCTAAAGTCATCCTGCTATTAACCTTTAAAAGCATCATTACCTTATTTTCTGATGAGCCGGATAAAAATTCTGGTGAACTCAAAATAGTTTCCAGTGAACTTTCTGGTGAACTTTTATATGCTTTCTGGTGAACTATATCATTTTCCGATGAACTTTCCAGTGAACTAACGGGTACTTGGTCGGTACTTGGTCGGTGGTTGAGCGGTTTTTCATCCTGCTTGGACGATAGTTGAGCGGAATCGGCAACCTGCTTGTATGACGGTCGCTTGAAGGTGACGTAGACGAAGCCTCCGTCCCAACGCCATGTGGGTTCTTCTACGCCTTGTTCCTGACAGGCTTCGATTATGCGCTTCGCTCCTGAGCCCCAGTTCTCCAACCACATAGAACGGTAGAGTGCTACTGCCATCTTGACATTATAAGGGTAGGAGTCGTGAGGTTCCTTGATATTTTCGGGTGTAATCTGAGAAGGGAAGATACCGGGATTGCCGATTTCCACGCGGTCATCATAGATGGCGATGCTGTTGAGCAGATTATATTTCTCCCACTGACGATGACAGAGCGAGTTGATAATGGCTTCTCTAAGTGCCTTGTAAGGAATTTCAAGACGCTCCTCACGTTGAAGACTGCGGTTGGTGATTTTCCCGCTGAGATTGAGGTGTTTGAAACAGAACGCCAATCCTGCATCAAGCAAGTCGAAGAAATTCCCTTCGACACGCATCTCATCGATAAACTCATTCTTATCTGTCCCTAAGAAACGAGCCATCTTTATCTTGAAGTTGTCGTATTCATAAACATTATCAGAGAAAAGCATGGTAGCACCATTGGTTGGAATACCATTCTTTAGCAGTTTCCACTTTGATAGGGTATCGGATATAGGCGCACTCAAAGCACTGGCAGGAATTCGTCCTCCTTCGACACCAAGACGTATGCAACCGCGAATATGCTTTTCATTGAGATCAGAAAGAGTCACACCTTCTGCCTGCCGTAATTCCCAAGAATATGTTTTCGGCTCAAAGGC
>JAAVEC010000036.1 GCA_014801485.1 Bacteroides sp.
CGAGATGCCGGCATTATACCATATTACATGATAGGCGGCAAGTGCCTCTATGCTGAGGCTGATGTGATGGAATTGCTCAATAAAAACTATCATCCGCGCTATGACGACACAATAACCGTATGATTAAAGGCGACAGCCGAGATAAAACTCGATTGTCGCCTTTTTTCTTTTCATAGGTTACTGAAATTTTCTTGGACGTCCGCGTCTGGGCTTCGGTTCCGGCACAAATGTAGTCGGCGGTTCCGGTATAGTCCTTATCTCCACCGGCATTGTATCAAATTTCGCCCTCATTCGCTCCATATCCTCCGATACGGTCTTGTCAAGCATCCTCGCATAGATCTGAGTCGTGGAAATATCGCTGTGTCCGAGCATTTTCGAGATAGTCTCAATCGGCACATGGTTGTTGAGCGACATTGTAGCGAAGGTATGGCGCGCGATGTGGGTTGTCAGATGCTTCTTGACTTCCGCTTTTGCCGCAATCTCGTCAAGATATGAGTTCATCCGCTGATTGGAAATCACAGGGATGACAACATTCTTTTCGGCAGCTTTGGGATGATTACGGTATTTCTCGGCAATCTTCTTGGGAATATCAAGGAGTGGGATAGTGCTGACTTCGCCTGTCTTTTGTCTGTTCTTCCGTATCCACATCTCGCCGTCGTTGTCAGTGACAATCTGGTCACGTGTCAGTGTGGATATATCGACGAATGCGAGACCGCAGAAGCAGCAGAATACGAAGGTGTCCCTTACGAGGTCAAGACGCGGAAACATCCGGAGGTCGAGATCCATAATCCGGTGCAGTTCATCTTCGGTTAGATGTTCACGCTCGGTCTTGGTACGGGTGTAACGCTTACCCACAAACGGATCATCCTCAATCCACTTGTTGGCAAGTCCGACACGCACCACATTTTTGAGATAACGGATATACTTAACTGCGGCATTGTTGGCGCACTGCTTCCTTATACGGAGGAAATGCTCGAAGTCATCCACCATAGCAGGGGTGAGCTTCTTCATCGGTATGTCCTTCTCGTTCTGATTGAGCAGGAGAAACTCCTCAAGGTACTTCACACAGCGTTCCCAACGCAGTACGGTAGCTTCGACAATATCACCGCGCTCGAACTTGTCACGCATCTTCTTGGTGACGGTACGAAATCCCTCACACAGCATCATCGGCTTTTCAAGTTTACCGAGAAAGGCGCGTTTGAGTACCTCCGGCGTGACCATCTCGTCCTGTCGTACAAGCTGGTTGTGAATTTCACAGATTTTCGTGCGGATTGTGTCAAGGTATCGGTTCAGCTCCTGATCCTTTTTGGATTTGCCTTTAGACAGACCTTTCGCTGCGTTCCAGTTCTCCGGTTTGACATAGCGGTTCGTGTACATCTCAGTTCGCTGTCCGTTCATGGTAATACGGAGGATGATGGCAGTTTCGCCCTCCTTGTTGATTTTTGATTTTCTCACCATGAAATTTAATGAGAAATAGCTTTCGTTTGATAACTTCATTGTCTCGTGGATTTAGTGGTAACCTAAATATAATAAAAGATTACCGGTTTTACAAATTGCAAATACCAGAAGACACTGAAAATTCAAGGTGGAAAAAGGGACCTACTACACTGTTTTTCGCTGTAATGCCAATTTTGGTCCCTCGTTTTGGTCCCTTTTTTAACAGTCCAACATTCAGACAGATGCAAAATATTGAAAATGTTAAAAGACTTTAATTAGTCAGTACGGGCTGATTTTTCAATCAAAGTCGCAGTCCGTACCAATACCTCAAACACACTTTTAGCAGTTTGAGGGGACCGAGAAACGGCAACCTCCAAAATATGCAATATATTGAAAAATAGCGAAATATATTCAAAAAGGGGACCACTTATCTATGTGGAAAAGATAGGTCCCTTTATGCACACCGGCTATTTCAATATTTTGCATCGGACGGATACCGAGGACAAAGAAAAAACCTCTGAAAATCAGTAGATTTCAGAGGTTTGCATCGGTTTGATAAACCCTTCTGTGATCCGCCTGGGGCTCGAACCCAGGACCCCAACATTAAAAGTGTTGTGCTCTACCAGCTGAGCTAGCGAATCAACGTTGGCTCTGCGGCTTTCCGCAAAAGCAGTGCAAAATTATTGCTTTTTTTTGAACTGTGCAAGTTTTTATGGAGCTTTTTTTGTTTTTTTGTTTTGTTAGGGTGATTTTTTTGCCGGACATGGTTTTTATTGTTATATTAGCGAAAAATTTAGATTATCCTGTTATGAATGATCAACACCGTTATTGCGTGATAATGTGCGGCGGCATCGGCAGCCGCTTCTGGCCCTATAGCCGCACGGCTCTCCCCAAGCAGTTTATAGATTTCATGGGCACCGGTCGCAGTTTGTTGCAGATGAGCTATGATCGTGTGCTGGCTCTTGTGCCCAAGGAAAATGTGCTGGTGATGACGAATGCCATGTATGTGGATCTCGTGCGCGAGCAGTTGCCGGATATTGCGCCGGAGCAGATTCTGGCAGAGCCTGCCCGCCGCAATACGGCGCCATGCATTGCATGGGCGGCGTGGCGCATCGGAGCCATCGACCCGCAGGCGTCTATGATAGTGACGCCCAGTGATCACCTGATCACCGGCGAGCGGCTTTTCGTTGAGAATGTGCGACGCGGCTTTGATTTCGTGGAGCAGAACGAGGCGCTCCTCACGCTGGGAATCACTCCCACGCGCCCCGAAACGGGCTACGGCTACATTCAGGTGGGCGATGAGGTGGCTCCGGGCCTCAACAAGGTGAAGACTTTCACGGAGAAGCCCGATCTGGAGCTGGCTAAGGTGTTTGTGGACAGTGGAGAGTTTTTCTGGAATGCCGGCATATTTATGTGGAGCGTTTCGTCCATCAAGAATGCATTCAGGCTCTACGCCCCGGAGATTTCCGACAAGTTCGACGCGGCTTCCGATGTGATGAATACTCCGGCCGAGCGCGAGTTTATCGAGCGCGAGTTTCCGGCATGTGTCAGCATCAGCATCGACTATGCCGTGATGGAGAAGGCCCGCAACGTATATGTCGAGACGGTGAAGTTTGCGTGGTCCGATCTGGGCACGTGGGGCTCTCTTTACGACAACTCGCCCAAGAACGCCGAAACAAACGTAACGCAGAATTGCAACGTGCTGTCCTATAATAGCCGTGGCAATATCTTTGCCGTGCGCGGCGAGAAACTCGTAGTGGTCGACGGCCTTGAGGGCTACATCGTGGCCGACGCGGGCGACGTGCTGCTCGTGTGTCCTATGAGCCGCGAACAGTCCATCAAGCAGATGGTAAATGATGCCAAAATCCATTTTGGAGATAAATATCTCTGAATTATTTCGTAATTTTGCATTCCGAAACATCTGGATTATAGAAATTAGTGAAAATGTCAGCAGAAAACATCATAAAAAATGCAGTGGCGCGTGCCGTGAAGGAGCTTTACGGCCTGGAGGTGTCGCCGGAAAGCATTGTGCCTCAGGCTACGCGCAAGGAATTTGAGGGCAACCTCACGGTCATGGTCTTTCCCTTTGTCAAGGCTGCCCGCAAGGCGCCTGAGGCTGTGGGTGCCGAGATAGGAGATTGGCTTGTGGCCAACGAGCCCGCAGTGAGCGGCTTCAACGTGGTCAAGGGATTCCTCAATCTGGTGATAACTCCCACGTTCTGGAACACGGTGCTTCAATCCATTCTGGCTACGCCGGATTATGGCACCAGGCCCGTCACCCCGGAATCTCCACTGGTGATGGTGGAATATTCCTCGCCCAATACCAACAAGCCGCTCCACCTCGGCCACGTGCGCAACAATCTTCTGGGCTATAGCCTGGCGCAAATCCTCACAGCGTGTGGCAACCGCGTGGTGAAGACCAACATCGTGAACGACCGCGGCATCCACATCTGCAAGTCGATGCTGGCATGGAAAAAGTGGGCCGGCGGCGCCACTCCCGAGAGCAGCGGCAAGAAAGGCGACCACCTCATCGGCGACTGCTACGTCGACTTCGACCGCCACTACAAGGCCGAGCTGGCCGAGCTCAAGGCCGGGGGCATGACCGACGAGCAGGCCGAAGCCGCCTCCACGCTCATGCAGGAGGCCCGCGAGATGCTGCGCAAGTGGGAAGCCGGCGACCCCGAAGTGAGGGCCCTCTGGGAGATGATGAATTCGTGGGTCTATGCCGGTTTCGACGAGACGTACCGTCGCATGGGCGTGGATTTCGACAAGATATATTATGAGAGCCGCACCTATCTCGACGGAAAAGCCAAGGTGCTCGAAGGTCTTGAAAAGGGGATAATGTATAGGCGCGAGGATGGCTCCGTGTGGGCCGACCTCACACCCGACGGCCTCGACCACAAACTGCTCCTGCGAAGCGACGGCACCAGCGTGTACATGACGCAGGACATCGGCACGGCAGCGCAGCGATATGCCGATTTTCCCATCGACCGCATGGTCTACGTCGTGGGCAACGAGCAGGAATACCACTTCAAGGTGCTCTCGCTCATCCTCGACAAGCTGGGCTTCAAGTGGGGTAAAGACCTCGTGCACTTCTCCTACGGAATGGTGGAGCTGCCCAACGGCAAGATGAAGAGCCGCGAGGGCACCGTCGTAGACGCCGACGATCTCATGGCCCAGATGGTGGACGATGCACGCCGCGTGAGCACCGAGCTGGGCAAGGTCGACGGCCTCTCGGATGCCGAGATCGACGAGATTGCCGAAATCGTGGGCCTTGGAGCACTCAAATATTTCCTCCTTAAGGTCGACCCGCGCAAAAACATGACTTTCAACCCCGAGGAAAGTATCGACTTCAACGGCAACACAGGCCCGTTCATCCAGTACACCTACGCCCGCATCCGCAGCGTGCTCCGCCGTGCGGCCGAGGCCGGAATGAACATCGGCGACTACTCGGATGTTGTACCCAATGAGAAAGAAGTGGCCCTCACCCAGCGCCTTGCCGATTTTCCCGGTGTCGTTGCCGAAGCCGGTCGCAATTTCTCGCCCGCGCTTATTGCCAACTATGTCTACGACCTCGTGAAGCAGTACAACCAGTTCTACCACGATTGCAGCATCCTGCGCGAGGACAACGAGCAGGTGCGCTCGCTGCGCCTTGCCCTGAGCGAGGCCACGGCAAGGGTAGTGTCCACTGCCACAAGCCTGCTGGGAATGCGAGTGCCCGAACGAATGTAATAAATGTATAACGAATCACACATTATAATATGAACTATAACTCTTATCCTCCCGAATACGTGCCCGCCGACTTCACCACGCGTGTGTCGGCGACGATGAAGCGCGTGTACGTCAACATGACCCTGGCGCTCGTCGTCACTGCTTTCGTGAGCCTCTGGTGCTCCAATAGCTATGCCTTCCTGAACTTTATGGTGGCCAACCGCTGGGCAATGTGGGTCCTCCTCATTGCCGAAGTGGGTCTCGTGCTCGGCATCAGCGCCGGCATCAACAAGCTCAGCACCGCCACGGCCACGCTGCTTTTCTATATCTTCGCAGTGGTCAACGGCGCGGCATTGTCGCCTATTTTCCTGGCCTATACCGGCGCGTCGATAGCCAAGACTTTCTTCATCACTGCCGGTACATTCGGCGCCATGAGCGTCTACGGCTTTGTGACCAAGAGCGACCTCAGCAAAATCGGCAGCATCCTGTTCATGGCTCTGATTGGCCTGATTATCGCATCGGTTGTGAATATGTTTGCCCATAGCGACACTCTGCAGTGGATTATCTCCATCGCAGGCGTGATGATTTTTGTGGGCCTCACCGCGTGGGACACCCAGCAGATCAAGCGCATGGCCGAGCAGATGCCGGCCGCCGGCGTTGGACGTCTCGCCGTTTTGGGCGCACTCTCTCTCTACCTCGATTTCATCAATCTCTTCCTGTATCTTCTCCGTTTCTTCGGCAGCAGCCGTGACTAAGACCGGTAGCTACTACAGAGAAATCATCCGACTTGGCCTGCCTATCCTGGTGGGCCAACTTGGTATGATAGTGACCGCATTCGCCGACAATATAATGGTGGGGCGCTACTCCACCGAGGCCCTTGCATCGGCTTCGTTTGTCAACGGAGTGTTCAACGTGGTCATATTCTGCTGCATCGGGTTCACCTACGGCCTCACGCCGCTCGTGGGGGCGCTCTATGGGCGCGGCGAGCATCGTGCCATAGGCGAGCTCATGCGCAACGGCCTTGTGCTCAACGTGCTCTACAGCGCCGCAATCACGCTTGCGCTGGGCCTGCTGTATTTCCACCTCGATCGCCTTGGCCAGCCTTCCCAGCTGATGCCGCTGATACGGCCATATTATCTCACGGCGCTTGCCGGCGTTGTGCCGGTGTGTGTGTTCAACGTGTTTGCCCAGTGGAGCTACGGCACCACCGACACGCGCACGCCCATGTGGATTATCCTGGGCGCCAATGTGCTGAATATCGCCGGAAATTATCTGCTCATATTCGGCCATCTGGGGATGCCGGAACTGGGACTCCTCGGCGCGGGAATTTCCACGCTCGTGTCGCGTATTGTGTGCATGGCGGCTATAGTGGCAGTCTTTGCCGTGGCCGGGAGGGCGCGCGAGGCGCGTGCCGGATTTGCCCGTTCGCGATTGTCGCGCAGCGGTTTATGGCGCGTGTGGCGCACGGGGTTGCCCGTGAGCATGCAGATGACATTCGAGAGCGGCTCATTCTCCGTGGCTGCCATCATGTCGGGATGGCTGGGCGCTATCCCTCTCGCGGCGTTTCAGATAATAGTGATCACCGGCACGCTCGGTTTCTGTATATATTATAGCGTGGGTGCGGCCATTTCCGTTGTGGTATCCAACGTCGCAGGCACCGGCGATAATGCCGAGATGCGTCGCGCCGCATGGCAGGGCTACCACGTGATGCTGGCGCTGATGACCTGCTCGTCGGTGATATTCGCCGTGTGGGGCCGTGATATCCTCGGAGTATTCACATCCGATGCCCGGGTGCTCGCCGCAGCCGCAGCGCTCATTTTCCCGCTGGTGCTCTATCAGCTCGGCGACGCCACGCAGATTTCCTTTGCCAATGCCCTGCGCGGCACGTCGCACGTGATGCCTATGCTGTGGATTGCGTTCGTGAGCTATGTGGTGGTTGGAATACCGGCCACGTGGATTCTGGGTTTTCCTGCCGGGATGGGCTTGTATGGCATCCTCCTCAGCTTCTCCGTGAGCCTCTTCCTGGCCGGGGCGCTGTTTCTGGTGTTCTTCCTCAGATCTACGCGAATTCGGCGATAGCGCTCAGGAAGAGCGGGCCGAATCGTGCGGTCTTAACCTCGCCTGCGCCCGAAACTTCGCGGAATTCTTCCAGGGTGCGCGGGCGCTTCATGGCCATATCCTTGAGCGAGGCATCCGAGAAAATAAGATATGGTGGCATCTTGATGCGGGCGGCCTCGGCACGGCGCACAGCCTTGAGGCGCGCAAAGAGAGCCTCTGTTGACGACGCCGGTGCCGTCGCTGCCGCAGGGCGGCTCTGGTCTCGCCCTCGCTGCCGCTCCTCCGTGTATTGCGCCAGCATCACCCGCTCCTCTCCTCGCACCACGCGCATCCCGAACGGGGTGGGGTGCAGCCGGTTACCGTCGTCGTAGGCCACGTCGAGCAATCCCAGCTGAATCATCTGCGATATATAGTAGTTCCACTCGGCCGCGCTCAGGTCGGCGCCGGCGCCGAAGGTACGGATACGGTCGAAACCGCGGCTGCGGATGTCGTGGCGCTGCGCGCCGCGCAGGATATCGCGCAGCATATAGGCACCCACGCGGCAATCCGTGCGCAGCACGGCGCTCAGAGCTTTCTGCACCACCGTGGTGCCGTCGAAGCGCACCGGAGCCGAGCGGCACACGTCGCAGTTTCCGCAATCGCGCGTCATTTCCTCGTTGAAATAGCTCAGCAGCATTCGGCGCCTGCACACTGCCGCATCGGCGAATGCCTGCATTCTGGCCAGTTTTTCGGTGTTGATGCCGCGGCGCGAGCTGTCGCTGTCGTCAATGAAGCGACGCAGTGCGATGGCATCGCCCACGCTGTGAAACATCACGGCCTCGGCCGGCAGTCCGTCGCGACCGGCGCGTCCTATTTCCTGATAGTAACTTTCTATATTGGCCGGCATGTTGTTGTGCACCACCCAGCGGATGTTGCTCTTGTCTATACCCATGCCGAAGGCCACCGTGGCACACACCACGCTCACGTCGCCGTTGATGAAGGCTCGCTGTGCTTCCTCGCGTGCCGCCGCCGGCATACCGGCGTGGTAGCACACGGCATTTATGCCCGATAGGCGCAGGGCCTGGGTCATGCTTTCGGCTTTGGAGCGGCTCAGGCAATAGACGATGCCGGAATCGTCGGGATACTTGCCCACGAGCTCCCGCACTCGTGCTATGCGGCGTGCTTTCCCCGGGTCGGGGCGCACCTCGATGCTTATGTTGGGGCGATCGAAGCTGCCCGTCCACCGGAAGGGATCGCGCAGCGCGAGCTGCTGCTCGATATCGTCGCGGGTGAGGCGGTCGGCCGTGGCGGTCAGGGCTATCACGGGCGTCGAGGGCAGCATGCTCTTGATGCCGGAGAGCTCGGTGTAGACGGGTCTGAAGTCGTGGCCCCACTGCGAGATGCAGTGGGCCTCGTCTATCGCTATCAGCTTCACGGGCAGCGTGCGGGCCCATTTGTCGATGTCGGCCACAAAGCGCTCGGGCGATGTGTATAGCAGCTTCACGCGTCCAAGGCGTGCCTGTTCCAGGGCTTCGCGAGTCTCGGATTCGGGACGGTTGGAGTGCACGGCCACGGCCGGTATGCCATTGGCCAATAGGGCGGTCACCTGGTCGTCCATCAGGGCTATCAGGGGTGAGATCACGATGCACAGGCCGTCGCTCAGCAGGGCCGGCAATTGATAGCACAGCGATTTTCCGCCCCCGGTGGGCATGAGCACCATGGCGTCGCGGCCGCCGGCCACGGCGTCCACTATTTCGGCCTGGCCCGGGCGGAAGCTGCCGTAGCCGTAGAATCGGCGCAGAAGCGCCAGGGCGCGGGCGTGTCGTTCGGGATTCACGGCCGTCTGCGCAGGCTGCTCCCCAGTTTGGCCACGATAAAGAAGCCGGCGAGGAATAATACAATCATAGCCGAGCAGGGCACGTCGATGGCGGCCCCTGCGAATAGACCGGCAACGCCTGCCACCACCGATACTGCGGCCGAAGTCCACACTATCGATGGGAAGCGGCGGCAGAATACTTCGGCCGTCATCACCGGCAGCGACATCAGCGACATCAGCAGCATCACGCCCACGAGCCGGATAGTGAGCACTATGCACACTGCCACAAACACCGTCATTGCATACGATATCATCCGCGCAGGCAATCCCTGCACGCGGGCAAAGTCGTGGTCAAACGCCACTGCCACTATGAGCTTGAACTTCCATGCAAAAAACGCGCAGAGTGCTATCGTGAAGATGGCAAATACGGCAAGGTCGGCAGCGCTTATGGTGAGTATGTTGCCAAAGAGGAAGCTGTTGAGCTCGGGCACGTAGCCAGGGGTCATGAACACGAAAAGCACGCCCACGGCCATGCCCAGCGACCACACCACCGCGATGGCGGAATCTTCGCGCAGGCGTATCTTCTGCCACATCCACTCCACCCCGGCGCTCGAAGCCACGGCAAATGCTGCGGCCATCAGCACCGGGCTCACTCCCAGATAGTAGCCGAGCCCGAGGCCGCCGAAGCAAGCATGCGTGACACCTCCGGCTATGGCCACGAGCCGCCGCGATATGATATAGCTGCCCACCACAGCGGCCGCGATGCTTATGAGCACCACGCCGGCAAGGGCGTATCGGAAAAATGTATAGTCAAGATATTCCATCATCGTATCTGTCGGTTTTCGCCCACGATCATCAGCAGTTCTTCGCGCACGTCGGCTGGCAGTTCTATGCCGCGCAGCTGCAGACTGCGCGCCCAGGGGGCCACGTCGTCGGGCAGCAGGGTGAGGAGCACCGAGCGGAATTCTTCGCTCTCGCTTTCGCTGTAGCGGTCGGCAGCGCGCCCGGCGTAGACGTCGAGCTCCTCGTCGTCGAAGTACTCGACCTGCTCCGACACCGCTGCCAGCAGCGAATCGCGCTCACACACGGCATGCTGCCCGCAGCATGCCTCATCGGCCGGCGGCTGCACTACCGTGGCGGTGCCGTTGCGGCGGCAGTAGATTTCGTAAAGCAGGCAGGCCGCGCCCACCGCCACGATTGAGGCCAGGATGATCAGAGCCACTTCCATCAGCTTTCCACCTCCTCTATCTCAAATCCGGCGGCGCGCATGTCGTCCCAGTAATGCGGATAAGACTTGGCCACGCATTCGGCGCCGTCAATGGTGATACCGGGGGCAAACACTGCCACGGGGGCCAGCGCCATTGCCATGCGGTGGTCGCCGTGGGCATCAAATTCCGGCAGCTCCATCACGGGCACCCGCCGGCCGTCCCACAGCAGGGTGTCGCGGTCGATTTCGGCCACTGCACCCGTCTTGGCCAGTTCCCGCACGATAGCTTCCAGGCGGTCGCATTCCTTGTGGCGGAGCGCACCCACGCCCGATAGCTCGAAAGGCACGCCAAGCATGGCTGCCGTCACGGCCATGGCAGGCACCAGATCCGGGCACGGAGCGCAATCGTAGTCGAGCCGTGCGTGCATCTCGGGATCGGCACTCAGTTGCGCGCCTTCCTGGTCGAATGCAGTCACCACGCCCAGGCGTGTGAAAATTTCGCTCACGCGGCTGTCGCCCTGCACGCTTTGGGGGGATAATCCTCTGAGGGTCACGAAGCCAGCCGTGAGTGCGGCCGTCTCATACCAGAACGCGGCCGCGCTCCAGTCCGGCTCAATGTCGCTCTCGGCGGGTGCCCGGTAGGTTCCGGGGCGCACCATGATTTCGTTGCCCTCACGCCTCGCGTCGATTCCGCGGTTGCGCATCATTGCCAGTGTCATATCTATATAGGGCAGCGACGGCTGATTCCAGTCAATCTTGATCACAAGGCCGCGGCGCATAAGGGGGGCGGCCATGGCCAGGGCCGAGACGTATTGCGAGCTCGCGCCGGCTTCCACCGATATCTCTCCGCCATCGAGGCTGCGTCCGCGCACGACGATGGCCTCGTCATCACGTTCCACATCGGCCCCCAGGCTGCGCAGCAGCGCTATCAGGGCGTCGTGGGGGCGTTCCATTAGCCGTCCCGATCCGGTGATGCGCACATCTGCGCCGGGCGTCGCGGCCAGCAGGGCCATGCCGAAGCGCAGCGCTGCCGCACTTTCGCCGGCATCCGCCGTGCCGCTTCTCGTTGCGGCCACGCGCAGCATCGCATCTACGTCGGCGCTTCCGTCGGGCTGCCATGCAGCGGCCTGCGCCGAGAATGCATCCATAGCGGCCGCGCGCACTCCCATGCTCTTGCTCGGTGGCAGCAGCAGGGCGGTGTCCAATATCTCTTCCGGGGCTGATATCTTGAGTTTCATTGCGCTATGTTCTTTACGGCATCGCGGATGTGGTCAAGGGCGGCGGTGAGCACGCATCGGGGGGTGCCCACGTTGAGACGGGCGAAGCCCTTGCCCTGGCGGCCAAACATGGTTCCGTCGTTGGCGGCTATGCGCGCATCATTCACGAGCAGGTCCATCAGCTGTTCCTGCTCCAGATTCAGGGCGTTGAAGTCGAGCCATAGCAGGAACGAAGCCTCAGGACACACCACCCGCACTCCGGGGATGTTGCGGTCCACGTAGTCGATTGCATATTCAATGTTTCGTTCCACGTAGGCCATCATCTCGTCGAGCCACTGTTCGCCTGCCGTGTAGGCCGCTTCGGCGCCTATGGTGCTGATCATCACGGGAGAGGAGAATTCGTTCACTTCCATCCAGCGGTAGAAGTCGCGCCGCAGCCCTTCGCTCTTCACCACCATCCACGAGCTCACGAGGCCCGGGATGTTGAAGGTCTTGCTGGGAGCGCCCAGCATCACGCCCACGGCGCGTGCGTCGTCGCTCACGTCCAGAAACGGTATATGCGGCCGGCCGTGCAGCACGAGGTCGCCGTGGATCTCGTCGCTCACCACCACTGTGCCCGTCTCGCGGCAAAGGGCGGCCACGCGGGCCAGGGTGGGGGCGTCCCACTGCAATCCTATGGGGTTGTGGGGATTGCACAGTATCATCATCCGGGGCCTCTCGCGCCGCAGCAGGTCGGCCAGCCCGTCAAGGTCCATGCGGTATTGCTCGCCGTCGAAAACGAGGGGATTCTCCAGCACGCGGCGGTCGTTGCCCTCAATCACCATCCTGAAGGGGTGATACACCGGCGGCTGAATCACCACTGCATCCCCCCTGCTCGTAAAGTAGTTTACGCACAGCGCTATGCCCTTCACCACCCCCGGAATGAATGCCAGCTCGCCGCGCTCCACCTTGAAGCCGTGGCGGCGCGCCTGCCAGTCGATGATGCTCTGCCAGTAGGCCTCCGGAGCGGCGGAGTAGCCCAGCACGGGGTGCTCCAGCCTCTGCCGCAGCGCATCAATGATATCGGGGCACACGGCGAAGTCCAGGTCGGCAATCCATAGCGGCGTCACGTCGTGGCGTCCAAACATTGCGTCCAGGCCGTCGTATTTCACCGCGCCGGTGTGCCGGCGGTCGATCACACAGTCGAAATCGTATTTGTTCATGGGCGAAAATGGTTTTTTCTGCACAAATGTACTACATTCGCACCATTCAACCAAAAAAGTTTTGCCTGTCTCGTGCAAAAATGCTACCTTTGCAGGCAAATACAGTAGTTTAAAAATAGAAAAGCATTTATGAATCCAATCAAGAAAACCATCACGCTTGCCGATGGCCGAGAGATTACCCTTGAGACCGGCAAACTTGCCAAGCAGGCTGATGGAGCCGTGGAGCTCCGCATGGGCAACACAATGATTCTCGCCACCATCGTTTCGGCCAAGCAGGCAGGAGAAGGTGTCGACTTTATGCCCCTCACGGTGGAGTACAAAGAAAAATTCTCCGCGGCAGGCCGTTTTCCCGGCGGTTTCCTCAAGCGCGAAGGCCGCGCAGGCGACTATGAAATCCTCACCGCTCGCCTCGTCGACCGCGTGCTCCGCCCCCTGTTTCCCGACAATTACCATGCCGACACTTTCGTAAACGTAACACTCTACTCCGCCGACGGCGTGGACTGCCCCGATGCCCTTGCAGGCCTCGCAGCCAGCGCAGCCCTCACGGTGAGTGATATTCCCTTCAACGGCCCCATCGCAGAAGTGCGCGTGGCACGTATCGATGGCAAATTCGTTATCGACCCCACTTTCGAGCAGCTCGAACGCGCCGATATGGAACTGATGGTGGGAGCCACCGCCGACAACATCATGATGGTGGAAGGCGAAATGAACGAAGTGAGCGAGGCCGACTTGCTCGCAGCGCTCAAGACCGCCCACGAAGCCATCAAGGACATGTGTCGCGTCCAGGAAGAAATGGCACGCGAGCTCGGCGTAGTGAAGCGCGAATACTGCCACGAAGTGAACGACGAAGAACTGCGTGCCGACGTGCGCGAGAAGTGCTACGACAAGGCCTACGCTATCGCTAAGGCAGGCTGCGCCGACAAGCACTGGCGCATCGAAAGCTTCGATGCCGTGGTGGAAGACTACCTTGCCGCCATGCCCGAAGAAGAGCGTGAGGCCAAGGAAGCACTCGTGCGCCGCTACTACCACGACGTGGAGAAAGAAGCTATGCGCCGCTGCGTGCTCGACGAAGGCATCCGTCTCGACGGCCGCAAGACCACCGAAATCCGCCCCATCTGGTGCGAGACCAACTATCTCCCCGGCCCCCACGGTTCTGCCGTGTTCACCCGAGGCGAGACTCAGGCTCTCGCCACCGTGACCCTCGGCACCAAGCTCGACGAGAAGATTCTCGACGAGGTGCTCGTTCAGGGACGCGAGCGTTTCCTGCTCCACTACAACTTCCCCCCCTTCTCCACTGGCGAAGCCAAGCCCCAGCGTGGCGTGGGACGTCGCGAGATCGGCCACGGCAACCTGGCCCACCGCGCCCTCAAACGCATGTTCCCGGACAACTTCCCCTATGTGTGCCGCATCGTCAGCGACATCCTTGAGAGCAACGGCTCCTCTTCGATGGCCACCGTGTGTGCCGGCACCCTCGCTCTGCTCGATGCCGGCGTGAAGATGAAGAAGCCCGTTGCCGGTATCGCCATGGGTCTTATCAGTGATGAAGGCTGCGTCAAGTACGCCGTGCTCAGCGACATCCTCGGCGACGAAGACCACCTGGGAGACATGGACTTCAAGGTGACGGGCACTGCCGACGGCATCACCGCCACTCAGATGGACATCAAGTGCGACGGCCTCAGCTACGAAATCCTCGAAAAGGCTCTCAACCAGGCTCGTGAAGGTCGCCTCCACATCCTTGGCAAAATTCACGACACCATCGCAGAAGCCCGCGAGGACTACAAGCCCCACGTGCCCCGCATCGTCACCATGCTCATCCCCAAGGAGCTTATCGGTGCCGTCATCGGCCCGGGCGGAAAGATCATCCAGGGTATTCAGGAAGCCAGCGGTGCCACAGTCAGCATCGACGAAATCGACGAAGGCGGCTTCATCGAAGTGGCTGCCCCCAACCGCGACAGCATCGACAAGGCGCTTGAGCTTATCAACGCTATCGTCGAATTGCCCGAGGAAGGCAAGACCTACACCGGCACCGTGCGCAATATCATGGACTTCGGTGCTTTCGTAGAATTCATGCCCCACCGCGACGGTCTGCTCCACATCAGCGAAATCTCCTGGGAACGTCTCGAAAACATGGAGGCCAGCGGCCTCAAGGAAGGCGACACCGTGGAAGTGAAGCTCATCGAAATCGACAAGAAGACCGGCAAATACCGCCTCTCGATGCGTGCCCTCCAGCCCAAGCCCGAAGGCTACGTAGAGCCCCAGCGTCGTGAGCGCGCACCACGCCGCGAAGGTGGAGAAGGCCGTGGCCCTCGTCGTGAAGGCGGCCGCGACCGTGGTCCCCGCCGCAACAATAACAACGCCTGATAAAAATCACTCTTTATAATCACAATGGCCGGACCCGCTTGGGTCCGGCCATTGCGCTTATTAATGGTGCATTCCCGGCGTTCGGTACGCGCGAAACGCTTTATTGCCGAAATTCCGGAACTGAAAAAGGCCGCCCTTCGGGCAGCCTTTTTTCAAGTGTGTGATTTATAATAAGGATTAAGGAATCTTGAAGATCAGTATCTGGAAAGCATTGCCTGAGCCACGAGGTTGGCGGTCTTTTCGCCGCGGGAGAGGCGGATGATCTCGCATGCGAAGGGCAGGGTGGTGGCGGGGCCTTCGCTGGTGACGATCTCGCCGTCCACCACTACGCTTCCGGCGGTGTAGTCGCCACCGTATTTGTAGATTTCCTTGCTCATGCC
>JAAVEC010000037.1 GCA_014801485.1 Bacteroides sp.
GAGTAACTAAAGAACCTCTTCTTGCAATTGAGACTGATGGCTATAGTTTCCACAATGAAAAGACCGAACAGTTTCAAAGAGACCGGATAAAAGACAAAATCCTTGCATTATATGGTCTTCCATTACTGCGGCTTTCAACAGTAGGTCATGGTGAGGAGCAAAGAATTGTCGACATGCTAAATAAAACGATATTGAACTGACAACAGCGCCATCTTGGTTCGCTTAGAATTATAAAAAAAGTAATATTTTGTATTTAAGTATATGGATACCCGATTGATTTTGAATAGGAAGATTTCATTTTGTTCAAATATAAGAACAAAAAAATATCGTTCTATCACTTTGTTTGAGGCTCTAAATTCAATTCGTACTAACGTATATTACACTCAAATAAAAAATATTCGAAAATTCTTATCCACCGGGAATATTAAATCTTATCGTGCAAAAAAGAAACAATTGCCCGCTTTTATTTTTGCAGGAATAGCATACGGGGAGCGTCATAAGTTTGACATCAGCGGTTATACTCACTTGTTAATAGTTGATATTGACAAATTGGAGAATTCAGGATTAACAAAATCCTTGTTAGTTTCAGATGAATATGTTCTGGCTGTATGGGCTTCACCATCAGGAAACGGTCTGAAAGCATTATTCTATATAGAATTTGAGGGAATTACAAGACCTGAAGATATTTGGATTCTTCATGAATACTGCGCATTCCCACAAATTAGCAACTATCTCTCGGAAAAATATGATATTCAAATAGATCAGTCCGGAGCAGATATTACTAGATTGTGTTTTGTGTCAGCTGATTCAAATATTCATTTAAAGAAAGAATTTGAACCGTATAGAGTTCACACAACTCTCACTAATAATCAAATACGCAGAATAAGAGCACAATATTATAATAGCAACACAGATATTCGGAAAAATGTGGCCGAAATGAAACGGATATCTAAACTTCTGAATTCGGAAATGCAATAAATTTTGACTCTAAGAATTCTAAAATACCTCACACACATATTGACCAATGGCAAAGAAGAAATCTCAGGCCAAGAATCCCGGGCAGCAGGCGCCCCTCTCGCCTGAGCGATTCATGCGCGAGAAGGCACGAAAATTACCTGTGGGCAAATGCTACATAACCTCGCATTGGAAAGAAGTCGGAAAATCAAATATTATCGTTACCCGACTGCGGCCCAATGGTAATATGGTTGCCGTAGTATTTCTTGTCGATACGTTTTGCCTGGGTGTGAAAGATGCCTTCTACTTCGTCAATCTGGAACCCTATCGCCTGGAATCTTATCTGACACAATTCCGTGAGGGCCCAGGGTTCGAGGAAATAGGCTACAACGAAGCCCACAATACCATATACGGAGCGGTGGCTTATGCCCAAGATGCCGGAGTCAAGGCCGTCAAACTTTTGCCCGAAATCAAAGCCGTTTTCGACACAGGCTGCGTAGACCTCACCGTTGCTGGCAACTTCGCCGCAGTGTCGCGCGACATCAATGCCGGCACAGGGGTAATTAACGACGACCGCTACTCGTTGCCCGACATTTATGATAAATTACACCAAATCATAAAGGCACCCAGCAAAAATTGAACGCCTCTTCCCGCCACCACCCAAACACCCATCCTCTCATGAACATCATTGAAGCAATGAAGCAAAGGCGCTCGGTGCGCACTTTCTCCGGCACGGCTCTCACTCCTGCCCAGAAGCAGGCTCTCGAAAAAGCTGTTGCCGAAGCCGCCTTTCCATTCGGCGGAAGCGTTGCCGTAAGGCTCAGGAATTTCGACCTCAAGGCCGGCTACCGTCCCGGCACCTACGGTTTTATCAAAGGGGCCGACACCTTCTTCCTGCTGGCCATGGGGCCGGACGACGCCTCGGCCCTGAGCGCCGGCTACGGCTTTGAGCAGGTGGTGCTCAAGGCTTGGCAATTGGGCCTGGGCACATGCTGGATAGCCGGCACCTTCAAGGGCTCCGACTTCAACGACGGCCAGACATGGCCCGCCGGCCTTAAGCTCAAGGTGGTGTGCCCCGTGGGTACCCCGGCCACGCCGTCGCTCACGGAGAAAATCGCACGATTCGCCGTGGGCAGCAAGAATCGCAAGTCCTTCGACGATCTGTTCTTCTGCGGCGACTTCTCCACGCCCGTGCCCACGAGCAATCCTTTCCGGGAAGCTCTGGAGATGCTACGCCTGGCTCCATCATCCACCAATTCACAGCCATGGCGCGCACTGGTTGCCGGCAGCACCATGGTCCACTTCTATTATAAACCCAAGAGCGCGCTGTCGGTGCTCGACACCGGTATAGGTATCTGTCATTTCCATGAAACGGAGAAATTCCACGGCCACGAAGGCAGTTTTTCCGTCCTTGAGGCTCCCGTGCCGCCCCACGGCTGGAAGTATCTCGTGAGCTACACACGCCGGTAGCGGGTGTATAAGGTCATGGGTGGATAGAACATTTGCGCCACGCCGCTTGTTAATCCTTTATTAACAAACGTTTCAACTATCCACCCTCTACCCCACCCGCATCCTCATGAGAAAAATTGCCTTTCTGATACCCGTCATCGCCCTCGTGGCCGCAATTCCCGCCGGCGCGCGCTCCCAAAAAAGATATATCACCCCGGAAGAAGTGCACGAAACCGTGTCGCCGGCTGCCCAACGCAAGGCCGACGCCCTCTACGAATCCGTGCGCAAGGCCCATGCCGCGGGCAGTCTCTCGGCCGACGCCGTTGTCGATAAGGCGCTCTATCACGGCGTGTGGAGTCCGCAACTGGCCGAGCGCTGCCTCCGCCTCGTATCGGCCGGCAGCAATAGGGCAAAGGCCGAGATCGGCCACCTCTACACCTTCAGCAAGACCGCCTATCTCTTTCCCGGAAAGGAAGCCGAGGGCGTGAAGCTTATGGAAGAAGCAGCTGCCGCCGGCTACGCTCCCGCACACGATTATCTATGCATCTACCACAACTCCAAGAAAAACTACGCCCAGGCTCTCAAGCACTTCAATGCTGCCGGCTCCACCCATGTGCCCTATGCCCTGTCGGTGGTGGGCGAAATGTATGAAGACGGCCACGGCGTCAAGAAAGACCGTGCCACCGCCCGGCAATATTTCGAGCGTGCGGCCATGCTGGGTGATTCTTTCGGAGCCGCGAAATACGGCTCGGCATTGCAGAAGGCATGGTACGGCACCGTCGACATGCCCGACGCTTTCTTCTGGACCTACATCGCCGGCGACCTGGGCAGCGACTTTGCGCGCTCCAATCTCCGCCTCCCTCTGCGCGGCGAGCGCTTCGGCGACGACAAGAACACTGCATTCGTGCGCAATTCCTTCATCCTCACCGACTCTTGGAACGACCAATACGGCCACCGGATCGAGGCGGAGCCTATCTATCAGGAAGGCTATAAAAAAGGCCTTGCCTTCCGTGGCGTGGCCGCCGAGAAAGGCGATCCCTGGTCGCTCTTCTATCTGGGAAGCATGAGCAACAACGACGAATTCCTCAACCGCAACGACGATTTCATAAGCGAATGCTACGAGCCACTGATAAAGGCCGGCAACAAGCTCCCCCCTGCCGCCATGGCTCTCGTCTACGAGCGCATGGCCCGTATACATAGCCAGGGCGCCCACCGCAACCCCGCTCTGGCTGCCGACTACAACCGCAAGGCGGCAGCTCTGGGGAGCCTTGCCGCCTACAAAATCGTTGAAAAAATTCCCGACTGACCCACACACATAATTTCTCCTCCATGAACTCCAACGACTCTCTCTTCGACCTCTCAGGAAAAGTAGCCGTAGTCACCGGCGGCGGCGACGGCATCGGACGCGCATCGTGCCTGATTCTTGCCGCCGCCGGAGCATCGGTGGTTGTGAGCGATCTATCCCTCGACAAAGCCCGCGATGTGGCCGCCGAAATCACAGGTGCCGGTGGCCGCGCGGCCGCAGTAGAATGCAACGTACTAGACAGCAGCCATCTCGCCCGGCTCATCGACACTACACGGAGCACCTTCGGCACAGTCAACATCCTCGTCAACAACGCCGGCATGGGCGGTGGCGGCCGCGAGAACCCCTTCAACATCGACCGCGCCTATGTGGAACGCATCTACGCCATCAACGTATTCGCCCCCTGGGAGCTGTGCCGCCTCGCAGCACCGCTCATGCAGGAATCGGGCTACGGCAGCGTGATCAACATCACATCCATGAGCAGCATCAACACCAGCCCTTCCATGGCTATCTACGGCTCCTCCAAAGCCGCGCTCAACCACATGGCCTCCAACCTCGCCTTCGACTACGGCCCCATGGGCATCCGCATCAACAACGTGGGCCCGGGAGCCACGCGCACCCATGCCCTAGCATCCGTGCTCACCCCCGAAATCGAGGCGCGCATGCTCGCCCACACCCCCATCCGGCGCCTCGGCGAAGTAACCGACATCGCCGCAGCAGTGCTCTTCTTCGCCTCCCCGGCCTCGTCATGGATTAGCGGCCAGACTCTCATGGTAAACGGCGGCGGCGTACAGACCCTCGACTGAACCGAGCGTAATAAAAACACAAAGACAAAAGCGACACAAGGAACAAATTTGTTTCTTGTGTCGTTCCGTATCCCACATATCACATTCCGGTGCAGGCTTCATCCAAAATCACATTTTTGCATCACTCTATTTGAAGATTTTTAGAAAAAATCAGCAAAAAGTAAAAAAATTCAATAAAATGTTGCAAAGTTGTGTTTTATAGCATATCTTTGCGATTGTATTTAAATACCACAATTCTCAGAGTGCTAAATAAAGATGAAATTTTATTCTAAAATACTGTTATCTACACTTATGGCGGCCGCCGCGTGGGCTCCCGCCACCGCCGTTCCGGCCAAGCCCGGCCTCGTGGAGGTCACTCAGGCCGACGGCTCTACTCTGCCCGTGCGCATCATGGGCGACGAACGCCACCACTTCTATCTCTCCGACGACGGCTACCTGCTGGCCAACGACAACGACACCTATTATTATGCCGACGTGGACGACACCGGCACTATCGTGCGCAGCAACATACGCGCCACGGCCTCGACATTGCGCGATGGCGTGGCGCGCTCCTTTGTGCAGGCCGTGAACATGAACCGTGTGTACGAGAAGCTCTCCGCACGCGCCATGCGCGAGGCCTCGCCCCTCAAGGCCGCCCCGATGCGCGGCCCCGGCCTCTTCCCCGGCACCCACTTCCCGGCCATGGGCAAGCAGAAAGCCATCGTGATCCTCGTGGAATACAAGGACGTGAAGATGACCCTCGACGACGCCCACGACTATTTCCACCGCATGCTCAACGAGCCCGGATTCAGCGACTACGGCGGCACGGGAAGCGCCCTCGACTTCTTCCTGGAAAGCTCGATGGGGCAGTTTGAGCCGCAGTTCGACGTCTTCGGCCCCATCACCCTCTCGCAGAACCGCAGCTACTACGGCGGCAACGACTGGTACGGCAACGACCTGCGCCCCGAGGAGATGATAATCGAGGCCTGCCAGCAGCTCGACGCCACGGTTGACTTCAGCGAATACGACCGCGACGGCGACGGATACATCGACAACGTGTTTGTGTTCTACGCCGGGCGAGGCGAGGCCAGCGGCGGATCAAGCGACACCGTGTGGCCCCACTCCTGGGATATCTCCAGCGCCACCAGCGTGCCCTACTACTTCGACGGCGTGCGCCTCGACCGCTATGGATGCTCCAACGAATATGAAGGAAGCCGCCCCGACGGCGTAGGCACCTTCGTGCACGAGTTTTCCCACGTTATGGGCCTCCCCGACCTCTATGCCACCAGCTACACCAGCGCCTTCACCCCCGGCGGATGGAGCGCACTCGACTACGGCCCCTACAATAACGACGGCTGCACACCGCCGCTCTACTCGGCCTTCGAGCGCTATGCCCTCAACTGGATCGAGCCCGCAGTGATCGACGGGCCGCTCAACGCCACCCTCAACCCCATTGGCTCCAATCATGCAGGCATAATCCACACCGACAGCGAAAACGAATTCTTCCTGGTGGAAAATCGTCAGCAGACATCCTGGGACACCTACATTCCCGGCCACGGAATGCTCATCTGGCACATCGACTTCAACTCGTCGATCTGGACCAGTAACACCGTCAACAACACTTCCTCCCACCAGTACGTGGACATCGAGGAGGCCGACGGCACGCAGAGCGAATACTCCCGCGAGGGCGACGCCTTCCCCGGCACCTCCGGCAAGACCTCCTTCACCGACGACACCACCCCCTCCATGAAGACCTGGAGCGGCCAGCGCCTGAATCTGCCCATCACCGACATTGCCGAGAGCCCCGAGGGCATCATCACCTTCAAGGTGTGCGGCGGACGCGAGCCCCTGAGCCCCGTGGAGGCCTTTGAGCCCGAGGAGGCTGCCACAGAGAGCTTCACGGCCGCATGGGAGAGCGCCGGCCCGGATGCCACCTATGTGCTCAGCGTCTACACCCGCCCCGAGGGCGACGATGCTCCGGCACGCGAGGCCGGCGAGCTCGCCTATCTGCCCGGCTTCCGCTTCCGCTTCATGGGCTCCGCCACTTCCTGCGTGGTGGAAGGCCTTGAGCCCGAAACGGCCTACTACTACGTGGTGCACGTGGGCAACGTCCTGGAAATGTCGGAGCCCAGCAACGAGGTGATGGCCTTCACCGGCCGTCTGCCGCTCAACCGCCGCACCGTGGTGGCCGAGGAGGCTCTCGACGCCACCGAAGACGGCTTCACGGCTGCATGGCAGCCCCTGGACGATGCCGATAGCTACACCGTCAGCGTGTTCACCAAGGAGTGGGGCGCACCCATCGCCGACGGCTGCGACTTCGGCTCCGATGCCAAGTGCACCTTCCCCGAGGGCTGGAGCAGCACCAGCGCCGCATCCTATGCCAACGCCGCATATAGCGGTGCCGCCGTGCCCGCCCTGCGCCTGAGCGCCTCAGCCGATTATCTCACCACCCCGGAATATACCGACGGTATCCACTACCTCACCTTCTGGCACCGAGGCAACGGCACGGCCGACGACGACCGCATCACCCTGAGCGCCCTCGCCGGAGACTCGTGGCAGAGCGTGGCGGAATATCCCGTGGAGACGGCCAAGGGCGGCGCCACAATCGAGGTGGACGGCGATGCCCTGCCCGAGGGCACCACGCAGCTGCGCATAGGCTTCAAGCGCACCGGCACCAAGGGGGCTCTGGCCATCGACGACGTGGTGACCGGCCACGGCACCACCTTCTCCAACGTGGCCGTGGAAGGCCTCACCGACTATCCCGCCGGCACCGGCACCAGCTGCACCATCAGCGGCCTCGCTCCGGAAACCACCTACTACTACACGGTGCGCGCCCACGACGCAGCCGGCCTCGCCTCGCTGCCCTCGCAGGAGATAGCCGTGACCACCCGCACGTCCACCGGCCTCGACCAGGCCGTGGCCCCCCCCGAGGCCTCCATCGTGGCCGCCGCACGCACCATCACCCTGCAAGGCGCTCCCGCGGGCACCGCGCTCCGCATCTACGACGCTTCCGGCCGCCTCGTGGCCTCCACCACCACCGGCAGCATCACCCTGCCCTCTCCGGGTCTATACATCGCCACGGCTCCGGCCACGGCACTCCGCAGCAAGATACTAATCAAATAATTTCCCGTTGCGTGGCCGCCTAAACGGTTTCGACGGCCATGCTTCCATAATAACGAAACCGATCATTATTACTCATGAAGAAAGCTTTATCTCTTATTTCTTCAGCAGCGCTGGCTATTGCTATGGTGGTGCCGGCGCCCGCCACGGCGCAGGCCCTTCATAAGCTGAAGGCCAATACCGGCGCGGAAACGACCCGCACGGCCTTGACGACTACTGTCGCCAAGCCCGCCCCGGCCACCAAGGGCTTCCACAAGGCCGGCATCCGCAGCAAGAGCAATGCCACGCCCTCGCTGAAGCGTGCCTTGAGCTCGGCCGGCGCCTTCAAGACCGCCACCACCCGCAAGGCAGCTCCCCTGGCCGCATCCGTGGCGTTCCCCGACCTTAAGGGTATGGTCACCTACAGTGACGACTGGACCGAAGATGCTCTCACCGGTCTCTACTCCGTGGGCTCCAACGGCTCTCTGGAGCAGCTTTTCCTCTTTGAAAGCGGCTACTCCGGCGTGCCCGTCGAAGGCTTGTACTACGTGCCCGTCTATCAGGACTACGGTTTCTTTGCCTGGGTAGAAATCAACGCCTACGATATCGCCACCGGCGAGAAGGTGGGCTCCACCATGGCCGGCGAAATCTTCAACATCGCCGTTGACTACACCATCGACCCCACCACCGGCGACGTCTACGGCATCAACTACAACGAGAACGGCGACGGCATGATGCTGGCCAAGCACAACTTCTCCGTTGAAGGCACCGAAGCCATCGACGAAGTGATTCCCGTGGGCGACCTCGCCGGCAACTGGAACTCCATTGCCTGCGATGCTCAGGGCCAGCTCTATGCCATCTCCTATCAGGTTAGTGGCGAAGAAGTGGTATCTTCCAAGCTGTGCAAGCTCGACAAGACCACCGCGGCCGTCACTGAAATCGGTACCACCGGTGAGATTCCCGCCTACCTCTCGTCGTCGGAAATCGACACCCGCACGGGCGTGATGTACTGGACCGTGTGTCCTCCCACCGATGAAGGCTACCTCTGCACTGTCGACCTCGCTACCGGCGCAGCCACCAAGATTGCCGATCTCGACGGCAACGCCGAGGTTCAGGGTCTCTACATCGAAGCTCCGCAGGCCGAAGACGGCGCTCCCGCTGCCGTGACCGACCTCAAGGCCGAGTTTGCCGAAGGCAGTCTCAGCGGCACCGTGAGCTTCAACGCTCCCACCACCCTCTTCGACGGCACCGCTGGCAGCGGCGCTCTCACCTACAGCATCCTCGTGAACGGTGAAGAAGCAGCCACCGGCAGCACCACCTTCGGCGCAGCCGTTTCGGAAGAAATCACGCTGGCCGAGAGCGGCTCCTACACCTTCCAGGTCACCGTGAGCAACGCCACCGGCAAGAGCCCCGTGGCCAAGACCACTATCTTCGTGGGCTTCGGCACTCCCAAGGCTCCCACCGCCACCCTCGTCTATGAGAACGGCACCATGAAGCTCACCTGGACCGCAGTGACCGAGAGCACCGACGGCGGCTACCTCGACGCCTCCGCCGTGACCTACACCGTCAACCGCTTCCCCGGCGACGTTCAGGTCTACTCCGGCACCGCCACCAGCTTCAGCGAGGAAGTGGCCGAGCCCGATGGCATCACCAAGTACTACTACACCGTGACCGCCACCGCCAACGGCATCAGCAGCCTCGCCGCCACCTCCAACTCCGTGGCCCTGGGCACCGGCATCGTGCCTCCCTACACCAACACCTTCGACTCTGCCGACGACCTTGAAGGCTACACCATCATCGACGCCAACAACGACGGCAAGAAGTGGACGTTCCAGAACAACAGCGGCAACGGCATGGCCCGCATCAGCTACAACACCTCGGCCGACATGGACGACTGGCTGATCACGCCTCCCGTGAAGCTCGAAGGCGGCAAGCTCTACACCATCTCCTTCGAGGCGCAGAGCGGTGGTAGCACCTGGCCCGAGCGTGTCGAAGCCAAGTGGGGCGCAGCACCCACCGCTGCCGGCATGACCAACGACCTCGTTGAGCCCACCGTGATTGCGAGCACCACGCTCCTGCCCCTGGGCGCAATGATCTGCCCCGAAGCCGACGGCACCTACTACTTCGGCATCCACGGCATTAGCGATGCCAACCAGTACTATCTCTACGTCGACAACTTCTCCATCAGCGCTCCCGCCGCTGCCACCATCCCCGCTGCAGCCACCGCCTTCACCGTCACTCCCGACGCCAACGGCGATTTCAAGGCAAGCCTGCAGTTCACCACTCCCACCGTGGATATGGCCGGAGATCCCCTGCCCGCCGACTGCCTCACCAAGGTTGAGGTGTCGCGCGACGACGTCGTGATCAAGACCTTCGAAACCCCCAAAAACGGCGAGACCCTCTCGCTCCAGGACACCGCCGACAAAGCCGGCACCTACACCTACACCGTGCAGGCATTTAACGCCGACGGCGCAGGCGCCAAGGCCACGGTGAGCGCCTTCCTGGGCGTGAACCGTCCCGCAGCTCCCGCAAACGTGGCCATGACCGAAGACGGCAACACCGGCAAGGTGACCATCACCTGGGACGCCGTGACCACCGACTACGATGGCGCTCCCATCAACGCCTCCAAGGTGACCTACACCATCTGCGAGTCCGGCTACTATGGCTGGGAACCCATCTCCGGCTATGAAGGCCTCACCACCACCACCGTCACCTTCCAGGCTGTGCCTGAAGGCGAGCAGGATTTCGTGCAGTACGGCGTATTTGCAGTCACCGACGGCGGCAACACCGGTAGCGCCACCGCCCTGCTTCCCGTGGGCACCCCCTACGACGGCCTTGAAGAAGGATTCCCCGAAGGTAGCCTCACCAATGCCTGGGGCACCGGCTACGCTGTTTCCGGCGGAGCATGGGACCTCTACACCGAAGACGAGCTGGGTGTTCCCCCCAGCGACGGCGACGGCGGCTGTGCAGGAATGAAGGCTCAGCAACTCAATGCCGGCGCAGGCCTCTTCACCGCCAAGGTGCAGCTGCCCACTGAGAAGCCCGGAGTAAGCTTCTACACCTACAACCTCATTAACGATGCGGGCGATGCCGATATCAACGAGATTCAGCTCTACGTGAAGGCTCCCGCCGATGAAGAATGGACTGCCCTGGGCGAGCCCTTCGTTGTGAACGAAGTGGCCGGCGGCGCAGAAGGCTGGGCTCAGGCCACCGCTTCTCTCGCAGCCTACGCAGGCCAGACCGTGCAGGTGCGCTTCCAGGCCACTTGCCTGAGCTACAGCTACACTCTGCTCGACCAGATCGTGATCGGCACCCTCGCCGGCCACGACCTCGCAGCCACCGGAATCACCGCTCCCGCATCCGTGAAAGCCGGCGCCGACTACAAGGTTGACGTCACCGTAGCCAACAAGGGCACCGAAGATGCCACCGAATTCACCGTCACCCTTCTGGCCAACGGCGAAAAGGCCGAGACCAAGACCGTGGACGCTCTTGCTGCCGGTACCAAGACCACCATCAGCTTTGAGCTCACCATGAGCGCTATAGCCACCAAGGCTATCGAATACTCCGCCGAAATCATCTACACCGCCGACGAAGTCACCGACAACAACTTCTCCGACGCCGTGACCGTGACGCCCAAGCAGACCAATCTGCCCACGGTGACCGACCTCAGCGCCGAAGCCGGAGCCACGGGCGTGGCCCTCTCCTGGACCGAGCCCGATCTGGCAGCAGCTCCCTCCGATGCCGAGCTCGTGGACTTTGAAGACGGCGAAGCTTTCGCTATGGAATACGAAGGCTGGACTTTCGTCGACGTTGACGAATCGCCCGTAGGCGGCTTCGAGGGCACGAACCTCCCCGGAATCAACGCGGGCACCACCACGGCTTCGTTCTTCGTGTTTGACGCAAGCGGCGACCAGTTCAACACCACCTTCGCCGGCCACAGCGGCGACATGTATCTCGCAGCTCTCTACCGCGCCGACGACGGCACCACCGACGACTGGGCTATCTCGCCCGAGCTCACCGGCGACGCGCAGACCATCTCCTTCTGGGCATGCAGCTACCACTCCAGCTACCCCGAAAAGATCGAGATGTACTACAGCACCGGCAGCCTTGATCCCGCCGACTTCACCAAGGTGGGCAACACCGTTAATCCCGTTCCCCAAGACTGGACCGAATACAGCTTCGACGTTCCTGCCGGAGCCAAACACTTCGCCATCCGCAGCTGCGCTACCGGCTCGTTCATGCTCATGCTCGACGACTTCACCTTCGCAGCAGCCGGCGCCACTTCCGCCGACCTCAGCATCGTGGGCTACGACGTGTACCGCGATGGCGAGAAGATCACTGCCGAGCCCGTGGCCGAATGTGAGTACCTCGACAGCGAGGCCGCTGTGGGCGAGCACAGCTACGTTGTAGTCACCGTCTACACCACCGGCAACTCCGCTCCCTCCAACACCGCCACCGTGACCACCACCAGCGGCATCAACGATGCTCTCGCTGCCGGTATCAAAGTGGCAGCAGGCAAGGGCACCATCACCGTCACCGGCGCTGAGGGCCAGCACCTCACCGTGGCCGCCGCCGATGGCAAGCTCTACTTCAACGGCACTGCAGCCGCCACCGAGACCGTGGCCGCTCCCGCAGGCATCTGCATCGTGAAGGCAGGCACCACTACCGTAAAAGTTGCTGTGAAGTAACTTCCCCATAGCACTCTTGTAATGAAGCTCCCCGGGCACGGTGCCCGGGGAGCTTTTTTTTCGCCCGAGCCGAACCCCGGCAGCGCAGTACGGACGTTTTTCAAAGCGTCCACGCCACTCGGGGAAAGCGCGCGCAGAGGCGCAGAGACGCGGTGCCAACACCCGATAATGAAAATCTCCTGATTTCCAACACGTTGTAGGGACGCACCATGGTGCGTCCTATCACCAGCAGAACCCCTTTAAAGGGAAAGGACGCACCATGGTGCGTCCCTACAATTCGCTGATATACACCGCCTTGTTGGGCTCTCTGCAACCAACGCAGTACGGACGCTTTTCAAAGCGTCCACCCATCAAAAGAATCCCTCGGCAGCGCAGTATTCGGCTTGAGCTCAATAATTGGGCTGCGATGCATCATTCGCTCAATCACCGGATAGATACTCTAAAATTTATTTCGTAACTTTGCGTCAAAATTTACTATGGCACACTGCAAAAACCTGCTTTTCGACCTGGGCGGCGTCATCATGGACATCGACCGCGAGCGTTGCGTGCGCTCCTTCCGGCGCCTGGGTTTTGAAAATGCCGCCGAATATCTGGGCGACTATGGGCAGCAAGGTCCCTTCGAGGCCCTTGAGGCCGGGCGTATCGACGCCCGCGAGTTTCACCGCAGCATCTCCGCCCTCATCCCCGGGGGCGCCGACGATGGCCGCATCGACCGCGCCTTCAACGCCTTCCTGGTGGGAATCCCCCTGCCTCGCCTGCGTGCGCTCCGCGAGCTGCGCAGCCGCTACGGCATATACCTGCTGAGCAATACCAACGAGATAATGTGGCACTCGCGCATCGCACGCGCTTTCCGCGCCGAGGGTCTCGACATCAACAGCTACTTCGACGGCATCGTCACCTCCTTCGAGGCCCGGGCGCTCAAGCCCTCGCCCGAAATATTCGCCTATGCGCAGCAGAAGCTGGGCATCAGGCCCCAGGAAACCATCTTCCTGGACGACAGCCGGGCCAACGTCGAGGCCGCCCGCGCGCTGGGCTTCGGCGCGCTGCAGGTGGAGCCGGGACGCGAGTTCACCGATATTCTTAAGGCACAAGGTCTGTGATGGAGCGAGTGAATGCAGCCGCAGTGGGCATGTTTGACGGTGTGCATCTGGGCCACCTCGATATACTCGATGCCGTGGGCCGCGAGGCGGCGCGCACCGGTGGCAAGCCCGTGGTGCTCACCTTCCGCAACCATCCCCTGAGCCTGCTCAGGCCCCAGGATGCCCCGCCGCTGCTCACCGATGCGGCCGAGAAGGAGGCACTGATACGCGCCCGGCTGCCCGAGGCCACAGTGGGCATGCTCGACTTCGGCGAGCTGCGCGGGCTGCCCGCCGGTGACTTCCTGAAGCGCCTGCGCGACGAGGCAGGAGTTGCCACCATGGTGATGGGCTACGACAACCGCTTTGGCTGCGACGGACCGCGCGACCGCGCGGCCTACGACGCTCTGGGCGCCCGGGCCGGCATGGACGTGGTGCACGTGGCGCCACGGCCGGTAGACGGCGTCACGGCCTCCAGTTCACGCGTGCGCGAGCTCATTGCTGCCGGCAGCGTGGACCGCGCGGCGGCCATGCTGGGGCGCCCCTACAGCCTGCGTGGCACCGTGGTGCACGGACGCCATCTGGGCCACACCCTGGGCTTCCCCACGGCCAACGTGGAGCCGGCCCCAGGCCGGCAGCTGCCGGCACGGGGCGTATATGCAGCCTGGGCTCTGCTGCCCGGCGAGCCGGCGCAGCGCGTGCCGGCCATGGTGAATGTGGGCGTGCGCCCCACCGTGGACACCTCGCCCCACCCTGCCCTGAGCATAGAGGCGCATCTGCCGGGCTTCCACGGCGATCTCTACGGGTGCTCCCTGGAGCTGCAGCTCGTGCAGCGCCTGCGCGGCGAGCGCCGCTTTGAATCGCGTGAAGCGCTGGTGCGCCAGCTCGCCATAGACCGCCACGACACTCTTGAAATACTTTCAGCCAATTCTCCCTCGATATGAAAATACTGCGCATTTACTCCGACAATCCCGATGGCCGCCACATATCCGAGGCCGTCGACACGCTGCGCGACGGCGGCGTGGTGATTTTCCCCACGGGCTCTCTCTACGCCCTGGGATGCGACGCTCTGAATCATCGCGCGATCGAGCGCCTGTGTGGCATCAAGGGCATCGACCCGGCCCGGCATCCGCTTTCGCTGGTGTGTGCCGACCTGAGTCAGGCCGCCGAATACGTGCGTATCGACAACACCGCCTTCCGCACCCTGCGCCACTATCTGCCCGGGCCCTTCACCTTCCTGCTGCCCGCAGCGCTGCGCCTGCCGCGCATCTTCAAAGGCCGCAAGACCATAGGGCTGCGCGTGCCGTCTTCGCCCATCGCCCGTGCCCTGGCCGAAGGGCTGGGTCACCCGCTGATGTGCACCTCCGTGGCTCTCGACGACCCCGACGAACTGGCCGAGCCCGAGAGCATAGCCATGCACTATGCCGCCGAAGCGCAACTGCTCATCGACGGTGGCACGGGCTCCACGCAGGGCACAGCTATAATCGACCTCAGCGACAGCTCCGCTCCGGAGATTCTGCGCGAGGGGCCCGTAGAATTCGAGGGATGACGATCGAGCGCTACACCCCTGCTGCTGCGGCCGAGTGGGACGCCTTCGTGGATGCCTCGCGCAACGGCACCTTCCTGCACCGCCGCGCCTACATGGACTATCACGCCTCGCGCTTTCCCGACAGGTCGCTGATGGTGCGCGATGCGTCGGGCCGCCTCCTGGCCGTGCTACCGGCCCACGTGGACGCCACAGGCACCGTTCTGGCCAGCCACAACGGCCTGAGCTACGGCGGATGGCTCGTGGCACCGCGCCGCGTCACGGCTGCCGTGATGCTTGATATTTTCGGCTTGCTCGTAGCCCGGATGCGCGCCGAGGGACTGACGGAGCTCATCTATCGCCCCGTGCCCCACATCTACCATCGCCAGCCTGCCGAGGAGGATCTTTATGCGCTCTGGCGTATGGGAGCCACAGTGATAGCCACCGGGGCATCTTCCACAATCGACCTGCAGGCACCCTCTCTGCTCGACCGCAACAGCCACAATGCAATCAACCGCGCGGCCCGCAGCGATGTGCTCATAGCGCCCTCGGAAGCCTGGGAAGAATTCTGGGGGCTGCTCACGGCCGTGCTTGAGGCACGCCACGAGGTTAAGCCTGTGCACTCGCTCGACGAAATGAACCTGCTGCGTAGCCGCTTTCCTGAGAATATCCGCCTTTATGCGGCCACGCGTGCCGGCCGCCTCCTGGCAGGAATGGTGGTGTATTGCACGGGCCGTGTGGTGCACTCGCAGTATATCGCAGCCGGCGAGGAAGCGCGCCGCGAGCGCCTGCTCCCTGCCCTTTACCACCACGTCATCACTGCAGCCGCAGCCTCGGGTGCGCGATACTTTGATTTCGGCATTTCCACGGAGCAGGGTGGCCTCGTGCTCAACGACAACCTCGACATCCACAAATCGCAGGCCGGCGGACGCACCACCATCACCCAAGCCTTCCGCCTCGTGCTTGATTGACCCGGGGAAAGCACGCAGAGAGACGCTGCCGCTGCAGTCGATAATGGAATTCCCTGATTCCCAATGAATTGTAGGGACGCACCATGGTGCGTCCTATCACCGGCAGAATCCCTTGAAAGGGAATGGACGCACCATGGTGCGTCCCTACAGTGTGCTGGTATATGTCTTTCCCTGAAAAAAGTTGACTCATAAAAGACCAATTATGAGATTAAAGCCAACACGACAACATTATGAACAAGTGGTTCAATTTCGTCGTCAGGGGATGTCAATACGAGAGATC
>JAAVEC010000038.1 GCA_014801485.1 Bacteroides sp.
AACTCAAAGTTCTCCGTGATAACTTCCGGAAATATCGTTTTCAGTACCTGCATTTGTTTCATGCTGCAAAGTTACCGATATTACCCATATTTTAACAACCTACTTTTTACATTGATCCCTGATTTTGGTGGAGCTTGCAAGGCACACTTTGGACTCAGATTCAAATTTCATGAGGATAAACCTTGCACTTGTCATATTTATTTTATTAAACGGTGTTGTTGCGTGGGGAGAAATACCCAATGTAACTAAAAACGCCATATATAAGCAAGATATACCGGCTATGCTTGCTGTTGCGAACACATCTCCTGAAAGTGAGAATGCTATCATTGACGCTTTTTGTTGTGATATTAATCTAAATGACTATAGCTATGAGCAATTAAAATCATGGCAACCGATTTCGCAATCCAGCGTTCTTAATGATATAATTGCGCAGGCCATAGAGGTAAAGAAGATAAACATATTAAACGAAATAAGGACATTGACTGCGGAAGAGTTTGCCGCCTACAAACTCGCGTTCCCCGAAAGAGAAGAAATCTTATCTCAATACACTCAAAATGTTTTAATCCCTAATATAAGCGATTTGTCGCTTAAGGAATTAATTTATATCGATGATTACTTCTCAGAAGATTTCCATAAACATGTGGTTCAAGAAATCAGTGGACGAGACGATGAAATAAAGACAGTTCTCATCAAAAATTTATCTGATTACAACAAATTTGAGAAACTGCTTGCTGAACGATTAAAATACCTTATCGAGAATAATATCTGGACATGTTTCGTTGAAGGACATAAGCAACTGAATTCAGCATACGCACAAATTGGTATCGTGCCTGACAACCCCTACTCAGCAGCAGAACAATATCAGAG
This sequence comes from Bacteroides sp., assembly GCA_014801485.1. GTDB lineage: Bacteria > Bacteroidota > Bacteroidia > Bacteroidales > Muribaculaceae > CAG-873. The sequence goes on from JAAVEC010000038.1 coordinate 868, forward strand.
ATTGGTTCATATTTGTTTCCCGACCCACAAGATACGCGAGATTCTCCAAAATGAAGTGGACAAATTTTGCTACGAGATCAACAATGCGAGAATTGAGTACCATAAAGTTTCCGGGAAAAAAGATTTTAAGAAGATGGCATATAAAGTACCAGAATTAAGACTAAACTCTGATGTTTCCGTTGATCCGTTAATGGGAATATCTGAAGCTCGCGAAAGGTTTATTCGCAACAGAGAAGACATATCCACAGGTACAAGCGTTCTCGGATGGATTTTCGGTGGTGTCGTTGGTCTTGTGGCTAAAGGCATTGGTGATTGGATGGCTATTGATGGATTAGTTGAATCAGAATTTGACTCAAGAAAAAGATATATGGAAGATGTACAGCAACGACTACTCAACAGCTTTGCCAATTACTCAAATACTGTGATTTCCGGCATTGATAACTCACTCTAAATTGTTTAATCAACACACAAATATGCGACTTTCACTTACTTCATTAATATTATTTTTCACCATTACTGCTAATGGGCAGATTGGGGAATGGATTGCAAAACAAATTAAGGCTGAAATTCAATCAGAACTCAGCTCTATTACTAATTATAATGCAAACAACTTGGGCTCATTCGGCACCTACTTATGGGACTTTGTTGTGAATTCAACTTGCGAAAGTGATTTAAATGATAAGGCAAAAGAATTTGAAAAATTTGAGATTGACAGGAGTTTTTTGGATAGAGTCCCCCATAAATACCCAAATTACAAATCCTTTTGGACCAGTTATTCTTCAATTCCCACCCAATTGTACAGTCATGCAAATGCATATTACCATCTGGGGAAAAATATAAGTTTTCAAGATATTGCCGGTTCAAAATTTAATCAATACGCGGTTGCATATATCGATTCTCTGAATTCAATGAGAAAGATAGAATCTTTGGATAAAGTTTTGAGCAACTGTGTCCTCGACACATTATTAAATCTTTCTTTCTACGAAGGACTGCAAGATTCGCTTTTTAATGATATCAATCTGCATTCGCGACTTGCGGTATTACTGAATAATCATCCTGAAGCCGTGAGGGTATACGCCAACAGTCTTCATGCTCCATCTCTAAGAGCTCAACCTAAGCACCTTTTATTTTGGGCGGTTAAAGCTGACTCTCATAAAAATTTCTTACTGAAAAAACAAACACTAATTAACCCTCGTAGTCTCAAATTTGTACAGAGAGGCACAAGTATCGACATTATGGACGGACAAAATGTTATAGCACATATTGACGACGACAATATCAGTGTTATAGACATTAACATTCTAAATCTGAGTGGACGGCCAAACACCATCTATACTTTCGCAAATAACACATGGGTTACAGACAAATATGGGCGAGTTGTTCAGGCTACGCAATCATGCGACATAAATTCAAAAAAGAAATGTAAACAAAAAAGTTCCATCAAACCAAAGGACTATGGGAAACTATTAGGCGACGAAAGCGCGACGGAACTTGCATACTTCAATAAACTTGAATATGGTGCACCTGATGTGTTGCTCAACGTATATTTTTATGAAAAAAACAAACTAAATAAAACCGCACTGAAAGGTGCAAAGAAGTTGTTTAATTCCGGAATAAAACAAGGCCATACTGAATTTACATCATATATCACTTATTCAGATAATACTGGTATTCCGTCGCAAGTAGCGTTTGAAAATTCCAACACCATCAGTAATAGCAGAGAGTTGCTTACAATATCTCCGACTCAACCAGATACAAGAAAATTTGCATACCCAGTGTATAAAGATAAGATTCGGGCATATCCTAAAACCAATTTCGTAAATCCTAATAATTCTACCACCACTAGCTCATCGGCAAGATCTAAGGATTATACCGAAATAAGCACAACCAGCTCCGCTGGCAGCAGCAACTCAATAGCTGGATTTGGGAAATATAATTTTCATGGTAAAATTGATGGCAAATACGCCGTAACCATGAATCTATCTTTTGAAGACGGAACCGTAACTGGCACATATTATTATGATAAATACCGCAGAAAAATGAAAATCAATGGAAATATCTCCACCTCTGGTCGCATCAAGCTCATTGAATACGAAGGAACTAAGGCCACCGGCGAATATGTCGGCGAATTTCGCGGCAACGTTTTTAGTGGGAATTTCAAGAACTACGCAAGTGGCAAAAAAATGCCATTCCACTTAGTAAAACAATAAACACTTAATTACCTATAAATAATGAAACCAACAATTCAATCACTCGCGCTGTTATACGCTACTGGCGTATATTCTTACACCTGATAGAGAACCTATTCGCAGAGATACATGTATCCACTGCGTCGCCATAGGGTGTATTTCATATCTATTTGAGTTAATTAATAATTTCACAATCACATGACAGACGATATACGTATTATTGTAAACGGATATATCAACGATGGCGATTACGAAAAAGCGCTGTCGTTGATGCAGAAATTTCCACTCGAAGAAGAACAGGATAAGGAGCTATTCCAGCAATGTGCAAAAGAATTTACGACACACTGCACATCTGCTATTGCAGAAGCCGTAAAGACCAGCAACAAAGAAAAAGCAGAACAAATACTTTCAGCCTATAAAAAGCTGATTGGAGAAGATGCTAATACTCAATTGTTCCAGACTCTTGTAGATGGGATAATCGACAAATCCGGCAAAAACACTTCGTCAGTTGCAAATGTCGTTTCAGGTATACACACTGAAATGAGAGACAATCTAAAATACGCAACCAAGAAGATTTCTGAATATACCTCCATATCTATAAGCTGGTTAAAAAAGACATTGAATAAAGCTGCAGAATATAAGAAACAAATTGGTATAGGGGCGGCCTCTGTTATCGGAGTTATAATTCTTATAGGTGTAGGTGTTGCGATAAAAAACAACCACGACAAGAAAGTCGCTGAAGAGCAGGCAATCGAGCGTGCACGTCAAGAGTCCATCCGTGCAGCGGAGCAAGCGCGTCTCGCTGCGATTGAACAAGCTCGCCAGGACTCGATTGCAGCCGTAAGAAGACGAGAACAAGCGATAAAGGATTCTATAGACTACGCAGAACACGCCGGATTCGTAGCAAAGTATGCGAAAATCGGCCTGATAATTACAAATATACAAATGACCCGCGGTAAAAATGACGATGGTATTCCTTCCAAAGGTATTAAGTTTACCGTATTCAATCCCACACATAAGACTATCAAATATGTTATCGCAGATATGCACGCCGTCAACCGATTCAATGACAGAGTATCGTACAACGAACGATGTCGTGGTATGGGGCCGGTCGATTCCCACGAATATGGTTCTTGGGATTTTGAAGACGTATTCCCGGATAAGAACGATATAATAGATGACCTAAAGGTCTCGTTCCAGGTGGTGTACACCAATGGCACGTCAAGATCTATTCGTTGGAAAGATGCCTACGTGGAAGACTTTAAAACATCGTGGTTCTATGGTAGATAAGTATAAACATATTCTCATGGGCATAGTGCTGGCGTTATTTCCGTCAGTACTATCAGCCCAGCGTATTAGCGCTGAGGAGTTTTTTCAACATATTAATTACGAACAAAGCAAGATAGACAATTACCGGCAGGGAAATAATGACGCAAAGTCTTTCCTTGACATGGACAACGCGATACAGACTGCCTGCCGACATGAAGATCCGCAAGCCTATCTTGATTATATTGTAATAAGATTTAATCGCATTTCATGTAATATGAACTTTGCGGCAGCTAAGATTGCTGCAGAAATTGCAAAATATATCGCTAATAATCAATATAACGTGGATATCAGTTCGGTAGTTATTCAAGAGGGGATTGATAAATATAACACCTTGACTGAATTCTTCCTTGAAACAGCTAACGAATGGCTTAAAAATTACCAGGATGGCCTAAGGAAATATATAGCATCTTATGGCAACCCCGATATTGAGTATTTACGATTGGATGACAAATTCATGAAGTTATATGGAGTGGAGCCAAGTGTGAGATAGACTACATAGTTGAACAACCCAGATAAGATAATCATGAAAATCTTTCAAAAGGGCAAGTGACAAAAGCCATATTCATTCCTTCCAGGCATAACATTTATGAATGAACAGATTAACCAGCTTACTAAACTCAAGGAGCTTCTAGATACAGGAGCATTGACTCCAGAAGAGTTTGAAACCGCCAGACAGAGAATTTTTGAATCTGATTTTCAATCAAATTCAAAGGACCAAGAACGCTCCAACTATACACCTTACAATGGCCTAACTGCTCCACATCACTCCAAGACAAAGGTATGGATTATTATTGGGACCGTTGTTCTCGTATTAATCGGTTTATTCGCCGTAATCTCGTTAGGTGACAATTCGATGGTACCAAATACCGAAACTATACTTGAAGTTGCGGCAGATCCAATTGATTACTCTTTATTTGAAGAAGTAGATGTAAACAGCGACGAATATTTCGAGACCCACAATCGTTGGAAATTGTCACACTTTACCAACGAATGGGGAGAAGAAAAGCCAGACGATCCGTTCCTGTATACAACGCTATATAGTTCTCAATGGAATATTCGAGTGGATTACATACCACCATATTCTGATAATCCCCACGGTTTGTTCCGTTTTTCCATTTTAGATAAAGATGGCCACAAAGAAAACTCTTATGGACCCGTTGACATAATAGTAAGAGGCACGGATGGTGAAACAAAATCCGTGGAAATAACAGCCACAGAAAATGGTTTTACTTATGTTCAAGATCCTGCCACTGTTGAAGGACTTAAATATTATTTCGATCATGAAGATTTTGATATAAAGATAGAATTTGAAAACTACTTAGAGCGTCATAGTGCCCAATCTCACTGGACGTGCTATCCGGGATTCTTTACGCGAGCAATAAACTCAATCAACAGATAATTGATAAACTTAATTCGATGAATACCTGATTGTATTTCTTCAGATCGATAAGAGCATATAAACACTGGCCGATTATTACTATACGAATTATACCTCTCCGAGGCGCGTGACGTTGCGCGGCGCCGGCCCCCATGCCTCCACTGCGTTTCGGCATGGGGTTGGGCACATGTCGCATCTCCGACGCTCGCGCAGGCGGTGCGGACGCTTTAAAAGCGTCCGTACTGCCTCGCCTGTAAATTATCTCTGCGGCTCCGCGCGAGTTTTCCCATTATAAGCGACGGCCAATTCCTTCTGCGGCTCCGCGCGAGGTTTCCCATTATAAGCGGCGGACCCGTACTGCCTTGTCGGTCAATTCCGCCCGTGCTTTCCATGAACTGTCGCGAATATTTGCTAACTTTGCCGAATGATGAGAATGAGCAACAAAGTTTTTATGGTTGTGGCTGCTATGCTGGCCGCAACCGTCGCCGCCGGGGCGCGTGTGATACGTATTGAGGGAAAGATCGGCAATGCTTTTCCCATAGTGATGGAGCTGGAAGAGGAGGCGCCCGGAGTGTTTTCGGGACGATACGCCTATAGCAAGACACTGCAGCGCAGCGGCGATGTGGCATGCTCGTGGCTCTACATCGAGCCGGATGAGGATGATCCCTACACCAGATGGACCATCAAGGATTGCCACGGCAAAGCGGTGGAATGGTGGTACGACGTGCGATATACGGGCGGCGCCACGCTTTCGGCCAGCATGAGGAATGTGCGCGGAAAGCACTACGAAGTGACCGCCGGCACTACGGAGGCCGCGCACGAGTCGCTCACGCCCTACTACCGGCAGCATCTGGGCGAGTACGTATTCGAGTTCAAAATGTGGGACGACCCCCTGGTGAACGCCCGCCTCTCGGCTATGATGGGCGAGGCAAATTTTGCCTATTTGCGCGAGATCTATCAGGTAGAGCATCCCGTCGAATACCACAAAGGCTTGTTCTGGAGCTCGGGATTCGTGGCGCACCAGTGCTGCGACCCGGCTGTGCTGTGGGCCTACGACTCATCAAACAACTCGTTCTACGTGTGGATCCGCAAGGACGACAACGACTACTGGTGGAGCGAAACAGGCGAAGTGCCCGTAGAGTTTCAGTGGTTCGTGCAGTCGCAGTTCTGAACTAAACGGCAATTTTAGGCTGAATTATTTCGCCATACCGCGCTTTTTTATTAGCTTTGCGTGTCAAAAAAAACGAATGAACCTTGAATCTGACACCGCGTGGCGGACAGCTCCGGCAGAGCTCCCGCGCCGCGTATCACGCAGGGGCTCCTTCAACGAAATGTAATTCAATAATATATGTCTGAAGAACATCAGGTAAAAACCCTCGACAAAGTCGTGGTGCGCTTCTCCGGCGACTCCGGCGACGGCATGCAGCTTGCCGGCAACATCTTCACCAACGTATCGGCCGCCCTGGGATGCCAGGTGTCGACCTTCCCCGACTACCCCGCCGAAATTCGCGCCCCGCAGGGCTCGCTCAGCGGCGTGAGCGGCTTCCAGGTGAGCGTGGGAACCAACGTCTACACCCCCGGCGACAACTGCGACGTGCTCGTGGCCATGAATCCCGCGGCTCTGAAGCAGAACATCCGCTTCCTCAAGCCCGGTGGCATCGTGATCGTGGATATCGACGCCTTCAAGCCCGCCGACCTGCGCAAGGCTCTCTTTGAAACAGACGATGCTCTGGCCGAGCTGGGCATCGACGAGAAATACGTGCTGCAGGTGCCCGTCACGCAGCTCACGCGCAACGCCCTGGCCGACAGCGGCCTCGACAACAAGAGCATGCTCAAGTGCCGCAACATCTTTGCCCTGGGCCTGGTGTGCTGGCTCTTCGACCGCCCTCTGGAGGAGGCCATCGCACATCTGGGCAGCAAGTTTGCCCGCAAGCCGGCCATCTTCGAGGCCAATAAGCGCGTGCTGCAGGCCGGCTTTGACTACGGCCACAACGTGCACGCATCCGTGCCCACCTACCGCATCGAGAGCATGGAAGCACGCCCCGGAATCTACACCGATATCAACGGCAACACCGCCACCGCCTGGGGCCTCATCATGGCAGCCGAGAAGAGCGGCCTGCCCCTCTTCCTGGGCTCCTACCCCATCACCCCTGCCACCGACATCCTCCACGAGCTGGCCAAGCGCAAAGACCTGGGCGTGAAAGCCGTGCAGATGGAAGATGAGATCGCAGGCGTGTGCTCCGCCATCGGTGCATCCTTTGCCGGCAACCTGGCCGTGACCTCCACCTCCGGCCCCGGACTCGCGCTCAAGAGCGAGGGCATCGGACTGGCCGTGATGGCCGAGCTGCCACTCGTGGTGATCGACGTGCAGCGCGGAGGCCCCTCCACAGGCCTGCCCACCAAGACCGAGCAGACCGACCTGATGCAGGCCCTCTACGGCCGCAACGGCGAGAGCCCGCTGGCCGTGGTGGCACCCGCCACCCCCACCGACTGCTTCGACATGGCCTTTGAAGCCAGCCGCATCGCCGTCGAGCACATGACACCCGTAATTCTCCTGAGCGACGCCTTCATCGGCAACGGCGCATCCGCCTGGCGCGTGCCCGAGCCCGAGGAATATCCCGAAATCAAGCCCCGCCGCGTGCCCGAGGAGCTCAAGGCTTCCGGCCAGTGGCAGCCCTTCTGCCGTGATGCCGAGAGCCTCGTGCGCTACTGGGCCGTGCCCGGCACCGAAGGCCTGGGACACCGCGTGGGCGGCCTCGAAAAAGACTGCAACACCGGCGCCATCTCCACCGACCCCGTGAACCACGAGAAGATGGTGAACACGCGCCGCGAGAAGATTGCACGCATCGCACGCGACATCCCCGAAGTGGAAGTGCTCTGCGACAAGGACGCCGACACCCTCCTCATTGGCTGGGGCGGAACCTACGGCCACCTCTACGCAGCCGCCAACGAGCTCTGCGCCAAGGGCACGCCCACGGCATTCGCCCATTTCCGCTACATCAACCCGCTGCCGGCCAACACCCTCGACGTGCTACGCCGCTACAAGCGCGTGATCGTGGCCGAGCTCAACACCGGCATGTTTGCCGACTGGCTCCAGTGCCGCGTGCCCGATGTATTCATCCACCGTATCAACAAAGTGCAAGGCCAGCCCTTCCTCGTGGGAGAACTTGTCGAAGCCGTAGAAAAAATCGTAGCCGAATAAGAGACGGTTCAAAAATGGAAAACGAAAACAAAACATACACCCCGGCCGACTACAAGAACGGCCAGAGCGTGCGCTGGTGCCCCGGATGCGGCGACCACGCAATCCTCAACACCCTCCACAAAGCCATGGCCACGCTGGGCGTGCCGCCCCACCGCACTGCCGTGATCTCCGGCATCGGATGCAGCTCCCGACTCCCCTACTACATGGCCACCTACGGCTTCCACACCATCCACGGACGAGCCGCTGCCATTGCCACAGGCTTCAAGATCGCCAATCCCGAGATGACCGTGTGGCAGATCTCCGGCGATGGCGACGGCCTCGCTATCGGCGGCAACCACTTCATCCACGCCGTGCGCCGCAACATCGACATCAACATCGTGCTCTTCAACAACAAGATCTACGGCCTCACCAAGGGACAGTACTCCCCCACCAGCCCCCGCGGTTTTGTGTCGAAATCGTCGCCCTACGGCACCGTCGAGGATCCCTTCATCCCCGCCGAACTCGTATTCGGCGCACGCGGCAACTTCTTCGCCCGCAGCATCGACGTGGAGCTGGCCACATCCCAGGAAGTGCTCACAGCCGCCGCACGCCACAAAGGCACATCCGTGACCGAGATTCTTCAGAACTGCGTGATCTTCAACAACGGCATCCACAACGCCGTGACCGATCGCGAATTCCGCGCCGACCGCACCATCCACCTGCGCCACGGCGAGAAAATGCTATTCGGTGCCAACAACGACCGCGGCCTCGTGCAGGACGGCTTCCTGCTCAAGGCCGTGACCATCGGACAGGACGGCTACACCATCGACGACGTGCTCGTGCACGACGCCCACACCCCCTCCAACTTCCTCCACCAGCAGCTGGCCATGATGGACGGCACCGACCTGCCCCTGGCCGTGGGTGTGATCCGCGACGTGGAAGCTCCCACCTACAACGACACCCTCGACGAGCAAGTGCGCGAAGTGCGTGCCCGCAAGGGATTCGACACCCTGCGCTCCATGGTGCTCGCAGGCAACACCTGGGAGGTGAAATAACCCCATCTATCCCCACATCAGCGGGCTGCCCGGCACCATCGCCGCGGCAGCCCGCTGTGTGTTTAAGCGCACCGGTAGAATTGCTTGATTAGCCTTCAAGATACAAAAAGGTAAGTCGTTTTCTTCAACTGTGCGTCCGTCATAGGAGCATCGGAGGCTCGGGATTGTTGGAACCCCTGGCGCGAGGGAGCGCACTACGTGTGACTTAGCCCCCGAATAGGAATGGCGATAAAATAATAAACCCCGAGGTTTGTCCGAAGACAGGGACACTCGGGGGATTCCGTTACAAAGTTATACTCACGTCTTTGAAACTATCCAATATGACATGTTAGAGTTAATAAACCTTGTAGGATAGTTTATTCTTTTGCTTGTGCAAGCTGACATCCAAATGAAATCTGAGAGGTCTGCGAATTGAACAACATTTGCAATTCAATTAATGCTGCACTAAAGTCACTCGGTAGCCTTTACCATACAGCTGAGTAAAAGAAGCAGTTGCCACTTTATATTTAGGTGCTAAATCAACCCATTTGTCAGCAACGATTTCTCCTTTGGAGTTTTCAACCTGGACATGTACTGTCACATTTTCATTTGAAGACAAAGAAAAACGGACGTCAATCCAGTCTCCATAACCGTTACTTCCGCTTCCTGTGATTTTGTCAACAGTCACGTAAACGCCGTTTTGCTCAATTGTATTGGCATTAAGCGCAATAACTGTTGTAATGCACATTATTAGTGCAAACAGAATTTTTTTCATACGCATTGCGATGATTAGATTGGTCTTACAGCCCATCGACCATTAAAATAAAAGAAGCGTGGACTGCTATGCCACGCCTTAGTGAACAGGTGGTAGGAATACCTATATAGACAGATGTGGAAATAACAGCTCCACGCCATATGACGTGGAGACAATTATGACCTTCTCTTGTCTATTGTGAAATAAGTTTCCTACGCTTCGTTCACTCAAGCAGAAGACATAACGCCTCTTGTTTTCAGTATGTATAATTGGATTTCTCCAATTTGTCGCAAAATTACAAATTTTATTTGAACTGACAATTTTTTTGAAGTGTTTTTTACATAAAATCAAAGAAGTAGCCGAAAGCTTTTTCTCGTCACGGAATATAGTTGGGACGGACAGCTTTGCTGTATTGTATTTGTACCATTCGTGAAAGATTCAGGATTTAGCCGGACGTAGTTCACAATGTGTGCGTGCTTATTAGATTTAAAAGAGCAAGAATGCCAGCAGCCCCCTGTGTGTTTAAGCGCATCGGTAAAATTGCTTGATTTCAACAATGGTAAAAAGGTAAGCCGTTTTCTTCAACTGTGCGTCCGTCATAGGAGCATCGGAGGCGCGGGATTGTTGCCCTCCCCCCGGCGCGAGGGAGCACCGGGGGTGCGAGACCGCGGCCCAAGGGTCGTGGGGGGGACGCATAAAAGGCTTGGCGCCTCGGAGAGGTGCCGTTTTTCTCAATCAACACTGTATCTCCATCGGCAGTTCGCAGAGTATATTATGGTAGTAAAAGGCTTTAATTTATGCAATATTTTCAACCAAAATATGTAGCTTTGCATTTTAAAACCAAATTTTCTATTCCAATGGCCAAAATTGTCGTTCAAAACACAGAAGTAAACGTAGTAAAAGTAAATGGAGAAGACTATATTTGCATCACTGATATGCTACGCGCTAAAGACGGCGACTTCTTTATTACAGACTGGTTACGCAACAGGAATACGTTAGAATTTATTGGAATATGGGAAAAAGTGTATAATCCCGACTTTAATTATGGCGAATTCGCCATAATTAAAAGTCAGTCCGGCCTTAACCGATTTAAAATCAGCGTAAAGGAGTTTGTCGCAAGAACTAACGCTATTTGTTTACAGGCAAAGGCAGGGAGATATGGCGGTACTTATGCCCACAAAGATATCGCCTTTGAATTTGCAATGTGGATTAGCCCGGAATTCAAGATCTATATTGTAAAGGAATTTCAGAGACTTAAATCAGAGGAGCAAAAGATGCTCGGATGGTCGGCCAAGCGCGAACTATCGAAAATCAACTACCGCATACACACTGATGCGATAAAAACACATCTGCTTCCAGTAGAGGTTACGCGCGAACAAGCCTCGCATATCTATGCAGATGAAGCAGATGTGCTCAATGTGGCGATGTTTGGCACGACGGCTCGACGATGGCGAGAAGAAAACCCGGATTTGAAAGGCAATATCCGTGATTACGCATCAATCAACGAACTCATTTGTCTTTCAAACATGGAAAACCTCAATGCTGTCTTTATTGAGCAAGGGATGCCACAGAACGAGCGATTAATAAAACTCAACAAAATAGCCATTCACCAGATGAGCGTATTAGAGTGCGGCGATATTGACACAAAACTTCTGAAATAAAACACATTCTGACCAACGTCAGCCATCAATTGCAAAAACACTTATACAATGAGGGTGTTGCAAAACTACGCTGTTTCAATCCTCTGAGAATTGAATATTCTGGCAGGGATTTGAAATTTTCGAAAAGACTTCGGGTGTTCGATTCTCAGAGAGTTAAAAATCAGCCATA
>JAAVEC010000039.1 GCA_014801485.1 Bacteroides sp.
CAGTTTTTTCATTCTTTAGTAAGAAATCGTAATGGGCTTTTTCCTTTCGTCCTGTCCTAGTTGTTCTGCCAGTGGGAACTTTATGAGGTTTTTCTGCAACCTTATAACCTTTCGCTCTATACTTAATTCTAGTCACAGCTTCTCCGACTTTTCCTTTAAAATGCGGACTGGCTTTGTCAAGGGCTTTTTCTACGCCTTTTCCTACTGCAGCCCCCACTGCGCCGGAAGCAGCGCCTACAGCTGCATCCGTAACAATATCTTCTGTGGAAAGAACTTCTTCACCTTGAATGGCGCGGTCGGCCATTCCTCCGGCCACATTCGCGGCGGTGGTTGCGGCTATGGCTGCGGGAGTGCCGATTCCGAGAGTACCACCAGTAACGAATCCGACAACTGCACCCCTGGCTGCTGCTCCCCCCACTGCGCTCCAATCCGTAGGGTTATCTTGAAATAATTGCTTAACAAGCTCTATGCCAGAATAAAACGTAGCCCCAATTCCGCCTCCGATAAGTGCGGGAATGATAGTTGGAGAATTACCATCAGGATCCACATTGGCAATCGGATTACCGTTGCAGAATACGTATGGTGAGATTGGATAGAATTTCTCTGCCATAGCGTCGGGGACGCTCCAGAGAAGTCCCGGGGCGAAATGCTGGCGGGCGCCGTAGTCGTATTCGCCGGTCACGGCCATACGCTCTTTCCCGGCATAGAGGCGGGGTTGTCCTGCCGGTGTTCGGTGTGGTTCTCCGTAGGGATAGTAGGTGTTGCGCTGCTCCACGGTGCCGGCGCTGTCGGTGACGAGCACTACCGATCCCTGGTAATCGTTGTGGAGATAGTGCACGTGGCCTTCGGCGTCGAAGTAGCCGCCTGGGAAGTAGCTGTAGAGCAGCTTGTTGTTTTCCCACACGCGGTCAGCGGCATAGGTGCGCACGGTGGTTTTTCCCGGGTTGAGGGTGGGGCGCACGGCCAGCGTGCGCGTGACCGATCCGATGAGCGCGCCGTCGGCATCGTAGAAGTTGTTGATGTGTCGCCCGTCGCCGAAAGCGATGTCCTTGGGCAGATTGCGGTGGTCGTATTTGATAAGGGAGATGTTGCGTCCGGTGTCGGCGGTCATTCGGCCGGCGGCGTCCCAGTCGTATTCGCTGCCGGATGTTGGGAATCCGGGGCGACCGTAGTAGTCGGCACCGTCGGGGTCGCTGTCGATTTCGCTGACGCGTCCCGCGTCGTCGTAGCTGTATTGCAGGATATCGAGGCCTCCGAAGGATTCGGTGCCGTCGGCGTCCATATCGATGATGCCGCTGCGGCGCACGCGGGTGGGCCGTGCCATGGCGTCGTAGCTGTAGACCACAGAGAAGTCCTCCCCTTTCGCGGCGCCCGCTCCCGGGGTGTAGTCGGCCTGCACAAGGCGGTCGTGTGCGTCAAATCGGTAGTCGTAGCGTCCGCCCGTGATGTTGACGCGGGCCGAAGGGCAGCCCGTATAGCGTGGCGAGGCACCATCGGCGTAGAGCAGCCGCTCGGTGTAGGTCTCGACGGTGGGTGCAGGCTTTACGGGGATGATGGTCCTGCCGCTGTCGGGCCGCAGGGCACCGTAGTATTGCGGCGTGATGGGACGTATGGGGACAATCGGCCCGATGATGAGCTTGATCGGTACATCGGTCTCGGTGCTCACGGGCCAGTTGTGGATGTCGTAGCTGTAGCGGCGCTTCACCCTGTTGCCGAAGGTCTCGGTGGCAAGGTTGCCGCGCATGTCGTAGGTATAGGTGGTCTCAGCCGTGGTGCCGTTCTCGGTGATGCGGCGGCGGGTGATTCGTCCGCCGGCGTCGTAGGTGTTGGCGGTGACGCGTCGTATCTTCGAGCCTGCCTGGGGCGTGAAGTCCTCGGTCTCGGTGAGCACGGCGCCCTGCCGGTCGCGGGTGTAGCTCTTGAGGAGGGTGCCGAAGGGCGTCTGGGCGGCTTCCTCGGCCACGAAGCCGTCGGCATCGTAGCTCAGGGCAGTTGTCAGGCCGGAAGTCGAGGCCACATAGTCGCGGCTGCCGGCCGGCAATCCCAGCGGTCGCACGGTGCGGCCCACGGCAGGCATGGAAGATGCCGAGCCGAGGAAGTCGTAATTGTCGTAGAACACAGCCTTTTGGGGCGTACCCACATCCATAGGCAATGCCGGCGAAAAGCCGTAGGCTCCCTTGGCCGCGGCATCGTAGGTGGCCACGGGCAGGGCGGCAGCCACGGTGCGCAGCTGCTGCTCCGTGGCGGAGGCGATGGTGGTGAGCACCTCGCGCCCGCAGGCGTCGTAGTGGTGCATGAGCCACTTGCCCGCGTCCATCCCCGGCGTGTGCTCGGCAATCACCCGGCCGGCGCGCGAGTAGCGCGTGAGCGACGGCTCGCATCCGGGCACCTTTGCCGACGTGCACCGCCCGTACTCGTCGTAGGTGTATATATATGCCTTGTTCTGCATGGCCGCATCAGAATATGGGCAGCTGAAGGCACCCATTACGGGCGGGAGCACTACGCAGAGGCGTCCGTAGGCATCATAGGCGTAGCGGGTGTGCAGCCAGTCGCCGGCGCGCCCCTCGCTGGTCTGCACCACGCGTCCGTCGAGCGTGCGGTACTCGCGCACGGTGTGGCCGTCCTCGTCGGTGCTCTCGGTCACGCGCAGGCGCCCGGGGGCGTAGACGCCCACCATCTGGAGACCCGAGGCCGTGGCGTTGAAACGGAAACACTGATACTCGCCCTCGGGCGTGTTGGTGAGATGCTTCACCGTGGAGCGGCGTCCCTCTCCGGCCCACTCATTGCCCGGGCGCATGGCCCATTCCACGATGCCGCGGGGCGATGCCTCGAATCCCGTGACGCTCCAGTCGGTAGCTCCCGGCACGGAGCCGGCGCTCAGGGGCACCGACGTGCGGAAGGCTCGGCCCATGGCATCGTAGCGCGTGGTCACCACCGCGTCGCTAAGATTGTCGGAGCTGCGGGTGATGCGCCCGAAGCCGTCGAAATCCGAGGTCTTCACGTGGATGCGTTCATCGTCGTAAAGCACGCCATCTTCCAGGCGGTTGAGCATTGCCGTCCCCTCCTTAATATAGAAATCGTGATACTCGGTGAGATTGCCGTTCCGCTCCACCTCGCTGAGCTGATTGCGCCAGCCGTAGCTATAGCGCGTGTCGGTACCCCATGGTGCCAGCACCCCGGTGAGGAATGCAAGCGGTCGGAAAGTGTAGCGCCACACGGGGCGGTCCGTTATGGTCAGCGCCAGATTCTCGGCACGGTCGTTATTGCCTGCCACGCGGCTGTCGCGGGCGCAGAGCTGCGCGTAGGTCATGCCCTCCACCTTGAGCACCGGGTGCAGATTGCCGTAGCCCCAGAGCCACGCGGTGGAGCGGCCGTCGGCGTCGGTAGATTGCACGGGGCGACCGCCGGCGTTGTAGGTCATCACCGGCGACGACAGCGTGGCGCCTGTGCCCAGGGTCGTTGTCACCTGGCGCGGCACGAAGGCACCCGACGAAGCGCGCACATAATCTGCGCGATACTCCACCGACGCCGCGCCGCAAGTGGAAAGCACTCGCACGGGCACGCCCGATACATGGGCTGCCACCATCTGAGCCTGCACGCCGCCTTTCGCTGCATCGGCATACTCGATAGCCGTGGTCTTGGCGACGCCCTCCGAGGTGGTGGTGCTCACCGACTCAAGCAGCGACGTACCCGCCTTGTATTTATAAGTCTCCGTGGTGGTGATATTGCCGTTCTCAGTGTATTCCGTGTGGATTTTGGATGTGAGGCGCTCTTTCTGCTCCACTACAGAATATCCGATTACTTCATATATAGGGCGCCCGCTCACTTTCATATTCGGCGGCGTTGTTTCTGCCACTTCATTGATATTGTCAAAATCAGGGGCAGCCATGGACGAAGTACGCACGTGGATAAGCGACCTTCCCACAAAACTGCATGAGGTATATGCTCCATATACAGTGGTATAATGCATGGAGTCGCGTTCAACCAGCGTTTCACGCCCGTTTTTTAAAGCGTAGGTCTCTTTGGCCACAAGTTGAGGTCCCTTGCTGAACACTTTGTGCAGCCCCTGATGCGCGCGGTAGCCATATTTCCGCGCAATCATGTTTCCATTCTTTATAAGATCCTCATGCCTGTAGACCTCACAACCTTCGGCATAACGCGCACGCACAGTCTCGTACCATATCGGTGTTTCGCCAATATCGTAGCGCATATAGTCTGAAAACGGCCGAATATTGACGGAACGCACATAATCAATGCCCCATCCTGAATAATCCACATCGGCCAGTCCGATAGCAGCTTGGCAAACATCTACGAATGTGGCGGCCGATGGCACAGCTCTTACGCGCGCCGTACCGTACTCATAATTTACAACCCGTTCCGGCATATCCGAGCCACTTCTGGCCGTGATACGCTTTACTCTTACTCCTCCTCCATAAGACAGATAAGGGTTGGTGTTTTCCGATAATTGGTCCTTTGCGCTCTCGTCGCGCATGCGATTGAACTTGTGCGGTTCGTATTCAAATTCACAACAGCCTCCGGTGGGATATGTGATGGAAGTGAGCATGTTGTTCATCATCGCCACAGTATCGACCGAGCGGTCGGCTTCTCCACATTCGCGATACACTCCATCGGAGTTCTGCCTTGAATGATATCGTTTTATCTCAAGTTTCGGTGTGAGTGATGAATTGTTCTTGTTGTTGAAAAATCCCCACCAGTCCTGAGCGTGAATAGGTGGATTCACGTTTGACCCCGGCATGTATCCGAAACGGTAGTCTCCCTCGTTGCTCAGAGTGATTTTTTCAAGCCTGCGCGCAAGGCCGTCGTAACAGAATACGGCAGTTACGATATTGTCGCTCCCGTTAGAGGCGGTAATGCGCGTGAGCATTTCCGGATGGGCGGTGTTCTCGTATGCGAAAGTCACCTTACCTCCCGGAAATTCTATGCTGCTGATGGTCAGGAAAGAGAAGGTGCCACCGGAGAGCTGAAAGGCAGCTTCTTCAGCGGAATTACTATCGAATTCATCAATATTTATGCCGGAGTTCCACCATAATGTGAGATCGAAAGAGTCAAGAAAGGAATATCCGCCGAGGTATCTTCTGTTGGCATACGTGTGGGCCGCGAGATGCCAGTTGATTTTTATTGTTTCTCCTCCGGGTGTCGTAATTTTGTTAAGAGCCCAGCATGTACGGCAATCGGTAATATCGACGCCGGATTGTGTTTCGTATGGACTACCGAAATAATATTTAATCCCACGGGGATCCGTGACCGTGATAACATCAAGGTTGGAATCGGAACTTACGTGGTATTCACTATCGCACGCTCCCCGAAATTCCGGAATTCCTTTGCTGAAATCAATAATTCGGGTCAACGTATAGTCCGGTAAGGCTATGGAGATGATGTCGTGCTGGCTGTCCAGCTTATCATTATAGTTCAATGTATAAGCGGCAGCGTTGACCATGCATTGGTGGGCGACAATATCCTGGTCGGGAGAAAAGTTGTTTGTGAATTTGTATCGTTCGTCCGGCCTACCCAGGATGGTGCGTGTGGCGCGGAGGGCGGGCATGAGCGCCCAGCCATAGCCGCATGGGGCGGGGTCGTCCATCACCTTGATGCCGTTGCTGTGGTACTGCATGTAGATCGGCAGCGAGTAGTCGCCGCACGGAATGGTGAAGATGGGCACGGAAAGGTCCACGGCACCCGTGAGCATCGCCGGCTGCGGCATCTGATACTCCATGATTTGTGCCGACTGCGGAGTGGGAGGTGTGAGGTCGGCGGTCATGGGCGTGATGTAGTTCTGTGCTCCCCCTGCAAGGGAAGTCGCTACCATCAGGACCGCTATTGTGAATCTCCTCATCATATCCCGGCGAAGAATTTGTAGCTGAGCTGAGGATTATCGGCGTAAATAACCGCCACGAAAAGGTTGCCGTTCCACACCGTCGGCAGCTTCAGGGTGCACGTGCCGTCGCTCCACAGGGTGCCTGATGCATACAGGTTGCCGGCGGTGTCTATAAGGTGGACATTCACCTGGAACGGCGTGTCGGCATGTTGGCTAAAGGATATTTCAAGCCCATCGCCTGTGCGTGTAGCGGTTGCCGATTCAAGCACGACCATGATTTCTTGATCACGTGCTTCGTCGCGCTGTAGAAAACTGCTGTTCTCTCCATTATCATCTGAGAGGCTCCACATGGAAAAGAGCCTCGCAGGCAGCGAATCGGTCTCGATCTGCACCGCCACGGGGTGAATCATCCCCGGCCTTAGCCAGCGGTGAATCACCGTTCTTTGTTCCAGCGCGGTGCTGTCGCCGTCGTAGTATTTAGTGGTCACGATATCCTCGCGCTGGAGCACCACGGCAATTGTGTCGGCTCCCAGCACGATATGCCCGGCTACGGGCGCCGAAGCGTGCAGCGTGCCGCACTCGCGGGTGTGGAAACGGTCGTAGAGAAGTCCGCGCGCGGTGAATTTCGAGAAAAGCTCATCTCCATGTGCGGCATACACAGCGCGTGAAGGAGCCCGGTTTTCAAGAATCATTCGCTCGTATCGCCCGGCATTATATCCTCGATACACGAGCGTGTCGCCAAGCAACGCGTATGAACGGCAGCGGTCGGGCATCCATTCGTAATAAACGCCGGCAGCCATCCGTGTAAACACGGTTGCGTGGTCGTCGAGCGTGGAGCGCTTGTCGAGATTCCACAGCGGCTGCTTTAGTTCGTCTTGTTCAAATGGCGCAACTTCACGGTCAAGCTTCACCCGGTTACCGGCCGCTGCCGATAGCCACATGATGATGAACATGACAAAAAACAGGCATGCGCGCATAGGCTGCTATATTTGGACGCCCAAATATAGGCATTTTTTTCTGCGCCTGCAAGTTTTTGATGCTCAATTGCTATTGAGCCTTGGGATTGTCGATTTCCTGCATGAGTTTTACGGCGTCGAGGTAGCGCAGCATGCCTTCGGCCACGCGGCGTGCGTCCTGCATGGCGTGGACCACGCTGGCGGGGCGTGCGGTGACGTCGCCGCCGGCAAAGACGCCTCGGCGAGTGGTCATGCCGTAGGGGGTGTCGCGGGTGATCACGTATCCTTTATCGTCCACCTCGATGCCGTCGGTGGTGCTCACGATGCGGCTTGCGGGCGAGCTGCCCACAGCCATTATCACTTTCTGCGCTTCCACGCGCCGCTCGCCCTCCGGGGTGGAGAGCACGAGGGCACAGAGGTGGCCGTTGGCATCGGTGAGTATTTCCTTGATGGAGGTGTTCCAGCAAAATTGCACGCCCTCGGCCAGTGCATCGTCGTATTCCGAGCGCAGGGCGCTCATGTGGTCGATGTCGCGGTGGTAGAGCACGGTGACTGCGCCGGCGCCCAGGCGCACGGATGTGCGCGCAGCGTCCATCGCGGTGTTGCCGCAGCCCACCACGTAGACCTTGTCGCCATCTGCCACGGGCACCTCTTCGCGGCTTATATAGCCCTCGCGCCATAGCCCCACGCGGCGCAGGAAGTAGAGAGCATAGCGCACGCCGGGATTGTCGGCGCCCGGGATATCCAGGCGGCGGGGCTTGCCGGTGCCGGTGCCCATGAATATAGCATCAAAGCCGCGGTCAAAGAGGTCGTCGATGGTGAGGTCGCGACCTATGGTCACGGAGCAGTGGATGGCAACGCCCAATCGGGCTATCTTGCGTATCTCGTTGCGCACCACGCCTTTGGGCAGGCGGTATTCGGGGATGCCAAACATGAGCACGCCGCCTGTCTCGGGCTCCATCTCGAAAATTTCCACGGCCACGCCTTTGCGTGCCAGCTCGCCGGCGATAGTGAGGCCGGCAGGGCCGCTGCCTATCACAGCCACTCGGCCGCGGTCTTTCTGCACTATGGCCGGGCCGGAGAGGTTCATCATGGAGTCGAAGTCGGCCACGAAACGCTCAAGGCGCCCGATATTGATATGTTGTCCTTTCTTGTTGAGCACGCAGTGACCCTCGCATTGTCGCTCATGGGCACACACGCGGCCACACACGGCCGGGAGATTGCTGCGCAGGTTGATGATTGCCATGGCGTTGCCCATATTACCCATGGATAGTTCATGAATCCATGCCGGGATGTCGTTTTCCACGGGGCATCCCTTGCGGCACTGAGGCACCTTGCACCCGAGGCATCGCTTGGCCTCGCTGATGGCTTCGGCCATCGTGTAGTCTTTGTTTTCCATTGCGGCTGCAAAGGTAGTAATTTTTGCCGAAAAGCAAAACAAAAGTGGGCCGCGCATCGTGCGCGGCCCACTCTGATGATGACGGTGGAGGCCGGGGGCCTTATTCGGCGGCTTCGAGAAGCACCACGCGGTAGTTGCCCTGGTCGAGCAGGTCGCGCATGAAGTTCTGAACATCGGCCACGGTGGTGGCGTTGATGGCTTCGATGTTGCCGTTGAAGGAGTCAACGCCGTTGATGAGGCTGCCTGCGATGGCGCCGTTCCAGCCATCGTTCTTCTCACGGGCTTCCACGGCGTTCTTCACCATGTATTCCTTGATGGGATCGAGTTCTTCTGCGGTCACGTCGGAGGCCATGTTGTCGAAGTAGGTCTTGATGATTTCGAGCACTTCCTCGCGGGTCTCGGGCTTGACGGGCACGGGCACCTGGATGATGGCGTTGGTGCCGCCAAGGCGTTCCAGCTGGCCGTAGGCGCCGATGCTGTAGGTGGCGCCCATTTCCTCACGCACCTTCTTGAGCAGGCGGTTGGAGAGAATCTGCGAAGCCATGCTCAGGAGGTTGCGGTTCTTGGCGTCGTACTGCTCGTTGCCGGAGATGGCTGCGAAAATCCAGGTCTGCGGGGTCTGCATCGCAGTGGTGAAGCGATCGGTGGCAGTGCCTTTCGCAGGCTCTATGGCTGCGTTGAAGGCCGGGGCGGCGGCAACTTTCGAAGCATCGGCGGGCAGAGTGGCCAGATACTGCTCCATCAGGGGCTTGAAGGTGTCGAGGTTGATGTCGCCTGTGAAGACGAAGGTGTAGTCGGCGGCATTGGCCGTGAAGCCGTGAACCATGTCGAGGATGGCCTGGCGGTCGGCTGCCTTGATGTCGTCGGTGGTGATTACGTGCTTGATGGGCGAGGCGAAAAGGCTTTCCATCACGCGCTTGCTGAAGATGTATTCGGGCTGTGCCTCCTGATTGCCCAGGATGCCCAGCATGCTGCTCTGTGCGGCTGCAAACTCATCTGCGTCGAGCGTGAAGTCTTTGAAGGTCATGTAGATCATCTCCATCAGGATGGGCAGATCCTTGACCGTGGAAGTACCGTCGAGAGAGCGGTAGTAGTCGTCAAAGTTGCCGGAGAGCTTCACCTGGTGGCCCTGAAGATACTTCTTCATGTCGCTGTTGGTGTAGTCGCCCAGGCCGGAATACTGGAAGGCATAGGGGAGGCATTTCACGTTGGCGGCCATCGAGGGGTCGATGGTGGAGATACCGCCCTGCGCGATGGCGCTGAAGATAATCTCGTTGTCCTTGAATGTGGTGGGCTTCACGATCACCTTCACGCCGTTGCTGAGGGTGAACTCGGTGGCATCCCACTGCTCAAGGTGCTTGGCGGCGGTGACGCTGCCGGGAGCGGGCAGGGTGGGGATGAGGGGCTCGCTCTTCATCTCGTCGCGGTAGGGCTCGATATCCTCGGCGTCGACTTTGGCCACGGCGGCTGCCACCTCGGCCTCGGTGGGCACGCGGAAGGTGTCGTTGTCGGGCAGCATTGCCACGAGCACGCGGTTATCGGCCGTCACCACCTGCTGCATCAGCTGGTTGATGAGGTCTACCGGGATCATAGCGGCCAGCTGGCTGTAGACCTGATGGTCGGTCTTGATGCCGGGCATGGGCACGCCATCGATAAAGTTGCGCACGATTTCGGTGGAGTATGCTTCGTTCTCGGTGGTATTGCGTTCGGCCAGCTGCTTGTCGAGCTGCGAGAGGAATTCGGCCTTGGCGCGGTCATATTCGCCGGGGGTGAAGCCACCGCGCTGGGCGCGCAGAAGCTCGCGATACACTTCCTCAAATGCAGGCAGCAGATCGTTGCCCTTCACCACGCCTTCCAGCGTCAAAGCGTCTTTGGTCTTGGCGATGAAGAAGTCGTCGTAGTAGCTTTGCGCGGTGGCAAAGTCGGCATCGGGCTTTTGCGACGCTTCTTTCAGGCGGCTGTTGAGCATCGAGGTGATCATGCGCAGCACGTAGTCGTTCTGATAGTAGAGCGGAGTGTTGCGCATCTCGCGAGGCAGCTTGTCGCTCTTGATGAAAAAGAGAAACACGCCGTTGCTCTGCTCGGGATCTTTACCGATGGCGTAGATGGTGCCTTCGTTGTCGGCCACATCGAAATATTCGCGTTCGGCTGCATTCTCAGGCATCTTGATACCCGAGAAAAGCTCCTTGATCTTGGCTTCTATGCGCGCCGGGTCGATGTCGCCCACCACGATGATGCCCTGCTGGTCGGGGCGATACCACTTGTGATAGTAGGCGCGGAGCACTTCGGGGTCGAAGTTGTCCACCACTTCCATTGTGCCGATGGGCAGACGGTAGCCGTAGCGGTTGTCGGGATAAATCACGGGCAGCAGCTGCTCAAGGATGCGCATCTGGCCCTTGTTGCTGCGGCGCCATTCCTCGTGGATCACGCCGCGCTCGCTGTTGATCTCGTCGGTGTCGAGCAGCAGGGCGTTGGCCCAGTCGTGGAGGATGAGCAGGCAGCTGTCCTGCACGCTCTCGCGGGCGGTGGGCACACTGGAGATGTTGTAGACGGTCTCGTCCACCGATGTGTAGGCATTCAGGTTATAGCCGAATTTCACACCCACGCTTTCAAGCCAGTCGATAAGGTTGTGGCCGGGAAAATTCTCGGTGCCGTTGAAGCACATGTGCTCCAGGAAGTGGGCCAGGCCGCGCTGGCTGTCTTCCTCCAGCACAGAGCCCACTTTCTGGGCGATGTAGAAGTCGGCCTGTCCTTTGGGAGTCTCGTTGTGGCGGATGTAGTAGGTGAGGCCGTTGTCGAGCTTGCCCATCACCACTGCGCTGTCGAGCGGCATCTGCGGGAGCTCGGGCATCTGGGCGCTTGCGGCGGGAGCGGCAGCCAGTGCGGCAATCAGCAGCAAAGCGCTTTTGAAGATCTTTTTCATTTCTTATATATGATAGTGAATTATTGTCTGCATAATAAGACGGCGACCGCAATCGAAAATTACAGTCGCCGTAGTTAAAATTTGTTAAGGCGCGAGCCTATATATCCGAGATGTTGAAATACTGCCGGCCGAATGGCGTCATGAACGTGGCCAGCTCGTAGGGATAGAACGGCACCCGTATCGTGCCCTGGGCGTAGCTCGCCACCTCATAAGGCTGATACACAAATTCTATTTCGCCTCCGGGCGTGATTTTGAAGTTGTTGCCGGCAGGCAGCTCCGACACCGTAGTGGGGCCGATAAGCGTCTCGATGGCGTCGGCATGCGTCTGTATGGCGTTTACCAGCTCCGGCAACTTCGACGTCTCGAAAAGGTCGGCAAAGGTGAGCACCCGCTCATGGGCTATACTGTAGTTGATATAGAAATTCGTGGTCATGCCATGCGCC
The DNA here is from genome assembly GCA_014801485.1 of Bacteroides sp. Classification (GTDB taxonomy): domain Bacteria; phylum Bacteroidota; class Bacteroidia; order Bacteroidales; family Muribaculaceae; genus CAG-873. Next base: position 11,558 of record JAAVEC010000039.1, read on the forward strand.
GCACGTGGCTGATAGTCGGAAGTGGTCACGCAGTACACCAGCAGCTCCGGCGATAGATTCACCACCTTTCCGCTCACCTTGTTGAAACCGTCGGGCACCACGTCCGCCGCATCCTCAATCTTTGTGTAGGGATAGCCCAGCCGGGACACCGTGCTCTCCAGATAACTGTCGATCGAGGCGTCGGTCGATACTCCCACCGTGTCGAATGCAAGCTTCACAATGCTGTCGCACAGCGGCTTCACGTCGGCGCCAAAAAGACTCGACGGCAGAATCAGGCTCACCGAATCCGAAAACGAAATATCCTCATCCGTGCCGAATTCGCGTGCCGAATTGGCCAGAGTGTAAACGGCCCCGTCGGCCACAACTTCAAAAGAAGCCCCGGAATGAGAGCCCGCCGATTGATTGCAACCGGCCAGCGCCCCCGCCATGAGAATGGCGCCAAATGCGTAATATTTGTTCATAGCTTGCATAAGATTTTTCAATATTAACGGCCACACGCGGTGTGTGGTTTTTTCGTAGCGTAGAAAAAACGATGCAAAAGTACAATTTTTTGCTCGTATCAAAAAAAAATCGTAATTTTGTGCGTCACACCGACAATCGGGGCGTAGCGCAGTCCGGTAGCGCACCTGGTTTGGGACCAGGTGGTCGCAGGTTCGAATCCTGTCACCCCGACGTATTAGCATCCCATTGTAAATCAGTTGATTTGCAATGGGATGCTTGTTTTTTTTTGAGCTGAGCGTTTGTTGCCTTTATGATCGCGGTCAATCCTCGAAATAATCTTTCTTTTTCGGGCGCATCGTGCCGCCCATCCATGGCAGGCCGTAGGGCTTTTCGTTGTCACGGCGCCTTTTGCGTCGCCTCTTCGGTGCCTTTGTGGGCAACTCGTGGTTCTGGTATGCTTCTGTGCAGCCTACCGCAAAAACAATCAGGAATAAGAGCAAAATTCCGGCCATGTGTTTATGATATCATGTCGCTACAATCTCACGCCCAGGCCCAGCATGAGGTTCTGAGGGTCTTTGAAGTTGCCCAGGCGGTAGCCGGTGTTGATGTAGATGTGGCGGGTCACGAAGGTCTTGAGGGTGAGTGTCTGGAAGAAGCGCTTGTCGCCCTCGGGGCAGAGAATGTCGTAGCCCAGGCCTGCGTTGATGGAGAAGATCGGCATGGTGAGTTCTGCGTGGGCCGAGAGACCTGCGCTGAGCTGCTTGCCGAATGGCGGACGATAGAACCGAATATAGTCGTCGTAGCTGCCGGAAATCCAGTAGGGCGTGATGCCGGCGCTTTCATCCCAGCGCAACTGCACGGCCGGCCCCACGGCCACATAGCGATTGAGCTTGTATAGGGGCGAGAATATCGCGCCCGCTACGCCGAAACGGCCGGGGCATAGCGTGCGCTCGGCCGGCTCGCCTATCGTGACGATGCGCTTGCGCCAGGCGCCGTAGAGGGTGATGTCGTAGAGCCATTCGTGGCGGTCGGCTTCTCTTTTGATGTCGACTTCGTCGATGCTCGCCGGGCTGTGGGCGGTGTGGTGGTTTAGGGTATAGGCTATGCCTATGGAGGCGCCGGCGGTGTTCACGCCGCCATTGGGGATGGATGTATTGCCGTTGGAATAGTGGTGGGCCGTGGCGGCAAGGCTTAGCTCCCATTGAGGGGTCACCTTATAGTGCAGTTTTAGGGCTATGCCCATGCAGGCGGTCACGGAGGTGCTCAGGGCCGCGTTGTATTCCTCGCTCTCAGGGTGGTCGTGCCGCCAGCCCATGGCGGCACCGAATTGCCATTCGTAGCCCAGCCATAGCCGGCTGCTTATGGTGGCTATGGGCGCACCCTGATACACGTAGAGGCTCGCCGGCGTGCCCGTGAGCTTTTCGTGTAGGAATGTGTTGATACCCAGCCCCACGCCCTGATACGCGCCTTTGTAGAGCAAGCCCGGACGCGTGGTGGGGCTGAAGCGGAAGTCGGCACGCAGGTCGGCCCCCATTCGGGTGTCAATCGCCTTTCCGGCGGCATTGTCGCCTCGTAGGAAGGGGTTGGTGTGAAGCACGGCATCCGGCGAGAGCTCGATGCCTATGCGCCATGCCGGAGCATCAGGCAAGCCTGAGGGAATGCTGTCGCCGCCTCGCGCGGCGGGTGCGCAGGCCAGCGCTATGGTCGGGAGCCACGCTTTAAGGAACTTCGTCAATGCGTGTTTCATAGCTGATGGGGTAGGTGGATGTCACGGTATATTCGGCGATTATTGGCCGGTCGAGTATTCGGTTGAGGAAAAGCAGCGAGCCGCTCGTGGTGGCCGTGCTGTATATCACGTCAGTTGTGATCGTCACGTGAGACTGTGCCGGAATGCTGATTTCTACTTTCGTGAACCGGTCGGGGCCGCCGATGTGGTATGTGTGGCCGGGACGAAGCTTGCCGGCGTCGGAGAGGCGCCATTCGCCGCCGGCATACAAGGGCACGGGTATAGCCAGTTCCTCACCGTCAATCCATTTGTTGGCCGGGGAAGACTCGATGTATAGGCTGGGCATCTCGTTCAGGAAGGGCATCTCTTCGGTGGTGGTGGGAAGTGGGGCATCGTTGTGCACCGTGATGCGCGACACCATCTTGCGCGAGGTGCTCACGTCGGTGATCTCTTCCGGGCATGCTACGTCCACGAGCTCAAGGGGCTCGCCGGAGCCTATGTCGACGTTGACGTAGCGGTAGCCGTAGCTGTATATCAGGCGTATTGTGCGCGTGATGGTTTGGTCCGCAGTGTTGCACACGCTATGGATGTCGAGCTTGTTGCCGCGTCGTTTTATCACCAGCTGATGGAAGTCGGAGTCATAGACTATGGCGCTCACTTCCGATGCCGGTGAATGGCTGCTTATTATCTCGCCTGCTTCATTATAATAAGAGACGAAGCGCGTTTGTCCGCTCATGGTATCGAGCACGATGCGCTCAAGTTCACTCATGGGAATCTCCACGGTGGCTTCACCGCCATCGCCATCGATGCACACTTGGATGTGTTCCGCGCTCTCGGGCTCGTCGATGAATATGCGGCCGTTGCAACCGCTCACGACAGCTGCAGCCACCAGCGCGTAGATGAGGTAAAGAGGTTTCATAATCAATCGCAAAATTATAAAAAAATACCACACCTATATATATTTGTCGAAAATACATTGCCACAATTGCCTTTTTTTAAGGATTATTTGCTAAATTTGCACTGAAATCACAGCAGCCGCACCGTGGAAAAACTGCAACAAGGCACATATACGGTTGATTGTCAGGCTTGTGGCGCTCGCGCCTCCCGGCCTGGCTATTGGTGTGGCCACATGAGAGAATATAAATTTTAAACACGATATGATCGCATTAGACATTTTCGGAATCTCCAACAACGGCCTTCTGGCCATCACGGCCGCCCTCACGGGCATCGGCCTGGTGGCGCTGGCCTTGTGGCTTGCGGGTCTTATCTCGCCCAAATCGTTCAACGCGCAGAAGGGCGAGGCCTACGAGTGCGGTATCCCCACGCGTGGCGAGAGCATGGCCCAGTTTAAGGTTGGCTATTATCTGTTTGCCATCCTGTTTTTGATGTTCGATGTCGAGGCTGTGTTCCTCTTCCCCTGGGCCGTGCGTGTCCGTGAGATGGGAGTGGGTGGTCTCGTGAGCATCGCAGTATTCTTCGGAGTGTTAGTGCTGGGCCTCGTATATGCCTGGCGGAAAGGAGCATTGGAATGGAAGTAACAGCCCAGGGAGTGCCCTACGAGGCATTTAAGGACAACGAATATATCGAATCGCTCGTAAAAGAGCTTCAGGATAATGGCACCAACGTGGTCGTGGGCTCCCTCGACAAGCTTATCAACTGGGGCCGCTCCAACTCGCTGTGGCCTCTCACGTTTGCCACCAGCTGCTGCGGTATAGAATTTGTGAGCCTCGGTGCTGCCCGCTACGACATGGCACGCTTCGGCTGGGAAGTGGCGCGCTCGTCGCCCCGCCAGGCCGATTTCATCATGGTGGCCGGCACCATCGTGCACCGCATGGCCCCGGTGCTTCGTCGTCTCTACGACCAGATGGCCGAGCCTAAATATGTGATCGCCACCGGTGCCTGCGCCGTGAGCGGCGGCCCGTTCCGCAACAGCTACCACGTGGTGCAGGGTGTGGATCAGATCATCCCCGTCGACGTGTATCTGCCCGGATGCCCCCCTCGCCCCGAGGCCATGATTTATGCTATCATGCAGCTTTCGCGCAAGGTAAAGGTGGAGCGCTTCTTCGGTGGCGTCAACCGCCAGCAGAAGCAGCAGGAGTTTCTGCGTGAGCACCCCGTGGCCGGTGTCGACGATAAGGCTCAGTTCAACGCCTCCACAGTTGCCGATGCCGAAAAGCAAGCATGAGAGTAATAACCGCAACGATTATACACATTAATATATAATATGGCAACTCTGCAAGAAAAAATTGCCAAAATTTGCCCCACGGCCACTATAGCCGAAGTGGACGGCGCTCCGATGATCACCGTCGACGACGCCCACTGGCACGATTTGGCCAAGGCTCTGCGCCACGACGACGACCTCTCGATGG
>JAAVEC010000040.1 GCA_014801485.1 Bacteroides sp.
GAGTTTCATTGCTTATAATTATATCGATTACCGCCTTAGCAAGTCATTACGGCTCTATTTAACTAATTACTATATCTATTTGTTTGAAAAATATTTTATGTCAACATTTTGAAAGAGTTATTAGTAAAATAACTAACTTATCAAATAGCCATCGACTATTGAGTTTCTTTTAGTACGAATTGTTTTTGTGTTATTATTAACTTCCATTGATAATTTGGGGTAATACACAAAATTAGTCAAAATATTGCATTTGGCAAATTTTGCGATACGAAATTGGGGAAATTTGAACATAATCACTAAATTTGAGAAGAGATAAATAGTGCTTGCTCTAATCGAGGAAATATAAATATTAATTACCTTGCGCAAAATAATAAAAATACGACTGCCGGGGCGGGGTGCCGGGCAGTCGTTTCGGGATGTGGAGAGTGCGGTATCAGTTGTTGTAGTCGGTCATTTCGGTATAGCCCATGGAGCCGATGCAGAAATAGGCTGGGGTGTTCATGCCCCATTGACCGGAGTCGGTTGAGTTCATGGTGAAAACGAGAGTATCGACAGATCCGAGCTTGCTCACTTCGATGTTTTTCCAGGTGTTGAGGATATCGGTGCCGTGGGCAAGGTAGACTTCTACTTTCACTTGTTTTTTCACGCCATTGAGGTAGCCGGTGATTTCGAGCAGGCACCTGTCGTCGGGGCCGAATGCGTGGCTGAATGCTGTGCCGTTTTTCATGGCGTAGTAGGCATAGGATGTGTTGGTGACGTAGAGATCGTCGGGGTAAAACACGCCGTGGTCAGCAAGAGTGAGGGTGCAGGAATTGGCATCGCCGGTGTTCCAGCAAGCCACCACATAGGGGGAATCGGCACCGCCCACGCCGCCTCCTGCTATTGATGCCCACTGATGGGAGGTCCAGTCGTCGCTATGGTCGGCGGTGTCGTTGACGCGCGAGGGGCAGAAGCCGAACCAGGATGAATAGGTGGCCCCGTCGTATTCGTAGCTTTCGACGTGGTGGGAGAAGCAAAGGTCGCCCACCACAACCTGATTGGCGGATGGATTGAAGCAATCTGTCCAGTAGCCCTGAGAATTGAAGTCGGAGAATGAGGGCACCCATTCAACATCGGTCTTCTTGTCGTTGCTCACGCATGAAGAGAGCGCTCCGGTGGCCAGAATGGCGAAAATTAAGTGTTTAAAGGTCATATTTTCTATTTTTTTGTGTGCAAAGATACGCAAATATAGTGAAATTTTGTATCTTTGAGCGTTATAATATTATGAAAAAGTTACTAATCGCATTATTCGTTGCCTGCGGAGCGCTGCGCGCCCTCGCGGCCGACCCTATGGCCACCAATTACAGTATCCGCCAGTGTGAGGGCTCGCTCACGCCCTATCCGGCATCGGTGGAGCAGGAGGCTCATCCCGACAGCCTTGAGGCTGTGTTTGTGAACCACGTGGGGCGTCATGGCGCCCGATATCCGTCGTCGGCGTCGAACTGCCGCGAGCTTAAGGCTGCGTTAATGAAGGCCGACTCGCTGGGCTGCATTACTTCGATAGGGCGCAATCTGCTGCGTCTCACCGACCGCGTGATGGCCCTGAGCGAGGGGCGCTGGGGTGCTCTCGACTCGCTGGGTATGGCCGAGCAGGCAGGCATTGCCACGCGCATGTATCGTAATTATCCGGCACTCTTCGGCAATGGCAGGGTGGTGGAGGCGCTGTCGAGCTACTCGCCTCGTGCGATGATGAGCATGTATAGCTTCACCCACCGGCTCGACAGGCTGAACAACGCTACGACGTTCCACACCGTCACGGGCCACTGCACGTCGCCGCTTATGCGCCCCTTCGACACGGTGGAAGCATATATAGAGTTTCGCGACAATAAGGTGTGGGAGCCCACTTATGATCAATACTTTGACGAGGCATGCCCCACGGGAGCGATAATGCGCGCGCTTGGTAAGGCCTTCCCCTTCAACAATGCCGATCACATCCGCAAGCTTGCCTATAGCGAGTGGGCCGTGGTGGCAGGATGCTCGGCGATGTCGGTGGAGGTGGATCCCCTGGTGTATTTCACGCCCGACGAGCTGAATGCCGTGTGGTCGTGCTTCAACCTGCGCCAGTATCTGCGCTACTCTGCCTCGACCGTGAGCACGGTACCTGCCGATATTGCAGCGGCGCTGGTGATGAATCTGGTGCGCACAACCGACGAATTCATCGCAGGCGATGATTCAACCACGGTGAGGCTGCGTTTCGGCCACGCAGAGACGCTGATGCCGCTGCTCTCGCTGCTGCGCCTGCGGGGCTGCTACTATCTCACGAATTATTTTGATACGGTGGCGCTTCACTGGCGCGACTTCGATATCGTGCCGATGGCTGCAAATCTCCAACTGGTACTTTTCCGCAATCCCCGCTCTGGCAAATACTATCTGCGTGCGTCGCTTAACGAAAAACCCGTGCCTCTGCTTCCCAACAGGGACGACATTTACGTGCCGTGGCAGGAGGCGCGCGACTATATGATTCATTGCCTGCCGCTTGATATGCAGGATTAATTAAATATTAATTAACGCACCCGTGCAATAATATTGCACGGGTGCGTTTGTAATTTTGTCGTGTAATCAATCACACGACAAAATTATGAACACAATCAACTACAACGACACAATTTATGCATCGGCCAGCCTGCGCGGCCGAAATATTGCCAATATCTGTATCAGTGGAGCTATTTCCACATCCGATATTATTGCAAGGCTCAAGAGTATTCTGGGCGAAGCGGCCGGTATGATACAGATAACCCTGCGCAACGCTACGCAGGGCTGGTGCAGGGTGCTGAATCTTTATATGAAAAAGCGCGAGGGAGTGCAGCTATCACTCTTCTGACGCCCGGAATGTGAAAAGCTTATTGTAGATGAAATTACAGGTAGTGTAGACGGCGTTGCCCACGAGCGTGGCCACACCATATCCCGAGAGCGCGAATCCGCACACGTCGAACACTCTGCTGCCGAAACTGCCTGATGATATAGCCCATACCACGAGCAGCTGCACAGCGTAGCACAGCGCGAATCCCACGGCAAATCGAGCGGCCTCGCCGGCATAGCCGCGCGACGACCGAAACACCCACTGCTTGTTCCACACAAAGGAATTGATGAGGCCACACACGTAGCCCAGCGCATTCGATATGTAGGGGTTGATATCCAGCCATGATTTGCACACAAATATCACGATGAGCGTGACGCAGGTGTTGAGCACGCCCACCACGCAGAATCGTGTGAATTGCAGCACGCTGCGCTTAGTCCTGCTCATGCGTATAGTTTTTTTCCTCCGGCAACAGATTTCGGTCTACCTTGAGGATGGGTAGCGACCAGTTGTAGTGCACGGCTGCCACGCGCAGTCCTATGACGGTGACGGCGCACGCTATCTGGGGCACTATATCACTCCACCAGGGCTGGATGAGCAGGCAGTAGACGGCGCCGCCGGCAAGGCATGCCGTGGCGTATATATCCTTGCGGAAGAATAATGGCTGTTCGTTGATGAGGATGTCGCGGATAATACCGCCGAAAGAGCCGGTGATGGTGCCCATGACCATTGCAACCCACACGGGCCAGCCCGCTGCCAGAGTGCGTTGAACGCCTACGACCACAAACAGCGCCAGACCGATGGCATCGAAAATGAAGAGTGTGCGCATGCCCTTGACCAGGGCCTGGCGGAATATCAGCACGGCCACGAGGGCGATGCCTGTGACGATGAGATAGACGGGCGAGAGCATCCAGAACACGGGAAGGTCGAGGATGATATCGCGCAACGTACCGCCTCCGATCGCGGTGACGAGGCCCACGACGTAGGCTCCGAACCAGTCGAAGCGGCGAGCGGCCGAGAGGCGGATGCCCGAGATGGCGAAGGCGGCCGTGCCCAGGATTTCTATGATATTGATAAAGAGCTCGTCCATTGCAGGTGTTATCGCGCTTCGTTTTGATTCTGTTGATAATAACGGCAGGCAGGTGCAAGGCCGCATGTGGAGCAGGCCGGCTTGCGGGCCTTGCAGGTGTAGCGTCCGTGCAGTATCAGCCAGTGGTGGGCTTTAGCCACGAGGTGCTCCGGAATGTGCTTCATCAGAGTCTGCTCGGTGGTGAGCGGAGAAGCGCTTCCGGTGGTGAGTCCTATTCGTTCGGCCACGCGGAAAACGTGGGTGTCGACTGCCATAGCTGCTTTGCCAAAGACCACGGAGAGAATCACATTGGCCGTCTTGCGTCCCACACCCGGAATTTTCAGTAGCTCGTCCATAGTGTCGGGCACCCGGTCGTTAAACTGCCCGTGAATCATGCGTGCCATGCCGGCGAGCGAGCGGGCTTTGTTGTTGGGATACGACACGGAGGATATATAGGGTAGGATCTCCTCGGGCGTGGCAGCCGCCATAGTCTCGGGCGTGGGATAGGCCTCGAAGAGGGCCGGGGTGATCATATTGACGCGCTTGTCGGTGCACTGTGCCGAGAGAATCACGGCCACAAGCAATTGGAAGGGATCGCTGTAGTGCAACTCGGTCTGCGGCTCGGGCATCACTTCGGCGAAATACCTCAGAGCCTCGTCGTAGCGTTGCTTGAGAGTCATTTTTTTTCAGCGCAGAGCCGCGAATTCATCGAGGAAACGGGCGTCGTTTTCAGAGAACAGGCGCAGGTCGTTCACGCGATATTTGAGGTTGGCGATGCGCTCCACGCCCATGCCCAGGGCAAAGCCGGAATAGACTTCCGGGTCGATTCCGCAGGATTTGAGCACGTTGGGGTCGACCATTCCGCAGCCCAGGATTTCCACCCATCCCGTGTGCTTGCAGAAAGAGCATCCTTTGCCGCCGCAGAGATTGCAGCTGATATCCATCTCGGCCGAGGGTTCTGTGAAGGGGAAGTAGCTGGGGCGCAAGCGAATCTTGGTGTCGGGGCCGAACATCTCGCGTGCAAAGTAGAGAAGCGTCTGGCGCAGATCGGCGAAGGTGACGTCACGGTCTACGTAGAGTGCCTCCACCTGATGGAAGAAGCAGTGGGCTCGTGCCGAGATGGCCTCGTTGCGATACACGCGTCCCGGGCAAATGATGCGGATCGGGGGCTTGGAATGCTCCATGATGCGGGTCTGCACCGATGAGGTGTGGGTGCGGAGCACCACCTCAGGCGATGCGTTGATGAAGAAGGTGTCCTGCATGTCGCGGGCCGGGTGGTCTTCGGCGAAGTTTAGGGCCGAGAAGACGTGCCAGTCGTCCTCGATTTCAGGACCATCGGCTATCGAGAAGCCGAGGCGGCGGAAGATGGCCACGATTTCTTCGCGCACGAGCGAAAGCGGGTGGCGCGTGCCCATGGGCGAGGGGGCCGGGGTGCGGGTGAGGTCGAGTGCGGCGGCTTCGGCAGCTGCGTCGGCGCTGAGGGCAGCGTCGCGCAGAGCGTTGATACGCTCAGTGGCAAAATTTTTGAGTTCGTTGATAGCCTGACCTATCTCACGCTTCTGCTCGGCGGGGACGTTGCGGAAGTCGGCCATCAGCTGCGATATCTCGCCTTTCTTGCTGAGATACTTGATGCGGAGAGCTTCAACTTCCTCGGCATTCGCGGCCGAAGCGTTTTCGATAATAGCGCGCAGGGATTTTATCTTGTCGATCATTTCGTATTCCTGGTTGAATTATTGTGCAAAAGTACTAAATAAATAGGAAACGGGAAAGATTTTGCAAAAATCTTTTGCCCCTGCTCCCGTGGTAGCCGGATAAATCTTAACTTTGCATCGTGAATGAATTCAAGACTATAGTGAGACGCACCCTCGGAGAGCGTCTGCAATTGCGATCCGACCTGCCCATAGTGGTGGCAGTGAGCGGCGGCGCCGATTCTGTGGCTCTTCTTGCCGTGCTGTGTGAACTGGGCTATCAGTGTGTGGCAGCCCACTGCAATTTTCATCTGAGAGGCGACGAAAGCACACGCGATATGAGATTCGTCGAAGACCTGACCGAAAAAATGGGCGTGGATCTCTATATCAAGGATTTCAACGTGGAGGCGGCCATGGCCTCCACGGGCGAGAGCGTGGAAATGGCTTGCCGCAGGTTGCGCTACGAGTGGTTCGACGAACTGCTCACCATCCTTCGGGCCGACGACGTGGCCGTGGGGCATCATCGCGAGGACAATGTGGAGACTTTCTTCCTCAACCTTGCCCGCGGTACCGGCATTGCCGGCCTTACGGGGATGACCTATCGCCGGGACCATGTCGTGCGCCCCTTGCTTGACTGCTCACGCTCCCAGATTGAACAATATCTGAAGGAGCGCGGCCTTGGCTACGTGACAGACAGTACTAACGCCGAAGACCACTACCGGCGCAACAAAATTCGCAATCGCCTGCTGCCGCTTTTTGACGAGCTTATTCCCGGAGCCTCCGAGGGTGTGGAACGCTCTATGCGGATGCTGCGCGAAGCCCGCAGTGTCTACGACAGCGCTGTGGCAGCCAAGGCGGCCCTTTACGGCACGCTTGAGAGCCGCGAGATCGACCTTGAGGCGCTCTCTGCCGATAAGGATGCAAGGCTCATATTGTTTGAGATTCTGAGACCGGTCGGCTTCACGATGTCGCAGGTAGAAGACATGCTTGGCGATGTGTCGCGTTCCGGTGCCACATTCGCGTCTCCGGCAGGCATGGAAGTGGCCGAGCTGAGCCGCGGACGCCTGTATTTGCGTTCGGCAGCCGATAGTGATTGCATGGCAACAGAGTATGACCTTGATTTTAGCAGCGACATTGTCGCCCCGGTGAGAATAAGCGTGGATCGGAGCCACAACGTGAAGGACTTCAGCCCGGTGGCCTCGCCCGATGTGCTTTATCTCGACGGCTCGGCCTTAGAAGGTTCGCCCCGCTGGGTGCTCAGGAAATGGCGCCGCGGCGATCGCATCAAGCCCTTCGGTATGAACGGTACCAGGCTTGTGAGTGATATCTTCTCTGATGCGAAGATGACCGCGCAACAGAAGCGCGACGCATGGATCCTCACACGCGACGAGCGCATAGTGTGGGTGCCCGGAGTGCGCACGTCGGGGCTCTTCCCCGTGACGAAGCGCAGCAAGAGCTACGTGGTGCTGCGCTTCGAGCGTTAGCGGGGTTATTTCGCATTATGGGCCGCAGCCTGAAGAATCTCGGAGAGAGTGGGGTGGCCATGTACGAGGTCGCGGGCGAGGTCGTCGACGGTCACCATTCCATATATGAGCGCCGCGGCTTCGGCCACGATATCGGAGGCATGTTGACCAACCACATGTACGCCCAGAATAAGCCTTGTGGCAGGACTATACACAATTTTCACAACGCCGGTGGTGCACCCCATGGCCATCGCCTTACCATTGGCAGCGTAGGGTGCCTTGCACTCAAGGCACTCCACGCCGTGGGCGGCGCATTGCGCGGCCGTGAGTCCCACCATTGCGGCTTCCGGCGAGGAGAAGACAGCCGAGGGAATTATACCAAGCTCCACTTCTTTGCCATCCGGAAGCAGCGCGCGACGCGCCTGCGCAGTGGCTGCATGGGCGAGCATGCACAGACCGGTGACGTCGCCGGCGGCGTAGAAGCCGGGGCGACTGGTGAGCATATTGTCGTCCACTTCGATAAATCCCTTGTCGTTCAGGCTGATGCCCGCCTCGCGAGTGCCTTCGGGCACTACGGGGATGCGGCCCGTGGCTACGAGCACAGCATCGCCGGGCAGCGTGTTTTCACCTTTTTTGGTTTCATAGATCACAGCGTGGTCTTCATCGATTGACTTCACGCGCGCACCCGTGACGAAGTCGATGCCTCTTGCACGCAGGGCCAGTCGCAACCGCTTGGCGATATCTTCGTCGAACGACGGCAGTATCTCCTTGCAATATTCCACAACCGTGACCTTGCTGCCCAGGGCTCGGAAAATGCTGGCAAACTCAATGCCAATAACGCCTCCGCCCACAATCGTGAGCCGGGCCGGCACATCCATGTCGAGTTCGAGTATGTCGTCGCTCGTGAATGCGTGGTGAATGCCCGGGATGGAGGGCTTCGCCGGTTTTGAACCTGTGGCAATCAGTACCTTTCCGGCGGCATATACATAATTGCCCACTCCTATGCTGCCATCGGGGTTGATCACGGCCTCTCCGGAGATATAGCGCACATGGCTGAGCTCGGAACGCACACCTTCGCGCAGATTGTCGACTACTTGCCACATACGGCGGCGTGCAGCTGCATAGTCAACCGTTGTGGAACCCGTAATCACACCGAATTGTGCCGCGGACTCGGCTGCGAGTACATGCGATGCGGTGGCACACAGGCACTTGGTGGGAATACAGCCTCGGTTAAGGCAGGTACCTCCGGGCTTGTCGCGCTCGATTATGGCCACACTGGTGCCCAGGGCAGCCAGTTCGGCGGCCACTTCGTAACCGCCGGGACCGGCACCGATTATTATTACGTCAAATCTTTCCATTTCAGTTTGGGGTGTGTGGCAGCTTCAGTTTCGTCGGGATGCGCCATAGGAGTGCATAGCGGCGCCTGCTGCAGGATTTCGGGCTGTGACTGAGCCTCCGCCGCGATCCGGCGCATGGCGTCAATGAAAGCGTCGAGCGTCTCGCGGCTTTCGGTCTCCGTGGGTTCCACCATCAGAGCCTCGTGGAATAGCAGCGGGAAATAGATGGTGGGAGCATGGAAACCCATATCGAGAAGCCGCTTGGCCACGTTCAGGGTGGTGATACCGGTGCTTTTGTCGCGGAGGCCGTCGAATACGAATTCGTGCTTGCAGGGCCCGGGGATGGGTTGAAGATACAGGTCGTTCAGCGAGTTCATCACGTAGTTGGCGGCCAGCGTGGCATACGGGCCCACGTGCATCATGCCTTCTGCGCCGAGTGTGAGGATGTATGCCAGGGCGCGGCGGAGCACCGTAAAGTTGCCAAGCCAGAAGCTGATGCGGCCGAGTGCGTCGTCGCTGTGGGTGACGACAGCGAAGCTACCATCAGGCTGCTTCACGACGCGCGGATTGGGCAGATATTTCTCCAGGCCGGCCCGCACTCCCACAGGGCCTGCCCCAGGACCGCCGCCGCCATGCGGCGTGGAGAAAGTCTTGTGCAGATTGATGTGCATCACGTCGAAGCCCATGTCGCCCGGTCGTGCTACTCCCAGCATGGGATTGAGATTGGCGCCGTCATAGTAGAGTAGCGCTCCGGCTGCGTGCACAGCCCGGGCTATTTCCGGGATACGGCGCTCAAACATGCCCGTGGTGTTCGGGTTTGTGAGCATTACGGCGGCCACGGTGTCGTCAAGCTTTGAGCACAGGTCGTCGATGTCTACGGTGCCATCGGGCATGCTGCGTGTCTCTATAATCTGCAGTCCGGCCACTGCCGCACTGGCGGGATTGGTGCCGTGGGCAGAATCCGGTACAATCACCTTGATACGACCGAAGTCGCCTCGGTCGGCATGATAGGCACGTATTACCATCAATCCGGTGAGTTCGCCGTGGGCACCCGCGTACGGATTTAGAGAGAATTCGGCCATGCCGCCGATTTCCGAGAGGAAGCTCTGGAGCATGTAGTAGGCTTCCAGAGCACCCTGTGCGGTTCCGGCAGGCTGGAACGGATGAAGGGCGGCTACCTCAGGTGACGAAGCGAGAGCCTCGTTGATTTTGGGATTGTACTTCATGGTGCATGAGCCCAGAGGATAGAAACCGGTGTCGACGCCGAAATTATTGGTGCTCATATTGGTGTAGTGGCGCACGGCTGAAGGCTCGTCAACCATGGGCAATTCCGGGATGCCGGTTCTGAGCAGCGAGGCAGGAATGGATTTCTCCACCGCACCGGCGGCATCGGAGGGCACGGGCACGGAACAGCCACGACGTCCCTCGCGCGAAATTTCAAAGACAAGTTTGCCGTAAAGCTCGCTATTCATTTTCAGGCAGATTTTTTATGAGTTCGACATAGGCATTCACATCTGCGGTGCCCTGCATTTCCGTGCATGCCACAAGAAGGAGATCCGGCGCCACTTCCACACCGGCGAGAATGCCGGCAGCAGAGGCTGCCTCAATAATTCCCCGTGCCGAAAGGCCGGGCTTCAGACGCATAAGCACTTCGTTCAGATAGGGCCGGTCGGGGTAGGCGAGTTCCATACGGCCAGTGTCGCACAGTCTCCTGGCCAAAGCATGCATAGTGGCGCATCCGGCCTCGTTCACTTCCTTGAGCCCTTCTTGGCCCATGAGCGAGAGATATGCAGCCGTGTGGAGGGCCATGATGCCCTGATTGGAGCATATATTGCTGGTGGCCTTGTCGCGGCGGATATGCTGCTCGCGAGCCTGAAGGGTGAGCACAAACACGCGCTGCCCGCGACTGTCGGTGGTGGCGCCAACGATGCGTCCGGGCATCTTGCGCATCAGCGTGCGGGTAGTGCACATATAGCCCAGATAGGGGCCGCCGTAGTTCATGGGCATGCCCAGGGATTGCGCGTCGCCCACGGCGATATCGGCTCCCCATTGCGCCGGTGTGCGGAGCACGGCCAGTGTGGAGGCAACGCAGTTCATCACCATCAGGGCCTTCACGCCGTGAATCTTCTCACTGATTCCGCTGAGGTCTTCCACGATGCCGTAGTAGTTGGGCTGGGGTAGTATCACGCCGGCCACATCACCGGCTCCAAGCATTTCCTCAAGTGCCTCAAGACTTGTGACGCCGTCGTGTTCGGGGATGGTGTCGAGTGCAATACCGTGCCAGCGGGCGTAGGTGCCGCACACCTGTGCCACGGCTGGGTTCATGGTGGCCGAGATGAGCACGCGGTTTTTCTTTTTCGCTGCGGCTACGCACATGAGCATAGCCTCGGCCGTGGCCGTGGCGCCATCGTAGAGCGACGCGTTGCTCACGTCGAGGCCCGTGAGCTCACACATCATCGACTGATATTCAAAGATGTATTGCAGAGTGCCCTGCGACACCTCCGGCTGGTAAGGCGTATAGGCCGTGAGGAATTCCGAACGTGCCACGATGCTCTCCACGGCGGCAGGGGTGAAATGGTGATACACACCGGCTCCCGCAAAGCACGTGAGTGGTTCGTTGCGGCGATCGAGATTGCGGAAGAAACGTTTGAGCTCGGGCTCCGTCATGGCCGCCGGAAGCTGATAGGGCTGCTTCATGCGCAGCGAAGCCGGAACGTCGGCATACATAGCGTCGAGCGTGCCGGTGCCGCAGCGCTCAAGCATTGCCGCTACATCCTCCTGCGTGTGGGGAAAATAAGGATGGGAATGGCTCATCGCATCAGTGCTTTTCGTTGGCGCACAGTTCGGCGTAGGCTTCAGGAGTGAGCAGTCCGTCGAGCTCGTCGAGATTATCCAACTCAACTTCGATAATCCACTGCGCCATAGGATCCTTACCCACGAGGCCCGGATCGTTTTCGAGTTCTTCGTTCACGGCCGTCACGGTGCCCGTCACGGGCGAGAAAAGGTCGCTTGCAGCCTTTACGCTCTCGATGGCGCCGAATTCTTCGCCGGCAGAGACTTCGTCGTCCACTTCAGGCATGTCGACATACACGATATTGCCCAGCTGCTTGGCTGCGTATTCAGAGATGCCGATGCGGCCTTTGGTGCCTTCGATGCGTATATACTCATGTGTGGGAAGATAAAGTATTTTTTCCATGGTTCAGAGATCTTTATTTTTTATAATTAGGTGTGTAGAAACGTTTTTTTATTACGGTGGCGGGGAAAATTTTCTTGCGCACCTTCACTTGAAGGTGAGTGCCCGGCGCTGCGTGGGCGGCGTCTATAAGAGCCATGGCCAGGTTGCGCTCAAGCGTGATTGAACGGTAGCCGGTGGTGACAGTGCCCACGGGATTGCCTTCAGCATCCATCACCTCATAGCCGTGTCGGGCAATGGCAGGTCCTTCAATTTCGAGGCCCACGATTTTGCGTGACACGCCTTCGGCCTTCTGCTTCGCCACTGCGTCGCGACCGATAAAGTCGGGTTTGTCGATCTTTACGAAGATGCCCAGGCCGGCCTCTATGGGCGAGATGTCTTCATCCAGTTCGTCGCCATAGAGTGGTAGACCGGCCTCAAAACGCAGGGTGTCGCGGCAGCCGAGGCCACAAGGCTGCACGCCGGCTGCCATAAGCTTTTGCCAGAAGTCGTCGATACGTTCGGCCGAGGCGTAGATTTCAAAACCGTCTTCGCCGGTGTAGCCGGTGCGGCTCACAATCATGCCCGATTCTTCTTTGAAACCATAGAAGGGCAGGCCGGTGGCGTCGATACCCAGCACAGAAAGCAGTGTGGTCTCGGCCCCGGGTCCTTGAACGGCTATCTCTGCCCAGTCGTCGCTGCAATTCACGGCGCGCACATCGAAAGCCTGGGCGTGGGTGAGAATCCATGCCACGTCTTTATCGATATTGGATGCGTTGATTACCAGCAGATAACGCTCCGGTGCCATGCGATAGACGAGCAGGTCGTCAATAGTGCCGCCGGCCGGATTGAGCATCATTCCGTAGAGGATACGGCCCGGTGCGAGGTCTGTGACGTCGTTCGTAAAAATATAATTGACGAAGCGTGTGGCTTCAGGGCCTTCCACGAATACTTCGCCCATGTGGGATACGTCGAAGACGCCCACATTCTTTCTCACGGCTTCATGCTCCTTCACGATGCCCGTGTATTCTATGGGCATGTCGAAACCACCGAAGGGACTCATCATAGCCCCTGCCGTGACGTGGCGGTGGTGGAGCGGAGTTTTTTTCAAGTTTTCCATATCAAGGTATCAGATTTTGTGCCCGGCGGCAATCATACCGGCCAACACGGAATTGTCGAGCGAAGAGATTATGGTTTCCTTCCCAAGGGCTCCTGCTATCGCTTCCTCCCTGCAGGGGAGGCCGCGCAGCCGTTCAAGGGTTCTGCTCACGTCTTGCCCGGAGAAAAAGTCGCCGCTCAGGCGCACTTCGTCAATTACGTCACCGGATAGTACCACATTAATATTTATATCACCTACGCCGGTGATTCGTATTCCTCGCGAACCGTGTGCGACGGATGAAAACGTTTCGGCATAGTATTCTTTTTCAATAGCCCGGATTTCGGGCAGGGCAGTAGACGGAATCTCGGCCTCGCCGTCGCACACATAACTGAGCATGCGGTCAAGAAATTCATTAATCGAGAGACCGGGCAACCGGGATATCACCGTTGTTATGCGCGACTGCACGCTCACGACTTTGTGCGACATCAACTTTGCACGCGAGGGTGTGAGCGCACGGGACATCGTGCTTTCATCGGCATCGTAAAGCATTGTGCCGTGCACGATGCAACGGTCGCCGCAACGCCAGTAGGCATTTCCGGCCACCTTTCGGCCATCTACCACTATATCGTTTCGGCCGGATGTGGCCGCATCAAGACCGAGTGTTCGCAGTGCATCGGCCACGCGTGACGTATAACGCGCGAAAGCATTCTCAATCGAAGCAGCAGGCCCCACATAGCTGAACATTATATTATTCATGTCGGCATACACGGCTCCACCACCACTTTTGCGTCGATACACCTCGATATTATGGGCGACGCAATATCCAAGGTCGATTTCGCACGCGGCGTCTTGATGACGTCCGCAAATCACGGTGGGAGCCACCTGCCACGCGAAGAAATACTCTCCCGAAGGCAGATTGCGAGCTATCCATTCCTCGGCGGCCAGATAAAAGGGCAACCGTTGCGGTCCGGTGTGCGGCAATTTAATCAGTAGTATGCTCATGGTTTTAGATGCCCAAATATAGGAATAAAATCTCATAGAAGGAAATTTCAGAGCTAAAAAATAATATATTCGGCATTTAATGAAAAAAAACTCAATAAAATAGCCTTCGTTTCAAAAAAAAATACGATATTTGCACTTGCAAAATTGCGGAGCATCTAAGTTGTTTCGTAAATTGTTTAAAATCAACGCTATTCAACAAAAATACTTAAAAAAGACTGTAATGACAAAAGCAGATCTCGTAAACGAAATCTCCAAGACCACCGGCGTGGAAAAGGCTGCCGTGCTGGAGACCATCGAAAAATTCATGGAAATCGTAAAGGATTCCCTCGCACACGGCGAGAACGTATATCTCCGTGGCTTCGGAAGCTTCATCGTGAAGACCCGCAGCGCCAAGACAGCCCGCAATATCTCGCAGAACACCACCATCGTTATCCCCGAGCACAAAATCCCCGCATTCAAGCCCGCAAAGGTGTTTATGCAGGACGTGAAGTAATTTTCACTTATCAGCTCCTAAAACAGAAAAACACTCCTGCCTTCATCGGCAGCTATATTCAATAATTAATTTAAAGCGTAAGCATTATGCCCAGCGGAAAGAAAAGAAAAGGCCACAAGATGGCCACCCACAAGCGTAAAAAACGCCTGAGAAAGAACCGTCACAAGAAGAAAGATGTGGGCGGGACCGTTCTGGACTGGAAGAGTGTA
>JAAVEC010000041.1 GCA_014801485.1 Bacteroides sp.
ATTTGCGGATGAGGACGGCGCCGTCGGTGTTGTCGTCGGTCTTGGTCACGAAGATGAATTTGGATCGAGCGGATGCACCGGAGAGGTCGAATGTATAGGTGGTGTATTGCGCCGGAATGTTTTCGGGGGTGCCGTAGGCGGAAGCTACTTCGTAGGTGTTTTCATTTTCGTCGAAGGAGAGGATGCCGGCGAGCATACCGTTGCCGGGGGAAGCTGCTTCGATACTTACGTTTACGGTGTGGTCGGTGATGTTGGAGAGGTCGTAGTCCAAGGACGACAGCTGGGCCGTGAAGCCGGTGAAGGTGGTGTACATGGCGTTGTCCAAGAATCCGTAGGCACCGGGTGCGGAGCATCCGAGGGTGAATTCCCATCCCGGAAGTTCGGGACGCCGGTCGACCCAGTACTCAGATTCCTCGGGCATGTCTACGGTGCCGGTGCTCTCCACAGCGGAGAAGTCGGCATCGGCAAGGGTGATGGAGCTGCCGGCGGTGACGTTGTGGGTGGCTGTGGCGGAAAGCACGTAATAGTTGGCGCCCGGAGTGGGAGTCCATGCGATGTCGAGAGACTTGTCGCCCTCGCCGGCGGTGATGGTGAGTCCTGTGGGAGTGGGAAGCTTGCACACGAGCACGGACTTGGATTCCGAGGTGGTGAAGGAGCCGTTGGTGGCCGAGACCTGATAGGAGTAGAAGTTTCCGAGGGTGACTCCGGTGACGGTGTAGTAGTTGTCGGTGGTGAACTGAGCGTCCAGGAATTTGGAGGTGTTGGTTCCGGTGGCCGGGTCGTAGTTGTAGACGGTGAGGTAATAGCCTGTGGCTCCCGCTACTTCGCTCCAGTGGGCGCAGAAGGATGTGCCGTTGAAGTCGGTGAAGGGCTGTGCGACAGGAATCTGCAATTCGGCTGCCTCGCCCTTGACGACTACGTTTTTGACCACGATGTCGGCTCCACCCTCGGCAAAGAGAGTGAAGTAATAGGAATCGTCTTCGCTTTCGGGGACAAAGTCATTAGCGTTGATAGAAAGCGTGAGGTGTGTCCAGTCGGTGGTGATGTCGCCGCTGTCGTAGTCCAAGGTCTGAAAATAGTCGGTGGCGTAAACCCATAGCTCGTCGGCGTCATAGCCGCAGCCCTCTGCGACTTTCGCGTCGAGCTCAATGGTGACCTGCATGGGCTCGTAAATGTCGGGTGTCCACATCATACCCTCAAGATACCAGTCGGGGTCGGAGGGTTCGGCGTACTCAAAGGGGATGTAGGCAGCTCCGCCGGCCTGCATGAGTCCCTGGCCTCCGAAGCCATAGTTTTCCTCGCCGATGATCTCTTCGGGGATGTTGTCCGAGTCGTCGAGTTGGAAGGTTGCGGGCGCCGTTTCGGAACCCTCCGTGAAGAAGTCGAACGAGCATGAATATATGGTGCTTTCGTCAGCAACTTCAGCGAAGTGTGGGCGAGTGGCCTTCCGGGCTGTCTTGGCGCGCAATTTTTTTGCGGGCTTGTGGAGCGTGCGTGCCGGCCGGACCGCTTCAAGGGCGTGGGTGCGAGTGCCGGTGATAACCCTCGGCGCAGCATTGGCGGCAGATGCCAGATCGGCAGCGGCTGCATCGCCTGCGGAGACGATGGCGGCGGCGACGGCCGTGAATAAAGAAAGGGTAAATCTTGTCATAAATATTGATGTTTATAGATAATGATAGCTATTAGAGGTTCGGGGCGTGCAAAAGTAGCAAAAGTTTTATTATTTTTATTATCTTTGCGACGAAAAAAAAGAGCTTTGATATGAAGAAAACAGCAATTGTGGTGCTGGCTGCGGCTGCAGCTTGCGCGGCGTGGGCGGCTCCGCGGCGGATGTCGATACTGGGTGATTCGTACTCCACATTTCTGGGATGCGTGCAGCCTGAGGGCAATGAGGTGTGGTATTTTCCGGGAGATGCACCGGAAAAGACCGACGTGACGGCTCCGGAGCTCACGTGGTGGAGTATCTTTGCCCGTGACAACGGCTATGAGATAGAGTGCAATAATTCGTGGTCGGGGGCGACGATAAGCAATCGCGGCTACAATGGCGAGGATTACAGCCACCGCTCGTTCACCAACCGCATGAGCGACCTGGGGAATCCCGATCTGATAGTGGTGTTCGGGGCCACCAACGATTTCTGGGCGGGTGTGCCTCTCATGCCCGAGACTGCCGTGGCACCTCAGCCGCATGCGTTCTACACCTTCGTGCCGGCCATGGATTATCTGCTTCAGCAGTTGCCGGTGCTTTATCCCGAGGCGGAGGTGGTGTTTGTGCTCAATGATGAAATCACCGGGCCGATGCGCGAGGCGATCATAGCCCAGTGCGGTGCGCGCGGCGTGCGCTGCCTTCAGCTGCAGGGCATAGAAAAGCGCATGGGCCATCCTGATGCGGCCGGAATGCGCGCGATAGCCTCGCAGCTGGGCGAGTTTATGAGGGGGTCTAATTCTCGTTGAGCCTGCGGCGCTCGAAGAAGTGGCGGGTGGCGAGGATGAAGAGGAGCATTCCTGCGCCCTGCATGAGAGCCACCAGGCGGAATGCTGCCGTGAATCCGGCAAGCTGGGCGATGAATCCGCCGAGCACGATGCCCAGCCCCGTGCCCAGGTCCCAGGAGATGAGAATGGAAGAGTTGGCTGTGCCCCGCTGGTCGTGGCGCGCCACCTTTATAAACATATTGAGGAATGCCGGATACATCTGGCCGTTGCCCAGGCCGATGAGCAGCGCCGAAAGATAGTAGGCCCAGGGCATTGCCACGAATCCGAAGAGCGAATATCCTGCGAGAGAGAGGACTACGCCAATGGTGGCGTTGTGGGTCATGCGTCCGGCGCGCAGGCTTCGGGCTCCGAATAAGCGCGAAAGAATCAGGCCGGCCGAGAGCAGCATGAAGAAGATGCCTGTGCCATCGGTGATGCCCAGCATCTCGCGCCCGTAGATGGCCACGTAGTTGCTCATCACACCCCAGCAGAGGCCGAAAAAGCAGATATTGACGGCCAGCAGCCAGGCGCGTCCCAGAAAGAAATGGTCGAGGCTGATTTTGGGTTTACCCTCCACGGGCTTGCGCTGCGGGAGCTTCACGGTGGTGGAGCAGAGAAAGCCGGCGAATGCAAGCACGAGCGACAGCCAGAAAAGCAGCGAAAAATTGTGGGTGCGGTTGTAGATATAGATTCCGGCGCTGGGAGCGATGGCCATAGCCAGATTGTTGCTGAGGCCGTAGAATCCTATTCCCTCGTTGCGGCGCTCGGATGGGAGCACGTCGATGGCTACGGTGCTGTTGGCCACGGTGGTGGCGCCGAACGGCAGGCCGTGGGCCGTGCGCACGAGCGCAAACATCAGCAAGGTGCCCGCGCCCACGTAGCCCGTGAAGCAGATGAAGAACACGAAAAAGCAAATCATCAGCACCTTCTTGCGGCTGAAAGTGTCGACCATGAATCCGCTGAACGGGCGCACCAGGAGGGTGGCCACGACGTAGCCGGAAAGGACGATTCCGATGGTGTCCTTATCGGCTGCGAACTGGTCGTCGAGGTATAGCGGAAGCAGCGGAGTGAGCAGGAAGAAGGCAAAGAAGAGCAGGAAATTGCAAGTCATCACCTTGATATACTCCTTGTTCCACAGCCTGGGGCTGGTGTGTGTGGGGCTGGCGTTGTGGTTCATATTGCGAAAAAACGCGCAAATTTACGAAAAATTATGCCGTGGCGAACCGGTGGAGCAAAAAAAGCAAAAAAAAGTTTGATCTTTTTACCAATCCGAGGCCTAAAAGTTTTGCTATTTCAAAAGTTATGCGTAATTTTGCCGCGCTAAACGCAAAAGCTACAGCCAAGAAATTTATAAACACAAACGAAAAATATGATTATTGTACAAGTAAAAGAAGGCGAGAACATCGAGCGCGCTCTCAAGAAATTCAAGCGCAAATTTGAACGCACCGGCGTTGTGAAAGAACTCCGTGCACGTCAGGCATTCCAGAAGCCCTCCGTCACCAACCGCAAGAAGATGATGAAGGCCGTGTACGTGCAGCAGCTCCGCAGCGTAGAGGAATAAATCGTTCGCCCCGCCCAATTGTTCGGGCCTTTTTTGCCTGGCTGAGCCCCCCGGGGCCGGCAGCAATAGCAAACCATCGGCAGTGTGTGGAGAGCGCAAGCTCGCACGCACTGCTTTGTCGTGTCCATGCCCGGCGGAGAAAAAGATGAAGCGGAACCGGGTCTTAGGCGCGTGAGGAATATTTCGGATCAGTCGCAAAACCCGGTTGAATTGTTAAAAAACTACCCGAGTGTGGAATATTTTTAGGCACATAGTTTTGTTAGCCTGAAAAGGAAGAAAGGTATATCTGTTACGCCCCTGAACTGACTCCTGAAGGCTTTGACTTTGGCGTTGAAAGATTCAGCTCCGGCATTGGTCGAGCGGTTGATAAAGAAATTCAGTATAGTATCATAGTGGTTACGGAACGTTTCGGTAACCGTTCGGAACTGTCCGCCATCCATTTCATCAACTTTGTTGTACCACCGGGCTAAATTCAGGCGTGCCGTATCCTTATCAACTTTCTGGTTGAATATATCGGTCAAATCCATTGCAAGATCATAGGCTCTTTTCAGTTCGGGGTAAAACTCAAATATGATATCTGCTCTCCTCTGCTGGGACTGAGTCCATTTAGTGGCATGCTTGGTCAGAATGTATTTTGCTCTTGCGAGAAGTTGCTTTCGTGTGTCGCCGTTGGCATAGCGGAACGGTACATAAGCAATCCCGGCCTTACGACATCGGGCTATTTCTTCATTCTCCACATCTCTTGCCATCCATCGCAGCGATATGCGCAATTCATCAATGGCATCATAGTAGAGCTTATGCACATGGAACCGGTCGTTTGTTACTGTCGCTTTGGGGAATGATCGCCGTGCGATAAGCATCATCGAGGATGACAAATCGAGGGTTATTTCCGTGACAGTTTTACGCCTGGCCAACGGTATCCTTTCCAGTACGGCAATGACCGTCTCTGCCTTTGTTCCACGTATGGCAGCCACTAGTGCTCCCTTGCCGCCATGCGCATCCCGGTTTGTCACAAACGTGTAGAGTTCGCCGCAACTCAACGACGATTCGTCTATCGCAAGATTCGGTCCAATATTCTGAGGATAAATAATATATTGCTCAGCATGATCAAGCTGCTTCCACTGCCTGTAATCGCTGAAACACTCTTTGTATTGCCTTGACAGATTAGCCCCGTTTACCCCATAATGCGCTGCTATTGAGCGGATGCTTTCAGGGGTCGATTCAATCCTCCTCTTTTAAAAAAGCTACGAACTCCGGAGTCAGGCGAGAACCTTCTTCTGTCAGATCGTAGTCATAGGTAAAAATGCTTCCATCTTCTGTATCACGCCATTTACGCCGGCGCACATGAAGATAAACAGCCTTTCCTCGGATTGGAAAATCCTGTATGACGCGTTCGTCAGTGAATCCGTATTCCCTTACCGTTCCCTTTTTATGATCTTCGCGTGACATGAATCCACGCTCATCGAGCCAGTAGTCCAGACGATCCGGAGACTCTTCATAATTTACAAACTCAAAGTTCTCCGTGATAACTTCCGGAAATATCGTTTTCAGTACCTGCATTTGTTTCATGCTGCAAAGTTACCGATATTACCCATATTTTAACAACCTACTTTTTACATTGATCC
>JAAVEC010000042.1 GCA_014801485.1 Bacteroides sp.
GGGGGGGGGGGGGGTTTGCGGGACCCGGGCGGGGCTATGGTCTCGGTGGCGTAGGTGTAGGATCCGCTCATGCCGTCGCCGCCCACGTAGAAGGTCTCGAAGGGCGATTTAAGGTATTTGTTGTAGCTGCCCAGCAAGCCGAAGTCGGCACGGGTCATGAGCACGGGTGTGTAGGTGCCGTTGGCATTGCACAGGGGAGTGTAGGTGCGGCTCTTGAAGCGCACTTTCCAGTATTCGATCCAGCGGTAGAGCTGCTTCTTGCTCTCTACGGTGTTTTCTTCGGAGAGCTTTTTCCAGTCGCGCTTGCCGAAGAGGGATGCCGGCGGGGTGAGCTGCACGTTGAGCGAGAAGCTGGAGCCGCTGCGGGTGTAGAGGGGATTGTCGATAGAGTTGCGGGCGAGCGTGAGACCAAGCACGATGGAGTTGGACGTGCCGTTGTTCATGTAGTAGAGGTAGTCCCAGTTCTTGAGGTAGTACCAGGTGTAGCCCAGCTCGGCGGTGAAGGTGAAGAAGTCGTCGGGCCATTTGAGGCGCTTGCCGAAGCCCACGTTCACGCCCAGCATCTGAAGCACCTTGTTGGGGTCGTAGCTGTTCTGGTAGCTGTTCTGGTAGTAGTCGTTGTAGTAGTTGTTGCCGTAGCCATAACCATAGCCGCCGTAGCCGTAGCCATAGTAGTTATAGGCCGAGTTGGCCCAGGTGCTGTTGTAGTACGACGAGTTTACGCCCGTCTGGCGGCTGTAGTAGGCCGATACGCTGAGCGAGTTGGGTCGCTTGCCGCCGAACCATGGGTCGAGGAAGCTCACGCTGTAGGCCTGGTAGTAGCGGGCGTTGGTCTGGGCGCTGATGGTGAAGGTCTGTCCCTCGCCCTGCGGTATGATGCCGCGATAGGTGCTGGGATAGAAGAGGTTCTTGATACTGAAGTTTGTGAATTTGAGCGAGAGCTTGCCTATGATGCCCGTCTGTCCCCAGCCCAGGGAGAACTCGATCTGGTCGTTGGCCTTGCTTTCGAGGTTGAAGAGGATGTCTACAGTGCCGTTTTCCTGGTTTGGCTCGGGGCGGATGTCCATGTTCTCGGGGTTGAAATGGCCGGTCTGGGCGATTTCGCGCGCAGAGCGCATGAGGTCGCTCTTGCTGAAGAGCTCGCCGGGCTTGACGCGCAGCTCGCGGCGTATCACCTTTTCGTAGAGACGGTCGTTGCCGTTGATTATCACGTTGTTGATGCGCGCCTGGGGGCCTTCGTTGATGCGCATTTCCAGCGATATGCTGTCGCCCTTTACTTCGCGCTCGATGGGCACGAGGTCAAAGAAGAGGTAGCCGCGGTCCATGTAGAGGTTGCTCACGGCGTCGTCGTCGGTGCTCAGGCGCTTGTTGAGGTGCTTCTGGTTGTAGACGTCGCCGGGCTGCATGTCGAGGTAGCCGGAGAGCACGTCCGGAGGATACACGGTGTTGCCCACCCAGTTGATGTCCTTGATGTAGTAGCGGCGTCCTTCGTCCACGGCAATGTGCACGTCCACGCTCTTTTCATCGTAGGGCACGATGCTGTCGGCCACGATTCGGGCGTCGCGGTATCCCAGTTCGTTGTATTTTTCGAGGATGCGGTTGAGGTCGTCCTGATAGTCGCTTTCCACGAATTTCTTCTGGCTGAAGATCTTGAGGATGTCGTTTTTCTCGTTTGTCTTCTTGATGGTGCGCTTGAGCTTGGAGTCGCTGAGCACCTCGTTGCCGTCGATGTAGATTTTGTGCACCTTGAGCTTGTCGTGGCGGTCTACGGCGATGTCGACTATCATTTCGTTGGGCGCCGAGAGGTCTTCGTGGAGGGTGATTTTCACGTCGGCGTTGCCGAAGCCCTTCTGCTTGTAGTGCTGGCGGATGATGGCCTCGGCGCGGTTCACGATATTCTGGGTTATCTGGTTGCCCTTGAGCAGCTGGAGCTTCTCCTGGATGTCGTCGCGGTCGGATTTCTTCATGCCTATGTAGTTGACCTTGGAGATGCGCGGCTGGGTGCGCAGGGCCAGCTCGATCCACGCTTTGTCGCCCACGGTCTTGAGCACTTTCACCTGCACTTGCGAGAAGAGTCCCTGGTGCATCAGGCGCTTGACGGTGGCCGTGAGGTCGTCGCCGGGAATGGCCATGCGGTCGCCCACCTTGAGGCCTGCATAGCCCAGGATGGTGGAGTCGTCGTAGTTGGGGGCTCCCGTCACACTGATTCCGGCGATTTCATAGACGCGCGGCAGCGTGCCGTAGATCACCGGGGGGTTGAAGATGGTGTCGGCTGCCTGCTGGGCCATAGCCGTGGAGGCTGTGGCGGCAATGGCAATTGCAAGAAGTATGTGGCGTATGCGCATGGTGTGTGGGTGTGATGGCTTATTGTATTTGTTCGCCGGTGAGGCCGAAGCGTCGCTGGCGTTTCTGGTAGTCGGCTATGGCACGGCGCAGGTCGTAGCCATTGAAGTCGGGCCAGTATATATCTGTGATGTAAAGTTCGGCATAGGCAATCTGCCAGAGCAGGAAATTGCTCACGCGCATGTCGCCGCCGGTGCGTATGAGCAGGTCGGGGTCGGGCATGAATGCTGTGGCGAGGTTGCGGCTCACGGTGTCCGGGGTTATGGCGGCCGGATCGAGGGAGCCGTCGGCGGCTTCCGCGGCTATGCGGCGCACGGCGTCGGTGATTTCCCAGCGCGAGGAGTAGCTGATGGCGAGCACCAGGGTGAGGCCGTCGCCTGCCGAGGTGTCCTGCACGCAGCGCTCCAGACGCTCCAGTGCCTCGCGTGGCATCCTGGAGGAGTCGCCTATCACGCGCAGGCGCACGCGGTTCTTTATCAGATCCGGGGTCTCGCGCTCGATGGCCGTGACTATGAGGTGCATCAGGGCATCCACCTCTTCCTGAGGGCGGTTCCAGTTTTCGGTGCTGAAGGCGTAGAGGGTGAGGTAGCCTATACCCAGACGGGAGCACTCCTCGGTGATGCGTCGCACGGTGGTGACGCCTTCCACGTGGCCTGCGGCGCGCTGCAGGCCCTGAGCCTGGGCCCAGCGCCCGTTGCCGTCCATGATGATGGCGATATGGCGCGGCAGGCGTGCCATATCGAGCTGTATATTGGGTATCTTATCGTGTGCAAACTGGTCCATATCAGTCAACGTAGTGGCAGGTGGCGCATCGTTCGCCGAACTCGTAGCTCACTCCTATGGTGAGGCGTGCATACCAGTCGGTGCTCCTGTAAAATTCGGTTTTTATCTGATTGAGGTCGTGGAGGCGGTCGCCGTCGAGGCGGTCGCCGAAGGCCTTGGTCATTGTGAATTCGGCATTAAAGTTGAGGCGCTTGCGCAGCTTCACCTTCACTCCCGCTCCCATTGGCAGGATGGGGGCTGCTGCGGTGGAGCCTCCGCTGCTGCTCATGCTTACTCCCACTCCCAGCGTGAGGTAGGGCGTCCAGCGGCTCAGGCGCTTGTAGGTCTCGCCGATGCCGTAGGGCAGGAAGTTGAATTCGTAGCGCAGGTCGAGTGCGGCCACGGTGGCCGTGAAGTCGTAGGCGGCCATGTCGGGCAGCACGTTGGCCATTCCGGCGGTGGTGCCGCTGATGCCCTGCACCGATACGATGCCGCGGAATGCCATGCGGGCATTGGGGATGTAGCGCATGGCGGCATCGGCAGTGAATCCGGGGTGGGAGAAAATCGACGACGAGGCTTCGCCCAGGTAGCCGCACATGCCCAGGTCGGCACCCAGGTCGAAGCGGTAGGGAGCTTCCTGGGCGCGCGCCGGCGCAGCCGCTATCATGGCGATGAAGCCGGCTGCGAGGGTGGACGATAGTATGCGGCGTAGGGTGGAGCGCACGCTGTTACTGTATTGGGGTGAATGTGAAGCGATTGATCACACCGCGCCACATTTCGGCGTTGAGATTGCCGGAAGCGTCGTAGCCGCCCACGAGGTAGATATAGGGGGCCTCCCACTCCGTGACGGGAGCGATGGCGCGGGACGCTGCAGCGCCTTCAAGGCGTGCGCCTACGGGCAGGCGGCAGGGCATTCCGGTCTCGGTCCAGAGGGCGGCGGAGCGGGCCACGTTCATGGTGTGGGATTCCACGAGTGCCTGAGCGCCGTGTGTGGCGGGCATATCGGGACCGGGCTGCAGAAGCGAGTCGGCTTTCACCCAGTTCATGCCCCAGTCGCGGCTCATATACACCACGGTGTTGATTTCGCCTGATTCCTCGCGGCCGCCGAATGTGAGCAGCGTGGGAAATACCTCGGGCTTCCATTCCACTACGCGTGCGCGCAGCGAATAGTAAGGAGCCAGGGCTATGCCGCTCAGGGCCTTGGGCAGGCGCTTGCCGGCATCGGAGGTGAGGCGTGCCCAGCGTGTGCCGTCGTAGCCGTAGGCGTCGGCGCTGTTGCCGCCGTCGCTGTCGATACCGCCCACGATGATCATCTGTGCCGAAGTGGCCATGGGTGCTTCAAGCGTCACGGCAGGCGAAGTGCCGGCCACGGGGAAGCCTTCAGGGGCGTCGACCTGGCGCATGGAGGGGTAGCTCACGATTCCGGGCTGGTTGTTGACGTCGGTGCAGAGGCCCAGCAGCTCGGTGCCGTAGCCTCCGTAGAGGTGGTGGAAGTGGATGCCTCGGGAGGTCCAGGGGCCTGCCGGGGCGGTGGCGCTGTAGAGGGTGCCGTCGGCCTCGGAGAGGGCATAGAAGGCGTCTTCGGTGGCGGTGATAGTGTTCACGTCCATGTCAAATCCGGGCGTGAAGGCCTGTTGCTGCCATGCTGCCATATCGCCTGTGGCGGCCAGGCTGTAGCTGCTGCCGGTGGAGCCGAAGGTGTAGATGTAGCTGCCTTGCTTCACGGTGCGCTGCTTCACGGTGCCGGCCGGAGCGGCGAGGGGAGCGAAGGCCGTGGAACCCCAGCAGAGGCTGTCGCTCACGACGTTGTGGACATTCACGCGCACGTTGTAGTTCTTCTTCGTGAGGCCGTTGAGCGAAACCACTTCGAGGCGCACCGGGCCGTTGCTGAAGTCGATAGTGTCGGTGGTGTGCTGCAGGTAGTCCACGATGGAGTCGGTCTTGCCGGGGCGTGGGATGTAGAGTGTCACGGCCGATGCATTGTCGGTGGTGATAGTGGCGGCGAGCGCGGCGATGCGCGTGCCTTTGGGGAGAGAGTCGGCGTTGTAGATTTCGCCGTTCACGAGGTCGATGGCGAAGAAGACGCTGTCGAGGTCGGGCAGCACCTTTTCGTTTTCTACCAGGGTGAAGCTTTTTACGATGGCGCTTCCGTCAAGCTCTGTCACGGCTTCGGACGTCGACGACGAGTTGCAGGACGCTACGCCCGCGAGGGCGGCGGCCACGGCCATGCTGAGAACAAATTTTTTAGTCACAATATGATGATGGTTTTGTGATAGCGTATGATTCAGTGTGCAAAATTAAAATTTTGTGGGCAAGTGGGCAAAAAAATGTTATGAAATGAACGGAATTATCTGTTTTTTATAGGTTTTTAACGTCAACCAGGGGATTTTGCACATATAAATCGATGCGGCGCCCGTCGATGCGGCGCGTGGCGGCGGGAGTGGCGGATATGGCAGGGGCGGGTGCCGAGCCGCGGATGCCGAATCTTTCCGGCGAGGTCTCCACGCGTGCCACGTCCCATAGGCCGCTGTCGATAAAGCTGCCCAGTACGGCAGCTCCGCCTTCCACCAGCAGCGAGGTGATGCCGTGGTCGTGATAGAGGCGCGGCAGAAGCTCGGCGGGCGAGGTGGCAGCCGTCTCCACGATAGCCCCCTCGCGCAGGCAACGGGCATCGGCGGCCACGCGGCCGCGGCGGTCGAGCACCACGGGCCGCGGCGCCGTGGTTCCGGGCCATAGGCGTGTGTCGAGCCGTGGATTGTCCATGACCACTGTGCCGCTACCGGCCAGGATGGCGTCGTAGCGACTCCGCAGCGCGTGCATCAGCGTGGATGTCAGTGGCGTGGATATACGGGCAGCCGGCCGTCCGGGTTTGCGGCTGAGGTCAAGGAAGCCGTCGCGGCTCTGAGCCCATTTGAGCACCACAAAGGGGCGCTTCATCGTGTGGGCGGTGATAAAGCGCGCGTTGAGCTGCAGGCTCTCCTGCTCCAGAACGCCCACCAGAACGTCTACCCCGGCCTCGCGCAGCATGGCTATACCCCGGCCACTCACGGCCGGGAAGGGGTCTCTGGCCGCCACCACCACCCGGGGGATGCCTTTCTCGATGATGAGGCGTGCGCAGGGGGGTGTGCGGCCCCAGTGGCTGCACGGTTCGAGTGTCACGTACATGGTGGCCGTGCGCAGTTGCGCTTCATCGGCCACGGAAGCCACCGCATTTACCTCGGCATGGCCGGTGCCGCATTTTCGGTGCCATCCCTCGCCTATCACGCGCCCTCCGTGCTCCACTATCACCGCGCCCACCATGGGATTGGGCGAGGCGTGATAGCGGCCCAGGGCGGCGAGCTGCAGCGCTCGCCGCATGTAGTCTTCATCAGAGAGCCTCATAAGCCGGAGAGAAGGTGTCGCCCAGGATCACGTCGCCGGTGTCGAGGCCTTTCTTTAGCCACGCCACGCGCTGGGCCGAGCGGCCGTGGTTGAAACTGTCGGGCACCTCGCGGCCGGTGGCTTTGCGCTGGAGGTAGTCGTCGCCTATCTTCGATGCGGCAGCAATGGCGCGCTCGGCATCGCCGGGCTCCAGGCTGCCAAACATCTCGTTGTCTTGATGCGCCCACACTCCGGCAAAGAAATCCGCCTGGAGCTCCAGGCGCACACTCATGCGGTTGGATTCCCGCTCGCTCATGCCGGCCATGGCGCTGTGGGCCTTGTCGAGGGTGCCCAGCAGGTGCTGCACGTGGTGCCCCACCTCGTGGGCAATCACGTAGGCGT
Source organism: Bacteroides sp. (assembly GCA_014801485.1). GTDB lineage: Bacteria > Bacteroidota > Bacteroidia > Bacteroidales > Muribaculaceae > CAG-873. Next base: position 6,868 of record JAAVEC010000042.1, read on the forward strand.
AGGCAAAGTCACCGCCGGCGCCTATGGTGCTTTCCATATCGCGGAAGAAGTCGAGGTCGATATACACCGTTTCGTCGGCCGAGCAGTAGAACGGTCCCATCTGCGACGTGCCGCGGCCGCAACCGCTATTTACGGAGCCGCTGTAGATCACCATCTTAGGGCATTCGTATTCGCCCCAGCCTCGGCGGCTGAACTCGCGCGTCCACACGTCTTCCGTACCGGCCAGCACCTTCGACGCCAGGTCGAAGAGCCGCTGATCCTCGGCGTCGAGCTCGCGCGAGGGCTGCGCCGACACCAGTTGGGTGAAGTCGCCCTGCTGCACCACATTATTAATAACATCGCCAATGCTGCCGCCGCTGAATAGGGTGATTGCGGCCACCACCAGGATACCGATGATGCCGCCGCCGATGCCGGCCTTGCGGCCGATGCTGCCGCGCCTGTCGCTCACGTTGGAGCTTTGTCTGCGTCCGTCGAGTCTCATAATATTATGTGTGATAGTTTGATAATGCAAAGATATAACAAAAAAGCAAGACCACGCAGTCGTCTGCGCGGTAAAAAATAACGAAAAATCCTATTGTAGCAAAATTGTAACACAATTTTACCATAACTAAAATGGTAAATATCAGTAATTTATAATTATTTAAAAATTTTCTGCAAAAATATTTGGATAATTCAGAAACACGTTTGTAACACGTTTGTTAACTTTGCAACGTCAAAACAAAACAACGACATCACTCACAAATCTCAAATAACTCACTCATCTCAAAATTCTCACACATTATGAAAAAGTTCATCGTTCTCATTGCAGCTCTCACCGCAGTTATCACCTCGGCAGCACGCAACTCTTATATTTTCCTGGCTCCCGGTTTTGAAGAAATTGAGGCTCTGACCACCGTTGACGTTCTGCGCCGTGCCAATATGGATGTTGTAACCGTAGCCGTGGGCGATAGCAAGAGTGTGGCCGGCAGCACCGGTATCACCATTATGGCAGATTCGCTGATTTCTGAAATCAACCCCGAATGCGCTGAATGGCTCATCCTCCCCGGCGGAGAAGAAGGCGTGAAGAACCTTCATGAGAATGCACTCGTCAACAAGATGCTCCTCAAGCAGGCCAAGCACAAAGGCGGAATCGCCGCTATCTGCGCAGCTCCCGCACGAGTGCTGGCTCCCCTCAAGATACTCGAAGGCCGCAGCTGCACCTGCTATCCCGGCATGAGCAAGGAAATCTACAAATACGGTGGCGACTACACCGCCGGAAGCGTAGTGGTGGACGGCGAGATCGTCACTAGCGAAGGCCCTGCCACCACCCTGCCCTTCGCATGCGAGATTATCCGCCTCTCCCGCGGCGAAAAGACCGCCAACCTCGTGGCTCAGGCAATGCTTTCGCGCTACTAATCAAGAAAACAACACAAAACACCTTGGACCCCGTTTCCCGATTCTTGTTCAGGCCGGAAGCCGGCAGCTTTATGGCCGATTAATGAGAATTGTGAGAAATGTGAGAAGTTCGGCAGATGCTATACTGGGAAGCACAGCAGAAAACATATACCGGTCTGTCCCGCATCTCTCGGCCTAAACAGGAATCGTGAACGGGGTCGCATAAATCCCTCGCCTCGACGATGTGTAGCATCGCCGAGGCGATTTTTTTGCTTGAGACCAGAATAAAGAGCCACAAGCCTACGCTTGCAGCTCTTTTGCGGAAAGAGAGGGATTCGAACCCCCGGAGGTGTGACCCTCAACGGTTTTCAAGACCGCCGCAATCGACCACTCTGCCATCTTTCCTGAGGGATGTGGGTGCAAAGGTAAGCACAATTTGTGTAACCTACAAATTTTTAACGCATTTTAGGGCCCTGCCGCGCGAAAAACGTCCTGCACCTTCGATAAAATAAATGCCGGGGGCATGGCCGCGCACGGCGATGGCACGGGTGGTGTACCGGTCGGAGGTGCCCATTGCAAGAGCTGCGAGACGGTCGAGTGGTGAGGCCGAGGCGCGCAGGGGGCCGTAGGTGAGTTCCACTGCAATGGTATCGGGCAGGGTAGTGCAGGGCGTCACGAGCATGGGCCAGCCGGCAGTGTAGAAAGGATTGTGGCCCGGGAGCTTTCCCGAGGTGCCGGCCGGTAGCACGGGGATGCCGTCGCGGCCGCAGTAGTGACGGGCGTAGACGCTGTTGTAGTCGGCCATCATGAGAGGCGGATGTTGCACTATGCCCTTGAGTGTGAATGGTATGTCGCATTCAGGGGTGAGATCTACGCGCAGGGTGTCGGTGGTAGCCGAGGCCAGAGCCGCCATCTCTCGCTCCTCGTGGCTGATGCGCGATTGCCACGCGAGCAGCTGGGCGAGCCACAGCACATAGATGGCCGGAGCGAGTGCGACGGCTGCCTTGCGCAGCAGCCCCGGGCAGCTTGGCACGTATTGCAGCAGCTTAAGCAGAAGGATTAAAGCCGCAAGATTGGCGCCCCATGCCGCGCGCCCCAGAGCGTGGAGTAGTCCGCACATCGCCAGGGATGCCACGGCCGCGGCAGCTGCCGGAGCCAGCGCCTTCATATCCACTCGCTTCCTGAGCGCAACGGCTCCTGCAGCGGCGAGCCACAGAGGCCACAACTGCGCCGTGGCAGACCGCAGCCATTGGATTGTGCCGGGGCCTGCGTTGGAGCCCAAGGCTGTGAGGGCGCGTGTGAGGGTGGCGCCGGCGAGGTTTACGGCAAATCCTGCAATCAGAGCCGCAAGCAGCAGGCCGGGCACGCGGCGGCGTCCCGGCGCCTGCCACCACAGGCAGGCGAGGAAAGCCCCGGCCATCACGGCAATTCCCTCGTGCATCCATCCGGCGAGGAACGCTCCGGCGGTTGCGGCTACGAAGGTCGCGCTCCGGGCACAGCAGCATTTCACGGCAGCCACCATCACCCACAGGGCCATGGCCGAGGTCCACACATAGTTAATCTCAAAATCCACGCTGGCAAGGCCGTCGTGCCACGGAAGGGCTATCCACACGAGTGCCGTGGCAACGGGCGCCGTGATGCGCCTGTGGGGGTCGCCCAGAGCTATGAGCGCGGCCACCATTGCCGCAGCGGCTGCGCCACACACGGCAGCCTGCACGCCCCGTGGCAGCGTGAGCACCGCCAGGGCCATGAGATTGGCCAGGCGACTGTTTACCATAGTGTAGTGATTGACGATGCTTTCGGCGAGCTGAGCTTGATTTTCGATGAGGCCTCCACTCAGGGCCCAGTAGTCGGGCTCCACTACGCGGTGCAGGTAGGCGAGGTCGTCTATCACCGGCCACACGCAGCTGATCCACAGGCCCGTGCCCAGGCCCGTGAGCAGTATCCACAGCAGGTTGTAGAATCGCGTTTTAGTCATCAAATGCAAAAATAATATAAAAAATCGAGAACGGCTGTCATTTTCCGCCCCTTCGCGCGTCTTATGTGTGATTAGACATGACAAGACTTCCATAGTTTTAAGAAATACGAAACAGCACAGCTTGCCGCGGGATTGGGAAACTCCGCGGCAAGCATATTTTTGCGGAGGTGGAAAAAATAAATCGCCCACATCGTCGTTATCTTATTGATAAA
>JAAVEC010000043.1 GCA_014801485.1 Bacteroides sp.
CAAAATCTACACCCACCAACCCATGTTACAATCCCGTGTAGATTTATTCACCTAACAACCAATACATTACATCAACTTGTAACAACTCAGTAACGAAATTAACATCCTTTAACTTGCATATATGAATTGCATTGATTTTTGACGTAACTTTGCATCGTCATCGAAACGTAACAGCGATGACACAGTCGTTCAACATTAACTCATTTATTCACTCACTCTTAAAAACTTCGACATTATGGCATCAGCAAACTTTCAGGAAAAACTTATGGGTCTTCAGGGCAATCTTCTCAACTTCGCCTACATGCTCACTTCCAACCGTGACGATGCATACGACCTGCTTCAGGACACTACTCTCAAGGCCCTGGGCAACGAGGACAAGTATGTCGAAAACACCAATTTCAAGGGCTGGGTGTTCACCATCATGCGCAACATCTTCATCAACAACTACCGTCGCGCAGGTCGTGCCGCAACTGTGACCGACACCACCGAGAACCTCTACCACCTCAATCTCTCGCAGGATAGCGGCCTCGAAACTCCCGAAGGCAGTTACACGGCAGCCGAAATCACCGATGCAATCAACGCTTTCAGCGACGACTACCGCATCCCCTTCTCTCTGCACGTTGCCGGCTACAAGTACAACGAAATCGCCGAGAAGCTCGAACTCCCCCTGGGCACCGTGAAGAGCCGCATCTTCTTTGCCCGCAAGAAACTCCAGGAGCAGTTTGCCGATTATCGCTAAAAATCCTCTGCCGGCCTTGATTCACTGAAATTTTCCAGTTTCCGAAAATATAAGAGGCCATCCTGCGATTGCAGGATGGCCTCGATAGTTTTCGGCTCTGCTGTTTAGCCGATCAGTTCTACGCCGATGCCGGGGCGATCGGGGATTATCACCTTGCCGTCGTTGATCTTGATGCCGTCGAAGCGGTCGTTGGAGATGAGCAGGTTGCCGTCGAGGTCGGCCCAGTCCACCATGGGCGAGAGCTGCGCGGCAGCGGTCACGGCGCAGCTGGTCTCCGTCATGCATCCCAGCATCACTTTCATGCCCAGGGCGCGGGCGAGCACGGCCATCTTGTAGGCCTCATGCATGCCGGTGCTCTTCATGAGTTTGATGTTGATGCCGTCATAGGCGCCGTGGGCGCGCGTCACGTCGGGCAGGCGCTGCAGGAATTCGTCGGCGATGAGGGGCAGGGGAGAACGCTCGCGCACCCATGCCGTCTCGTCGAGCATTTCCTTGGGCATGGGCTGCTCCACGAAGAGGCAGTTTTGCCCGGCCAGCCATTCACACATTTCCAGGGCGTGCTCCTTGGAGCTCCATCCCTGGTTGGCGTCCACGCAGATGGGTACGTCGCTCACGCGGCGCAGCGCTTCTACGATTTCTTTGTCGTGGCCCACGCCCATCTTCACCTTCACCACGCGGAAGGGTGCGCACTCGTCGATTTCCTTCTGCATCTCGGCAGGGTCGCTCTGATAGCTGATGGTGTAGGAGGTGTTGGGGGTGTCGTCGGGATTCAGTCCCCATATCTTATACCAGGGTTGCCCCATGATTTTGCCCAGGAGATCGTGCAGGGCAATATCCACGGATGCTTTGGCGGCACGGTTGTTTGGAGCCACGCTTTCCATATATGCGTGGATATCTTCGATGCGGAAGGGGTCGTCAAACTGGCTGAGGTCCAGTTTGCCCAGGAATTCAGTAACGCTCTGCACGCTCTCGCCCAGGTAGGGAGGCATGGATGCTTCGCCGTAGCCCACTATGCCGTCGTATTCGAGCTGTACCTGCACGCCGGGGGTGGTGGTACGCTGGTTTTTGGCCAGGTTGAATGCGTGGCGCAGCTTTAGCTCGTAGGGCTGAAAGCTCAGGTTTAGGCGTCCGCTCTTGGTGGTTTTGCGGGTGGGCTCGCCGAAGGCCGAGAATGAGATGGGACTCATGGCCAGGGCGGTGCCCAGTATTGAAGTTCTCAAAAAATTGCGTCTGTTCATGTGCTATATGTGGTATTAGTTTGTTTCTTGACTATTTGCTGAAGTACCACGGGTGCTCGCGAGCGTAGGTGATACCGTCGGTGCCCTCGTAGCCGTGGATGCGCACGGCGTGGAGGAAGGGGGTGGTGAGGTAGGCGGGCGATTCGGGAACCACGCTATTGCGCTTCACGCGGCCCGATGAGTGCACGTAGTTGCCGTCGGCATCGTAGATGGCCACGTGTGTCACCTTGCCGGTGTTGGCGTTGCCGAAGAAGAGCAGGTCGCCGGCCCGGCAGTCGCGCCAGTCGGCGGCTTCGATACGTCCGCCCGTGAGTGCCTGCTGCGAGGCGTCGCGGCGCAGGATGATGCCGTTGGCCAGGTAGCCGGTCTTGGCCAGGCCGGAGCAGTCGAGCGTCTTGGCCGAGGTTCCTCCCCAGAGGTAGGGCGTACCTTCCATGGAGTAGGCCATATCGAGCACCACATCGGGGTCGAAGTTCTGCGCAGCCCAGGTGTTGATATCGGTGAGCGCGGATGCGTCTACCCAGCCGGTGCGCCCATCGGGCAGTTCCACTTGCACGCGTCCGTTTTTCTTTTTGGCAAGAGAGCCTTCCACGATGCAGCCCATCACGAGGTCGCTCACTACGTCGCGCAGGCCTGTGGCTTTGGGGGAGTTGAAAGCGCGCACCTGATAGGGAGCGGTGACGACGAGGCGCTGCGCCGTGCGCCACTGCTTCATGGCGCTGTCGCTCAACTCTTGCAGCGACGACGACGGGCTCCAGGCTATATAGCCGTCGGGGGTCTGCACCAGGGTCCATTCGCCCGAGTGGTCGAGCACGCGCAGCGGCATACCCATGAGGGCCTGTGTTGCCATCTCGGCAGCGTGGCGGGGGCCGGTGCGCAGGCTGGCCACGGTGATGCGCGGCAGGGCCCACGAAGTGGAGGGATACACCCTTATATTATTAATGTGTATAATTCCGGCGGCTTCGAGGCTATCGGTGATGGCGTCGCTCACGGCCTGCTCGCTGGTGGTGCCGGTCAGTTCTATCACGCCGTTGGTGTTCTGGCGGGTATCGATGTCGGCTATCACCTGGCGACGGTCGGGCGCGAGCTGCTTCTTCACTGCGGCCACAACGGCGGCCGCGCGATCTACGGGGCGCTCAACGGCTTCGACGCTCTCCACTCTCATGCGCCGGCGGAATCCGGGATAGAAAATGTTGCCTTTGGAGCATTCAAGCTCGCCGGCCTGCTGGTCTACGGTTTCGCTGCGCACGAATCGCTTCTCGGGCACCAGAGGACCGCACACTCCACTGTTGGCTGCCAGGCGGTAGGCGTCCATGCCGTGGGAGTAGAAGTTGCGCGTGCGGGGATCGGCGGCATTTTCGTAGCGTCCGAAGGAGCAGTCTACGGGCACCCAGCCCACGCCTTCAAAGTACACCTCTGCCCAGTCGTGATAGTTGAGCTCCCCGGGGTGCATCATCCAGCCGCTCTCCCAGCGTGCCGGCACACCCAGCGTGCGCATCAGCGAGATGTAGAGCAGCGACACCTGGCCGCAGTCGCCGTGGCCTTCCGCTATCACGTATTCCGGAATGCAGGGGATGGTGCTGTACTCGCGTGCACCGGCCCAGGGGAAGTGGCGGTAGATATAGTCGTAGACCATCTCGCTCTGGCGCAGGGGATTGGTCTCGTTGCCCACGATGGTGCGTGCCAGCGAGTCGAGGCGCACGATGTGGGGGTGCTCCATGGCTGTGTAGTGCCGGTATAGTTCGCTGCCCTTGTCGTAGGGTTTCATGCGCGCCTCGATGTCGGCCGGGTCGAAGTATTCGGCTGAGGCGGTGTATTCCACCGTGAGTTCAAAGTGTGTGTCGGCACCCTCGGCCACGGGTTGCGTCATATACACGCTGCGGTGCACGCTCTCCTCCGGCGCCGAGATACGGTGTGCTGCGGGCACGGTCGATACCACCCGGATGTCGCTCTGGCGCTGTGAGGGGCGTGGCAGCGGCAGCCACAGGCGCAGGGTGTCGCCGCGCAGCTCTTCGCTGAAGGGCACGTCCACACTGTAGGTGTATCGATAGCGGCGGGCGGCGCCGTCGTTCATCTTGCCGTCGAGGGTGGCCAGCACGGTGTCCACGTAGGCCAGGCGTGCGGGTTTCTTGGGGGTGGTGCGGCCCACGTAGCCACCGTTCATCATGGGGTTGACCAGGGCCAGGTTGCGCGGCGACTTCACGTGCATGCGCTTGCGTCCGTCGATTTCGCGCACTTCAAGGTAGCCGCGGTCTATGTAGTCGCGTATCTGTGCATCGGTGATTCCGGGGTGAAGTTTCTTCACGGCCTTTATGCCTTCTTCCAGGGTGAGGCCGAAGTCGGCCCGCGTGCGAGCCTCGATGGCAGCCGCGCTGTCGGGCTCCAGCCATGTAGGTGCGGCCTGCGCGGCCGTGCCACACAGCAGTATCGCAGCGGTGATGAGTGATAGTTTCATGTTATTCGAGAATTAAGGTGCCGAAAAAATCGGGACGATGAAAGTCGGGTTTCGGTGTGTGGATGGGATTCCAGCTCAGGAAATGGGGTTGCGACGTGGCCGAGGCACACTTGTAGAGGTTGCCTCGCATCTCTATGGGTTTGCCCTCGTAGTGCACCCCTATGAGCTTCAATGGAATAGCCACCAGCAGGCTCCAGGCGAATATGCCTTCCAGTTCCCGGAAGGGGCGCGTGCCGCAGCTGGGATGGCGGCGCACGGCGGCCAGTTCTTCGGGCGTGAGACGGGTGGGGTGGGGGCGCTCAGTGCGGTGCGAGGCGTTCAGGGTGCCTATGCAGTTGAATTCAAAGTTCCAGTACTCGCCGCCGGCTTCGGGCTGCACAAAGAATTCCACGCACGAGTCTTCGCACACGGGACCCAGGTCTTCATACACTTCGCCTCGCAAGTAGTTGCTGCGTGTGAAGAAGTCGATATAGAGGGTGTCGGCCGTGTGGCCCATGACGAACGACGACAACGGCCTGTAGGGGTGGCTGTCGGTCCAGTTGGCGCAGCCTATGAAGCCGCGCACGCCGTATTCGTCGAGGCGCGACGATATTTCGTCGGCCGACGTCAGCGCGTCCAGCTCGGGCAGCAGCGGTATTGACAGTGTTTTATTCTTGGGCATTGTGTGTGTGGAGATGTGTCAGCAGAAGAAATGATTTTTTATTGCAAAGGCCACGCCCACGGCGGCCATGCCTATGAGGATGGCGGCGATGATGCGGTTGAATAGCCATAGCGAGCGCACGTTGAAGCGCCTGCGCAGCTTGTTGATCACGGCCGTGACCATATACCACCACGCCAG
>JAAVEC010000044.1 GCA_014801485.1 Bacteroides sp.
GATGTGCACCTGACCGCGAGCACCGGAGCCGTCGCTGCCCAGGGTGGCATCGTGGCCCACGGTGAAGGTCACGCTCGAAGCATCGCCCGTCCAGGTGATGGAAGCGTCGCCGGTGGCCTGCGTGCCCACCGCGCCGGTGCTGGGAGTAAAGGTGGTGTAGCGCTTGGCACCGGTGGAGGTGTTGAGCGTAAACACAATCTTACCCATGGCGGCGCCGGAGATAGAGAGGGTGTTATCGGCATAGAGGCGCAGGGTGCCCACACCGTTGTACACGTTCACGGCAGGAGCGGTAGCGCCGCTGCTCTTGTCAGTAGTTAAAGTATAGCCGTTCTGAGTGAGGGGTGCGCTCACGTCGCCCGTCTTGGTGGCGTCGTCGCCGTGGGGGAATCCGCCTACGGAGATGGTCACGGCGTCGCCCACGGGCACGTCGGGAGTGGGATCAGGAGTGGGATCGGGCGTGGGATCGGGAGTAGGATCGGGTTCCGGGGCCACGGTGGAGCCGTCGTAGCTCACCACCTTGTTGCCCTGTGCCATCTCGGGGGTGTTGCCCATGTAGTTCACGAGCTTGCCCAGCACAATCACTTCTTTGCCAACTTCGAGCTGATTCTGAGCGGTGAATTTATCGCCGTTGAACCAGTAGCCGCGGAAGATCTTGAACGATGTGCCGCCCTCGGCGTCCACAATCTCGTAGGTGGCGTTGCCGTAGCTGCCGGTGTCGATTTCGTTGATCTTGGAGATGATACCCTTGACGTAGACCTCGCTATCGGTCTCGGCACCGGAGGCCAGAGCGTTGGTCACTTCCAAAGCCTTGGCCACATTGTAGGGCGAGGCAAGGGTGCCTTCGCCTGCGGGATCGGCGCCGGGGCCGGGAGCGGGAGTTTCGCCGCCGCCGGAGGTCTGGCCATCGTAGCTCACCACCCTGTTGCCCTGCGCCACTTCCGGGGTGTTGCCCTTGAAGTTGACGAGCTTGCCGAGCACGGTCACTTCCTTGCCCGCTTCGAGCTGATCAGCTGCAGTGAACTTATCGCCGTTGAACCAGTAGCCGCGGAACACCTTGAGCTGTTCGCCGTTTTCAACGTCGGCGATGGTGTAGGTGGCGTTGCCGAACGAGCCGGTGTCGATTTCGTCGACCGACACGATGAGACCCTTGACGTAGACCTCGCTGTCGGTGGTGGCATCGGCAGCCAGAGCGTTGGTCACTTCCAGAGCCTTGGCCACGTTGTAGGGCGAATCGGCGGTGCCGTCGCCTTCAGGCTCGATCACGGGAGCGGGCTCGGGAGCGGCGGAGGGGTCAAAACCTATGCATCCCTGCTCGTCGATCATGAGCACCTGCCAGTCGTTGTTGAAGTAGCTGAGGATGCCCACAACGCTGCCGGCACCGCCGGGAATGAGGTCGTTGTGCCAGGTGGAGCGGCTGCTGCAGCGGATGTTCAGGCGGTTGCCTGCGGCATCCTTCACGTAGCGGTTCTCGTTCTGGGACGCAGCGAAAGGTTGGCCGGGATTCTCGAAGGTGACGCCGTCCACACGGATGAGCTGGCTCATATACTCCTGCAGGCCCTCGGTGGTCTTCTTGGCCTCCATCACGGTGGGGATATCCACGAGCATGGTGTCGACCTTGGAGGGGTAGCCTATGCTATTGGCCTGCAAGTGCTCGGTGAGCACGGAGTTCTCCAGGAAGGTGATCTCGGTGCCGCTGGGTGCTCCCACCTGGAAGAGGCCGGCGTAGCGACCCACGCTCAAGCCCGAGAGATTGAGGTAGACCTCAGCGCCATAGGGGTATTGGTCGTTGAGCTTCTTGCTGCTGCTCTCGGTGCGCGCGGCAATGGTGAGAGCCTGGCCGTCTTCGCCCAGAATCACGATATTGTTGTAGATATTGCCGGTGGCATCGGAGCTGATGACGCGACCCTTGATTATCACCTCGCTGCCGGTGGGGTTGCCCTCGGCATCGACGTCGTCGGTGGTGAGGCCCACGGCGGTGTTGTAGTTGGCAGCGTCCTGCCAATACTTTTCCTTAATCTCCTTTACGTCGGTGTTCTCCATTCCCACCCATTCCGAGGTGGGCTCGGCGATGGGAGGAAGAGCCATGTCGTTGTCGCAGGCGCCCAGGGCTACAGAACCCAGAGCTGCGGCGGCGATATATAAGAGCGATTTTTTCATTGCTTATATTATATATATGTGTGAGGTGAGAGATGGATTAGAAACGCACGCCCACGTTGAGGAACAGACGGATGCCCTGCGCATACTGGTAGCGGTTGGGATAGGCGCTGCGGTCGTAGTTCTTGGTGTCGACGCGGCCCTGCTGATAGGCGTAGGTGACTACGTTGCGGTTGTTGAGCACGTTGTTCACGTTGAGGTTGAAGTTGAGGCTGGGGCCGTTGCGGAAATAGATGGCCTTGCCGATGCTCAGGTTGAGGGTGAAGGCAGCGTCGAGCTTGTCTTGCTTGGAGAGTTCCTCGATTTTGGCGAGGATCTCGGCCTCGGTGGGATACATCGTGGCCAGGCCGGGCATAGACTCGTGGTAGGCAGGCGAGATGTTCACGTAGGCGTCGCCCTGCCATGTGCCGTTGAGGTTGAAGAACCAGTTTTTGGGAGCGGCGTAGTCCAGGCCCAGGTTGAACTGGCTCTGGGGCGTGGAGCCCATGTAGTAGTTCTTGAGATATACGGTGTTGGTCACGTCGGGGTAGAGGCCGTTCTCGAAGGAGCGTGTGCCCTTGGGATTGTTTTTGTACTGGAAGCGGGCGTAGGTGCCGGCGAAGGATGCCGTGAGGCTGGAGGTGATCTTGTAGCTCATGCCCAGCTCGATACCCTTATACTCGCGCTTCACGTCTTCGAGGGCGAAGATGGCGTAGGTGTTGTAGGTCTCGTCGTAGAAACCGGTGCGCTCCACGGCGCGGTCCATCTGGGTGTAGTAGCCGGTGAGGATACCGCGGAAGCGGCGATAGTTCCACACGTAGGAAGCGTCCACGCTCAGGTCGAGCTGCGTCTTGGGATTGGCGATGGTGGTGTTCTTCACGCGGGGAGCGATGAAGATGTTGTCGGCCAGCGGCGCGCGCGAGCCGTACTGTGCCTGCACGATGAACTGGTTGCGGCCGTCGAGCTTATAGGTGACACCGGCTTTTACGGCACCGGTGAAGAAGTTCTGGCTCTTGCTCTTGCCCAGCGAGCCTTCCACGAAGTTGCCATCGGCATCATAGCTGCCGGCGCCGTAGCCGGGAGCGCGGCCGTTGCGCATGTGGCCGTCGCGCTGGAAGGTGGTGTAGCCCAGCTTCACGCCGTAGTTGATGTCCCACTTGGGGAGCGTCACCACGTTCTGGGCCCAGAGGCCTGCCTGCACGGCGTTGATGTCGTAGTCGTAGCCGAAGCGGTCGCCCTTGACCACGCGGCGGTTGGGATTGTCGAGGTCGTTCTGGAGGTTGCCCGGAGCGATGGTGATATCGCGGTCGGAGAAGGGATCGACGTCGGTCCAGAACTCGCCGCCCAGAAGGTCGCGGATCGTCTTGTAGTTGCTGGAGCGGGTGTAGTTGAAGTCAATGCCGCCCTGCAGAGCCACGCTACGCGAGAGAGCCGTGTTCAGATAGCTGTTGAACATGGCATTGAACTGGTTGTTGGTGCGGTTTTCGAGGATGTAGCTTGAACCCTTCTTGTCGGCCGCGCTCAGCGATTCGTTCTGGATATTGTTGAGGCGGTTGATGCTGTAGAGGTTATCCCAGTTGATCTGGCGGAAGCTGTCGTCGTTCTGCCACAGCCAGGTGTAGTATTCGCTCTGCTCGGTGGGCTGGTCGTCGTCGTCCAGGTAGTAGCTGGGCAGATAGCGGTAGTAGGTGGGGTTGGGGTCGTTGGCCTTGTAGTACTGCAGGGCGCTGCGGGTGTACTGCACCCAGCGCACGGCGGCTGCGGTGTTGACCGTGGTATTGCCCTTCTTGTAGAGCCAGTTGAGGATCACGGTGGGGTCGAAGGTCTCGGTGATGCGGCTGGAGCGCTTCTTGCCGTCCTGCCAGCCCCAGAAGGGGTTGTAGAGGTTGTCGTCGGTGAGGTCGTAGACTTCCTGATACGTGGCGCCGCCGGTGGCACGCTGCGTGGGACCGCCGAAGGCCGTGAGCGTGAGCGAGTTATTGTCGTTAAACTGCTTTTCGAGGCTCAGGAAGAGGCCGGCGCTGTTGTAGAACGTGCCGGGCTGCACGCCTTCCTTGGCGTAGCGGCCGATGGCGCTCACGGTGTAGGCCCAGCCGTGCTTGTTCATGCCCGAGGAGTAGGTGGCCATGGCGCGCAGCATGTAGCTGCTGTTGGTGAAGGCCACGCTTCCGTTGAAGCCGGGGGCGTAGAGGTCGGTCACGGTGTTGTAGTTGGTGGAGCCTGCGATATCGCCGAAGCCATAGTTGGATGCGTCGAGGCCCACGGTGTTGGTGCGGTTGCGGAAGGCACGCGAGCTCATGCCCAGCAGCGAGTTGAAGTTGAAGCGACCGCGAATCACGTCGTTGAACTTGATACCGTTGATGTAGACGCTCTGATACTGGCTGTCGTAGCCGCGATAGTTGAAATACATCGGGCTGAAGTTGTAGGAGGCCGTGCTGTAGTAGATGTTGTCGCCGGCGCCGGAGAGCGACGACACACCCTGGCTGGTGCCTTCCTCGTCGTCGAGGGCGGCTTCGTCAAACATCAGGTCGTCCGAGCCGATGAAATACTCTTCAACGACATTGTCCGTTGCGGGCACGAGCGAGATAGTGCCCAGGTCGAGCTTGCCATCGATAATTTCGACGTCGATTCCGGTGGGCTGATAACCCTCGGCCGTCACGATCATGTAGGCCTTTCCGGTGGGAAGCTTGTCGAGTGTGAAGTCGCCGTTGTAGCCGGTGAGGGCGCTTGTGCCCTGAAGCTCAACTTTCACACCACCCACAGGAGTGCCCGTGGTGCCGTTCACCACCACGCCCGAGAGCGCGGAGGTTTGTGCTGTCAACGCCAGAGTCGATGCCAGCAACATGAGCAGAAACAGTTTTAGTCTCATACGTAGTTTTAGAATGATTTGTATATTTAGATTTCTATATTTGCATCGCATACGCGCACACGTGCGCAATTACGGCTCAAATATAGTTAAAAAAAACGAATCGGCAGCTCGCGGCTGCCGATTTTAACTAAATTACCATAATTTTATGCGCTCTGCGCGGGGTTTCACAGCTCGCAGTTGACGCGTAGCGTGCCGCGGGAGAGGGCTCGGTCGAAGAGGCGCGCGCGCAGGGCGGCGTCGAAGGCGCGGCGCTTTTCGGCCAGCAGGCGCTCTTCGATGAGAGGCCGCGCCGTCTCCAGGGGCATCACGGCACCGGCCGGGAGCACGTCGGAGATTTCGAGCAGATACGTGAAGCCGCCCAGCGAGGCGTCGAGGTTGCGGTGGGTCTTCACATAGTCGGCCGGGGTGGAACCGAAATCGTAGGGGATGCGGGCTTCCACCTGCTCCCAATCAATCCATCGGTCGCGGAAATAGTCGTAGTGTATGGCCGATCCGAGCACCTCCTTTTCCAGGCGGTCGATATCGGCAGGACGCGTAGAGCGGTATAGGCGCCGCACGGCCGGCAGCTCGCGGGCATCGTCGGGGAGCTTGATATACACACCCTTGATCAGGGGGCGCTGAAGGCGCAGCTCGGAACTGTGGCGATCGTAGTAGTCGGCCACGAGGCTGTCGGAGAACGTGGTGCCGGCCTGCTCAGCCTCAAACATGCGGTCGCGATATTCCCGCATGATGGCATCCCGGCGGTATTGCTGCACCATGCGGTCGATGCGGTCCATATCCACCTGGCGGGCAGCCACATCTTCCACAAGGCGCGTATCAATCCAGTTGCGGATGTAGGCGCGCGCGAATCGGGTGCTGTCGTCGGCATCCAGGCCCTTGGGCATGGCGCCGTCAAGCTCGGCACGGGTGAGCACGGCGTCGCCCACCCCGGCCAGCGCGCCATCGGGCAGAGCCGAAGCACCGTCGCTGCGGCCGCACGAAGCGGTTGCCGCGGCCAGCAGCAGGGCGATGGCAAGAGGGCGGATCATTGATGGAGTTTCTTGATTTCCTTCTTGTTGAACTTCACGGGATAGCGCTCGTGGAGCTGTTTGAGCCACTCGGCTTCGAGCCGGGCCTGATAGTCGGCTACGACGGTCTGACGCACGTCGGCGGCGCTTTCGGGACTATCGATGATGCGGCCGGCAAAGGCAGCGTAGCTGTTCCACTGCTTGCTTTTGGGCTCTGGCTTGGAGCCGCCGAATGCAAGGAAATCGGTGATGGGATTTTCGCCTTTGGCTGCAATCACGCGCTCTACCTTGACGTTGCGGCCGAAGCGCTTGGTCATGGCGGCAGAGAATGCGGCAGGATCCGAAGCGTCGAGAGTGGCCGCATATTCGAGGGCGTCGTTGAGGCGCGCGTCGTCGTGGGCGAATATCACGTAGCTCTTGAAGCGGGGCGACCGCCAGGTGTAGCGATCGCGGTGCTCGGCAAAGAAGGCTTCGAGGCCATCGGTGTCCTTGGTGGCGCGCTCCCACACCTTCTCGTTGGCAATCTCAAAGAGCAGTATACCGTCGCGATACTCGTTCATGAGGTTGCGATAGTCGGGATTGGAAGTCATGAGTTCGGCGCGGGCACAATCGAGGGCTGCGTCGGAAAGGGCGGCTTTCACGGCCTGCTCCACGGCTGCCATGGTGGTGGAAGCCACGTCGGGCGAGGTCACCACCCCGGCCAGGCGGGGAGCCACAGACGACAGCGTAGCAGTGGTGCCATCGATGGTAAAGGCTGCCACAGAGGCCAGCGAGGGCGAGGCCACCAGGCTGTCGAGCGGGCCTTCGGCCGTGGCAAGCACGGCTGCCACGGCGGGCTGCCATGCGGCCTCGGCGCCATGGTGGAGGGCTATCATGCGGGCGGCAAAGCTGCGCTCGGCGGCGGTGCCACGGTCGTCGCGCTCCATGGCTTTTTCGATCTGCGGGCGCAGCTGATCGAGATCGCGGGCGTTGCGCGAGCCGTATTTATAGATAATGTGCCAGCCGAAGTCGGTGGCAAAGGGCTCACTCAGGCCACCGGCGGGCAGAGCAAAGGAGATACTGTCGAAGGGCTGCACCATCACGCCGCGGGCAAACCATCCCAGGTCGCCGCCCTTGCGGGCCGATCCGGGATCCTGCGAATATTTCGAGGCCAGTTCGGCAAAGTCGGTGCCGGAGGCGGCCACGGAGTGGAGCGAATCGATAATCTCGTGTTCGCGTGCCACCTGCTCGGGATTCATGCCGCGTGTCATGCGCAGGATGTGGGCGGCATGCACTTCGCCCTGCGAGGGGCGGCGTGCGTCCACCCTGATGATATGCCAGCCGAAACCGCTGTTGACGGGCTCGGAGAGAGAGCCCACGGGGGTGTCGTAGGCGGCCTTTTCAAAGGCCCAGGGATAGCGCCCGGGCACCACGTTGCCCATGCGGCCGCCCTTTGCGGCCGAGGGTGCGTCCACGCTGAAGGCCACGGCTGCAGCGGCAAAACTCGTGTGACCGGCCAGAATCTCGCGGCGAATCGAATCGATGCGCTCCTTCGAGCCGGGCGTGGATGGCAGCATTATGTGGCTCACGGTCACGTCGTCGGCATAGTGGCCATAGGCTTCGAGCACCAGACTGTCGGTCACCCACTGGTCGCGCAGATAGGGCTTGGCCAGTTCGTCGCGATATTGCGCGTACTCGGTCCGGAAGGCCGCCGTGGTGTCGATTCCCGCAGCCTCGGCATCAGCCACCTTGAGCTTATAGTCGACAAACATATCCAGATATCCGGCCGGCGTGATGGGCTCCAGCTGCTGGTTGTTGTTCTTATTATATAGATACTGGAACTCGCTGAGATGCACGTCCTTGCCTGCCACGTTGAGCAGCACGGGGTCGCTGGAGGGCTTGGCGGCGAATACTGCCGTGATACAGGCTGCGGCCGCGGCCACACTCAGTAGATGCTTTTTCATTGCTTGAATATTTTGAACCGGTTCAATGAATGTCGTTTACAATATTTATCAATAAGATAACGACGATGTGGGCGATTTATTTTTTCTACCTCCGCAAAAATATGCTTGCCGCGGAGTTTCCCAATCCCGCGGCAAGCTGTGCTGTTTCGTATTTCTTAAAACTATGGAAGTCTTGTCATGTCTAATCACACATAAGACGCGCGAAGGGGCGTAAAATGACAGCCGTTCTCGATTTTTTATATTATTTTTGCATTTGATGACGAAAACGCGATTCTACAACCTGCTGTGGATACTGCTCACGGGCCTGGGCACGGGCCTGTGGATCAGCTGCGTGTGGCCGGTGATAGACGACCTCGCCTACCTGCACCGCGTAGTGGAGCCCGACTACTGGGCCCTGAGTGGAGGCCTCATCGAAAATCAAGCTCAGCTCGCCGAAAGCATCGTCAATCACTACACTATGGTAAACAGTCGCCTGGCCAATCTCATGGCCCTGGCGGTGCTCACGCTGCCACGGGGCGTGCAGGCTGCCGTGTGTGGCGCAGCCGCTGCTGCAATGGTAGCCGCGCTCATAGCTCTGGGCGGCCCCCACAGGCGCATCACGGCGCCCGTTGCCACGGCACTCATGTGGATAGTCCTTCCGTGGCACGACGGCCTTGCCAGCGTAGATTTTGAGATTAACTATGTGTGGACCTCGGCTATGGCCCTGTGGGTGATGGTGGCTGCCGTGAAATGCTGCCGCGCCCGGGGCGCTACCTTCGTAGCCGCAACCGCCGGAGCGTTCCTCGCCGGATGGATGCACGAGGGAATTGCCGTGATGGCCGGGGCTTTCATCGCCTGCCTGTGGTGGCAGGCGCCGGGACGCCGCCGCGTGCCCGGGCTGCTGCTTGCGGCTCTGATTGCAGGATTTGCCGTAAACCTCGCCGGCGCCACCCTCACACGCGCCCTCACAGCCTTAGGCTCCAACGCAGGCCCCGGCACAATCCAATGGCTGCGGTCTTCCGCAGCGCAGTTGTGGCCTCTGTGGCTCGCCGCTGCAGGAGCCGTTGCGCTCAGGAAGCGAGTGGATATGAAGGCGCTGGCTCCGGTAGCTGCCGCGGCCGTGGCATCCCTGGCGATGTGCGGAATGCTCCACGCTCTGGGGCGCGCGGCATGGGGCGCCAATCTTGCGGCTATAATCCTTCTGCTCAAGTTGCTGCAATACGTGCCAAGCTGCCCGGGGCTGCTGCGCAAGGCAGCCGTCGCACTCGCTCCGGCCATCTATGTGCTGTGGCTCGTCCAGCTGCTCGCGTGGCAATCGCGCATCAGCCACGAGGAGCGCGAGATGGCGGCTCTGGCCTCGGCTACAACCGACACCCTGCGCGTAGATCTCACCCCTGAATGCGACATCCCATTCACACTCAAGGGCATAGTGCAACATCCGCCTCTCATGATGGCCGACTACAACAGCGTATACGCCCGTCACTACTGCGGCCGAGACGGCATCCCCGTGCTACCGGCCGGCACCTCGGGAAAGCTCCCGGGCCACAATCCTTTCTACACTGCCGGATGGCCCATGCTCGTGACACCCTGCACCACCCTGCCCGATACCATTGCAGTGCAACTCACCTACGGCCCCCTGCGCGCTTCTGCCTCACCATTCGACCGTCTCGCAGCTCTTGCAATGGGCACCTCCGACCGGTACACCACCCGTGCCATCGCCGTGCGCGGCCATGCCCCCGGCATTTATTTTATCGAAGGTGCAGGACGTTTTTCGCGCGGCAGGGCCCTAAAATGCGTTAAAAATTTGTAGGTTACACAAATTGTGCTTACCTTTGCACCCACATCCCTCAGGAAAGATGGCAGAGTGGTCGATTGCGGCGGTCTTGAAAACCGTTGAGGGTCACACCTCCGGGGGTTCGAATCCCTCTCTTTCCGCAAAAGAGCTGCAAGCGTAGGCTTGTGGCTCTTTATTTTGGTCTCAAGCGAAAAAAATCGCCTCGGCGATGCTACACATCGTCGAGGCGAGGGATTTATGCGACCCCGTTCACGATTCCTGTTTAGGCCGAGAGATGCGGGACAGACCGGTATATGTTTTCTGCTGTGCTTCCCAGTATAGCATCTGCCGAACTTCTCACATTTCTCACAATTCTCATTAATCGGCCATAAAGCTGCCGGCTTCCGGCCTGAACAAGAATCGGGAAACGGGGTCCAAGGTGTTTTGTGTTGTTTTCTTGATTAGTAGCGCGAGAGCATTGCCTGAGCCACGAGGTTGGCGGTCTTTTCGCCGCGGGAGAGGCGGATGATCTCGCATGCGAAGGGCAGGGTGGTGGCGGGGCCTTCGCTGGTGACGATCTCGCCGTCCACCACTACGCTTCCGGCGGTGTAGTCGCCACCGTATTTGTAGATTTCCTTGCTCATGCCGGGGTAGCAGGTGCAGCTGCGGCCTTCGAGTATCTTGAGGGGAGCCAGCACGCGTGCGGGAGCTGCGCAGATGGCTGCGATACCGCCTTTGTGCTTGGCCTGCTTGAGGAGCATCTTGTTGACGAGTGCATTCTCATGGAGGTTCTTCACGCCTTCTTCTCCGCCGGGGAGGATGAGCCATTCAGCGCATTCTGGGTTGATTTCAGAAATCAGGGAATCTGCCATAATGGTGATACCGGTGCTTCCGGCCACGCTCTTGCTATCGCCCACGGCCACGGTTACAACATCCATATTGGCACGGCGCAGAACGTCTACGGTGGTCAAAGCCTCAATTTCTTCAAAACCGGGAGCCAGGAAAATATAAGAGTTGCGTGCTGCCGAGGTGATAACTGCTGTGAGAGCTGCAATGAGAACGATGAACTTTTTCATAATGTGTGAGAATTTTGAGATGAGTGAGTTATTTGAGAATTGTGAGTGATGTCGTTGTCGTTTGTTGACACTGCAAATTTACAAACGTGTTACAAACAAGTGAAGAAATTTTACGAAAAATTTCAAAGAATTTTCATAAAAATTCATAAGTAGCTAAAAATAAGCACTATAACCACCGCAAAATCGTGTTACAATTTTGTTGCAGGTGCACAAAAAGAGGCCCCGGACATAATCCGGGGCCTCTTTTTATTGATGCAGGAGAGCGCCTAATACTCGTTGAAGGTGTCGCCCACGATGCGCAAGTTGCATTCGCGGATGAACGAGAGTATTGCTTCCCTCACCTCCGAGGGGTCGATATCGGCCTCGATGCGCTTCAGCGCGTTGTAGATCGAGGTGCTGCACTGGTATATGTGGCGATAGGCCTTGGCGGCATCGTCCACGAGCTGATCGCTGAAGCGGTTGTCGCGGCGCATCACGTAGGCATTCACGCCGTAATAGGATGCGGGGTTATGAGCGATTATCACGAATGGAGGCACGTTTGAGCCTATGCGGCAACCGCCCTTGATGAGGGCGTAGCGGCCCACGCGGCAGCGCTCGTGCACGATGGCATTGCTCGACAGTATCACGCATTCGTCTATCTTAACGTCGCCGGCCACGGTCACACCGTTGCCCAGCACGCAGCGGCCTTCGATGTGGGAGTCGTGGCCAATATGGCTTTCGGCCATGATGAAGCTGTCGTCGCCGATGCGGGTGCCACCTTCATGGTTAATTCCGCGGTTGATAATCACGTGCTCGCGAATCACGTTGTTGTTGCCGATGTAGCAGAATGTTTCGTCGCCCTTCCAGCGGAAATCCTGGGGGTCGGCGCCCACGATGGCACCCTGATACACCTTATTGCCGGAGCCCATGCGAGTGCCGCGGATGATGCTGGCGTAGGGCATGATTTCGCAGCCGGAGCCAATTTCCACGTTGGCGTCTACGTAGGCAAAGGGATGGATTTTTACGTCGTCGGCTATTTTGGCCGAGGGGTCGACATGTGCGAGAGGACTGATCATAGTTTCATGGTATTAGCGTCCGCCGCCCAGCGCCTGATAGAGGTTGACCACGGCCTGTGCCTGTGCCAGACGGCTGGAGATGGCGTTCATTTGTGTTTGCAGGAGGTTGCTCTGTGCGGTGAGCACGTCGAGGTAGGTGGTTCCGGGCTGGTTGTAGCGCAGGAGGTCCATGCTGTAGTCGGCAGCCTTGCTCAGGTTGTCGACCTGCTGCTCAAGATACTGCTCCTTCTCCACGCTCTTGGCGTAGACCACGAGAGCGTCGCTCACCTCGGCGGCGGCGTTAAGCAGCGAATACTCGAAGTTGTTCATGGCCTGCTGCTGGCTGGCCTTGGCTGCCTCCAGGCGGGCGATGTTCTGGCCGCGCGAGAAGAGGGGGGCCACCAGCGAGCCTGCAAGCTGGTAGAACCAGTCGCCGGGGTTCTTCACGAAGCTGCCCAGCAGATTTGTGAGGCCGCCGGTGGCGTTGATGGTGAGGCCGGGATAGAAGGC
>JAAVEC010000045.1 GCA_014801485.1 Bacteroides sp.
CCGATGATATCGAAACCGCCGGTGTTGCGGTATTCGTCGATAATAGGAGCGGTGAGTTCAATGTATTTGTGGTCCACAAAGCCGCCGGGGCCCATCAGGAAGCCGTAAAGATGGCTGTCGCGGTGGATTTTCTTGATTCCGTCGAAGAGGCCGCTGATCACGTTGTGACCGCCGGGGGCCTGACCGCCGGAGAGGATTACACCCACGTTCACGGGCTTGTTCTGGCCGGGGTTGGGATCTTTTTCAAATTTCAGTTCGGGCAGACCGTAAGTGTTAGGAAACAGGGCTTTGATTTCTTCCTGGTCGGCCACGCTCTGGGTGGGCTTGCCTTCAACGACACGCACAGCGCCCGTCAGCACAATGGGGAGCTTGGGCTGATAAGCCGCGCGAGCCTTTTGCAGTGCACTTTTTTTCATCAGTATATATTATATAATGTGGTATTACTAATTACGATGCAAATTTAACGCTTTCCGTCAAGATTCACAAATTTATTTTTTGCTGCCGAAGGTTTCTTTCACGTTCCACACGGCAGCTGCGCCTGCCAGCAACAGAATGCCGCTCACAACGAGCATCCACACGGTCTGGGGTGCGCCGTTTGCCCCGGCCGGAAATAGACCCAGTACCATACCGCCACACAGCGCGGCAATAATCTGGGGCACTCATATTGTGCAGTTGAAGAGGCCCAGATAGGTGCCGATATGATTTCCGCTCAATGCGTTGGTGAGAATTGTAAAGGGCATGGCGAGCATGGCTGCCCAGGCGCAGCCCATCAGGGCGTAGCTCACGGAGAGCCATCCGGGAGAATGGATGAAATACACCGAAATGAAACCTGCGGCGCCTATGAGGAGGCTGAGCGAATAGGCTAATTTGCGGCGGCGGAAGGTGGCGAGCACGGCAGCCCACACCACAGCGGCTATGGCCTGGATGGCCAGCAGCACGCCATTCCAGTCGCCGGCGTCCTGATATTGCTTGCTGGCTGCGTTCAGCACGGTCACATAGTTGAGCGTCACCTCGTCGGCGGTACCCACAGCCGGGAGTTCTGTTGTCTGGTCGAGCACGTAGCTGCCCTCTGAGTTGTCGCGGGCGGCAATGTGGGCCATGGTCAGCACTGTGCCGGGAGCCACGCGCTGCAGGGCCGATACGGTTTCGGCTCCGCTTTTCACCACTATGGGAGTGCCGTCCACTACTATTTCATCACCTGCGGTGGCGAAGAAGCCACGATGGGCGTTCACTTTGGCAATACCATTGGCCATCACGGGGGCTCCGGATGCTATGATGGTGTCGCCGTTGATGGATACTACCGAGGGAGTGAGGAAGTTTCCGTCTATTTCCACTCCGGCCATCACGAGGCTGCCGTCCATTATCACAGGATTTTCGCCGTCGAAGATGTACTTGTCTGAATATTCGCGTCCGTCGATAGTCACGCCGGTGATGCGCTGATATGACGGTGCGTTATAGGCGTGGCTGGCTATGGCGTCGGTGGAATATGTCCACATATAAAGGAATGCCGCCCAGCAGAAGAACTGAACGAGACCCACCGTCCAGAACACCTTGGGGGCCTTCACCAGCAGGCGCAGCATGCTCTCGTCTTTCTCTTCCTTTCCGGGAGCATTCTCATTGATGCCGTGGAAGGCGGCATACTCGGCAGGATTCATTTCTTTGACCTTCGCGAGCGTATATATCACGCACAGCAGCAGGATGGCGGCGCCGATGTAGAACGCACCGGTCACTGTGGCCGGCACCTCTCCGGCGGGAGCGGTGTTGCTTAAAAACATCGCCAGCACGATGGGAGCTATATAACCCACCACGCTGCCGGCGTTGCAAAGGAAGCTCTGAATGCTATAGGCGAGGCCTTTCTGGCGCTCGTTCACCATATCGCCCACGAGCATCTTGAAAGGCTGCATGGCCATGTTGATGCTGGTGTCGAGAAACATGAGCATTATAAGACCGAATATTATCGCCTGCGACACCGTGAGACCCAGAGAGCCGGAATTGGGCAGGAAGCACATCACCACGATGGCTACAAGCGCGCCCGCTACGAGATATGGCAGGCGGCGCCCCAGGCGCGTCCAGGTGCGGTCACTTGCCGCTCCCACTATGGGTTGAACTATCAGCCCCATCAGGGGAGGCAAAATCCAAAAATAGCTGAGGTCGTGCGGGTCGGCACCGATGGTGCTGAAGATGCGGCTCACCTGCGAGCTCTGCAGGGCATACGCAATCTGCACACCGAAAAAACCAAAGCTGAGATTCCACAGTTTCCAGAATCCAAGGTCTTTTTGATTAGTCATAGAAGTAAAGCTCAGTATATAATTCCGTGTATGTAAGTATGATATTGGTGCAAATTTAACAATTTTACGATTTACCACCAATTTCGGAGCCAGTTTTTTGAATAAAATAATCCAATTAGCTATTTTTGCAGCTCAAAATTCTCATGCTTTGTCTATGACCTCTACAAAGAATCACGGATTATTGCCGGCCCTTTTCAGCTCCTTTTTCCGCATCGGAGCTTTCACATTCGGGGGCGGATGGGCAATGATCAGCCTTATTGAACGCGAGATAGTGGATAAGCGCGGATGGATCGACCGTGCCGAGTTTCTCGACCTGCTGGCCGTGGCGCAGTCGCTGCCGGGCATTCTGGCCGTGAACATCTCGGTGGCCGTAGGCGATAAGTTGCGCGGCCTTCGCGGCAGCATGGCGGCTGCCTGCGGCACAATCCTGCCGTCGTTCCTCATAATCCTTGCAATCGCCGTTTTCCTCAACCCGGAAAGTATCACGTCCAGCCCCACCCTCACGGCCATCTTCAAGGGCATACGCCCCGTGGTGGTCGCGCTTATCGTGGCGCCGGTGATCACTTCGGCCAAGGCGGCGAACCTCACGTGGCGCACGCTGTGGATTCCGCTGGTTGTGGCTCTGGCCGTGTGGTCCAAGTTGCCGGTGGTGTCGAATCCCATTCTATATATCACCGCCGCTGCCATTATAGGATGGCTTCTGATGCGCCGCAGCCGCAAAGCGCTTGAAGCCGGAAAGGAGGGCTCGCGATGATTTATCTGCGACTGATATGGAGCTACCTCAAAATCGGCTTCTTCGGTTTTGGAGGCGGCTATGCGATGCTTGCGCTTATTGAAAACGAGATTGTATCGCCGGGGTGGATCAGTGAAAAAACGTTCACGGATATCGTGGCTGTGTCGCAAATGACGCCTGGGCCCATCGGCATCAATTCGGCCACGTATATAGGATATGTGGCGCCCACAACCCACTGCTTCCCCTCTCCTGCGTGGGGCCTGCTGGGCTCTATTCTGTGCACTCTGGTGGTGATTCTGCCTTCTTTTTTGCTCGTGCGCTACGCCAGCCATTATATACGCCGTCACCGCGACAGCGCTTTCATCGCCGGCATGATGGCCGGCTTGCGCCCGGTGGTGGTGGGCCTCATAGCCTCGGCTGCACTGCTGCTCATGAACGGTGCCAATTTCGGCACCGACACGCGCGACGTCGTCTGTAGCATCGGACTCGCTCTGGCCGCTCTGGCGGTGAACCTTTTCACTCGGCTGCATCCTATCATCATTATCATGGCCGCCGGCTTTCTGGGCTGGCTCATTTTCGGAATATGCGCATGACCTACGAGGAAGCCACTTCTTATATCTTCGAGCAGCACGCTGCCTTTGAGCGCAGCGGAAGCAATGCCTATAAACCGGGATTGAGCCGCACGCTTGCACTCTCGCACGCCTTCGGCGATCCGCACACGCACCTGAAATGTGTCCACGTGGCCGGAACCAACGGCAAAGGCACCACGTCCCACACTCTCGCTGCGGCACTCGCTGCGGCAGGATACCGCACCGGCCTATACACCTCGCCGCATATCAGCGACTTTGCTGAGCGTATAGCCGTGAACGGCAATCTGATTCCACGGGAAGCTGTCGTGGATTTCGTGGCACGCTACCGCAGCCGCGCACTGGAGAGCCTGGGCGCATCGTTTTTTGAGCTTTCCACCATCATGGCCTTTGAATATTTCGCGCGCATGGAGGTGGATGTGGCAGTGGTGGAAGTGGGACTGGGGGGCAGGCTCGACAGCACCAATATCATCAACCCGGCACTGAGCGTCGTAACCAATATATCGCTGGATCACACCGATCTGCTGGGCCACACCGTGGAGCAGATAGCCCGCGAGAAAGCCGGCATTTTCAAGCCCGGAGTGCCGGTGGTTGTGGGCGAGGCCGGCCCCTCGGTGAGAGACGTATTCGACGGGGAGGCGCGCAGCGTGGGCACAAGCATAGTCTACGCCTGCGACGACGCTTCAATAGCGGCCGCCCTCAACGACGATGGTAGCGTCGACGTCGCTGCTTCGCCTTTCGGCTCTTTCGGCACTTGCCTGAGGGGCGCTTTTCAGGTGGCCAACACGCGCACCATCCTTTGTGCCCTGCAGGAGCTCCGGAGCACAGGATTCCACATTGATTCTCAGGCTGTGGTGCAGGCGTTTTCCAATGTGGGACGCACGCTCCACGGGCGCTGGGAGTACATCGACGGAGTGCTCTGCGACACCGGCCACAACGCCGCTGCATGGCAGTACACGGCAGCCCACCTCGCGTCTCGCGCCGATATCACAGCCGTGCTGGGTTTTTGCGCCGATAAGGACGTGGACAGCATTGTGGCCATGCTCCCGGCGACCCCGCGCTACATCTGCGTGCAGGCTTCGACTCCCCGCGCCATCCCTGCGGATGTGCTGGCAGCAAAACTTCAGGCGCGCGGCCTCAGGGCCGTATCGTCGCCGTCGGTGGCCGAGGCTGTGGCCGCGGCCCGGCGGCAGTCGTCGGAGGTTTTTCTCGGAGGCAGCTTCTACGTGCTTGCCGACTGGTTTAAAAATTAACCGCTAATTTTGATTTTGTTGCGAAAATAACGTACATTTGCAATATGTTACAATTCATTGCTTCTGTCAACGACAAATATTCTGTGGCCGAACTGGCGCAGATGGCTATAGAGGGCGGCTGCCACTGGGTGGAGCTCGACCTTCCGGGAGCCTCGGACGACTTCGTGCGCTCCACCACCCTCGAACTCAAGGACCTGTGCCTTGAAACCGGCACTTTTCTCACCATCGTGGACCGCCCCGAAGTGGCGCGCGAAACCGGATTGCACGGAGTGCAGCTCAGGGGCGCGAGAGCGGCTGAAGCCGCCGCGGTGCGAGAGCAACTCGGTGCCGAGGCTATTATCGGAATTGAGGTGACACGCGCCGAGGATATCCTCAAGGTGCAGAATCTCGACATAGACTATGCCACACTGCCGGCGGGCCTGACGGTGGCTCAGGTGGAAGCCATCGTGAAGACTGTGCGCGAGGCTGAGGTAAACCTCCCCATCGTGGCTCGCGGCGAATTCACGCCCGACGAGGCCATAGAGATGATGGTGGCCGGTGCGAGCGGTGTAGCAGTGGGCTCGTCTATCGCGGATGCTCCCGACCCTGTGGAGGCCGTGACTCTGCTCATAGAGGCGCTGCAAGCCGCCAAATAGGTCATGGGCAAATCAGAACTCTCCAAGACCGGCTGGAAGGTGGCTCTTGCCACGTCCATCGGTATCGGCGCCGGGGCATGGATGTTCTCCCGGGAGTTCAACCCGGAGGCTCTGAAGGGTTTCCACTTCGACGCCAGAATGATTGTGTGCCTCTTTATGGCCGGTGTGGCAATGTGTGGCCGCGATTTCGGACTGGCCTGGCGGTTCCGCTCCATCACCGATGGCGAACTGTCGTGGAAGCGAGCTTTCCAGGTCGACCTGATGTGTGCCTTCACCTCGGCCGTCACACCGTCGGCCGTGGGCGGCAGTCCGGCAGCAATATTCTACCTCATGCGCGAAGGCATCTCCGTGGGGCGCGCCACCACCCTCACCCTCACCACGCTGCTGCTCGACGAGCTGTTCTTCGTGGTGTTCTGTCCGGTGCTGGTTCTCTTGCTGCCGTTCGACGATCTTTTCGGCCAAGGTGGCGCCATTCTGGGTAGTGTGCGCATCGTGTTCTGGACTGTCTATTTCGCAATTGTGCTATATACGGGACTGCTCTACGCGGGCATTCTGTGGAAACCTCAAGCAGTGGCTCGCACGCTTATGCGTATCTTCTCGCTGCGCTGGCTCCGGCGCTGGCAGGGAGGCATCAAGCGCATGACCGACAATATGATTGCCACCTCAGCCCACGTGCGCGGTTGCACGCGCCGCTGGTGGTTGCAGGTGTTCGGCGCCACTGTGGTATCGTGGTTCTCGCGCTACCTTGTGGTCAATGCGCTCTTCTGGGGCTTTGTTCCGTCGGCCGACGGCCTGCTGGTCTTTGGCCGCCAGTTCGTGGTGTGGGTGGTACTCATGGTGAGTCCCACACCGGGCGGCAGCGGTGTGAGCGAATGGCTCTTCTCCAATTACTATGGCGACCTCATCGGCAACGTGAGCATGGCGCTCGTGTTGGCCATCATCTGGCGTCTTTATTCTTATTATGTATATCTCGTAGCCGGCGCATTCCTCGTGCCACGCTATTTCAGAAAAAAAAGCAAATGAAAATCACGGCTATAATACCCGCCCGCTACGCATCCACGCGTTTCCCGGGCAAACCGCTGGCACTCCTGGGCGGCCGGCCCGTTGTGCAATGGGTGTATGAGCGCGCGGCGCAGGTTTTTGACCACGTGGCGGTGGCCACCGACGACGGGCGCATCGCTTCCGCCGTAGAAGCCTTCGGTGGTGTCGCAGTCATGACATCGCCCGAGCATCCCAGCGGCACCGACCGCGTGCGCGAAGCTTTCGCTCTCCTTGGTGCCCCCGGCGACGTGGTGGTGAACATTCAGGGCGACGAACCTTTCATCAGCACGGAACAACTGCGTGCGCTCGCGGCATGTTTTGACCACCCCGACACCGACATTGCCACCATAGTGCGCCCTTTCAGCGGCACTTATGCCGAGCTGGCCGACCCCAACAAGGTCAAGGCCGTGCGCGACGACATGGGATTAGCGCTCTATTTCTCGCGTTCGGTGATTCCGGCCGTCAGGGGCCGGGATACGGAGCTCTGGCCTGCACTTAATCAATATTACATACACGTGGGGCTATATGCCTATCGCGCTGCTGCACTGAACGCTATCACCTCCCTGCCGCCAAGCTCACTCGAAAAAGCCGAGAGTCTCGAACAGCTGCGCTGGCTGCAAGCCGGAATGCGTATCCGCACGGCTGTGTGCGATGCAGTCACCGTGGGCATCGACACACCGGCCGACCTCGAAGAAGCTCAAAAAATGCTCGACCGCCATGAGTAAGCCACTCGACCGTCGCATAGCCCCGCCTGTGAAGCCTTTCGCACGCATGTCGCTGCCACCTGAGCGAAACTACGAAGCCGGGGGTGTGAATCTGCACGTCGTTGCCGACGAAGATTGCCCCATGGCACGCATCTGCGTGCTGGCGCGAGGCGGCAAGGACGAGGCTCCGTCCCCTGCCCTGGCCGAAGCGGCTGCCAGGGTGCTTCCGGAGGGCTCGCGCAAATACGATGTGGACCACACTGCCGACATCCTCGACTTTCATGGCGCATCCATGGCCGGCCGCTGCACCGACCACTTCACGCGCCTCGACCTCACCGCTCCGGCAAAATATATCGCCGAACTCCTGCCCCTCCTGGAGTCGATTATCGAAGCTCCGGAGTTTCCGGATATACGTCTGGAATCCATCAAGTCTATGCTGGCAGCCCAATGTGCCTACAACCGTTCGAGGGTGGACGACATCGCCGAGCGCAACGCAATCGCGCTCATTGCCGGCCCGGCACATACTTTCGCTACGCGCAATATGCCTGAGGATTTTGCCGGAATCACCCGAGACGACACCCTGGCATATCTCCACCGCCTCCTGTGCCGCGACAATCTGGAGATATACCTGAACGGCGGTATCACTCCCGAGTTTGAGAATCACGTTGCCGGAATGATTTCCGGATTGCGTGGCGGGCGGGCCACGGATTTGAAATTCACGCCTTTCTGCCCTGAAGAACCGCAGATCAAGGAAATAGAAGTGGAGGGCGCGGAGCACCGCCCGGTCGCCGCATTCGGTCCGCAGGGC